>DASWRU010000001.1:0-11999 GCA_036403015.1 Allosphingosinicella sp.
GGCGCCCCAACATGTGCCTCGCCGATTTCATCGCGCCGGAGGGGGAGGATTGGATCGGCGGCTTCGCGGTCGGCATCCACGGCCTCGAGCCGCACCTCGCCCGCTTCAAGGCGGAGAATGACGATTATTCGGACATCCTCCTGAAGGCGCTCGCCGACCGCCTCGCCGAGGCCTTCGCCGAAACCCTCCACGCCCATGTCCGCAACAGCGTCTGGGGCTATGCCGAGGAGCATCTCACCAACCAGCAGCTGATCCGCGAGAATTATGTCGGCATCCGCCCCGCGCCCGGCTACCCGGCCTGCCCGGACCACAGCCTGAAGCCGACCCTGTTCGGAATGCTCGGCGGCGATCCGGCCGGCGTGACGCTTACCGAAAGCTTCGCGATGCTGCCGACCTCGGCTGTCTCCGGCTTCTATTTCGGCCACCGCGACAGCCAATATTTCGGCGTCGCCCGGATCGGCCGCGACCAGCTGGAGGATTATGCGGCGCGCCGCGGCGTGGCGCTGGAGGAAGCCGAGCGCTGGCTGCGCCCGAACCTGGACTGACGCGCCAGCTAATGCAGGGCGGCGATGCCGCCGATAATGTCCAGTCCGGCATGGGCGGCGATGCCGGGTAGGAGGCTTCGGCGCAGCTGGGCGGCGGCGCCGAACAGCAGGCCGAGCATTGTGATTTTGAAGATCAGCACACCGCCCTGATAGCCGTGCGTGACTCCGAACAGCATTGCCTGGAGGATGATTCCAAGCCAGGGGCTGCCGAGCCACGCGCCGAACTGGCGCTGCAGATAGCCTCGAAAGGTGACCTCCTCCACGAACCCGGCCGAGACGGCAAGCAGGATCCACACCGGTATGAGCGAGGCGCGACGCACCAGCAGGGTCCGGACCAGCGCGCCATTGCCCGTGCCGAGCAGCTTCGAGAGCAGGAAGTCGGCGCCGATCAGCGCCGCGAGCAGCGCGAGCGCGAGAAAGGCGTCGATCGCGAGCGCCTTCGCCTTCAGAGGCCGGGCACTGACCAGGTCCCGGACCGACCCGCCACGCCCACGGACGCCGAGCCGCACATAATAGAAAAGGCCCCATTCGGCGGCGAGCAGGCCGAGGTAAAGGCCGACGCTGCCTCCGCCCGCCTGGGCCGGTCCCGCCCGTTGCAAGGCCAGGAACCCGGCACATGCCACGACCAGAAGAATGCCGACGAGGATGGCCGTATGCCTGGCGGAGCCGACCGCCTGGAGACGCGAAGCCTTCTCCCCCTCCATCTGGCCGTCCCCTATGTTGACAGTGTAAATATGCGTAGTAAATCCGGTGACGGTGTCGGTCAAGCCCTCCTCCATGCCCACGCGGCCTTACCATCACGGGAACCTGCGCCAGGTTATCCTCGCCTCGGCGGGCCGAATCCTCGAGAGAGACGGCATTTCCGGCCTGACGCTGCGGGCGGCGGCGCGTGAGGCGGGCGTGTCGCACGCAGCCCCGAAAAATCATTTCGGCGACTTGGCCGGGCTGCTCAGCGAACTGGCCGCGATCGGCTTCGTCCGCCTCCGGACCGAGATGCTGGAGGATGCGGCGAGAGCGGCTTCGCCGTCGGCGCGCCTCCACGCCATCGGCCGGCGCTACGTGCGCTTCGCCGCCGGCAATCCGGCGCTCTTCCTGCTCATGTTCCGCGGCGAGCGGCTCGACCGGAAGCGGCCCGCGCTTCGCGACGCGATGGCGGCGCTGCTGGCCGTTCTGGCCGCCGGTACCGGCGGAACCAACGCCGCCGACCCCGATCGCGAAATCGGCGAGCGAGAGGCGCGCGAGATGGTGCTGGCATGGTCGCAGGTGCACGGCCTCGCCATGCTGCTGATCGACGGCCGCCTGAAGCCGATCACGAACCGCCTGCCGGAGAATCTGGGCGAAGAAGAATTCCTGTCGCGCCTGCTCGACCCCGACCTTCAGGGATAGGGCTGCCCTTGTCCCGTCGTGGGGCGCTCCGCAATTAACCCCGATTGCGTCTCGACTTGGCCGCCGCGCCGGCTCAGCCAGTCTCCATGAAGCACGCTTTCGCCCTCGCCGCGCTCGCGCTGGCCGCCACCCCGCTCCTCGCCCAGTCGGGCGGCGCGTCCTTCGTGGTCCGGGAAACCGGCCAGGGCTTCGGCTCGCTGCAGGACGCGGTCAACGCGATCGGCAATCATCGCGGCACGATCGTGATCGCGCCGGGACGCTACCGCCAGTGCGCGGTGCAGGAAGCGGGCGACATCACCTATGCCGCGGCGCAGCCGGGCACCGTCACCTTCGATCGCGAGACCTGCGAGGGCAAGGCGGGGCTGGTGCTGCGCGGGCACGCCGCGACGATCAGCGGCCTCATCTTCCAGAACATGCACGTCGCGGACCGCAACGGCGCCGGCATCCGGCTGGAGCACGGCAACCTCGTCGTCCGCGAGAGCCTGTTCCGCGACAGCGAGAGCGGCATCCTGTCGGCCAACGACGCGTCCGGCCGGATCCTGGTCGAGCAATCGACCTTCTCCGGCCTCGGCGCCTGCCCCGACGGCGGCGACTGCGCCCACAGCATCTATATCGGCGAATATGGCAGCCTCGCCGTCCACCGGGTCCGCTTCGAGCGGGGGCGGGGCGGCCATTACGTCAAGACCCGCTCGCCCCGGATCGAGGTGACCGATTCCTCGTTCGACGACACCGGCGGCCATGCCACCAACTACATGATCGACCTCTCCGCCGGCGCCACCGGCCTCATCGCCCGCAACATCTTCGTTCAGGGCCGCGACAAGGAGAATTACAGCGCGCTCATCACGGTCGCGGCGGAAGGCGCGTCGAACAGCTCCGACGGCCTTACACTGGTCGACAATACCGCCTCGCTCGCGCCCGGCCAGACCCACGGCACTTCGTTCGTCGCCGATTTGAGCGGCGATTCCCTGCGCATCGGCGCCAACCGCCTCGGCCCGAAGATCGCCAGGTTCGAGCGCCGCTGATCCCCCTCCCCCGAGCTTCGCTCGCGGGGAGGCAAGTCGGTGCTATAGCGCCCTGGTGAATCGTCTCGCTCACCTGCTTCTGCTGCTGCTGGCCCTGGCCGCCGTGCCGGCGCGCGCGCAGCTGCCGCCGCCGGGGCAGCGGGCGATGGACGTGTCGCTGGTCGCGGGGGAGCGGAGCGGCGACAGGGTCGAGCTCGCCTTCGTGATGCGCCCCCGGCCGGGCTGGCACGGCTATTGGCAGAATCCCGGCGACGCGGGGCAGCCCGCGAGGGTCGAATGGCGGATCCCCCCCGGCGCGACGGCCGGGCCGCTTCGCTACCCCGTGCCGCAGCGGCTGACGATCGCGGGCCTGATGAACTACGTATTCGAGCGCGATTATGCCCTGCTGACCGAGCTCAGCCTGCCTCGCGGCGCGCCCGCGCGGCTGCCGGTGACGGCGACGATCCGCTACCTCGTCTGCACCGACAAGATCTGCGTTCCGGAGAGCGCCACGGTCTCGGCTGATAGCAAGCAGGGCGCGTCGCTCGACGGGTGGCGGCAGGCGCTGCCGCGGCCGCTCGGCGCCGAGGCGCGCTTCGAGGTCAAGGGCGGGATGCTGCGCCTCGGCATCCCTCTCCCCGCCACAATCGGGGTCGAGGACCCCTATTTCTATCCGGTCACCGAGGAGGTTCTCGACTATGCCGCCCCGCAGCAGGTCTCGCGCCGCGGCGACTGGCTGATCGTCGAGACCAGGGCCGGCCGCGCCTCGCCGGCGGCGATCGAGGGCGTGCTCGCTCTGGCGGCGGGGCAGGGGCTGTCGCTCGTCGCCCGGCCGGGCGCGGTGCCGCCGGCCGGCGCCGCGGTGACGGCGGCGCGGGGACCGGCCATTCCGGGGATTCCGGCCGCGCTCGCGGGGGCCTTGCTGGGCGGCCTCCTCCTCAACGTCATGCCCTGCGTCTTCCCGATCCTCAGCCTCAAGGCGCTGAGCCTCGCCCGGGCCGGCGGCGAGGCGCGCGGCGCTCGCGGCGAGGCGCTCGCCTACACGGCGGGCGTGGTGCTGGTCTGTACCGCGCTGGGCGCGGCTTTGCTCGCGGTGCGGGCCGGCGGCGCGTCCGTCGGCTGGGCGTTCCAACTCCAGGACCCGCGAGTCACCCTGTTCCTGTTCCTGCTCGTCGCGGCGATCACCCTCAACCTCGCCGGCCTGTTCGAGCTGCCCTCGGTGGGCGCCGGGACGCGGCTCGCCGGGCGCGGGGGTGCGGCGGGGGCGTTCTGGACCGGCGCTTTGGCCGCCTTCGTCGCCACCCCCTGCACCGGGCCCTTCATGGGCGCCGCCCTCGGCGCCGCCCTCATCCTGCCCGCCGCCGCCGCCCTCGCCGTGTTCGCCGGGCTCGGGCTCGGCCTGGCATTGCCCTTCCTCCTCCTCGGCTTCGTCCCGCCGCTGCGCCGGCTCCTGCCGAGGCCCGGGACCTGGATGCTCGTCTTCCGGCGCCTGCTCGCCGTGCCGATGGCGCTGACCGCGCTGTGGCTGGGCTGGCTGGTGGCGCGGCAGGCCGGCGGCGCGGCAGCCGGCGTCGGGGTCGCGGCGGCGGCCCTGCTGGCGGCGATCCTGTGGTGGGCGGGCCGGCGCCAGCGCTGGCGCGCCTTCCTCCCCGCGGCCGCGGCCGCTCTCGCCGCCGTCCTGCTCGTGCCCGCGGTCAGCGCGCCCGCCGGCGCCGAGCGGCCGGGGCTGCTCCACGCCGAGCCTTTCGGCGAAGCGAGGCTCGCCGCTCTGCGCGCGCAAGGCCGCCCGGTCTTCGTCTATTTCACCGCCGACTGGTGCCTCACCTGCAAGGTCAACGAGAAAGCGGTGCTTGAGCGGGCCGAGGTGGCGCGCGCCTTCGAGCGCGGCAAGGTGGCAGTCCTGGTCGGCGACTGGACGCGCGGCAATAGCGAGATCGGCCGCTTCCTGGACAAGCAGGGACGCTCCGGCGTGCCCCTCTATCTCTGGTACGCCCCCGGGCAGCCCGCCGAGACATTGCCGCAGATATTGACGGTGGGCCGGGTGGCGGGGTTGCCTGCCGGGACGCAGGTCAGTTCGGCCAGGCCCTGACGCCGGAGAGCCAGGTCTCCAGCACCTTCGTCTCCCTGATCTGCTGCGGCGTGGCGCCGGCGAAGATGTCGCGGTCGACGAAGATGAAGTCGGCATATTTGCCGCGCTCGAGGTTGCCCAGGCGGTCCTCGGCGAAGCCGGCATAAGCGGCGCCGCGGGTGAAGGCCGCGAGGGCCTGCTCCAGCGTCAGCCGCTGCTCCGGCATCCAGCCGCCCGGCGGCTGGCCCTGCGCGTCCTCCCGGCTGATGGCGGCGGCGAGACCGGGGAAGGGGTTGGGCGATTCGACCGGGTAATCCGAGCCGAAGGCGAGGGGGACGCCGTTCGCCAGCATCGAGCGCCAGGCATAGGCGCCGCCGAGCCGCTCCATCCCCATCCGCGCCTGCGCCATCTTCCAGTCGGAGGTCTCGTGGGTCGGCTGCATCGAGGCGATGGTGCCGAACTTCGCGAAGCGCGGCAGGTCGGCGGGATCGACGATCTGGGCATGCTCGATCCGCCAGCGCCGGTCGCCCTTGTAGGTGTCGGAGAGCTCCGCGATGGCGGCGAGGATCTGGGCGTTGGCGGCGTCGCCTATGGCGTGGACCGCAACCTGGAAATTGTCCATCGCCGCCCGGCTCATCAGATTGGTGATCTCGGTGTCGGAGTGGAAGGGAAGGCCCCTCTGGTCGGGCTTGTCCTTGTAGGGCTGCTTCAGCCAGGCGCCGCGCGAGCCGAGCGCGCCGTCGGCGTAGAGCTTGACTCCGATCAGGCGCAGCCGGCCGTCGTAAAGCCACGGCGTCGGCGCGGTGCCGGCGATGGCGAGCGCGGATTCTACCCCTGAGCCGTAGGACAGGATGCGTATCCGGAGCTGGCCGGCATCGCCGGCGCGGCGCATCACCAGCCAGTCTTCCGGGCTCGTCCCCATGTCGGCGGTGGCGGTGATGCCGAAGCCGAGCAGGATCTGCTGCGCCTTGGCGAAGGCGGCGTCGCGGATTCGGGGGAGGGGCGGCGGGACGATCTTGTCGATCAGCTGCTGGGCGGCGTCGACGAAGATGCCGGTGGGCCTGCCGCCCATGGTCTCGATCCGGCCGCCGGGCGGAGAGGCGGTGCGGGCGTCGATCTTCGCCTCCCGGAGCGCGGCCGTGTTGGCCCAGGCGGCATGGCCGTCGACGCGGCTCAGCCACACCGGCCGGTCGGCGACGGCGGCGTCGAGCTCGGCTGCAGTCGGGAAGCGGCCGAGGCCCCACGTCTCCTGGTTCCAGCCGCGCCCGACGATCCAGCGCGGCAGCGGATTGGCCGAGGCGTAGGCGCGGATCCTGGCCTGCGCCTCGGCCAGCGAACGGGTGTCGCTGAGGTCGACCTGGAGGGCGCCGAGGCCGAGGTCCATGATATGGCCGTGCGCGTCGATCAGGCCGGGGAGGAGGGTGCGGCCCTTGCCGTCGAAGCGGTAGCGGGTGCGGTCGGGCTTGCGTTCGCCCTTCTGGTAGAGCTGCTCGACCTTGCCGTCGTCGCCGACCAGCAAGGCCGCGAAGCGGACCACATGTCCCTCCCGGTCGACCATATAGCCGTTGACATTGTCGATGAGCACATCCGCGGAGGCGGGGAGCGCGAGCAGGAGGGCGGCAAGCGCCGCGATGGACTTTTTGAATGACATGGCACGCGCATACGGCTTGTTTCCGTCGCATGCCAGTTCCTCTAAGGGTGGACGGATGGCACACACACGCGAATCGCATAGCAGCGACATCCCGACCATTGGCCATGTCGAAAAGGTGGCCCGCAAGCTCAAGAAGCAATTGGATAGCAGAGGCGGGCGGCGGATTATCCGCACGCCTACCCTCTACAGCCGAGTCTTGTCGGATCACGTCGACGGATATTTGAAAGATCCGAGCGCCCCTATTCAAATCTTCGTGAAGCACGAGAACATGCAGCTAACGGCCTCCTACAAGGAGCGGGGAGCTTTGAATAAGCTGTTGGAGCTCAAGGACCGCCACGGCGCCGCGCTGAAAGACGTGGTGGCTGCGTCGGCGGGAAATCACGCGCAAGGCGTGGCCTGCCATGCGCGCCACCTCGGGATCACCGCGCACATCTACATGCCCAATGACACGCCGACGCTCAAAGTGTCCCGAACCGAGCAGCATGACGCTAAGGTCGTGCAGTTCGGAGGAACTTTTCAGGAGTGTAAGCAGAAGGCGGTTGCGAAAGCGCGTGAGATGGGCTGGGAGTTTGTCGACCCCTATGACGACTTCGACATCATTGTCGGCCAGGGGACCGTCGCGCTGGAGATGCTCAAGGACGTTGAGGATCTGGACACCCTGGTGATACCGGTCGGCGGGGGCGGGCTGGTCTCCGGAATGGCGGTGGTGGCGAAGGCCATGAGGCCCGAGATCGTCATCATCGGCGTCGAAGCCAAGCTCTTCCCACCTTACTATAACGCTCGCTGCGGGATCACCGACGAGATCAAGGGTGGCGCCACGATCGCCGAAGGCATCGCCGTCAAGGAGCCGGGGAAGCTTAACAACCGCATCGTCAATGGCAGGACTGCGGCGGGGACTCCGTACGTCGACTATCTGGTGCTCGCCGAAGAGGAATGGATGGAGGAGGCGATCGGAAAGCTGGTGGAGCTGGAGAAGACGGTGGTGGAAGGTGCGGGCGCCGCGGGCCTCGCGGCTCTGCTCCAATATGCCAGCGATCCCGAGATTGCGCCGCACCTCAAGGGCAAAAAGGTCGGTATCGTCTTGAGCGGCGGCAATATCGACACCCGCTTGCTCTCGAACATCCTCGTGCGCGACCTGTTGATCGAGAACCGCATGACTCGGATGAGCGTCGTGTTGAAGGACCAGCCGGGCGAATTGGTCAAGGTCCTGAACATCCTCAGCGCCGGGATAAACGTCATCGACATCGCCCAGGACCGCCAGTTCAACCGTCTCCCGGCGAAAGCGGTCGCAGCTCAGATCGATTGCGAGGCGGCGGACAAGGCGGCGTTCGACAAGGCCATAACGACCCTGCGCAAAAAGGGCTTCGTAGCGGACCTGATCAGCTCTCGCGAATTCGAACGTGAGTATGGAAAGGCCTCCCCGCCCGCCGCTCTGAGGGAGTAGGATTAGGCCCAGGTCCGTCCCGGGCTGGAACGCTCCCTGAGCGGCGCGGTTTTTACGTTAGGCCGCCCTTTTCATCTGGGCGCCCAAGTCGCATAAACCTTTGGGCAACCCCTAGCCTTCGGAGTCCCGTTGAGCGCACCGTTCCGCTTTCCCCGTTTCTTCGTCACCAGCCCCGCCCCCTGCCCCTATCTCCCGGGCAAGACGGAGCGGAAGGTGTTCACGGAGCTTACCGGCCAGCATGCGGGCGAGCTCAACGACGCGCTCGGCCGGATCGGCTTCCGGCGGAGCCAGGGGGTCGCCTACCGGCCGAGCTGCCTCGACTGCACCGCCTGCGTGTCGGTCCGGGTCGTGGCGGGGAGCTTCCAGCCCAATGCCACCCAGCGCCGGATGCTGCGGCGCCACGCGAACCTCGAGGTCACCGCCTGCAAACCATGGGCGACCGAGGAGCAATATGCGCTGCTCCGCCGCTATCTGAAGCACCGCCATCCCGACGGCGGCATGGTGGGGATGGACGAATCGGATTTCGCCGACATGGTCGAGCAGAGCCCGGTCCGCACCTACATCATCGAGTATCGCGAGCCTGCCAAGGACGGCCGGCCCGGCCGGCTGGTCGGCGCCTGCCTCACCGACCAGCAAGGCGACGGCCTGTCGATGATCTACAGCTTCTTCGAGCCGGACGACGCGGAGCGGCCGGGCCTCGGCACCTACATCATCCTCGATCACATCGTCCGCGCCGGCAAGGCGGGGCTGCCCTACGTCTATCTGGGCTATTGGGTCGAGAATTCGCGGCGCATGGCGTACAAGGCGCGCTTCCGGCCGATCGAGCGGCTCGGCCCCAACGGCTGGTACCGCTTCGAGCCCGACCAGCGCGAGCTGCCGCTGGGCCGCTGAGCGGCTGAAAAGACTGTTTTAATCTTCACGCTTTAGTCTCTGCCTCATGGGGTGGGGCAAAAAGCTGTTCGTCACGCTGACGGACGCGGGCGAGGCGAACAGCCCGGCGGGGCGCGTCCTCCTGGAGGAGCGCTACCGCGCCCTCCAGCGGCAGATCCCGCTTCTCTACATCGTCATCCTGTCGAACCTGCTCGGCCTCGCGCTCGCGGCCGGCGGCGATCTTCGGGCTCCGTTCAGGGTCGTGACCCTGCTCGTCGGCCTGATCGTCTTCCGGCTGGTCCACTGGCTCAAGGTCCGCGACCGGATGCCGCCGCCGGAGCGCATCCTGCGCGAGCTGCGCAAGACCTGGGTCTACGCCATCTTCTTCAGCCTCGGCTTCTGCGTCTGGGCCTTCTACCTGATGGCGCAGGGCGACCCGAGCGAATATAATTTTGTCGTCCTGTTCGGCAGCCTGGCGGCGATCGGCTGCGCCTATGGCGTCAGCCGCTATCCCGCCGCCGCGAGGATGCCCCTCCTGCTCGTCGGCGTCCCCCTCGCCGCGCGCCTCGCCTTCACCGGCGAGGCGCAGCATGTCGGCATGGGGATCAGCCTCGGCGTGGTGCTCCTCGTCCTCCTGCGCCTGCTCAGCCTGCAGGAGGAAGGCTTCAAGGCCCTGGTCGAATCCCGCGCCGGCATGAATCTGGAGCGGGAGCGGGCGCGGCGGGCGGAACGGCTCGCCAAGCTCGAAAAAGCCAAGGCCAAGCTGATCGCCGACACCGATCCCCTGACGGGGCTGGCCAACCGCCGCGCCTTCCTGCGCATCCTCGGCCGGCGCTCGGCGAGCGTCGCCAAGTCGGGCGGCTTCGCCCTCGGCACGGTCGATCTCGACGGCTTCAAGCCGATCAACGACACGTTCGGCCACGCCGCCGGCGACTCGGTGCTGAAGGAAGTCGGCCGCCGACTGGCCGCGGTGGCGGGCGAAGGCGCGCTCATCGCCCGCACCGGCGGGGACGAGTTCGCGCTGCTGCTGCCCGGCGTGCGCAGCGACGAGGCGGCGCGCGCGGTGGGCGCGGGGATATGTTCGGCGCTGCAGGAGCCGTTTGCGGTCGAAGGCCGCGAGTTCCGCATCTCGGGCTGCTGCGGGCTGACCCTCCTCGTCCGCGGCGATTGCCGGATCGAGGAGGCGCTCGTCCGGGCCGACACCGCCCTCTATCGCGCCAAGCAGAACGGTCGTGCCGGAGTCGCCGTCTTCTCGCCCGACATGGACGAGATGCACCGCCGCCGGAAGCAGGTCGAGACCGCGCTCCGTCAGCCCGAGGCGCAAAGGCAGATCGGCCTCGTCTTCCAGCCGATCCGCGATCTCTCGACCGGCGAGCTGCGTTCGTTCGAAGCGCTCGCGCGCTGGGACCATGCCGAGCTGGGGACGATCCCGCCCGACCAGTTCATCCCGGTCGCCGAGCAGATCAACGTGATTGAGGAGATCAGCGACGCGCTGCTCGCCCGGGCCGCGGGCGAGGCGAAGAAATGGGCCGGATCGGTGCGCCTGTCGTTCAACGTCAGCGCGGTGCAGCTATGCACCGCCGGCTCGTCCGAACGGATCCTGGCCGTTCTCCAGGCCGCTGGAATGGACCCCGGCCGCCTCCAGGTGGAGGTCACCGAAACCGCTTTGCTGGTCGACTTCGAGGTGGCCCGGCGCAACCTGCAGGCGCTTCGCGCCGCCGGCTCGCGAATCGTCCTCGACGATTTCGGCGCCGGCCATGCGTCCATCTCCTACCTGCGCGAAATGCAGTTCGACGGGATCAAGCTGGACGGGTCGCTGGTCGCTCCGGTCGCCGATTCCCTGCGCGCCCGGCGCCTCCTGAAGGGCGTGCTCGACCTCTGCGCCTCGATGGGCCTGCCCTGCGTCGCCGAGCATATCGAGACGCCCGAGCAGCTGGAGCTGCTGCGCGAGCTCGGCTGCCGCGACGGCCAGGGCTTCATCCTCTCGCCGCCGCTCCAGGCCGAAGCGGCGGCCGCTCTCGCCGGCCCCCGGCTCGCGGCGATCGGCGGGCGGGCCGCGGCGTAGGTTTTTCCCCTCTCCCTTGGGGAGAGGGGTAGGGGTGAGGGGTTCCGGCGCCGGTAAGGATGCACAAGCCTCGGCGTCTTCGACACCCTACGAGCTTTCCCGCGGCGGAGACCCTCACCCCCCCGGCCCCTCTCCCCCAGGGAAAGGGGAGGAAAGAAACCGGCGCCCGCCTTGCGGCGAGCGCCGGTCCGCCCCTCGCGAAGGCCGCGGTCAGGCGACCTTCGCCGTCTCCAGATCCTCGGGATCGCGCAGCACGTAGCCGCGGCCCCAGACCGTCTCGATATAATTGTCGCCGCTGCAGGCGAGGCTGAGCTTCTTGCGCAGCTTGCAGATGAAGACGTCGATGATCTTCAGCTCCGGCTCGTCCATGCCGCCGTAGAGGTGGTTGAGGAACATTTCCTTGGTGAGCGTCGTGCCCTTGCGAAGCGAGAGCAGCTCCAGCATCGCATATTCCTTGCCGGTGAGATGCACTCGGGCGCTATCGACCTCGACGGTCTTGGCATCGAGGTTCACCGCCAGCTTGCCGGTCTTGATCACCGACTGCGAATGGCCCTTCGAGCGCCGCACCACCGCGTGGATGCGGGCGACGAGCTCGTCGCGGTGGAAGGGCTTGGTGACATAATCGTCGGCGCCGAAGCCGAGCGCCCGCACCTTCGAATCCATCTCGCTGATGCCCGAGAGGATGAGGACGGGCGTGCCGACCTTGGCCAGCCGCAGCTTCTTCAGCACGTCGTAGCCGTGCATGTCCGGCAGGTTCAGATCGAGCAGGATGATGTCGTAATCGTAGAGCTTGCCGAGGTCCAAGCCCTCTTCGCCCAGGTCCGTCGTATAGACATTGAAGCCCTCGCCGTTCAGCATCAGCTCGATGCTCTTGGCGGTCGTCGGCTCGTCTTCGATCAGCAGAACGCGCATGGTACCTGGCCCCTTTTGCCCAGCGGTCCGAGGCCTCGTCGCCCCCGGTTCCCCTGA
>DASWRU010000002.1:0-10985 GCA_036403015.1 Allosphingosinicella sp.
GGATGCGGCCGCCGCGCCCGCCGCACCGCGCGACGCCGCTCCGCCTGCTCCGGCAAGCGAAGCGGCAGCGGCCGATGCGGCGCCGGCTTTAGCGCCGCGGCGGGGAGCCTCGGCCGAAGCCGCGCCGCCCCCGCCGCCTCCGGCCGCTTTGGCGAAAGCGGAACCGCCGGCACGGGAGCCGGGGGTGGAGCGGCGAGCCGAAGCCGCGCCCGCCGGCGCCGCTTATGCCGGCCTTACCGCGGACCGCCAGGTGGTCGTCACCGGATCGCGCATCGCCCAGCGCGCCGCGCCCCCGCCCCCTCCGGCCCTGGCCGCGGCGAACGAGGACAGGGCCGTTATCGTCACCGGCTCCCGAATCGTGCGCCGCGGCGACTGGAACGCCTGCACCGTCGCGGACCCGGGCCGCAGCCTTGCCGGCTGCCGCTCGTTCGTCGATCCGGCGGCGAGGGGCCCGACCGGCCGGGCCGCGGCGCACTTGGCCGACGGGCTCGCTCTGGCCTGGCGCGGCGAGCCCGACGCGGCCATCGCCGCCTTCGACCGCGCCATCGCCCTCGCCCCGAAATCCGGCTTCGCCTATCTCAACCGCGGCCTCGCCTATCGCCTGAGCGGCGATCCGGACCGGGCCCTCGCCGATCTCGACCGGGCGGTCGCTTATGCCCCGCATTCGGCCCGCGCTTACTACAATCGCAGCCTCGTCCTCCGCGAGAAGGGCGCCCTCGCCCGAGCCCGCGCCGATGAAAAGCGGGCGGTGGAGCTCGACCCGCGCTACGCGGCCGTCATGCGCTGAGCGTCAGGCGGGTGAAGCCGGGCGTTGCCGTGACACCGTCGAGGGGCTTTGGCTGTTCATTTCGTGGCCGCAAAGAGCTAAGCAAGGCGACTCGGACGACAGGGGGGACGGGCGATGACGCGAACCGGCTTTATCTCGGGAGCGGCGCTCGTCGCCGCGGCGGCGGCCTCGGCGGGGTGGAGCAAGCCGCCCCACCAGGCCTCGGCGTCGAACGGCCAGCAGCTCCAGCAGCAGGCGCTCAGCGACGTGCCGCGTTGCGCGCGCAAGCTCGGCACCGTCTCCATCGCCAATGGCGACGACCCGTCCGGCTGGACGCAGAACAGCCTCGCGCCGCCGGAGAAGCTGCTGCGCGTCCTCGTCCAGCGCTCCGGATGCTTCAACATCGTCGATCGCGGCACCGGCCTCAACGCCGCGGCGCGGGAGCGCGACATCGGCGCCGGCCTCGGGCTGCAGCGCCGGTCCAACGTCGGCCAGGGCCAGATCAAGGCGGCCGATTACGTGCTGGTCGCGGAGATCCAGAGCGCCAATTCGAACGTCAGCGGCAGCGGGGCCGCCGGGGTGGCGGGCGCGGTGCTGGGCGGGCCGGTCGGCGGCCTGCTCGGCGGCATTCGCAGCCGCAAGCTGGAGGCGAACACCGTCGTGTCGCTGACCAACGTCCGCACCACCGAGACGATCGCCGTCGAGGACGGCTATGCGGCGAAGAAGGACACCGCCTTCGCCGTGGGCGGCATCTTCGCGGGCGGCATTGGCGGCCTCGGCGGAGTCGGCGGCGGCTACGAGAATACCGATATCGGCCGGATCGTCACTTTGTCCTTCATCCAGGCCTATGCGAAGATGGTGAACAGCCTCGGCCTGGTGACTCCGGGCGACGCCGGTACCGCCCAGGCGGCGCCCGCGCGCACCTTCACCGCCCAGGCGACGGTAGCGATGCGGGTCGCCGCCTCGGCCACGGGTCGAGTCATCCGTACCCTCCCGCCCGGGGCCATCGTCTATCCGACCGGCAACAAGAACGGCCTGTGGTGGGAAGTGGCGGACGAGAACGACAATGTCGGCTGGGTGCTGAACACCAAGCTCGCCCCCTCGGACTGAGCCGGAGCCTAAATACCTACCCCACCGTCACCGCGACCGGCGCGGAGGCGATGCCGTTGGCGATGACGACGAGGGTGGCGGCACCCGTCTCGGCGCCGGCGGGCACGTCGAAGCGGGTGGAGACCAGGGCCGCGCCGGTCGCGACGCCCATCGAGCTGTGGTCGTGGGTGCGCGCGTAGAAGACGTGGCCGGTGGCCATGCTGGTCAGCCGCACCAGGGGATAATTGGTCGCCGAGGTGAGCTCGTCGCCGACCTGGGCCGCCTCGCTGAGGCCATTGAGCTGCGTCCCGGTCAGCACATAGGTCTGGCCGCGGGTGACGCTCGCCGGCACCGAGGCGATGGTCGGCGCCCACCCCGCCTGCGGCGCGCCGAGCGGATTGTAGAGCTGGGCGAGGCCGAGCGCCGGCACCAGCACCAGGATCTGGCCGGTGGGCAAGGGCAGGAGGAAGGGCGAGCCCCCGCCCGCGACGGCGGCGCCGAACGTCATGCGCAGCGTCGTCCCGTCAAATTCGTAAAGCGCGCCGCTGGCGCCGCCCACCAGGACGTTGCCGCTGGGGAGGAGGGCGGCGGCGGAATCGTCGGCATCGTCGATCGCCGGGAAATCGGGGCCGGGAGTCCAGCTCCCCGCCTGGCCGGGCGTCGCGCCGGGCCGGTAGATCGCGGTATGCGCCGCGTGCCCGGCAACCGCCGCGCCGGTGGCGAAGACCGTCCCGTCCGGCCGCAGGATCGCCGGGCCGATCTCCCCGGGCGGGAAGTAGCGCCCGGTCGGGCCGGGGCCGTAGGTCACCCCGCCGACCGTCTGCACCGGCGCGGGGCCGTAGGTGAGGCCGCCCGGCGATCCCGTCGGCGAGGTCAAGGTCACCGGCGTCGGCCCGTCCTGGATCCAGGCATTGGCCGCGGGAACGAAATGCTCCGATTGCGGCGTCGTGGTGAGGTCGACGGTGAGGACGCTTCCCCCCGGCAATAGGGTGAAGCCCTCCTCGGCGAAAACGTCGTTCTTCCCGGTTGCCGGGATCGCCGTCCAGGCCAGGGTCGCCGGGTCGAGCGACCACATCGCTTTGGAGAGCTTGCTGCCGTAGATGAAACGTCCGTCCGGAAGGACGGTGGACGGCACGTCGCCGATATAGGGCTCGCCGGGCGGCGGCGGGATCATCGTCCAGCGATTGGCGACCGGATCGAACAACGCCGACATGTTGGTGAGCGCGTTGGGCCCGAACGGCAGCCGGTAATCGTCCTGGTTATATTCGCCGCCGACGAACAGCACCCGGCCGTCGGCGAGCACCGCTTCCGCCGAGGCATAAGGCGCATAGCCGGTGGGCGGAGAGGCCATGTGAGTCCAGGTGCCGGCGGCGTAATTGCCGTTGGCGTCGGGCGTCAGCCGGTAGAAATCGCCGGCGCTCCGCCCCGGCCCGGCGTCGGGCGCGGCCTGGGCCATCACCGTTCCGTCGGTCAGCAGCATGGCGAGATAGACCGGCACCGGCGGCCGGTTCGCCAGCGTCTGCAGCGTCGGCGTCGGTCCCGGCGGAGGAGGCGGCGGCGGGGGTGGCGGCGGCGGCGTGGGGACGGGCACCGGCGCCGGCGTCGAACCGCCGCCCGACCCGCCGCCGCAGGCCGTCAAGGCGAGCGACGCTAAGATCGAGGCCGAGACAACCGATCGCCCGAGCCGCCTCATCGTCCTGCTCCCCCGTCCGTCCGGGCGAGCAGATCATATCGCCCGCAAGCGCGCAAGCCGGGTGCAACGAAGCGCCGCTTTCCCGGACAGCAAAGGACCGTCGGAAGGCGTTCACCCGCCGGCCGATCACGCCTCAGCCGCGATCACGGCCCGCGGCTGATGCTCACCGAGGAGGAGAACGAGCTCGAGCTGCTGCTCGCGGAGCTGAAGCTGAAGCTGCTGCTCGAGCTGAAGCTGAAGCTCGACGCGCTGCTCGAGCTGCTGCTGCAGGCGCTCGGCTGGATGTCGCACGGCCGGGGACGGCAAGGATTGCACCACCGGCCCGCCCCGGAAACGCGGCCGAGCTCGGCTGCCACGAGTTCACGCATCATGCTTCTCCCTTCGCTGCGGCCCCGCCGGCATCCGGCGCCCGCCGCCCCGCAATACCACCCCGCACGGCCCCGTTCGAGCGCCGGCCGGCGCAACACCGTCCAATTGTGGGGCACTCCCCCTGGGGGACAGTCACTGGGCCAGATGACCGCGGCTCGCTTGACTCTCTCCTCCTCAGAGGGAACATAAGCGGAACACAAGAGTCCCGAGTCGCATGTCCACCACCCTTGCCCGAGCCGAACGCCTGGCCGCCTTGCGCGCGGAGGTGCGGGCGCTCGAATCCGCGGCGGGGGGCGGGGCGCGTCCCTGCCTGCCGTTCGGCGTCGAGCCCATTGACCGGCGGCTCGCCGGCGGCGGGCTCGCCGCGGCGGCGCTGCACGAGGCGGCCGGGGACCGGCCGGGTCTCGCCGACGAGGCGGCGGCCACCCTCTTCCTCGCTTCCATCGCCGCCCGTCGCGAGGGGACGGTGCTGTGGGCGCTTGGGCGGCGCGACCTGTTCGCCCCCGGCCTCGCCCTCGCCGGCCTCGCGCCGGAGCGAATCCTCTACGCCGATTGCAGCGGCGACGAGGAGGTGCTGGCGGCGATGGAGGAGGGGCTGAGGCATGGCGGTCTCGCCGCGGTGGTGGGGGAGGCGAGGCGGGTGCCGATGGCCGCCACCCGCCGCCTCCAGCTCGCCGCGGAAGAAGGCGGAACGACGGCTTTGGTGTTGAAGCGTCGCCGGCGGGGCGGGGAGGACCCGCTCGCCTTGCCCTCGGCCGCCGTCACCCGCTGGCGCATCGCCTGCGCGCCGTCCTCGCCTTTGCCGGTGGCGGGGATCGGCCGCCCGCGCTGGCGCCTCACCCTCGCCCGCCAGCGCGGCGGCGAGCCTTTCGAATGGATCATGGAGGCCGCGGATGGCCAGGGTCGCCTCGCTCTACCTGCCCTATTTCAGCACCGACCGGGTGCGGGCGTCGGAGAAAAAGCGGCGGCTTAGTCCCTCCCCATCGCGGCGCGATGGGGAGGGGGACCATGCGAAGCATGGTGGAGGGGTAGAAAGCACGACGCAGGCGGTTTCCGCGAGAGCCGCGGCTTCCGCGCCCTTTACCCCTCCACCCCGCTACGCGGGGTTCCCCTCCCCATCTTCCGATGGGGAGGCACCAGTGCTGCTCCTTTCCCACAAGGTCGGGAACCGGATACTCGTCGCCGCCGCCTCGCCGGAGGCGCGGGCGCTGGAGCTCCAGCCGGGCATGGCCGTCACCCACGCCCGCGCCCTCGTGCCGGACCTCGATGTCCGCGACGCCGATCCGGCGGGCGACGCGGCCCTGCTCGAAAGCCTTGCCCGCTTCGCCGCCCGCCGCTGGACGCCGCGCGCCGCCGTCTCCGGCGCCGACGGCCTGTTCCTCGATCTGGCGGGCGTCTCCCACCTGTTCGGCGGCGAGCGGGCGATGGCCGAGCGCATCCTGCGCTTCTGCGCCCGCGCCGGCTATGCCGCCCGAATCGCCGTCGCCGGGACCGCCGGCGCCGCTCATGCGCTGGCGCGCTTCGGCCGCGACTCCCTCATCCTCTGCCCTTCCGGCGGCGAGGCCGAGGCCATCGCTCCGCTGCCGCTGGCGGCGCTCCGGATCGAGGAAGGCGCCCTCGCCGCCGGCCGCCGGCTCGGCCTCGAACGCATCGGCGAGTTCCTCGCCTTGCCTCGAGGGCCGCTCGCCCGCCGCTTCGGCAAGCCCCTCCTCCTCCGCCTCGACCAGGCGCTCGGCCACGCCGCCGAGCCGATCGAGCCGGTCGTGCCCGAAGAGCCGCCTTGCGCCGCCTTGCGCTTCTTCGAGCCGATCGCCACCGCCGAGGCGATCGGGCAGGCTTTGGGGACGCTGACGGCCGGCCTCGCCGCCACGCTCGCCGAGGCGGGGCTGGCGGCGCGCCGGCTCGACCTCCTGTGCGAGCGGGTCGACGGCAAGGTCGAGCGCATTGCCATCGGCACGTCGCGCCCGACCCGCGACGCGGCTCATCTCCACCGCCTGCTGGCGATGAAGATCGAGCGGATCGAGCCCGGCTTCGGCATCGAGGCGATGCGGCTCGTCGCCGGCCGCTGCGAGCCGCTGCCGCCGCAGCCGATCGAGGGCGAGCTGGCCGGCGAGCGGCAGGCACCGGACCTCGCCCCCCTCGTCGACCGCCTCGCCACGAGGCTCGGCGCGCGCCGCCTCTACCGCTGGAGCGCGATCGAGAGCGACGTGCCCGAGCGCAGCCTTGTGCGCGCCGGCCCGTTCGGCCCGGTCGCCGGCTGGCCCGCCTGGCCGCGCCCGGTCTGCCTGCTCTCGCCGCCCGAGCGGATCGAGAATGTCGTCGCCTTGCTGCCCGATCTGCCGCCGCGCCGCTTCACCTGGCGCGGCCGCGACTATCGCGTGCGCGCCGCCGACGGCCCCGAGCGCATCCACGGCGAATGGTGGCGCCGGCTCGGGGAGGCCGAGGCGACCCGCGACTATTTCCAGGTCGAGGACGAGGAAGGCGCCCGCTTCTGGCTCTACCGCCGCGGCGACGGCGAGGATCCCCGCACCGGCGACCTCAGCTGGTATTTGCACGGAGTGTTCGGATGAGGGTCACCTCAAGCGCGGGCATCCACCACCCGGACGTGCCCCGCTGCACCATAAGCCAGGATCGCTTGATCGGCGGTAAGCAACGGACAAGCCATGGCTCTCGCGGTCGCGATGATCGTGCGGTCCGCCGGATCGCCATGAAGGCCTTCCAGCTCTCCTGCGTCGATGGCGATCGCCTCATCCACCGGCACCAGACGCAGCCCTTGGGAGCCGAAGGTAATCCTGCTCCACTCACGAAGCGGCTGACCCAATCTGATCCTCTGCTTGCGGATCAGCATGGCCATTTCCCACAACGACATCACACTGACGCAGGCTTCATTCCGGTCGACGGCCTGATCGATCGCCCGTCGGGCCTGCTTGCTCAGCCGTTTATCGTCTTCGGTTCGCCACAGCAGGACGTTCGTATCGAGCAATATCATCGCTTCGAATACAATTCGGGCGGATTATTGGCCTCCCACTGCTCTTCCCAGTCAGGATCGAAGGGAGATTCATCAGGATCGAAATCGGGGGCGAATGTGATCGACCCCTTCAGCGCGCCGAAGAGAAGTTTGGCGCGCGAAGGTTGCAGCACCGGCTTCACTTCGGCCACCGGCTTGCCGCGCTTGGTGACGGTGATGCTCTCGCCGGTGCGCTGCACCTCGTCGAGGATGCGCAGACAGTGGGCCTTGAACTCGGCCGCTCCGATGACCTTGCCCATGGCCGGCTCCTTCAATGTGGTCACTTTATATAGTCACTTCGGCACGACATGCAAAGGCCGCGCGTCTTCGGGCGAGGAGGAAGCAGGAGCATTGGCAACCCTGAACTTCCTCAACTTATTTGCGCCTTTTCCGGTCCGGGGCGCGTGAGCCGTGTACGTCGAGCTTCAGGCCATCACCCATTTCTCCTTTCTGCGCGGAGTCTCCAGCGCGGAGGAGATGTTCGCGGCCGCCGCCTCGCTCGGCTATCCCGCGCTCGGCATCGCCGACCGCAATAGCGTCGGCGGCCTCGTCAAGGCGCTGCGCGCCGCCGACGAAACCGGAATCCGCCTGATCGCCGGCTGCCGGATCGACCTGGTGGACGGCTCCGCCTTGCTGGTCTGGCCGGAGGATCGTTCCGGATGGTCGCGCCTCACCCGCCTGCTGACGATCGGGAAAGCCCGCTCCGTCCCGAAAGAGGGACCGGCCATTCCCCGGCCGGGAGAGAAAGGGCAATGCTTCCTCCATTGGGAGGATGTCGATGCCTGGTCGCAGGGCCTGGTCGCGGCGCTCGTCCCGGACGAAGCCGATGCCGTCGCCGGGACCGCTCTGGCCCAGATGGCGGCGATCTTCGGGGACCGCGCTTATTGCGCGCTCACCCATCGCCGCCGGCCGGGAGACGGGCTGCGCCTTCACGATCTCGAAGCCCTGGCCCGCCGCCACGGCGTCCGCGGCCTCGCCACCGGCGACATACTCTACGATTCGCCCGACAAGCGCATGCTTCAGGACGTCGTCACCGCGATCCGCAGCAAATGCACGATCGACGATCTCGGCTTCCGCCGCGAGCGTTACGCCGACCGCCACCTCAAGGCGCCGGAGGAGATGGAGCGGCGCTTCGCCGCTTATCCGGACGCGATCCGCGCCACCGCCGACGTCGCCGAGCGCTGCACCTTCTCGCTGCGCGAGCTCAGCTATCAATATCCCGACGAGATCGTGATGAGCGGCCGCAGCCCGCAGGACGCGCTGGAACGGCTGACCCGGGGGAGGATCGACGAGAAGATTCCCGAAGGCGAGTCGCCCCGGGCCTATTGCGACCTGCTCGAGCATGAGCTGCGGCTCGTCGCGCGCTGGGGCTACGCGCCCTATTTCCTCACCGTCAATTCGATCGTCGCCTATGCCCGCAGCCAAGGCATCCTCTGCCAGGGCCGAGGCTCGGCGGCCAATTCGATGATCTGCTACGTGCTCGGCATCACCTCGATCGATCCGGTCAAGCACGGCCTGCTCTTCGAACGCTTCCTCTCCGAAAGCCGCGCCGAGCCGCCCGACATCGACGTCGATTTCGAGCATGACCGGCGCGAGGAGGTGATCCAGTGGATCTACCGGACCTACGGCCATGACCATGCCGCGCTGACCGCGGTGGTGAGTCGCTACCGCACCCGCGGCGCGGTGCGCGAGGTCGGCAAGGCGCTCGGCCTGCCCGAAGATCTGACCGCCATGCTGTCGAGCCAGGTGTGGGGTTGGTCCGAGGAGGGGGTGCCCGAACGCCATGTCGACGATCTGGGCGTTGATCGCAATGATCCGCGTCTCGCGCTGACGCTCGAACTCTCCCGCCGGCTGATCGGCACGCCGAGACATTTGAGCACGCATCCCGGCGGCTTCGTCCTCACCCGCGACCGGCTCGACGAGCTCGTTCCGATCGAGCCCGCGGCGATGGTCGACCGCCGAATCATCGAATGGGAGAAGGACGATATCGAGGAATTGAGCTTCATGAAGGTCGACGTGCTCGGCCTCGGCATGCTCGGCTGCATGCGCCGCGCCTTCGAGCTGCTGGCGGAGCATAAGGGCAGGCGCCTCGACCTCGCCTCGCCCGAGATGCAGGAGGACGACGAAGCGACGTTCGACATGATCTGCAAGGCCGATACGATCGGCACCTTCCAGATCGAGAGCCGGGCGCAGATGAGCATGCTGCCGCGCCTCCGGCCGAGGGCATTCTACGATATCGTCATCCAGGTCGCCATCGTCCGGCCCGGTCCGATCCAGGGCGACATGGTCCACCCTTATCTTCGCCGGAGGGAGGGGAAGGAAAAGGAGGAATATCCTTCCGAAGCGCTTCGCGAGGTGCTCAAGAAGACGCTGGGCGTGCCGCTTTTCCAGGAGCAGGCGATGAAGGTGGCGATCGTCGGCGCCGGCTTCACGCCGGCCGAGGCCGACGCACTCCGCCGCTCGATGGCCACCTTCAAATCCACCGGCGGGGTCAGCAAGTTTCGCGAGCCCATGATCCAGGGCATGATCGAGCGCGGCTACACGCCGGACTTCGCCGAACGCACCTTCAGGCAGATCGAAGGCTTCGGCAGCTACGGCTTTCCCGAGAGCCACGCGGCGAGCTTCGCCAAGATCGCCTATGCGTCGAGCTGGATGAAGTGCCACCATCCGGACGTCTTCTGCGCGGCCATTTTGAACGCCCAGCCCATGGGCTTCTACCAGCCCGCCCAATTGGTCCGCGACGCGCAGGAGCATGGCGTGGAGGTGCGCCCGGCCTGCATCAACGCGAGCCGCTGGGATTGCACGCTGGAGGTCCTTCGAGACGGCGTTTCGCCAAGCTCAACGCCTCCTCAGGATGAGCGGGTAGAATCAAAACCGCTCATCCTGAGGAGGGACCGAGCTTGTCGAGGGCCCGTCTCGAAGGACCTCCTCCCCCTCCGCCTCGGCCTGCGCATGGTCCGCGGCCTCGCCAACGTCCACGCCGCCCGGATCCTCGCCGCCCGGGCCGACACCCCCTTCGCCTCGATCGAGGACGTCTGGCGCCGCTCCGGCGTGCCGGCGGCGGCGCTGGAGAAGCTCGCCGACGCCGACGCCTTCGCCTCGCTCGGCCTCGACCGCCGCCAGGCGCTGTGGCGGGTGCGCGGGCTGGGCGAGACGCCTTTGCCCTTGTTCGCGGCCGCCGACGCTTCGGGCACCGAGCCCGAAGTGGCGCTGAAGCCGCTCACCGGGGGCCGCGAGGTGGTCGAGGATTACCGCACGCTCCAGCTGTCGCTGCGCGAGCACCCGCTCGCCTTCCTGCGCGAAGAGCTGGGACAGCGCCGAATCGTCCGCTGCGCGGACCTCGCCCGCCTCAAGGACGGCGCTCGGGTGGAGGTGGCCGGCCTCGTCCTCATCCGCCAGCGGCCGGGCAAGGGCAACGTCACCTTCATCACCCTGGAGGACGAAAGCGGCATCGCCAACGTCATCCTCTGGCAGCAGCGGTTCGAGGCGCAGCGGCGGATCGTGATGGGCGCCTCGATGCTTGGCGTGAAGGGCCTCCTGCAGCGCGAGGGCGAGGTGATCCATGTCGTCGCCGACCGGCTGGAAGATCTTACCGGCCTGCTCCATTCGGTCGGCGAGAAGCAATTCCCCCACCGCTTCGGGCCGGCCGACGGCGCCCGGGGCGCCGCGCCCGATCCGCGCGAGAGGAAGAAGGCGCGCCCGGCCCCGGAGACGGTCATCCGCGTGAAAAGCCGGAATTTCCATTGAACGGCGGAGAGCCCGGCAGGGCGGATCGGTGGAAAGAGGGCGCTCCCTCGTTCGTTGGCCTCCCATGCGACTGCTGAACGCGATGGATATGACGCCCGCGAACCGGGGCTGGAGCCGGGAGCGGATCCAGTCGGCCGTCGCCGTCGCCGCCATCCACCTTTTGCTCGGTTACGCCCTGATCGCCGGCCTCGGCTACGACGTCGCCCGAAAGGCCGGCGAGGAGCTGAAGCTGTTCGACGTGAAGGAGCCGCCGCCTCCACCCGAGGAAAAGCCGATCCCTCCGAAGGTCCGCACCAAAGCGCCCGAGGGGGCCG
>DASWRU010000003.1:0-28150 GCA_036403015.1 Allosphingosinicella sp.
AGGGGGAAGGCTTATCCTCCCCCGGCTTTCCGGGGGAGGGGGACCGCACGAAGTGCGGTGGAGGGGCGCGAGCGAAGCGAACTTACTCGATAAGAGGCGCTGTCGCGCCGCCCCTCCACCATGCTTCGCATGGTCCCCCTCCCCCGCAAATGCAGGGGAGGACATGTAGCCGCGGAGCGCTTTCCGGCCCCCACCCTCACGCCATCTTGAAGCCTTCCTTGTTCATCAGGCTGGTGAGCTTGGCGTTCTGCGTCTCGGTCAGCGCCTGGCGGAAGGCCGGGAAGACCTCGTCCTCCTCCATCCGCATATGCTCCTGGATCATGGCGCGGAAGTCGCGGACGCGGGGCAGCCATTCCGGGCTGGTCTTGGAGATCGTCTCCAGCTCGTAGAGATAGGTCTTCACATAGCCGTGCTCGGAATTGAGCGCGTCGGCGTCGTGGGCGAGATTGGCCTCGCGCAGCGCCGGATAGATGACGTTCTCCTCCTCGTTGGCGTGCTTCGTCAGCGCATATTTGAGCTTCGCGAGGAGGTGGCCGCGCATCATCCCCTGGCTGTCGTCGGTCGCCTCGATCTTGTCGAACAGAGCGAGCGTCGCCTGGTGCTCGGCCTTCAGCGCCTCGAACCAGTCGCCCATCGCGCCGGTCGACATCTGCACGAACAATTTGCGCCCGACATTGGCGGCGATGCCCATCGCCGCCCCCGCCAGCGCCGCGCCGGCGAGCACGCCCGCGCCGCCGCCGCCCCAGGAAAAGGCGCTGTTCTCGCCCGAGCCCGATTTGTTGCCGCCGCCGCTCGAGCGGCTCCTGGTCCTGGTGTCGCTTGCCATCCGATCCTCCTTTGAGACGTCGAGCCAAGGAACCGCCGGGGCGGCGCTCCGGTTCCGGTGCCGGGATCGATCGCGCCTGGAAAAAGCTAAACTGTATCAATGCGCTGCGCGGCGAACCTGCGAGCGCTGCGGCCAAGCGCCTTGCTGGTGCGTTTACCTGCGGGCTCCATCCTTTCCCCGCTTCGTTCGGTGCGGAAAGGCGACAAGAGGAAATCACGATGAAAGCGCTCGTCTGGCACGGCAAGCAGGACATCCGGCATGAAACCGTTCCCGATCCCGAGATCGAGGAGCCGAAGGACGCGATCATCAAGGTAACGAGCTGCGCGATCTGCGGCTCGGACCTCCATCTCTTCCACAACATGATCCCGGCGATGATGCCCGGCGACGTCGTCGGCCACGAGATGATGGGCGAAGTGGTCGAGACCGGGAGCCAGGTGACCAAGCTCAGGAAGGGCGAGCGCGTCGTCATTCCCTTCACGATCAATTGCGACGAATGCGACCAGTGCCGTCGCGGCAATTATTCGCTGTGCGAGCGCTCCAACCGCAAGGGCGAGATGGCGGACAAGGTGTTCGGCCACCGCACCGCCGGCCTGTTCGGCTACACCCACCTCACCGGCGGCTATTCCGGCGGCCAGGCGGAATATCTGCGCGTGCCCTTCGCCGACGGCACCCATATCAAGGTTCCGGACAGCCTCACCGACGACCAGGTCCTGTTCCTCGGCGATATCTTCCCGACCGGGTGGCAGGCGGCGGTCCAGGCCGACATCCAGCGCTCCGATGTGGTGGCGATCTGGGGCGCCGGTCCGGTCGGGCAGATGGCGATCCGAAGCGCCATCCTGCTCGGCGCCAAGACGGTCGTCTCGATCGACCGGCTGCCCGAGCGGCTCAGCATGGCCGCGGCCGCCGGCGCCGAGACGATCAACTTCGAGGACGAGAGCGTGCTCGAGCGCCTCAACGACCTCACCGGCGGCAAGGGCCCCGACAAGTGCATCGACGCGGTCGGCATGGAGGCCCACGCTTCCTCGCATCTCGACGGCATGATCGACCGGGTGAAGCAGGCGACGATGATGGCCAGCGACCGCGCCCATGTGCTGCGCGAGATGATCTACGTTTGCCGCGGCGGCGGAGTCCTCTCCATCCCCGGAGTCTATGGTGGCCTGGTCGACAAGATCCCGTTCGGGATGGCGATGAACAAGGGCCTCACCTTCCGAATGGGCCAGACCCATGTCCGCCGCTGGACCGACGACCTCACCCGCCGCATCGACGAGGGCGAGATCGACCCCTCCTTCGTCATCACCCACACCGCGAAGCTGGAGGAAGGCCCGGGCATGTACCGGGTCTTCGAACAGAAGCAGGATAGCTGCATCAAAGTGGTGCTGAAGCCGTAATTCGAAAGGATCTGGAACGATGAACCCCGCCGCCACCCTCGACACCAGCCGCCCGGACCGCAGCCTGACCACGTCGGACCGCGTCGCCCGCGGGCTCGGCTGGTTTTCGATCGCCCTCGGCCTCACCGAGCTGGTCGCGCCCGGCAAGCTCGCCCGCGCTCTGGGGCTGGAAGGGCGCGAGCGCCTGCTCCAGGCCTATGGCGGCCGGGAGATCGGCGCCGGCATGTGGGCGCTGTCCGACACGCCGGCGCCGGCCATCTGGAGCCGGGTCGCCGGCGACCTCGTCGATCTCGCCACGCTGGCCGCCGGGCTGCGCGGCGCGGAGGACGAGCAGCGCCGCAACGCCTGGATCGCGCTCGCCGCGGTGGTAGGCATCACCGCCGTGGACCTCCTCACCGCCGCCAGCCTCAGCACCGAAAATACCGGGCGCAGGGGCGATACAGGGCGCGATTATAGCGACCGCAGCGGCTTCCCCCGCGGCGCGCAAGGCGCGCGCGGCGTGGCGGAAGGCTTCACCCCGATCGACTTCCAGGTCACCGCGACCGAGGAGCGGCGGGAGGACCAGAAGGCGCTGGAGCCGGCCTGAGCAGCCAGCGGGCGGCGTCCGGCGGGCTCCTTTTGTCGGCGTCGCGGTCGACCATCAGGTTCGCCTGCCGCATCCGCTCGATCGGGATCGCGCCGAGCAGCGGCCTCAGCGCCGCCAGGAAGCGGCTGTCCCGCGCCCGTTGCGGCGAGACGAGCAGCACCGCCTCGTAGCTCGGCAGCGCGCCCTTCGGATCGCTGAGCGTGACGAGGTCGAGCGCGGCGATGCGGCCGTCGGAGGAGAAAGCGGAGAGGACGTCGGCCGAGCCGTCGGCGATGGCGCGGTACATGAAGGTCGGATTGTAGCTGCGCTGCTCGGCGAAGCTTAGGCCGTAGGCCTTGCGGACGGAGCGCCACTCCGGCCGGCTCAGGAACTCGATGTCGCTCGCCAGCCGCAGGCGCGGCGCCGCCCGCGCGAGGTCGGCGATGGAGCCGATGCCCAGCTGCTCGGCCCGCGGCCTCCGCATCGCCAGCGCATAGGCGTTCTCGAAGCCCAAAGTGCCGAGGACCAGGACTCCGTCCCGCTTCGCCAGCGCCCCCGCCAGCTCGGCGCGGAGCACGGGTGCGGGCGGGATGTCGGTGCGGCCCAGCACGTTGGTCCACAACGTGCCGGTATAGTCGACATAGACGTCCACATCCCCCGCCGCGAGCGCGCGATAGGCGACCGCGGACCCGAGATCCTCGCGCAGCTCGCTCTTGTAGCCCGCGGCGGCCAGCCGGTCCGATATCGCGGCGGCGAGGATATATTGCTCGGAGAAGTTCTTCGCGCCGATCACCACGGACCGGTCCGTGCCCCGCCCGGTATGGACCAGGGTCAGGACGAGCGCCGCCGCGAGCAGGGCGAGGCCGAGCCGGACCCGCCAAGGCGAGCGGCGGGCGAGGCCGCCCTCCACCAAAGCGAGCAGCCCGTCCGCGACCAGCGCCAGCACCGCCGCCGCCGCGCAGCCGACCAGCACCCGCACCCAATTTTCGGTCTGCAGGCCGGAGA
This sequence comes from Allosphingosinicella sp., assembly GCA_036403015.1. GTDB lineage: Bacteria > Pseudomonadota > Alphaproteobacteria > Sphingomonadales > Sphingomonadaceae > Allosphingosinicella. The sequence continues at coordinate 3,785 of DASWRU010000003.1, forward strand.
AGATGAGGTTGCCGAGGCTCGGCTGGCCGACCGTGGTGGCGAGCGTCGCCGCGCCGATCGTCCATATCGCCGCAGTGCGGATGCCGGCGAGCAGCACCGGGGCCCCCAGCGGCAGCTCGACCAGCCACAGCCTTTGCCCTCCGGTCATGCCGACCCCGTCGGCGGCTTCGATCACCGCCGGGTCGAGCCCCGAGCGCGCGGCGATTCCGTTCCTGACGATCGGCAGCAGCGCATAGAGGCTGAGCGCGATCAGCGCCGGCAGGAACCCGAGGGCAGGCACGGCGACGTGCGCCGCCGCGCCGAGCAGCAGCAGCAAGGGATAGAAAAGGGCGAGCAAGGCGAGCGCCGGCACCGTCTGGACCAGGCCGACGAAGGCGAGGAGCGGCATCCGCGCGCGGGGGTGACCGGCCGCCCAGAGCGCGAGTGGCAGGCCAGTGATCACGGCGATCGCGATGGCGCCGCCGCTCAGCTGGACATGCGCCCGCACCAGCTCCGGCAGCGCCGCGAGCGCCTCGGCCGCGGCGCCGCTCATGATCCGCGCGCCAAGGCCGCGAGGCGTTCGGCCTGGCGGCGCGGCACCTCGATCAGCGCCCGCACGGCCGGGTCGAGCTCGCCGCGCAGCAAAGCCGCGGGGGCGGCGTCGGCGCGAATCCGGCCCTCGATCAGGACGATGATGCGGTCGGCGAGCAGCAGCGCCTCGGCCATGTCGTGGGTGACCATGATCGTGGTCAGGCCGAGCCGGTCATGGAGCGCGCGATAGGCGCGGCCGAGCTCGTCGCGGGTGACCGGGTCGAGCGCGCCGAACGGCTCGTCCATCAGCATCAGCGACGGCCGTGCGGCCAGCGCGCGGGCGACGCCCACCCTTTGCGCCTGCCCGCCCGACAAGGCGGCCGGGTAGCGCTCGGCGAAGTCGCGCGGCAGCGCCACCAGGTCGAGCAACTCCAGCGCCCGCGCCCGCCGCTCCGCCTCCGGCAAGCCGGTCAGCCGCGGCACGATCGCGATATTGTCGCTCACGTCCATATGCGGGAAGAGGCCGATCCCCTGGAAGACATAGCCGATGCGCCGGCGCAGGGCGGAGGCCGGCGGCGCGCGCACGTCGCTCCCCTCCAGCGTCACCGAACCTTCGTCCGGCTCGACGAGGCGGTTGATGGTCTTGAGGAGGGTGGTCTTGCCCGAGCCGGAGGGGCCGACCAGCGCCACGAAGCTTCCGCCCGCCACGGCGAGGTCGATCCGGTCGAGGGCTGTGTGCCCGCCGCGGCGCTTCGAGACGGCGTTCAGCTGGAGGAGGGGCGGTTGATCCACGCGCCGAGTGTCGAGCCCGGCAGGCGCGAGAGCAAGCGAATTAGGCGGTTCTTGCCTCCCCGCCGCGAAGCGGCGGGGAGGGGGACCACCGAAGGTGGTGGAGGGGTAGAAGGCACCGAAGCTAGAGGATTGTGAGAGAACCTCTGAAGCCGGGCCTGTTACCCCTCCACCACCTTCGGTGGTCCCCCTCCCCAGCTGACGCTGGGGAGGCACGGAGGGGCTAGTCGGGCAACCGGCAGAGGTCGACCCAGCGCTGGCCGACCAGGGCCATCAGCCGCCCTGGCGTCACCCTGACCGAGCTGCTCAGCGAGCCGGCGGCGGGGAAGACTTCGTCAAAGGCCTGGAGCGACACGTCGCAATAGACGGGGAGCGGCGTCGCGAGGCCGAACGGGCAGACGCCGCCGACCGGGTGGCCGGTGAGCGCCAATGTCTCTTCCGGCCCCAGCATCCGCGGACGGCCGCCGAGCGACGCCTTGGTCTTCGCATTGTCGAGACGGGCGTCGCCGCGCGTCACCAGCAGGAAAACCTGCGTCCCGACGCGGACGGCGAGCGTCTTGGCGATCCGGCCGGGCTCCACGCCCAGCGCCTCCGCCGCGTGCGCCACCGTGGCGGTGCTTTCCTCGACCTCGATGATCGGCAAATCGGGGGCATGGCCGGCCAGCCAGGCGCGGACGGAGTCGAGGCTCATCGTGGCTGCCTTCCCCAATGCCGCCCACGGCGCAAGCCTCGCCGGCATTTCCTGTTTCTTTACCAAACCGTACTAGGCCGGACGGGACCAGAGGGGATCGGAATGCCTGACGCCGCCGCCGTATCGCTGTCGCATCTCGGAGCGGGATCGCGCCAGGCCTTGGTCCTGGACCTGCTGGAACGCGCGTTCGTGCTCGTTCTCGTCTCCTCCTTCCTCTACCGGCTCGTGCCGACGATCGGCGAATCGGTGCCCAACCTCCTGATCATGGTCTCCGAAGGGCTGACGGCGCTGATGATCCTCATCCGCCGCCCCGGCCCCGCCATGAATACCGGTTACGGCTGGGCGATCGCCATCATCGGCACCTGCGCGCCGCTGCTCATCGCTCCGGGCGGCGACACCTGGATACCCGCCGCCGCGACGGTGGGGCTGATGTCGTTCGGCCTCCTGTGCAGCATCTCGGCCAAGATCTTCCTGCGCCGCAGCTTCGGCATCGTGCCCGCCAATCGCGGCGTGCAGCGCGAGGGACCCTATCGGGCGGTCCGCCACCCCATCTATTTCGGCTACCTGCTCGCCCAGATCGGCTTCTTCTGCGTCAACGTGTCGGTGGTGAACGCCGTCGTTTATTCGGCCTGCTGGCTGGCGATGGTGCTGCGCATCCGCGCCGAGGAGGAGATATTGAGCCTCGATCCCGATTATGCCGCCTATCAGCAGACGGTCCGCTCGAGGCTCATTCCCGGCATCTGGTGAGGCGGGGCGGCTCAGCCGCTTTCGATCTCCGCCCTGATCCGCCGCCGCAGCGGATCGTCCTTCGGCAGGCCGGCGCGCTCGCACGCTTTGCCCCAGCGCCTGTCCATCGCCCGGCGCAGCCGCGGATCGGGCAGATCGGCCAGCCGCACCAGCCACCGCCCCGCCGCCTCCAGCTCTTCCGGCGACTCGAACGGCGCGCCTTCGGCCAGCCAGGCGAGCGCCTGGTATTGCGCCGGGCCGGTGCCGGGGAACAGGCGCATCACGTGGCGGAAGCGCTGCTGCCTCAGGTCGCGCACGAACAGCTCACGGTGCCTCCGATTGGCCTGGTCGGGATGGTTGCGGTGGCGAAGCACGACCTCCTGGACATTGCCGAGCCGGGCGCCGGCGGCCGCGACCCGCACCTGCCAGTCATGGTCCTCGTGGCTGACCTTGGGATCGTAGGCGTGGGCGCGCATCAGCTCCGCCCGCGCGAGGAGGGTCGGGTGGAGGATGCCGACCCGGAAGATCAGCTCGCGCACCACGCCTTCGTGGCTCTCCGGATACCAATAGAGCTTCTCCTCGGTCCCGAAGGCCTGGGCGAGGCCGCCGCACGCGTCGAGCGCCCGGTCTTCGAGGAAGGCGACCTGCCGGTCGAGCCGGCCGGGGAGGGCGATGTCGTCGGCATCCATGCGGGCGATGTAGCGGCCCCGGGCGGTGGCGATCCCGGCATTGGCGGCGCGGGCGCTGCTCGTCGAAGCCGGGTCGCGTTCGAGGAAGAGGGTGCGCACCCGCGAGTCCTGCTTCGCCGCGCGGGCGGCGACGTCGCGGCTGTCGTCGGCTGAGCCGTCGTCGACGACGACCAGTTCGAGCGCACCGCGGCTCTGGGCGAGGATGGAGGCGATCGCCTCGCCGAGCCACGGGCCGGCGTTCAGCACCGGCATGACGACGGAGACGAGGGCGTCCACTTCTAGCGGTCCGGGCCGCGGGCTTTGCGCCAGAAGATGCCGCTATAGTCGATCCGCTCGATCGGCTCGGCGATGCCGCGGCGGGCGCGGAAATCGTCGACCGCGTCGCGGCAGCATTCGAGATAGCCGTAATCGTCGACGATGACGAAGCCACCGGGGACGACCCGGTCGTAGAGGAGATCGAGGCAATTGGCGGTGGCGCTGTAGAGGTCGACGTCGATCCTGAGGATCGCCAGCGGGCCGATCGGCGCGCCCGGCAGCGTCTCCTCCAGCCAGCCGGCGACGAACTCGACATGGCCGTCGAGCAGGTCGTAGCGGGCGAAATGCTCGCGCACGGTCTTTTCGTCGCAGGCGAGCCAGGGCTGCTTTGCTTCCTCCAGCTCGGTGTCGTAGCGCCGGTCGGCCTCGGCCGTGGACGGCGGGACGCCCTGGAAGGAGTCCACGAGCCAGGTCTTGCGGTGCGCCTCGCCATGAGCGACCTGCAGGGCGCGCATCAGGATCGCGGCGCCGCCCCGGCAGACCCCCGCCTCCAGGAAGTCGCCCTCGATCCGGTCGGCGAACACGCGCTCGGCGCAGCGCTCGATATTGTTGAGCCGCATCAGGCCGATCATCGTGTGGCTGAAGGACCCCCAGAGGCGGCCCTCCAGCTTGCGCGCCTCCAAGTCCCTCAGCGCGTCGGCATCCCGCTCGCCGATGTCGCGCAGGTGGCGCTGCAGCGCGATGCCCCTGAGGCCGTCCCGGCCGCTCGCGAGGAAGGCGACCTGCAGCTCGAGTTCCGGGTAGAGCAGGTTGGCGACGGTGCGCTTCAACAGCCGGAGGTAGCGGTCGCGAAGCGGCTGCGGGGGAGGGCCGCGATGCTCGACGACCAGGCCGTGCGCCTCGAGATCGGCAAGGACCGCCGCCACGTCCGCCGCGATCACCTCGGCGGGCGCGTCGAATTCCGCGCCGAGCGCCGCCGAGACCTCGGCGGGCGTTGCCGGATATTCGAGCCGCTCCCACACCGCGCGGGTCGGCTCGTCGAGCAGGAACCACTCGCCCGTGGAAGCGGAAAGGAGGACGATTCCCCGCTCTTCCGCCGCGGCTTCGACGGCCGCGGCACGCAACGGGGCTTCGCCGGAATCGGACCGGTGATTCACGAACGGTAATCCGGCTGGCGCGGCGCGGGGCCGCGCGATCAGGAGTAGAAGGCGCCGTCGGGGTGGCTGTAGGTGACGCCCGCTTCGGCGGCGCGGCCGCCGACGGACTGGATCCTGGGCGTCTGCCAGGGGCGCTTCGACGAAGCCGGGCTGTCCGATTTGCCGACGCTGCTCTCTCTGCTCATGTCACCCTCATGCTGAATCGCGGATGACCGGCTGATATGACCTAAAAGCGCCCGGCGCAATGGGGCAGCCGATGGCGCGCGGACCGCGAAGCAAGGGAAAATGGCTCCCCGGGACGGATTCGAACCATCGGCCAACCGGTTAACAGCCGGTTGCTCTACCGCTGAGCTACCGGGGAGCGGCTCTTGCGAGCGAGGCGCGCCTATAGCAGGCGCTTTTCGCCGGTGGCAAGGCGATTTGGCCAGCCGGTCAGGCGGTGAACTGCTCCATGGTGATGCGCTCGTCGAGCGCGTGCTCGGCGTCGAAGAGCAGGGTGAGCTCCAGGCTTCGGTCGACGCAGACCCGCACCGTCGCGACGTCGCGCACCTCGTGCTGGTCGGCGACGGCCGAGACCGGCCGCTTGGCCGGATCGAGCACGCGCAGCAGGATGGTGAGATCGTCCGGGATCAGGGCGCCCCGCCAGCGGCGCGGCCGGAACGGGCTGATCGGAGTCAGCGCGACCAGGTTCGAGCCCAGAGGCAGGATCGGCCCCTGCGCCGAGAGGTTGTAGGCGGTCGAGCCGGCGGGGGTGGCGACGATGATCCCGTCGCAGATGAGCTGCGGCAGCACGACCCGCCCGGCGACCGAGATTTCCAGCCAGCCAGCCTGGCGGGTCTCCCTCAGCAGCGACACCTCGTTGAGTGCGGAGCGGGAGACCTTCCGCCCGTCGAGCGTCTCCGCGTCCATCCGGAGCGGCGCCACCTTGAAGGCGCGGGCGGCGTTGAGCCGGTCCCGAAGCCCGTCGAGCCGCCATTCGTTCATCAGGAAACCGACCGTGCCGCGGTTCATCCCGAAGATCGGGCACAGCCGCCCCCGGTCGAGCATCTCGTGCAGCGTCTGGAGGAGGAAGCCGTCCCCGCCCAAGGCGACGATCTGCTCCGCCTCCTCGAGCGGCACGAACTCATAGGCCTCGCGAAGCATCGCCTCGGCCGCCAGCGCCGCCTCGGCCGGGGAGGCAAGCAGCGCCGTCGGCTTGTCCGCATTGGCCGTCATGGCTTGGGTTGGTAGGGCGGGAGCGGGCGGGCGGCAAGGGCAGGGGTGGGCGAGGTGTCCCGCCCCGGCCGGCCGCCCCGATCTAAACCGATTGTTGATCCCCCCGCTCCACACTAGGCTGATGGGCATCGTGGCGGCGCGCAGCGGAGGATCAGACAAGATGTCCGCTCAAGGCGGTGCGGCACCGCTCTTCATCCTGTCCTTCCGCCATCGCGACGAGCTGACCCGGCTCGCCGAGGGGGCGGGCTGGCAGCCGATCGCGGCGCGGCGGAACGACAATGCGGAAAGCCGCTTCGTCGCGTCCGGCGCCGCGGTGGCGGTGGTCGATGCCCGCGGGGCGCTGGCCGAGGGGCGGGAAGGGGTGCGCACCCTCGCCGATCCGTGCGAAACCAATGCGGCGGCCCTGCTGGTCCTGCTTTCGCGCACCGACGAGGAGGCGCTCGACGAGCTCCACGCCGGCGGCGCGACGCATTTCCTGGTCAGCCCGTTCAGCGAGCAGCAGCTGCTCCATGCTTTGGTGTTCGCGCAGCGCCATGCCGAGCGGGTCGGCGGACGGCGGCCCTGGCGGCGCAGCGACTCGGAGGGGCGGGAGCCGCCGGCCTCCTGGCGCTGGGAGAAGGGCTCGGGCACGGTCGAGCTCAGCCCGGCCCTGGCGCGGAGGGCCGGGCTCGGCGCCGAAGCCGGGCAACGGATCAGCCTGATGGAGCTGTTCCGCAAGCTGGACGCCGACGGGCGCAAGGCGGCGCGCGGCGCGGTCGACCGGCTGCTCGCGACCGGCGAATCGACCGCCTTCGCGCATAGCGACGGCGAGTCGGACGGAGCGCGGCTCGCCCACCATCTTCGAGTCGAAGGCGAGGGCGAGGCGGTGGTCGGGCGGACCGAGGCGATCTTCCCGCTCGAGGGCCCGGCCGCTCAGACCCGCGACTCGATGACCGGCGCGCGCGACGCTCCGGCCGCGCGGCGCTGGATGGCGCGGCAGCTGGCGGAAGGGGGCGCGGAGCCGGCGCTGGTCGTGCTGCTGCTGGCCGTGAGCCGCTTCGACACGATCAACGCCGCGTTCGGACGGACGACCGGCGACGCCGTGCTCCAGGCCGCGGCCCGGCGGATCGAGCGCTGCATCGACGCCGACGGGCGGCGGCGGCTGGTCGCGCGGATCGCCGGCGCCGAATTCGCGGTGCTGCTGGGCGCGCCGACCAGCCTTGGCGAGGGGCGGTTCATCGCCGGCCAGCTGGTCGAGGCGATCGGCCGTCCGTTCATGTCGGGCGATCATGTCATCACGCTCGGCAGCCGGGTCGGCGTGGTCGCGTCGGAGCCGGGAGACGACCCCGCCGCCTTGCTTCGGCGGGCGAGCGCGGCGCTGGCCGAGGCCAAAGCCGGGGACGCCGGCCCGATCAAGGTGCAGGAGGCCGGGGACGCGAGCGACAGCGCGCTCGGCGACCGGCTCGAGATCGACCTTCGGCGCGCGCTCGACCAGGACGAGATCGAGATCCTCTTCCAGCCGCAGGTCTCGATCGCGTCGCGGCGCATCGTCGGCGCGGAGGCGCTGGCGCGCTGGCGCCACCCGCAATTCGGCGAGCTCGGCGCCATCACCCTGTTCAGCGTCGCGGAGCGCTCCGACTATCTCGTCCAGCTCTCCGACCATGTGCAGCGCAAGGCGATCGCGGCGGCCGCGGCCTGGCCCGAGGCGCTGGCGGGGCTGCGCCTCTCGGTCAACATCACCGCCGCCGACATCGTCCGCCCGGGCTTCGCGGTCCAGTTCGTGGAGCTGGTGCGCGCGAGCGGCTTCGAGCCGGGGCGGCTGACCGTCGAGGTGACCGAAGGGGGGCTGATCGAGGATCTCGGCGCCGCCGCCAACCTGCTCGCCGGCCTCAGGCAGGGCGGGCTGCGCGTCGCCATCGACGATTTCGGCACCGGTTATTCCAGCCTGGCCTATCTGAAAGCCCTGCCGCTCGATTATCTGAAGATCGACAAGCGCCTCGTCGAGGATATCAGCGGGAGCCCGCGCGACCAGGTGGTGGTGAGGAGCGTCATCGACATGGCGCGCTCGCTCGGCCTGGAGGTGATCGCGGAAGGCGTGGAGACAGAAGAGCAGCTCGCTTTGCTCGCGCGCGAGGGATGCACGCTCTATCAGGGCTTCCTGTGCTCGCCGCCGGTCGAGGCGGAGCGGCTCGCGGAACTGATGGCCGCGCCGTCCTAAGTCCGTATTCGCCCGGAGAGGGCGCGTCCTTCGAGACGCCGGTTCGACAAGCTCACCGGCTCCTCAGGATGAGCGGAAGGCGGGTCAAGTCCGCTCATCCTGAGGAGGGACTGAGCCTGGCGAAGGCCCGTCTCGAAGGACGGCACGATTCACGTAGTTCTGCGGATGCGGCGCCTTTTCGTGAATCTTGCCCGCGCCGTGGCTCGCGAGGGAGCGCGTTTCAGCGGCGGCGGGCCCCGAGGAAGAGGCGGGCGAAGGCGCCGCCGCGGCGCAGGCGGCTGAACAGCAGGCCGCCGTCCAGATAGGTGGGATCTTCCGCCTCGGCGAGGAAGCGCTGCCGCCATGCCTCCGACACCTCGTCGCGCTGGACTCGGCCGGGCACCTGCGCGGGGTCGATCTCGAACGGATTGCCGAGCATTCCGTCGAGCGCAGCAGCCGCGCGAGGGAGCTGCTGCCGGAGCGCGGCTCGCAGCAAATCGCATAGCCGATCGGGTCTCGGCCGGGTTCGGCCATGGGGCATCTCCTCCCCCTGCGAGCGACAGCGCACTCGCGTGCCTGCGTCAAGGGCGCGGCAAAGCCTTGCGCCCCGATAATAGATGATATACTATTACATCATGTCGACCGGCCTTCGCCTGTTCGGATCTTCGGGATCGCTGGTCGCGAACCTCCTCCTGTTCGGCACGATCGTTGCGCTGTGGCCGAGCGTGAGGGAATGCCGGGGCCAAGCCATGTGCTGGCACGGGGACCCGGTCCTGGATATCGCCACCCTCGGATGGCGGCCGTTCCTCGACAACCCCGACCGGCCCGATGCCCTCGCGCGGCCGGACCGGCTCTGCCCCGGCCAGGCTTATGGCTTCGGCTTCCGCCTCGACGAGACGCCGCTGCCTGCGGCCTTCGATCCTTACGGCTATCCGAACCGGCGGCTCCATGCGTGCGTCCTCACGTCCGGCTCAGGCGAGGTGCGCGCCGCCCGGCTGATGGGCGGGACCGGCGATGCCGCGCTGGATCGAAGCATGATCGCCTACGTCCTGCGGCGCTGGCGCCTGGAGCCCACGTCCGATGCGGTAACCGGCGGCTGGCAACGGATCCGGCTCAACGCGATGTCGGAAGCGCCGGTCGCCACGCTCCCAGCCTCGCTGCCCGTCGACCGGCTCTGATCCTGCCGCGGCGAGCTTGCGGCGCCCGCCCCTTTGGCTAGGATGCGGCGCAGCGGGCGGGACGGGGGTCCAACAAAAATGACGGCGCCATTGGTGGTGATCGGCCTCGATGCCTTCGATCCCGACCTCGCCCGCCGCTGGGCTTCGTCCGGCGACTTGCCGACGCTGGCGCAATTGCTGCGGAGCGGCGCTCAGGCCCCCGTCGCCAATCCGTTCGGGCTGTTCGTCGGGGCGCTGTGGCCGAGCTTCGCCTCGGGCCTGCGTCCGGACCGCACCCGCTACCATTGCTGGGACGAGATCGATCCCGCCACCTATCGCTGGCGCCTGACCCCGCCCAAGCCGCAGCATTACGAGCCGTTCTGGAGCCGGATAGCGGCGGCGGGGGCGCGGGTGGCGGCGGTCGATGTGCCGCATGCCCGCGCGAGGCCCGGCGGCCCGGCAACGGAGCTGTTCGAATGGGGCTGCCACGATCGCCATTACGGCCTCCACAGCGCGCCCGGGCCGCTGGCGGGCGAGATCGCCGCGGCGTTCGGCTTCCATCCGGTGCTCGGCCTGCAGCCGTGGCGGGAGCGCCATTTCTCGCCCGACGATCTCTTCGCCCGCAAGGGACGCCGCTATCGCCGCCCAATCGAGGAGGGTCGCCTGACCCGCGCGATGGTCGCGGGCGTCGCGGCGAAAGGGGCGATGCTGCGCGCTTTGCTCGCCCGGCAGCCGTGGGACCTCTTCGTCGCCGTGTTCGGCGAGAGCCATGCCGTCGGGCACCAGCAATGGCACCTTCACGACCCGGCCCATCCGCGCTTCGACGCCGAGGCCCGCGCCGCGGCGGGCGGCGATCCGGTGCTTCAGGTCTACCGCGCGATCGACGCGGAACTCGGCCGCCTGCTCGCCGCCTTGCCGGCGGACGCGACGGTGATGGTGCATCTCAGCCACGGCATGACCGCGCACCACGACGGCACCCATCTGCTCGACGAGCTGCTCGCCCGCCTCGACCGCGGCGGCCCCGGAACGCTGAGGCTCGCGTCGAAACCGCTCCTTCCGGTGCTGCAGCATGCGGCGGCGCTGGCCGGGCTGCCGGCGGGCCTCGGCAGCGCGATCGGGCAGGCGCTGCGCGGCGACGGCGCCGCCGCCCGCGCCCGCCGCCGCTTCTTCGCGGCGCCGAACAACAGCGTCTATGGCGGGATACGCTTCAACCTGGCCGGGCGCGAGCCGCAGGGCCGGGTCCGCCCCGACGAGCTGGACGGGCTGGTCGCGGAGCTGGAGCGCGAGCTGCTGGGCCTGACCAACGCGGCGACGGGCGGCCCGGTCGTGCTCGCGCTGCATCGCTGCGAGGGCCATTATCGCCGCGCGCCGGACGACACGATGCCCGATCTGTTCGTGGAGTGGGAACGCAGCGCGCCGATCGAGACGGTGACCTCGCCTTCGATCGGCACCTTGCGCACCCGCTACACCCACTGGCGGACCGGCGACCACAAGCCCGACGGCCTGCTGATCGCGCGCGGCGCCGGGCTCGGCGCGGGCGCCGCGGTGCCGGGCCTCGCGGTCGAGGATTTCGCGCCGAGCATCGCCGCGCGCCTCGGCATGGACCTGCCGGGGGTGGACGGCCGCGCGGTGCCGTGGCTCGCCCAGGCGCCGCCCGTCAGCCGAGGATTCGCGCCAGCCCCCGCGACAGCTGCACGGCGCCGTTGACGCGGCTGGCCGGATCGGGCCAGCTGCGCGTGATGACGAGCTTGCTGTCGGGGCGCAGCTTGGCCGTGCCCTTCAGGCGCTGCACGTAGGCGATGAGCCCTTCCAGATCGGGGAAGTGGTCGTTGTGGAAATGGACCAGGGCGCCCTTCGGGCCGACGTCGAGCTTGACGACGCAGGCGTTGCGGCAATTCAGCTTCACCTCGATGACCTTGAGGAGATTGTCGGTCTCCCCCGGCAGCTTGCCGAAGCGGTCGATCAGCTCGGCGGCGAAGGGCTCGATCTCCTCCGGCTTCTCCAGCTCGTTCATGCGCCGGTAGAGGCCCATCCTCAGATCGAGGTCGGGGACATAATCCTCCGGGATCATGATCGGCGCGTCGACGGTGATCTGCGGCGAGAAATCGTCGCCGGCGCGGTGGGCGCCGCCGCTCTTCGCCTCGAGGATCGCGTCCTCCAGCATCGACTGGTAGAGCTCGAAGCCGACCTCCTTGATGTGACCGGACTGCTCGTCGCCCAGCAAATTGCCGGCGCCGCGAATGTCGAGATCGTGGCTGGCGAGCTGGAAGCCGGCGCCCAGGGATTCCAGATTGGCGAGCACCTGCAGGCGCTTGTCGGCGGCTTCTGTGACGACGCGCGAAGCCTGGGTGGTGAAATAGGCGTAGGCGCGGATCTTGGCCCGGCCGACGCGGCCGCGCAATTGGTAGAGCTGGGCGAGGCCGAAGCGGTCGGCGCGGTGGACGATGAGGGTGTTGGCCGACGGGATGTCGAGGCCGCTCTCGACGATCGTGGTGGAGAGGAGGACATCGTATCTGCGGTCGTAGAAGGCGCTCATGCGCTCCTCCACCTCGGTGGGCGAGAGCTGGCCGTGGGCGGTGATGGAGCGTATTTCGGGCACCTCGTCGCGCAGGAACTGCTCGATGTCGGGCAGATCGGCGACTCGCGGCGCGACGAAATAGGTCTGGCCACCGCGATAATGCTCGCGGAGCAGGGCCTCGCGCACCACCACCGGGTCCCAGGGCATGACGTAGGTGCGGACCGCGAGGCGGTCGACCGGCGGCGTCTGGATGACGGAGAGCTCCCTCAGCCCCGACATCGCCATCTGCAGGGTGCGCGGGATCGGAGTCGCGGTGAGGGTGAGGACGTGGACGTCGGCCCTGAGGCCCTTCAGCCGCTCCTTGTGGGTGACTCCGAAGCGCTGCTCCTCGTCGACGATGACGAGGCCGAGATTCTTGAACTCCACATTCTTGGCGAGGATGGCGTGGGTGCCGATGACGATGTCGACCTTGCCGGCGCGCAGGCCGTCCTTCGTCGCCTTTGCCTCCTTGGGCGGGACGAGGCGCGAGAGGCGGCCGATCTCGATCGGGAAGCCGCGGAAGCGCTCCAGGAAGGTGTTGTAATGCTGGCGGGCGAGCAAGGTCGTCGGGCAGACGAGGGCGACTTGCAGGCCCGCCATCGCCGCCGCGAAGGCGGCGCGCAGCGCGACCTCGGTCTTGCCGAAGCCGACGTCGCCGCAGACCAGGCGGTCCATCGGCTTGCCGGCCTCGAGATCGGCGAAGACGTCGGCGATGGCGCGGTCCTGGTCCTCGGTCTCCTCATAGGGGAAGCGGTCGGCGAAGGCGGCGTAGCTGGTGTCGGGCTCGATCACCTTGCCCGGGCGGACGGCACGTTCGGCCGCCGTCTTGATCAGTTCGCCGGCAATCTCGCGGATGCGCTCCTTCATCCGCGACTTGCGCCGCTGCCACGCCTCGCCGCCCAGCCGGTCGAGGGTCACGCCCTCGCTGTCGGAGCCGTAGCGGGAGAGGATGTCGATATTCTCGACCGGCACGTAGAGCTTGTCGCCGCCGGCATATTCGAGCGCGACGCAATCGTGCGGGCTGGTGCCGACCGGGATCCGGGTCAGGCCCTCGTAGCGGCCGATGCCGTGGTCGGCGTGGACGACGAGGTCGCCCGGGCTGAGCGTGGCGAGCTCGGACAGGAAGGCGTCGGCGGACTTCCTGCGCTTGCGCCGGCGCACCAGCCGGTCGCCGAGCATGTCCTGCTCGGTGAGCACCGCGACCGCGCCGGTGGTGAAGCCGTGGTCGAGCGGAAGGACGGCGAGCGCGGCATTGGCGGAAACCCCCAGCGCCTCCTGCCAGGTGCCGACCTCGACCGCCTTGGTCAGCCCGTGATCGGCGAGCAGCCCTTTCAGCCGCTCCCTGGCGCCGATCGAATAGCTCGCCAGCACCACCTTCTTCTTCGCCCGCCGGAGCGTCCTGACATGGCCGACCACCGCCTCGTAGACATTGGCGTTTTGCGAGCGCTCCGGCGCGAAGTCGCGGGCTGGGTCGACCTCGAAGTCGAGGACGGTGGTGCTTTCGGGCTCATGGAAGGGCGTGGCGAGATGGAGCGGGCGCGCTTCGATCAGGGCCTGCCATTCCGCCTGAAGCAGGTAGAGGGTTCCCGGCTCGAGCGGGCGGTAGCTGCCCGGGTCGGACGATTGGGCCCGCCTGCGGTTCTCGTAATAATCCGCGATCGCCTCGAAGCGGGCGTCGGCGGCGCCGGCGTCGTGGGCGTCGCGCACGACGATGTCCTCTGCCGCGAGGTGGTCGAACAGGGTCGCCAGCCGCTCCTCGAAGAGCGGGAGCCAATGGTCGATGCCGGAAAGGCGCCGTCCTTCCGAGACCGCCTGGTAGATGGGATCGCCGGTGGCGTTGGCGCCGAACCTCTCCCGATAGCGCGAGCGGAAGCGCTTGACGCTCTCCTCGTCGAGCAGGGTTTCGGAGGCGGGGAGGAGGGTGAAGCCGCTCTCCGCGGTGCCGATGGTGCGCTGGGTCGCGGGATCGAAGCGGCGGACGCTTTCGATCTCGTCGCCGAAGAAATCGAGTCGCAGGCCCTGGCTCTCGCCGGCCGGGAACAGGTCGACCAGCCCGCCGCGTACCGCGAACTCGCCGGCGTCGGTGACGGTGTCGCCCCGAACATAGCCGTTCGCCTGGAGGAGCGCGGTCAGTCGCTCGAGGTCGATCCGCTCGCCCGGCGCGAGGCGGGCGACGAGCTGGCGGACGCGGAATGGGGTGAGGGTGCGCTGCGTCGCCGCGTTGACGGTGGTGACGAGGAGCTGGGGCCGGTCGGGCTTGCGCTGCAAGGCGTGGAGCGTCGCCAGCCGCTCCGAGGTCGAGCGCACGGAAGGCGAGCTGCGGTCGTAGGGCAGGCAGTCCCACGCCGGGAAGGCGAGCACCTCCAGCTCCGGCGCGAAATAGCCGGCGGCGTCGGCCAGCGCCCGCATCGCCCCTTCGTCGGGCGCGATGAACACGGCGCGGGCGCTTTTCGACTTCGATGACGCGGCGCGGGCGAGGTCCGCCGCCAGCCACGGCAGGAAACCCGCCGGCGTACCGGCCAGCGTCATCGGCATGGGGGCGGAGAGTATCTTTTGAAAATCGGTCACTTAGTCCGGATGCCTGATATAGTTGACGGTCCGCAGGCGGCGCATGAGCGGGCCTTCGAAGCGTTCGGGCGGGGCGGCGGTTCCGATCGCCCAGGCCAGGATGTCGACGTCCTGCTCCTCGAGCAGCGCCTCGAACCAGCCCATTTCGTCTTCCGCCCACCCGGGCTGCGCATCGAAGAAGCCGCCGATCAGCAGGTCGGCTTCGAGCGTGCCGCGATGCCAGGCGCGAAAGCGCAGCCGCTTGATTCGAGCATCGCGGTCCAAGGGAGCTCCATGCGAAAACGAGCCGCCCCGGTGGCGAGGCTGCTTGCAGTTCGCGGTCCTTTAGTCGCTAAGTCGTGGGGATTGAAGCTTCTCGCTCCGCCTGCGACCGCGAAGGCGCGGCGGCGCCGATGCCCCTGACCAGCAGCCAGAGCCCCAGACCCAGCTCGTAAACACCCATGGGACCCATATACGCCATGCCGATCGCGGGACGCAGTTCGGGGGCGACGATGAGCGCGAGGCTTCCCAAAGCCATGACCAGCGAAGCGAAGATTCCCCAGCCGGCGATCGCGCGCGGCACCCAGCGCGAGCGCCACCACAGCCAGCTGAACAGGGTCGAGCCGAGGCCGAGGAAGAAGAAACCGGCCTGGTAGCCCGCGCCATAGACGCCGGTGAAGAGGCCGACGAGGCGGACCGAGGCCGCCGCGTCGCCTCCACCGCTCGCCATCAGCAGCGCCGAGGCGTTGAAGGTCGTGACGGCGAGCACCGCGTTTTCGGCGATCCGCCACAGCGTCGCGATGAACGCAAGGCTCCGGTCGACCCGTTCGAGCACGACATAAAGCGACGCGACCAGGACGAGCACGCCGGCGACGGTGACGAGCTCGCCGGCGATGCTGAGGCGCAGGAGCCGCGGGGCCGCGGCAATCGCCGCACTGCTATGCTCCGCGCTGGCAAGATCGAGCACGCGGCCGCGCATCGCGAAGGCGAAGATCGCGGTCGCGTTCGTCGCCAGATAGAGGAAGCCGGCCAGGCGGGCGTAATATTGGGCGTCGGCGGCCGGACGAGGGTCTGGCGCGCTCACGAGGCGGCTTCCGCTTGCGCCTCGGCGGAGAGCAAGGCGGGCGGGCGCGGGCGCCGGGGGAAGCGCGTTCGAAAGATCCAGAAGATCATCGCGGCGAGTATGCCGAGCGGCGGCAGGAATAGAAAGGGCGAGCCCCGGACGAACGGCGGCATGACTTTTTGCTGGCCGATGAAGAAGGACATCGCTGCGATGAGCAAGGCGGCGCACATGCGCCACAGATGCCTGGCGATGCGCTGCCGCGGCTGCAGCCTGCCGCGCAGGAGGAAGTTGAGATCGAGCGACGCCGCCAGCGCGGCGACGCCTCCGAATACGAAAGCGACGGCGCCGGGCAGGTCGTCGACACGGCCGTCCGCGGCGGAAAGGCCGATCGAGCCGATCAGGCAGCAGAGGGTCGCGATCGCGACGCCCGCAAGGAAGGCGGCCTGCTCGAATCGTCCCGCCTTCCCGTCGCCGCGCGCCGTCCACCAGGAGGTGAGCACCAGATAGGCGGCGAACACGCCCGCCATCGTGGTGATGCGATCGGGCTTCACGATGGCGAGCGCCGCCCCCGCCGACGTCATCAGCAGCATCGCGGCGACGAAGAGGGTTCCGGCCCGCACGTGCCCAACCCCGCCCTTGGGAACCGCAAGCGCCGTTCCGCCCGTGACGAGGGCTCCGCTGCCGGCGGCGACGTGGAGGACGAGGATCGGGAGGTTCATCTTTGCCCCCTATGCGGCGCGTCCGGTCAGAGTATTATGCGGGCAACACAGCGGCCATGACCAAAGGCGCCACAAACATGACCCGGCGTTGCAGCCATTCCTGATCTGACCGTCTCGGGAGGCCTGGCGCGGGGGCTGATCGAGCTTGCGGCGGCCGAGGGCGCGGACTCCGACAGCCTCATGGCGGCGTCCTCCATCACGGCATCGGCTCTCCAGGACCAGGATGCGCGGATTCCCGTGTTGAGCTACGTCGCGCTCATGCGGGCGGCGAAGGAGCAGACGGGGGACGCCGCCTTGCCGCTCCGCTACGGAGGCACGGTCGACATGGCCGAATTCTCGGTCGTCGGCATGCTGTTCAAGGCCTGCGAGACGGTTCTGGAGGCCCTGGCGCAGATCAACCGCTATGGCCGCCTCGTCGTCGAAGTGGATTGCGGCGAAGGCCAGCGCTTCCAATTCGTCCGCCGCGACGGCGGCCTTTGGCTCGTCGACACGCGCCGCAACCCCAATGATTTTCCGGAGCTCACCGAGGCGACCTTCGCCCGCTTCGTCCGCATGACCCGCCCGGTCGTGGGGCAGCTCGTCGAGGAGGTCCATGTCACCCACGCCGCGCCGGCGCACCGGGCGGACTACGACAGGGTCTTCCGGGCGCCTGTGCGGTTCGATGCCGAATGGAACGCGCTTCGGCTCGACGAGGCGCGGCTCGCGCAGCCGATCCGGCAGGAGCCGCGCTATGTCTTCGGGATATTCAGCGAGCGGGCCGAGGCGCTGCTCCGCAGCCTTGAAGGCGCACGGACGGCACGCGGACGGATCGAGGCCTTCCTCCTGCCGATCCTGCACACGGGCGACGTCGGGCTCGACCGCGTCGCCCCGGCGATGGGGCAGAGCCGCCAGACGATCTACCGCCGTCTCAAGGCGGAAGGGACGACCTATGAGGCGGTGCTCGATTCGATTCGCAACCGGCTCGCGCTCGATTATCTCGGCGGCGGCAGGCTGTCGGTCAACGAGGCGGCCTATCTGGTCGGTTTCTCCGATCCGGCGGCGTTCTCGCGGGCTTTCAAGCGGTGGACGGGCATGAGCCCGCGGGCGTGGCGGCTGGCTGTGGGCGGCTGAGCCGGCGGACATGTGGGCTGGGGACGCGTCAGGATTGAAGTGAATTTCCCATCCCCTCAGGGGGAGAGCAGAATGGGGTGTTCGGACTTGGCGGCTTCCCTCGGAATCCGTAACCCCTCACCCCAACCCTCTCCCCAGGGAGAGGGGGAAGGAGAGCCCTCTCCCTTGGGAGAGGGGAAGGAGATCCATGCGCCCCGACATCCTCAACCCCTTGTTCGCCGAAGTGGAGGTGCTGAAGGGCGTCGGGCCGGCGCTCGCCAGGCCGCTGAAGCGGCTGGGGCTGGAGCGGGTGGTGGACGTGCTGTTCCACGTTCCAACCGGCTGGATCGAACGCAAGAAGGTCGAGGTGGTCGATATGGCCGATGCCGGGCGGGTGGTGTCCGTGCTGGTGACTCCGGTCGACTATCGCCAGGGCGGTCCCCGCAGCCCCTTCCGCGTCCACGCCACCGATCGGGACGGGAATTATCTGACCCTCACTTATTTCAACAATCCGGGATGGGCGAAGAAGCAGCTGCCGCTGGGCGTGCCCAAGGTCGTTTCGGGACGGATGGAGATGTATGGCCAGGAGCTCCAGATCGTCCATCCCGACCATGTGCTGGAGCCGGGCGAGGCGCTCGATCTGCCCGAGCGCGAGCCGGTCTATGCCTTGTCCGAGGGGATCACCAACCGGCGCCTGGGGGACCTCGCGGCGCAGGCGCTGGGGCGGGTGCCGAGCCTAAGCGAGTGGATCGAGCCGAGCCTGCTTGCATCGCGCGGGTGGCCGGGATGGGAGGCGGCGCTCCACGGCGCCCACCGCAGCCGCGACCCAGGCCCGGCGCGCGAACGGCTCGCTTATGACGAAATCTTCGCCAACCAGCTCGCCCTCATGCTGGTGCGGGCGAGCTCGCGCCGCCGCCGGGGCGTGCCGCTGAAGGGCGACGGGCGGCTGCGCCGGCTGCTCCGGCTACCCTATGCGCCGACCGGCGCGCAGCGGCGGGCGATGGACGAGATAGAAGGCGACCTCCAGCAGGCCATCCCGATGCTGCGCCTCCTCCAGGGGGATGTCGGTTCGGGCAAGACCCTGGTGGCGCTGGAGGCGCTCCTGGTCGCGGTCGAGGGAGGGGCGCAGGGCGCCTTGCTGGCGCCGACGGAGATACTCGCCCGCCAGCATCTCGAGACATTGTCGCGACATCTCGCCGGCCTGCCGGTCAACGTCGCCATCCTCACCGGGCGGGAGAAAGGGAGGGCGCGGGAAGCGACGCTGATGGGCCTCGCCGACGGCTCGATCGACATCCTGATCGGCACCCACGCCATCTTCCAGCAGGCGGTGACCTACAAGAGGCTGGGCCTTGCCGTGGTCGACGAGCAGCACCGCTTCGGAGTCGCCCAGCGGATGATGCTGGCGGCCAAGGCCGAGCGGCCGCCGCATCTCCTGGTGATGACCGCCACCCCGATCCCGCGCACCCTCACCCTCACCCAATATGGCGAGATGGACGTCAGCCGCCTGGACGAGATGCCGCCGGGCCGCCAGCCGGTCGAGACTCGCGTGCTGAGCGCCGAGCGCCTGCCGGAGGTGGTCGACGGCCTCGCCCGCCATATCGCCCGCGGCGGCCAGGCTTATTGGGTCTGCCCGCTGGTCGAGGAGAGCGAGGACAGCGATCTCGCCGCGGCCGAGGAGCGGGCGCGCGTCCTGCAACTGCGTTTCGGGAGCAAGGTGGGGGTGGTCCACGGGCGCATGAAGGGACCGGAGAAGGACGCGGTCATGGCCGCTTTCCAGCAGGGGCAGATCGCTGTGCTGGTGGCGACCACCGTCATCGAGGTCGGCGTCGACGTCGCCAACGCCACCTTGATGATCGTCGAGGGCGCCGACCGCTTCGGCCTCGCCCAGCTCCACCAGCTGAGGGGCCGGGTGGGGCGGGGCGAGGCGCGTTCGATCTGCCTCCTCCTGCGCGGCGAGCGGCTCAGCGAGACGGCCCGCGCCCGCCTCGCTTTGATGCGCGAGACCAATGACGGCTTCCGCATCGCCGAGGAGGATCTGCGCCTTCGCGGTGCCGGGGAGATTCTCGGCACCCGGCAGTCCGGCGAGGCGCAGTTCCGCCTCGCGAGCCCGGAGCAGATCTCCGAGCTCGCTTTGGCCGCCAGCGACGACGCCCGCCTGCTGGTCGACCGCGATGGCGGCCTCCAGGGCCCGCGAGGGCAGGCGGCCCGGGTGCTGCTCTACCTGATGGAGCGCGACGCGGCGGTGGAGCTGCTGCGCAGCGGCTGACTTCTTCCCCTCTCCCGAGGGAGAGGGGTAGGGGTGAGGGGTTGCGGCCTATCCGGAGAGTCACGAACCCCTCACCCCCGACCCCTCTCCCGCAGGGAGAGGGGAGTTACGCCCGGGTCGCGACCAGGAGCAGGCGCGGCGATCCAACCGTGTATGGCGCATCCTCGGTATCCGCGTACATCCCTTCGATTGCGAACCCAGCCGTCGCCAGCATCCGCACCAGCTCGCCCGAGGTCACCACATGATGGGCGTAGAGCAGGCGGTGGGTCTCGTCCCCCAGCACCAGCCTTGCCTCCGTCTTCAGCACCGACGCCATGACGTCGTAGCTGAGGCGCGCGCTGTAGGAGCCGCCCTCGAACGCGATCTCGCGTTCCTCAGCCAGCGGCAGCAGGCTCTCGGCGCAGGTGTGGCTGTCGAGGACGAGGCGCCCGCCGGGACGGACGCTCGCCGCCAGCCGCGCCAGAAAGGCGGTGAGGCCTTCCGCTCCGAAATAGCCGAGGCTGTTGCCGAGGCAGATCGCGGCGTCGAACGGCGCCTCCAAGGCGAAGCGGCGCATGTCGGCGCGCTGGAAACGTGCCGGAAGCGACTCGTCGGCGGCCGCCGTGGAGGCGCGGCCGATCGCCTCCTCCGACAGGTCGACGCCCGTCATCTCATAGCCCAAGCGGGCAAAAGCGAGCGCGTGGCGCCCGGCGCCGCACGGCACGTCGAGGATGCGCGCCGGCGGCGGCGGCATGTGGCGGGCGACGAAGGCCATGTCGGCCGCGGTGGCTTCGGGCGGGACCATCGTCTCCCAGAAGCGGTTCACGGGAGCTGTGAAGAAGCTTTCGTACCAGTTTGAAGGTACGTCGAAATCATCGTTCATGACTGGATTCCTGAAGGGCGAATGGAGAGCGGGCGCGAAAGGCGCCGCTCGGGAGATTCGCGGGCCGGGGCGCGCACGCCGCGGCGTCTTCAGTCGATGACAGGCAGAGGCCTACTCCGGTGGAGGGAGGAGGGTAAGGCGAACGGGGCGGCAGGGCAAGTTTCCCCTCTCCCTGGGGAGAGGGGGGCTAAGGCACCAAGATCCCGTGCTTCTTCTTGCCGGCCGAGATCCGTATTTCGCAGTCCACCACCAGGGTCTCATCCTCGCTTGCTTTCTCGCCGCCCACTTTCGCCCCGCCCTGGGCGATCAGCCGCCGCGCCTCGTTCTTCGAAGCGACCAAGCCGAGGCGGACGAGGGCATCGGTGAGCAGGATGCGCCCGTCCACCTTGAGCGTCGGCAGCGACTCCCCGGCGGCGCCCTCCTCGAACGTCCTGCGCGCGGTCTCCGCGGCCGCCCGGGCCGCTTCGGGGCCATGGGCGAGCGCCGTCGCCTCGTCGGCGAGGATCTTCTTGGCGGTGTTGATCTCATTCCCCTGCAGCCGCTCCAGCCGGGCGATCTCGTCGAGTGGCAAATCGGTGAACAGGCGCAGGAAACGGCCGACACCGCTGTCCTGGCTGTTCCGCCAGAACTGCCAATAATCGTAGGGCGCGAGCTGGTCGGGATTGAGCCACACGGCGCCAGCCGCGGTCTTGCCCATCTTTTCCCCGTCGGCATTGGTGATCAGCGGACTGGTCACGCCGTAGAGCTGGGTCCCGTCGATCCGCCGGGCGATCTCGATGCCGTTGACGATATTGCCCCACTGGTCCGAGCCGCCGAGCTGCAGCCGGCACGCCGCGCGCCGCGACAGTTCGAGAAAGTCGTAGGCCTGGAGGATCATGTAGTTGAATTCGAGGAAGGTGAGCGGCTGCTCGCGCTCCAGCCGCAGCCGGACGCTGTCGAAGGTCAGCATCCGGTTGATGGTGAAGTGCGGCCCCACCTCGCGCAGGAAAGGGATGTACTCGAGCGCATCGAGCCAGTCCGCATTGTCGACCAGGATCGCGTCCGTCGGCCCGTCCCCGAACACCAGGAAATGCTCGAAGCTGCGGCGGATCGAGGCGATGTTCGCCTGGATGTCCTCTGCGGCGAGCAGCTTGCGGCTCTCGGTCTTGCCGGACGGGTCGCCGATCTTGGTGGTGCCGCCGCCCATCACGACGATCGGCTTGTGCCCCGTTTGCTGGAGGCGGCGCAGCAGCATGATCGACACGAGGTTGCCGATGTGGAGCGACGGCGCGGTCGCATCGAAGCCGACGTAGCCGGGCACGATCTCCCGCTCGGCGAGCGAGTCCAGCCCCTCCGCGTCGGTCACCTGGTGGATGTAGCCGCGCTCGTCGAGCACACGGAGCAGGTCGGACGTGTAAGCCATGGCCGGCCGGTTAGCATCGCACCGCCGTCATTGCGAGCATGGCGAAGCAATCCGGACGGGTGGAGGCTCGAAGCTGGATTGCTTCGTCGCGTCGCTCCTCGCAATGACGGTTCATGACCCTATGCTCAGACCTCGAGCCTCACCCGTCCACCGGTCCCGGTCCGGTCGCGGCCATCCGGGCCGAAGTCGGGCGGGTCGGGCCTTCGCTCTCCGTCACCTATGCGCTCGCCGGCGACGTGGGGGCGCTATGGCTGCCCGAGCGCCAGGCTCCCGAGCGAACCGCCGGCTTGTGGCAACACACCTGCTTCGAGCTCTTCCTCAAGCGGGCCGCCGAGGAGGGCTATCTGGAATTCAACTTCTCCCCGTCCGGCCAGTGGGCCGCCTACCAGTTCGATGGATATCGCTCGGGAAAGCGCGACTTCGTCACGCCCGCTCCGGCAATCCGTGCCTTTATCGGACCGGAGGCGCTGCAGCTTTCCGTCTCGCTCAGCCTTCCGCCCGGGGTGTGGGATATTGGGCTTTCAGCCGTCATCGAGGACAAGCAGGGCCGCATCTCCTACTGGGCGCTGGCCCACCCGCCGGGCGACCCGGATTTCCACGACGGCGCTTGCTTCACGCTGGAACTCCCGGCAGCGAGGCGCGCATGAAATTCGGCATCGATCGGCTGCTCGAAGACCCCGCCCTGCGCGCGCCGTTAAAAGGCCGCCGCGTGGCCCTGCTCGCCCATCCCGCCAGCGTGACGGCCGACCTCACCCATTCGCTCGACGCCCTCTCCGCGCTCGGCGAGCTCAAGCTCACCGCCGCCTTCGGCCCGCAGCACGGCCTTCGCGGCGACAAGCAGGACAATATGGTGGAGTCGGAGGATTTCACCGACCCCGTCCACAACATCCCGGTCTTCAGCCTCTATGGCGAGGTGCGGCGGCCGAGCGGCCAGTCGATGGGGACGTTCGATACGATCCTGGTCGATCTCCAGGACCTCGGCTGCCGCATCTACACCTTCATCACCACCTTGCTCTACGTCCTCGAGGCGGCGGCCGCGCACGGCAAATCGGTCTGGGTGCTCGACCGCCCCAATCCGGCGGGCCGCCCGGTCGAGGGGCTGACCTTGCTGCCCGGCTGGGAGAGCTTCGTCGGCGCCGGCCCGCTGCCGATGCGCCACGGCCTGACGCTGGGCGAGCTCGGGCATTGGTTCATCGACCGGTTCAAGCTCGACGTCGATTATCGCGTCATCGAAATGGAGGGCTACGATCCCGACGCCGCCCCCGGCTTCGGCTGGCCGCTCGGCGAACGGGTCTGGGTCAATCCCAGCCCCAACGCGCCTAACCTGTGGATGGCGCGCGCCTATGCGGGCACGGTGATGCTGGAGGGCACCACCTTGTCCGAGGGCCGGGGCACGACCCGCCCGCTCGAAATCTTCGGCGCGCCCGATATCGAGGCGCGGGCGGTGCTCGCCGAGATGCGGCGCCTCGCCCCGCAATGGCTCCAGGGCTGCGCGCTCCGGGAAATCTCGTTCGAGCCGACCTTCCACAAGCACGCCGGCAAGCTCTGCAACGGCCTCCACATCCACGCCGAAGGCCCGGCTTACGACCATGAAGCGTTCAAGCCCTGGCGTCTCCAGGCCCTCGCCTTCAAGGCGATCCGCCGCCTCCATCCCGATTACCCGCTCTGGCGCGACTTCCCCTACGAATATGAATTCGGCAAGCTCGCCATCGACGTCATCAACGGCGGCCCGGGGCTCAGGGAGTGGGTCGACGACGCGGCGGCGGAACCGGGCGATTTCGATACGCTGACGGTGCCGGAGGAAGAGGCGTGGGCGGAGGAGCGGCGGCCATACTTCATTTACTGACCCCCCGCGATTACCAATCCGAACGCTTCGGCGTCACGGTGCCGGATCGGCACGAAACGGGCGCTGCATGAGCGCATGCCATTGCGGCGCCACAGGCAGGTCGGATTGATCCGAGTTTCGTTCGACGGTGACGGTCCCGGAAAGCGTCCCCGTGATCATGCTTCCCCCGTCGATCCTCAGGCGCTCGATGTCGTGCTTGGTGCCGGGCACCGGGTAAGTACCGGAAAAGAGGATGTAGGCACCCCCCGGCGAGGCTGGCTCCCCTCGGACGCGCAAAGACCCGAAGGTGCCCTCCAGCCAAAATAGTTGCTGATCCCCGCTGCCGCTCTTGGCTTCCTGAAGATGAATTGGAAGTCCGCTCGAACGATCGCCCATGGCGCCGATGGCGGGCGTGGCCAGGATCCAATCCCCGCTAATATGCCTGATAGGGTTTACGCGAACATGCTGGGGCGGGGGCCAGGCCATCGCAGCAGGAACAATTGTGAGCACGGCCAAACAAGTGAAAAGATACCTGACTGACCTCATGGCAAGCCTCCCAGTCTAACCGCAT
Organism: Allosphingosinicella sp.; assembly: GCA_036403015.1. GTDB lineage: Bacteria > Pseudomonadota > Alphaproteobacteria > Sphingomonadales > Sphingomonadaceae > Allosphingosinicella. Next base: position 28,051 of record DASWRU010000003.1, read on the forward strand.
ATTGTGATTGCGTGACCCGAAAGTCAATTGCACTACCTATTCCGGACCAGACTTTGCATGGCCTTTTCCAAGCCATCCAAAGTCAAGGGATACATCCGCT
>DASWRU010000004.1:0-5502 GCA_036403015.1 Allosphingosinicella sp.
CGATTCCGCGGCCCGCGCCGTCGCCGCGCTCGACGACGAGGCGGAAGAGGCGAACCCGCTCGCCGCGCGGGTCCGCGCCGACCGCGCCCGGCTGGAGGCGGCGGGCGTGCCGTCGGACCTCGCCGCGCGCCGCGCCGGCCACCGCGTCTTCGGCTCGAAACCCGGCGCCTACGGGGCCGGCTTGCAGGCGATGATCGACGAGCGGCTTTGGCGCGACGAGGGCGATCTCGCCGAGGCGTATCTCGCCTGGGGTTCCTACGCCTATGGCTCCGGCGCCGAGGGCGCCGCCGAGCCCGGCTTGTTCCGCGACCGGCTCGCCGCCGCGGAAGCGGTGGTGCAGAACCAAGACAACCGCGAGCACGACCTGCTCGACAGCGACGACTACTATCAGTTCGAGGGCGGCCTCGCCGCCGCGGTGCGCCACCTCTCCGGCGCGGCGCCAATCGTCTATCACAACGACCATTCCAGCCCGGAGACGCCGCGCATCCGCACGCTGGAGGAGGAGATCGGCCGCGTCGTCCGCGCGCGGGTCGTCAACCCGAAATGGCTCGCCGGCGTGATGCGCCACGGCTACAAGGGCGCTTTCGAGATCGCCGCGACGATCGATTACCTCTTCGCCTTCGCGGCGACCGCCCGCGCCGTCAAGGACCACCATTTCGACGCGGTCTACGAGGCGACGGTCGCCGACGCTGACGTGCGGGACTTCATGGAGCGGCACAACAGGGCCGCCCTCGCCGAGGCGAGCGGCCGCCTGCTCGAAGCGATCGACCGCGGCCTGTGGCGTCCGAAGCGCAACAGCGCGCGCGACCATCTCGCCGCACTGGCGAGAAACTCGCCCGAACCTCCTCCCCCGCGTGCGGGGGAGGATCGAGGTGGGGGCAAGGACGGATCTAGCCGCTCAAGATAACCAAACAAGACGCCATTGCCCCCACCCTGACCCTCCCCCGCATGCGGGGGAGGGGGTAATCGGCGGGCGGAGGTGGCATCCATTCGGGAGAGCCGACCCATGACCGAGCCCACGGGACCGATCGAGACCGAGGAAGAATTCAACCGCCGCCACAACGAGAAGATGGCGAAGAAGAAGGCGGCGCGGGCGAAGATCCTCGCGACCAAGACCGAGGAGCGCGGCCTCCTGATCGTGCACACGGGGACGGGGAAGGGGAAGTCGACCGCCGCCTTCGGCATGGTGCTCCGCTGCATCGGCCACGGCATGCGGGTCGGCGTCGTGCAGTTCGTCAAGGGCGCCTGGGGCACCGGCGAGCGTACCGTGCTGGAGAAGTTTCCGGACCTCGTCACGATCCGCGCGATGGGCGAGGGCTTCACCTGGGACACGCAGGACCGCGCCCGCGACATCGCCGCCGCGCACGCCGCATGGGAGGCAGCGAAGGCGATGATCGCCGACCCGTCCTACCGCCTGATCCTGCTCGACGAGCTGAACATCGTGCTGCGCTACGACTACCTGCCGATCGAGGAGGTCGTCGCGGCGCTGACGGCGAAGCCGCGCGACCTCCATGTCGTCGTCACCGGGCGCAACGCGAAGCCCGAGCTGATCGAGATCGCCGACCTCGTCACGGAAATGACGATGGTGAAGCATCCGTTCCGCAGCGGCGTCAAGGCGCAGGCCGGCATCGAGTTCTGAGGCGCCGCCCCGTCGCCGCTCCGTCATCCTGCCCGGCGGTCCGGCTCCGCGGTATCGTGTCGGCTTCCCTTTCGCAATGCAGCACACCGTGGTAGTGAGGCGCCGTGATGCGGCACTTTCTGGATTTCGAGAAGCCCCTGGCCGAGCTTGAGGGCAAGATCGCGGAGCTTCGGCATCTGACCGACGCCGGCGACATCAACATCGCCGACGAGGTCGCGCGGCTGGAGTCGAAGTCCGACCGGCTTCTGCGCCAGACCTACGCGAAGCTGACGCCGTGGCAGAAGGTGCAGGTCGCGCGCCACCCCGAGCGCCCGCATTTCCTCGACTATGTCGACGGCCTGATCACCGAGTTTACGCCCCTCGCCGGCGACCGCACCTTCGCCGAGGACCGCGCGATCATCGGCGGGCTCGGCCGGTTCCGCGGCCGCACCGTGATGGTGATCGGCCACGAGAAGGGCGCCGACACCGAATCGCGGGTGATGCACAATTTCGGCATGGCCAAGCCCGAGGGCTACCGCAAGGCGCGGCGGCTGATGGAGCTGGCGAACCGTTTCGATGTGCCGGTGATCACGCTCGTCGATACCGCCGGCGCGTTTCCCGGCGTCGAGGCCGAGGCGCGCGGCCAGGCCGAGGCGATCGCCCGCTCGATCGAGGCATGCCTGCGGCTCGAGGTGCCGCTGGTCAGCGCGATCATCGGCGAGGGCGGCTCGGGCGGCGCCATCGCGCTCGCGGCCGGCAACACGGTGCTGATGCTGGAGCACGCGATCTACTCGGTGATCTCTCCCGAGGGCTGCTCCTCGATCCTCTGGCGCAGCGCCGGCAACGCGCAGGAGGCGGCCGAGGCGCTGCGCCTCACCGCGCAGGATCTTCTGAAGCTCGGCGTCGTCGACGCGATCGTTCCCGAGCCGATCGGCGGCGCCCACCGCCGCCGCCACGATGCGGTCACGGCGCTGGGCGAAGCGCTCGACGCGGCGCTGAAGCCGCTGCTCGGCATGACCGGCGGCGCCCTGAAGACGCAGCGCAAGGAGAAGTTCCTCGCGATGGGCAAGCAAGGGCTGTAGGCGACGACGTCGCCTGCGGGAGACGGGGCACAGGCTGCCTGCCTTGCGCCCGTCTCAACCATCCCCACATCATCCGACGTTATCTTCCTCTTCCCATACGGGAGTTATGTCGATGACGCCGCAGGAACGGGACCTCATCACTGCGCTGCTCGACCGCCTGAAGCAGGCGGGCCAGGGTGGACAGCCGAAGGACCCCGAGGCCGAGGCGCTGATCCGCCGTGCCGTTCAGGAACAGCCCGACGCGCCCTACTATCTGGTCCAGACCGTCCTGATCCAGGACATGGCGCTGAACAACGCGCAGAGCCGCATCGCCGACCTGGAGCGGCAGCTTGCCGCGGCGAAGGCCGCGCAACCGCAGCAGCAGGGCGCCACGTCCGGCGGCGGCGGCAGCTTCCTCGGCGGCGCCGTGCCCTCCGTCGGCCCGTGGGGACCCGCGCCGCAGGCCGCCCGTCAGGCCTATGCCCAGCAGCAATCGTCGCCGCAATCGCAGCCGATGCCGCCGTCTCCGGGAACGCCGCAGCAGGCGCAGCCATGGGGCGGCGGTCAGCCGATGGCGGCGCCTCCGGGCGCGATGCCCTATGCCACGGCGCCCGGTGCGATGGGCGGCATGTTCGGCGGCGGCGGGGGCGGCGGCTTCCTGCGTTCCGCCGCGGCGACCGCGGCCGGTGTCGCCGGCGGTGCGCTGCTCTTCCAGGGGATCGAATCCATGTTCGGCGGCCATCAAGGGCTGGGCGGCGGCTTAGGCGGCGCTGGCGGCCTGGCGGGCGGCATCCCGCAGCAGCCGAGCATCAGCGAGACCGTCATCAACAACTATTACGGCGACGAGCGTCCGCCGGGCGGGCAGGACGACCGGACTGCCAGCTGGGAGCAGGGCGGCGGCGCCGACCGCGATCCCGGATACGACCCGCAGCAGCCGGCCGACTACGCCAGCGACGATCCCGCCTTCGACCCCGGCCAGGATGTCGCCTCGAACGACGATTTCGGCAGCAACGACGACGACTTCGCCTGATCGTCGATATTGTGCTCGATCCCCCCTCCCGTTTACGGGAGAGGGTTAGGGTGAGGGGAGTTTCTCTTTCGCTTTAGCGCGACGTGTCGGTGCGCGTCCGCAGTCAGCCCTCACCCCGACCCTCTCCCGCAGGCGGGAGAGGGAGTAATCGGGCCGTTGGGATATGATTGTACCGCTGCGCGCGATGCGGACTTGATCCCTACAGCACCACGATCGCACAGCCGGCGAGCGCGGCGACCGACATGACGATGACGGCGATGGCGGCGGTATGTCGGCGCAGCGCCAGCCGGCGCCTGTAGCCTCGCTTCTGCCACGGCATCCGATTCTGCTCCTGCTGCCAATACTTCCCTTCGCCGCGCCGAGGTAAACGCGCCGGGCCGGGTTTCATAGCCATACCGATGGGTCATCGGGTGTGGCAAAGATGGGTAGTATGCGGTCGTGGTGCTCCGGTCGGACATTGCCTTTCCTCGTGCCCTCCCTTCGTGATTGACGCCCTGCTCGCCGCGAAAATAGGCTCGACGTCCAAGAGCCCTTCGAGGCGGCACGGGAGGAAACGATGGCGGAAATGACGGCGGGAACGCCGACGCGGCAGCGGCGCTGGACGCGGCGGCCGGAGGGCTCGACCTGGGGCGATTTCGGCCCGGACGACCAGCTCGGGCGCCTCAACCTGCTGACCTCGGAGAAGGTTCGGCAGGGCGTCGCCGAGGTCCGCGAGGGACTGGTCTTCTGCCTCAGCCTGCCGCTCGATTTTCCCGGCGGCAACGTCCTCAACCCGCGGCGCCATCCGCCTGTGCTGCGCCCGACGCTGCGCGGCGGCCGTCCGAACTTCAACTACGCCTTCGCCGACGAGCAGCCGGGGCAGACCGACGTCGTCTGCGACGACGCGGCGATCCTGCACCTGCAATATTCGACGCAGTGGGACAGCCTCGCCCATGTCGGCGGCCTGTTCGACGCCGACGGCGACGGCGTGCCCGAGCGCGTCTTCTACAACGGCTTCCGTGCCGGCGAGCACGTCGTCGGGCCGGCCGACGGGCATGATGCCGGCGCGGTCGGCGAAGCGGTCGAGGCGCGCTCGACTTCCGCCGCCCGCGCGCTCGGGATCGAGGGTATGGCGGCGACCGGCGTGCAGGGCCGCGCCGTGATGATCGACCTGCACGCCCATGTCGGCCGCGCGCGCGCGCTGATCGGCCATGCCGAGCTGATGCGGATCATGGAGGCCGATGGCGTCGTCGTCGAGCCGGGCGACATGGTCTGCCTGCATACCGGGTTCGCCGAGCTGCTGCTGGAGATGGACCGCAACCCCGATCCGAAGATCGTCGAGACGAGCTGCGCCGTGCTGAACGGCCGCGACCCGGCGCTCCTCGACTGGATCACGGCGAGCGGCCTGTCGGTGCTGATCGCCGACAATTACGCGGTCGAAGCGCTGCCGGCGCAGCCCGGCCACGGCGACCACTGCGCGGCGATGCCGCTGCACGAGCACTGTCTGTTCAAGCTCGGCGTGCATCTCGGCGAAATCTGGCACCTGACGCCGCTGGCCTCCTGGCTGAGCGCGCATGGCCGCTTCCGCTTCCTCCTGACCGCCCCGCCGCTCCGCCTCCCCGGCGCAGTCGGCTCACCGGCGACCCCGGTTGCCACGGTTTGAAGAGAATCAAGAAGGGAGATCGGGGGGATGGTTGGGGATCGGGGGGATAAAGGAAAAATAGAATTCACGCTTCAACGCGAAGGGCGCGAAGGGATCGCAAAGGACGCGAAGGTAAGTTTTCTTGCGCGCCACACGCGCGCAGTCATTCCCT
>DASWRU010000005.1:0-32035 GCA_036403015.1 Allosphingosinicella sp.
CCGGCTCATCTTTCAGGGAGGGGAGCCAACCCCCCTCGCCCCCCAACCCCTCCCTTCCAGGGAGGGGAGCCCTACCGCCCCGCCTCCCTCACAATCCCCCGCAAATGCGCCTCGAGCTGCGCCGCATTGGCGTCCCAGCTGAACTTGTCGGCGGCCGCGCTCACCGCCTCGGGCGGCGGCGGGTCGGCGAGGAGCTCGGCGATTGCGGCGGCGAAGGCGGCCGGGTCGCGCGCCGCGATCCGCCCCGCCTCGGGCCGGTCGACGAGGTCGCGGGCGCCGAACACGTCGGTGGTCACCACCGGCGTTCCGCAGGCGAGCGATTCGACCAGGCTGTTGGCAAGCCCTTCGGCCCGGCTCGCCAGCAGGGTCGCGTCGGCGGCGGCGTAGAATTGCGGCAGCAGCGCGTGCGGCACCGAGCCGAGCAGGCGGACCCGGGCGCCGAGGCCCAGCGCCTCGACCTTCGCCCTGAGCGCGGCGAGGCGCGTGCCGCCGCCCGCCACCATCAAGGTCGCGCCCTCCACCCATTGGAGCGCCTCGACCGCGAGGTCCTGCCCCTTGAGCGGGCCGATCGTGCCGACGGTGAGGAGCAGCGGCCCCTCGACGCCGAGCGCCGCCTTCGCCGCGGCGCGGTCGCGCGGGTGGAAGAGCGAGCGGTCGATGCCGGTGTGGTGGACCGCGATTCGCTCGCCGGGGAGGCCGAGGCCGATCATCGCCTCGCGCAGCCCCGCGCTCACCGCCAGCATCCCGCCCGCCGCCTCGCCCGCCGCCACGATCTCGCGCCGGCTGAGGCCGCGCCGGCCGCCGATCGGCAGGTCGCCGCCCCGCGCCTTGACCGAGAAGGGCACGCCCAGAGCCGCGGCGAGGCGCCGCGCCGCCGGTCCGTCGGGCCAGAAGAATTCGGCGGCGATCGCCTCGAACGCGAAGCTCTCGCGAAGCCCGCGCAGCAGCGGCAGCAGCCGCGCCGCCATCCGCGCCGGCCGGCTGCGCGGCAAGCCGGGAAGGCGGCTGCAGCGCGGGCGGTAGACCTCCAGCCCCTTCCAGCTTTCCGCCTCCGGCAGCGCCGCCAGCGCCCTGGCCGCGCGATTTCCGGCAAGCCGGGCGAGCAGCGCCGGCGGCATTTCGACGGGCGCCACGACCCGCGGCTCGACGTCGGGCCGAGCGGCGAGGCCGAGCGTCTGGCGCTCGACGAAGAGGCCGAGATTGGGCCGCAACCGGTCCGGGAACCGCGACGAAAGCACCACCACCCGCAACACCATGCAAGCCTGGACGCTCCCGTCGGGGAGGGCAAGGCGGCGGGGGGGAGAAGCCCGGCCCGCGCCCGGCACCGAAACGCCCGGCGCGGAGCGAGTGGTCCCGGCTCGGCCGGGTTTCCCGTTTTAGGACGGTGGCGAGATGCTCTATAGAGACGGAGACTCCTCCGGCCGTCCGCGCAGCTATAGGGGTCCCGTTTCGTGCGGAGCCGGAGCACCCTCCGGAAATAGCGGCGAACGCCTCCCGCGTCTGTATTACATCTTTGCCTCAGGCTTATGTCTTTGCCATGTAACAGGCGTTATTCCCGGCCGCACGAATGGGGGGTGGGCCATGATTCAATTCATCGATACGACCCCCGACATTACGGAGGACTTGCTGGCGGCCGTTCGCGCAGGTTTGTCCTGGCCCCGCGACGTGGACGGCAGGGTCGACATATCCGGCCGCAAAGAAGGGCGGCTGGTTTTTCGCGGCCTTCATTTCAAGCACGATTTCATCGCCGATGCCGCGACCCTCACGAGCCTGACATTCGAAAGTTGCGTATTCGACAAGCCTCTCTACGTGCGCAACAGCCAGATCGGCGGCGACATCTCGCTGCACGACTGCCGGTTCGCCGCCGCTCCTCCGCCCTCGGGCGGCGGCGAGCTTCGCTCGCTCGATCTGCGCGGCACGATCGTCAATGGCAGCATCGCGCTGAGCAAGAGCGAGCTGCTCGGCACGTGCCGTCTCGATCGGGCCGTGGTCCGGGGCAATCTCGCGATCCGCGGCGGCTGCCGAATCGTCGGGACGACCAATTTCACCCGTACCAGTGTCGATTCGCAGCTCGAGCTGTCCGGCGTCGAATTCGGCGAGATCGTCTTCAGCGGCTCGACGCTCGGCTCGCTGTGGATCGGCAGCCGCGAGGCGGTTTCCTGCACCGGCCTCTATGCCACCGACATCGAGGTGCGCACCTACGCTCGGCTCTCGCGGTTCAGCGCCCTCGCATCGCCCGGCGGAGCGCGCGGGGCCAATCGCCTCCACCTCGAGGAGCCGGGAACGATCGCCTTTCGCAGCTGCCGGTTCGGATCGCTTTTCTCGACCTGGCTGGTCAAGCGCTACGGCGAGACGGAGAATGGCTGGCAGGACGACAACCGGGTCGTCGCCGGAAAGGCGTTCCTGTTCACCGACTGCAAGGTCAAGGGCGAGCTCGCTTTGTCGCGCCTGCGGGTGGGCACGGCCGAGCCGGAGCGCGCCCTCGACTCGCTCGGCCTGCCGATCCTGGCGACCGGCGGAGACGATGGCGGCAAGGCCTGGGGGCATGTGCGTCTCGACCGCACCGTCGTCGATGGCGCCTTCCTGATCCTGTCGCCCATCTCGGTCGCGCATCGCTTCGAGCTCTCCGGGGCCGTCCGCCGCAGGGCGAAGGACGAGATCCGCCCCGACGCGATGGCGCCGAAATACCGCGCCCATATGCGCTCGCTCTCGATGCGCGATTTCAAGGCGAGCTATATGGATGTCAGCGGCCTGTCGCTTCACGCCTGCGGCAAGGACGACCTCGACGCGGCGATCGACGGCTGCCTCGTCGGCGACCGGCTCGAGGTGACGAGCAGCGTCACCACTTATGCGTGGCTGCATCGGGACGGGGACGGGTCCTCCTCGGCAGGGCCGGCGCGGAGGATTCGCGCCTATGCGGAGGTGCCCGGCGCGGTGCGCCTGCGCGGCGCGCGCATCGGCGAGCTGCGCCTCGCCGCGGAAAGCTTCGGCCATTCCGTCGACTGCCTCGCCCATAAGGACGGCGTCGTTCTGGAGCTTGCGACGATCGACCAGCTGCGCGTCCCGCCGCGCGGTTCCCCGCCCGATTGCGCCCACCCCAATGCCTTCCCGGTGCCGCTCGACCTGGCCGGAGTCACCGTGCGTCATTGGAATTTCGACGAGGACGTCAATGCCGAGGGCAGCGGCGACATCGACGACTATCTCGACTTTCTCGACAATGACGAGAAGCTTCACCGCGAAGTCTATCGCTCGATCTCGGCGTCGCTGCGCAACGTCGGCCGCGACCGCGACGCCGAGAAGATGCTCTATGTCGAGGAAACCCGGGCGCGGTGGGAGCGTCACCATCCGGGCGACATGTGGCCGCCTTTCCCGCGCGCCGGCCGCCGCGGCGCCAGGCCGCTTACGCTCGGGGCGCGATTGAAGGCCGCCGGCTTTCATCCGATCGAGTGGGTCGATCGCTGGCTGCTCGGCTACCGCCGCAACCCGATCGTCCTGCTCTGGGTCATCATCGGCCTGTTCGCCTTCTCGACCTTGTTCGTCTCCAGCCGCCCGGCCAATTTCGAGCTCTCCCAGAGCGCGCGTCTGGTCGTCGAGAACCAGCGGCCGATGCAGAATGACGCGGCCGGGATCGACGCGGGCGCCAGCGGCCCCAATCCCCGCCCGAGTCACTGGGGGCTCTGGAACGCCGTGCGGATATCGGCGCGTTATCATATTCCGATCATTCCGGTGCTGGTTGAGGACGAATATGTCGCCTCGAACGACGAACAGCTCGATTTCGGGCTACCCTTCGCCGAGAAGTGGGACTGGAAGTCGGCCCGCCACCAAGGGTCGGCCCGCCGCCAAGGGAAGGTGTGGTTCACGGCCGAGGACTGGTTCGCGATCATGAGCCTGCTGAACTGGATCATGTGGCCGCTGCTGCTCACCTTCACCTTCCGCCGGGCCTTGCGCGCCGACGGCGCCGCGTCGGCCTAATAAGCCCTCTCGCCCTCGACATTTCCGGCCTGGCGGTAGCGGCAGACCAGCACGTCCTCCTCCCGCCCCTCCGCCAGCGCGCACCCGACCCGCTCGGTGTCCCGCCACACCAGCTGGGTGTAATGGCCGACGCTTTCGAAATACCCGCTGCGGCTCACCGCCGGGATCGGGCCGGGGCGATAATCGCTTTTCTCCGCGGCCCACAGCCCGACCATGTCCTCGGGCCCATAGGCGCCGCGAGTCCCGGCCCACAGGTTCTCGCCCTCGGGATCCGCTTCGTCGGCATCGGGGGCGTGCTCGAACGCGCCGGTCGCGGCGAGGTGGCGCGCCCATGCCGCGGCGTCGGCGGCGAGCGCCTCGTCCCAGGCGAGCGGCGGCAAGGCGAGCGCCGCCCGCTCGCGATTATGGGCGGCGAGCAGGCGCTGGTCGAGGCCGGCGAGGCGCGCGCTGGCGCCGGTCAGCGCCGGCAATGCGAGGAGCAGCAGCGCCAGCGCCGCCGTCCGTCTTGCTCCCCTCCGCCCAGCCGCCACCGCCGCCTCCCGCTGTCGCAGCGGCCCTGTTCGACCCGGCGCGGTTTACGCCCCGTTGCCGCGCCTGCTTAATGGGGACGGTAACTATTTTACTCGCCCGGCTTTTCGTCGGACGCGAGGGGGCTGACGCCGCCGGGCGGCCGCCCGGTTCCGGTCCCCCCGCGCGCTCCGACGCCGCCCATGCCGCCGGGCGAGCCCGCATCGGCACCGCCGAGGCCGTTGCCAGCGCCGCCTTCGCTGCGGCCCGCGCGCGCATCGCCGGTCGCCGCGCCCGCGAGACCGCTACCGCTGGCGGGATCGCCGCCCAGCTCGTCGCCCTGGCCCTGCGCCGGCGGCGGCGCCTCGCGCTCGGGAAGGACTTCGGCCTCGCCGGTGCCGGCGGTGCCGCCGTCGCTGAGGGTCTCGCGTGTATCGGCCATGGCGTCAGGCTCCTCGATGCTCGATCGAGGCGCCAACGAAGCCGCGTCCGCGCCGGTTCCGGCTACTCGGCGGCCTCGGCGGTGGGCAGGCCGCCGGCGAAGAGGGGCGCGGCCGGCGGGGGCGCGACGGGCGCCGCGGCCTCGGCCTTGGCGGAGCCGGAGCCGTCGCCCGCGCCCTTCCTGCGCTTGAAACGGCCGTCGACCTCGGCGCCGCTGGCGATGCTGAGCGTCTCGTAGAGGATGTCGCCGGTCACCCGCGCGCTGTGCTCCAGCGCCAGCGTGCCGGCTTCGACCGCGCCGTCGACCAGCCCGGCGATCCGTGCGTCGCGCGCCCGGATATTGCCTCGCACTTCGCCGCTCTCGCCCAGGGTGAGGCCGCCGCAGCTGAGGTCGCCCGTCACCTTGCCGTCGACGTGAAGCTGCCCGCTCGTCGCGATGTCGCCGGTGACGCTCGCTTCGGCGCCGATGAACGAGAAATTCGCCTCGCGCGCCGCGCCGCCGGGGCCGCCCGCTTTGCCTGCCTTTTGGAACATGCCCAAGCCCTCCCTGGCGAGCATCATCGCACATCGCGCCACCGGATCAAGCCGCCACGGCGGCGCAACCACCGGTCGGGCGAGGCCGCGCCGGCCGCCTGATTCATCGCTTCCGAGCCAAGTGAAATGGGGGCCGGCCCGTGAAGGCCGGCCCCCAATGTCCCAGGCTCACGATCGCCGCCACCTGGACGCGATCACCCGCTGGGTGGGCGGGGCCGGAGCGCTTCGCACCGTTAGGCGCCTCGCGTTCGGCCCCCGGTAGGTCGCGCCCGGGCGGTGAGGCCCAGAGCGCTTCCCGGCGGGTCCGGCCGCGCGCGAAGCGCCGCCTTTCCCGTTCCAGGGGCTGCCCGCGACGCCCGTAGGCGCTCGCGCTCGCGTCCCTGCGGCTGGGACCGGAGGGCTCCGGCCTTCGCCTTGGCGGATCGAGAGCCGGGCGGTGAAGCCCGGCTCCGCTCCTTCGGCCGCGCCAGCGAAGGGCCGAAGCCCCTCGTCGCGCTCCGCCGGTGGTCCCCAGGCCGGAGCAAGCTCCGGCCGGGGGCCCTGCCGCTTTGGAATCGGGGGCGATTCCCCTCCTCCTCCCCGGCAGTCCGGCAGCGCATCGGCTCCTTGCGAAGCCTCTGCTTGCCTGGGAAGCTTCCCCGAAACCCATGCCGCCCAAGACTTGCGCCTCGATCGGCCCGAAGCTTCGGATCCGCCGCCCTTCGCCTTCGCCTCGCGGCCGGCGTCCTTGGGGGAGCGACGACCTCTCGGCTGGGGCTTGCGGCAGGTCGGGGAGCGGTCCGTTTCCGGCGCCGTTTCCCTTCCGGCCACGCCTGAAAGCTGCCACGGACCGCCGCGTCGGCCAAGCGGAATCAGCCTGTGGATAATGAGGATTACGGGGGTAAAACGACCTCGCCCCGTCGCCCGCGGAAGCGCCTACATCAACCCTTATGCGGGGCCTTGGCGGCCGGATCCTTCGCCGACTCCGCCCACCCGTCGACCGTCCGCCGGGCGACGTCGATGGCGAGCGCCTTCAGCGCGTCGCCGAGCCCGCCGGCAGGCTTCGCCGCCGCTCCGGCTCCGCCCCCTTCGGCCTTCGCGCCCTTGCCGGCGCCCGGCGTCTCCCTCAGCGCCGCCGCCGCCGCGAGCATCGCCGCCGCCACGGCCTCGCTCACCGCCGGCTCGCGCGCGAGCTTCAGCGCCGCCTTGCCGGCTTTCTTGAGCTGCCTGATCGCCTTCTCGCCGCCATCCGGCTTCGCCGGCTTCGCGGCCTTGTCCTTCTTCTTGTCCTTCTTGCCCTTGGCCATTTCCCGGCTCCTCCTCATTCGACGACGATGCGCGCCTTCATCCCCAGCATCCGGCGGAACAGATTGTCGCCCCGCGCCGGGTAGCGCCCGGCCTTGGGGACCAGCACGATCGTCTCGTCGGACAGCGGCGCGAGCGCGAGCGCCCCGCCTTTCACCAGCGCCCGGTCGCGGCCCCTCAGCTGCGCCGAGCCGAAGAAGCCGGGGGCGAAGAAGCTGTGCCGCTGCTCGGAATTGTTGACGAAGCGCAGCCGCACCGGCTCCCCCGCCTTCAGCCTGATGACCCGCGGCTGGATCTCGAAGCTGGTCAACAGCACGTCATATTCGGGCGCCGTCAGCCACTCCTGCGCGGCGGCCGGCGCGGCGAGGAGCAAAGCAGAGAGGAGGAGAAACAGGCGGCGCATCTTACCCTCGGCACAAGGAAGCTCTTGCCGCAACGCTTAGCACGGGCGAATGGAGGCGAGAAACACCTGCCTCCCCATCCTGGGGGATGGCGAGGCAATGACAGGAACCCCCATGCGCGCCCTCCTCCTCGCCCTCGCCCTCATCGCCTCGCCCGCTTTGGCGAAGCTCAGCCCCGCCGAGCAGAAGATGGCCGCGACCGTCGACGCCGAGCAGGACCGCACCGTCGCCCTGCTCGAGCGGCTGGTGAACCAGAATAGCGGCTCGCGTAACCTCCCGGGCGTCGAGGCGGTCGGCCGCATGGTCCGCGCCGAGCTCGAGCCATTGGGCTTCGACGTGCGCTGGATCCCAATGACCGAGGTCGGCCGCGCCGGCCACATCGTCGCCGTCCACAAGGGCAACGGACGCGGCAAGCGCATGCTGCTCATCGGCCACCTGGACACGGTGTTCGAGCCCGATTCGCCCTTCCAGCGTTTCGTCCGCAAGGGTGCGGACAAGGCGGAAGGGCCGGGCGCCAGCGACGACAAGGGCGGCGATGTGGTCATGATCGCCGCTTTGCGCGCCATGCAGGCCGCCGGCACGCTCAGTGACGCCGACATCACCATCGTCATGACCGGGGACGAGGAGGATGCCGGCGAGCCGATCGAGATCGCCCGGCGCGACCTCGTCGCCGCCGGCAAGGCGGCAGACGTCGCGCTCGACTTCGAGGGGCTCGCCCAGGAAGGCGGCCGCGACATGGGCTCGATCGCGCGCCGGAGCGCCCAGTCCTGGGAAGTCCGCGCCACCGGCAGGACCGGCCATTCCTCCGGCATCTTCGGCGCCAGCGCCGGCAACGGGGCGATCTACGAGCTCGCCCGCATCCTCGAGGCGTTCCGCACCCAGCTGACCGAACCCAACCTCACCTACAATGTCGGCCTCGTCGTCGGCGGCGCCACCGCCGCCCTCGATGCCGACGGCATACGCGGGCAGGCGACCGGCAAGACCAACGTCATCCCGGCGATCGCCATCGCCCGCGGCGACATCCGCACCCTCTCGCGCGAGCAGAACGAGCGCGTCATGGCGCGGATGCGCGACATCGTCTCGCACCACCTCGCCGGCTCGGGCGGGGAGATAAGCTTCGCCGCCCACGCTTATCCGCCGATGGCCCCGACCGAAGGAAACCGCGCCCTCCTCGCCCGCTTGAACGTGGTCAACCGCGACCTCGGCCTCGCCGAGATGGGCGAGCTCGACCCGCTGAAACGCGGCGCCGGCGACATCAGTTTCGTCGCCGAATTCACCGACGGCCTCGTCGGCCTCGGCACTGCCAGCACCGGCGACCATGCCCCCGGCGAGACCGTCGACCTCGCCTCCATCCCCCGCCAGGCCAAGCGAGCCGCGATCCTGATGACGCGGCTGAGCCGGGAGAAGCGCGCCGCGGCGGCAACGGCGCATTAGCCTTCGCGCCGCCCGGCTCGGCTAAGCGCCTGACGGGCCGACGCGAGGGGACCGGATGCTTATGGCGATCTCGTCCAGCGCGACAGGCCGCCACGGCCACACATCGACGCCGACGTCCACCTGCCGCGGCATCGGCTTCAGGCGGCCGTGGCTGTGGCCGTGGAGGTTCACCGCGCCCTTGTGCTGGCCGTTCCAGCTCCTGAACGGGTAATGGCAGAGCACCAGCTTGCGCCCCTCCACGTCCAGCTCCGCATAATCCTGGACGCTCGCCCATCCCTGCGCCGCAAGGGTGCCCGGCGGATCGTTATTGCCGCGCACGAGGTGCTTGACGCCATGAAGCCGCGCCAGCAGCCCGGCCACGTCGGCGGGCCGCCGCGCGAAGTCGCCCAGATGCCATACCTCGTCCTGTGCCTCCACCGCGGCATTCCACTGCTCCGCCAGCACCGCGTCCATTTCCGCCACCGAGCCGAACGGCCGCTTCCAGAGATTGAGCACCCGATGGTCGCCGAAATGGCTGTCGCTGGTGAAGAAGATCGCCACGTTCGTCGAACGCGCGCCGTCCGCCTGCAGTGCCCTCAGGCGCTCGCCGCCCGGTCGTCGGTGACGACAGAGCCCTCGCGCGCTGCCGCCCCCGGCGCCGGCGCGACGGCCGCCGCCTGAGGCGCCAGGACCGGCCACCGCGCCGGCAGCGCCTTCACCTCAGCCGGTAATGGTCGGCGAGCCGGTCCAGCGCCATGGCCAGGACCAGCTTGCCCGCCCGTGCCGGCCAGCCGAGCGCCGTCTCCGCCTCGCGCATGCCCTCCCCGGCGCAGGCGACGCGCCAGAGGATGTCACGCAGCCCCGGCCCCACCGCCTTCATCGCCGCTTCGAAGCGCATCCGCGCCCGCCCCTCGCGACCGCTCAAGGCGTGGGGATCGGGCGCGCCGCGGGCGTTGCGGTCCCGCGGGGGCGCGTCCCAGCACATCGTGACGCGCGGTGGATAATGGCCGTGCTCCCAATCCTCCCTGAGCGTCTCGCCGGCGGCATATTGGCGCTGGGTCACGTGACCGCGCGCGACCAGCCACCCGAGCGGCGATTCGAGCAAGTTCACCGTCACCGAGCGTGCCGGGCCGGCCTTGCGAGCCCCGGGCCGCTCCGCCCCATCGCGCGGGGCTGGCCGCTCCGCCAGCAGCCTTCCTTGCTTCATCTTTGCACCGTTCACCATGATCCACGTCCTTCACCCGAATCGCCCTTACTCCCTCTTGCCATTGCGGCGCGGCTGTAGGAAAGTGAAATAACCACAGGGGTTAGGAGCAAGCGATGATCACGCGTATTCGCGAGGTTCGCCGGGCCAGGAGGCTGACGCTGCAGGAGGTGGCGGACCGCTGCGATCCGCCGACCACGCCGCAAACGATCGGCCGGCTCGAGACCGGCACCCGCACCGTGTCGGTCGGCTGGCTGAACCGCATCGCCAGTGCGCTCGGGGTCGAGGCGGGCGACCTCGTCCGGTTGCCCGACCGCGAGGACGTGCCGGTCGCCGCCCTGCTCGAGCATGACGGCGCCCACGCGCCCCGGCGCATGGCGGTGGTCGCGCCGCCCCGGCCGGAGCCGGGGGCGGTGGCGGTCTCGGTCCGGGTCGGGATCGGCGACTATCGGCCGGGCGACGAGATCTGGTGCCTGCGCCTGGCGCCCGACGCCTTCGGCCGCGCCCTCAACCGCGACGTCCTCGTCCCGCGGCCGGCCGGGCGCTTCCTGTTCGGCCGCCTGATCGGCCGCGAGGAAGGCAAGCTCCACGTCCTCGCTCTGGGCGCCGGCCACCGCCAGCTCGTCCTCGCCGACCCGCCGTGGATCGCCATGGCAACGAACCTCATCCGCCCCCTTTAGGGTCGCGTCACCATTGGGGGCTGTTAAACTGTCCGCGCGATGTGCCGAAGTGCGAATTTGTCTACCGGCGTTGCATTCAGGGTCATATCCGGATCCGTGAGCGTTGTATGCAGGAAGAGCGCAGAATGACGACGACTAGCCGCAGAGATTACAAAAAGACGGTGATAGTTGACTCCCTCGTTTCATCGTGAGATCGTGCGGTGCCAGATCGAGGAGCGCTACCTCGCATGGCCGATAGTCTCGCTCATGGAGGGTATCTGTGCCTTACAACCTCATGAATTACGGCTTCAATGGCTGCCCTGCGAGCTTCGGCGCCGTTCAGCAGAACACGACGGCGGCGCAGATGGGCAATCTTGCCGATGCCGCCAATGCCGGCGGTTTCGCATTCAATTCCTATCTCAGCAATGGTGCTGTGATGATTGGCCTCTATCCGCCCGGATGCCAATCCAGTCCGAACCTTTCGTGGCCATTGTACCTCAAGGCGAACAGCCTGCCTCAGTTCATGCAGCAGCAAACCCAAGGCAACTGGTGTTGGGCCGCCAACGGGGCATCGGTCGGCAATCTTTACTGGGGCTCGGGAACCTATACCCAATGCGGGATCGCCAACACGTGCCAAGGCAAGACCACCTGCTGCGCGGACCCTTCGGGCTGCAACCAATATGGATATCTGGACCAAGCCCTGAGCGCGGCCAATTCCTTCGACAGCATGGTGCAGGGCACCACCGGCTTCGCCGTGCTGCAGGGCAGGGTCGATAACGGGCAGCCGGTAGGGACGCGGGTCGCATGGAACGGCGGAGGCGCGCATTTCACGATGGTCGCCGGCTATGACAATAACGGTAACACCATCGTCATCCAGGATCCGTGGTATGGCACCTCGACGATTGCCTATTCGGCCTATCCCTCCAATTATCAAGGCGGCGGAACCTGGACCCACACCTATTACACCAAGAAGCAGTAAGGAGCCCACGAAGTGACGATCTCCTTCCACGCTGGCGGCCCAGCCCACACCATAGACAGGCTTCACGCCCATAAGTGGGGCCCGCAAATCGAGCGCCTCCTCGGAGACAATGGCGCGGCCGCCGGCGAGCCTGCGCAGGGGCTTGCCCTGGGCCAGCCCTATCGGGTGCAATATTTGTCCTTGGCGAATATGGCGAACGGCGATCTCGGCGAGGCCGTTCACGCGACTCAATGGCGCCACCTGCTGATGAGCGGGGACCGCCCGGTCGCTGAAGTCGAGCTCAACGACCATTTGGCTCCGATTGCCTTGCACGAGGGGCCCGCGAAGGACGGCCTGCAGGCGGCAATCCAAAAGGCAGAAAGCCTCGGCGAGGATTTCGAGGCCAGCGTCGTGCAATCGGCCCCGCTCAAATTCGTCGCATTGCTGCTGCGCTCCGGGGAGCGGGAACTGCTCATCCCCTTTCCGCCCAATCTGACCGATCTGCCGAACTACGAGCCGATTTCTGTGTCCGATGCGCTGAAAGTCCTGCGGCCGGCAGCGGCCCGCGTGCTGGAAGCGACCTCCGGAGACGACGCTCTGGGAGGGTGACTTTTTCCGGGTGGCGGACGAGCGACGGTGCGATCGGTCCCTCTTCCCCGAGGATCGAGTGCCTCGTCAGCAGCGTAAAGGAACGCCTTGTACACCTCGCCAGCGGAATCCCACCGATGGTCCTCGACTAGGCGGGTTGATCCGTCCAGATCAGCGTACAGGACGGTTGCCTCTCGAAACGAACTGCGTCGTTGGACAGCTTCAGGTCGCTGGCGTCGGGAACGACGAGGCCATCCCGGATCGCCCACTGCGAACCGAAGGCATCTTTAGAGTTCTTTCTAATGTCGTCGGCGACGCTCACTCTACCCGTTATCCCGATGACAGCTTGCCAGCGCTTAGGCGAGCTGGGTTGCCGCCAGTTTATCGCGCACGCAATCGCAAAAAATCTGGAAGCCCTTACTGCCGACGACAGGAACTTGGTGGGCGCTGACGGGCTCGAACCGCCGACCCTCTCGGTGTAAACGAGATGCTCTACCAACTGAGCTAAGCGCCCCCGACGGGCGTTGAGACCTGCCACCGCCCGCCTCGCGCTGCAAGCGGCCTCACGCGACGAGCGGTGAAATCCGCCGGGCGGCGCGCAGATAGGCTTCGAGCGCGGCCGCGGTCTGGTCGGCGAGCCCGATGAACACGCGCCGCCCGTCCTCCGGATCGGCAACCCGCACGAAGACGCCCTGGTCGCACAGCGACTTGATCCATCGCAGCGCCGTCGTCGGCGGCACGGCGGCGGCGATGCACAGGCTCGACACCGCCACCTTCTGCTGCTCGATGCGCGCCGCCATCAGATCGAGCAGCATGTCCCAGGCCGGATCCGCGAACAGCTCGCCGCGGAAGAAATGATCGCGCAGCCGGCGCGCCCGGATGATCGCGCGGACGTGAGCGGCGTCGATCCGCTCCGGCTCGCCTTCCTCGCTACCTGCGCCGACCAGTGCCTTCGCCGCCGCTTCGTCCTCCGACAAGGCGGCGAGGATGGTGGCGACGCGCCCGACTTCCTCGCTCAATTGCTGGAGGCGCGCCGTCGCCGCCGACTTGGCGACATCGTGGAGGCGTGCCGGGTGGCGCGACGCCGCCATCGCCACGGCCGTTACCAGCTCGAGCGGATTGGCGTCGACGAGATGATGCACCGCGGGTTCGAGGCTGTGCGCCGCGATCCTGTCGAGCAGCGCCAGCGGCATGGCGATGGCGCCGCCGAAGCGGCCGCCACGTACGCCGCGTTCAAGGCGCACAAGGATGGCCTCGAGCGCCTCGCCCTCGTCCCGCTCCACCGAAATCAGGACGGCGTCGGCCGCAATCTGGAGGTCGAGCCGTTCCGCTCCGCCCTCGAGCCCGGCACTCCCGGCGACCCGGCAGTCGGCGAGCCGCGCCGCCTGCGCCCAACGCTCCAGGCCCTCGGGCGAATCGGCGAGGATCAGGACCGACGGGCTGGTCCGATAATCGACGAGTTCCAAGGCGCCCGGCGCCTCAGCCGATGATATTGGCCCCATGAGTCATCCGCTCCCCACCCCACTTAGTCCAGAATGACGCCGGTTCCGGAGGAAATGCAGCTTCTTCCTTGTCCATTTCGGCGCTTTTCGAGCGCCGCAACAGCCTTTCTGGCAACAATATTCCTGACGCGGGCGCACAAATCCACGGCCGGAGCACAGGCTTCGGCGGTCCTCCGGCGTGGCGGCAGCCGCAACTTGAAAGGGGTTAGTCCGCGATCGGCGGGAAAGCTGTCGCCATTTCATCTCCGTATCGGACCAATAAGGCGGCCTGGCCGGAGCGCGGAACGGCCCCGCTCCGGGAGGGAGCGAGGCCGTCCGTGCGCACATCGCCGGAAGGACCGGCGGCTTTGCGCTAGCTGAGGTGGCGCGACAGGTGCTTGTTCATCTCGAACATGCTCACCCGGTCCTTGCCGAACACCTTGCGGAGCTTGTCGTCGGCGACGATCTCGCGCTTGTTCTCCGGATTCTGGAGATTGTTCTTGCGGATGTGGTCCCAGATCTTGCTGACGACCTGGCTGCGCGGCAGCGGGTCCGAGCCCGTGATCGCGGCCAGCTCCGCGGACGGCTGGACGGGACGCGACAGACCCCCACGAGCGCCGCCGCCTGAAGTACCTTTAGCCATATTTCCCTCCCTGTGGTTCGCAAGCTGATAAGCCTCAAACGCGTGCGGAGTGCAAGAGATTCGGCTCGTTAAATCGTGCCAACCGGCCCCAGGGGCGCTCCGGCGCGAATTATGATGTGGATTAATGCTGCGAAGCCCCGCCCGCGGCGCCCGCGCCGGCCCAGACAGGCCCCCGCGCCGCTATGCTCGCGCTGTGGCATCATGCCGAGTCGCCGGCGCAGGGCCCGCCCGTCAGCGACACCTTTCCGCCATCGAGGCCGGCGAGGCGGCGGTGCGCGGCAGGAAGGCGATGCGGCGGGCCGGATAGTCGAAGACGGTCGTGAACCCCGCCATCAGGTCCCGGCCGATCACGCCGCTGCCGCCGTCCCGCCCGATCCCGCTGGTCCTGAAGCTGACCTCGAGGTCCCGGAACCGGCGGCCGCCGAACTCGAACCAGGCGAGCTTGCCGACCCGCACCGTGAAGCTGCCGCCCGCGCCCGCCGAAACCAGTTCGCGGCCCGACAGGCCGGCCAGCAGCCCGTGCCGCTCGCCGACCCCGGGATAGAAGTCGACCGAGGCGGCCGAGCCGGTGTCGACCTGGAACAGCCCCTCGCCGCCGGCAAAGCGGGTGCGGACGGCCGGCGCCGAGTCCATGAAGGAGAGCGGCCGCCACGCCGCCCCGCCCGGCAGCCTGTAGCGGACCGGGTCGCAGATCGCGACCTGGTCGCCCGTGCCCGCAAACTCGATCGCCGCACGGGCGAAGACGTCGTAGCCGATCACGCCCGCCCGCTTCTCGCCGGGAGGGGCATTGTTCTTCGACAGATCGAGCGCGAGGTAGACGGGATCGGCGATGAGGAGCCGGCCGATCCGGAAGCTCCTGCCGCGCCGGAACGTCGCCGGCCGCGGCGTGCCGTCCGCGCCGATCGAGTTGGTCCGCCCGATGACCGGCATGACGAGCGCGTCGGCGATCTTCTCGTCGATCATCATCCCATCGGCGCCGGAATCGAGCAGGAACGGCCCCACCGCCGCGCCGTCGACCTCCGGCGCCGCATAGACGTGGGAGGAGACCCCGTCGGAGAAGGGCGTGCCGCGCTTCACCGCCACTTCGGCCGGCGCCGACGCGTCGAAGCTGTAGCCCTGCGGCCGGGGCAGGGCGAAAGACGCTGCGTCGCCGCGCGTGAGCGGCCGCACGGCGGTGGCGCGGCTCATCCGCGTGCCGCGATAGGTCGCTTCGGCGGCGAACGGCAGCTTCGCGCCGAGTGCGCTGCGCCAGTCCGAATAGAGGATCGTGAGCGGCCCCCGGTCGTAGGGCACGACCAGGCGCACCGGCAGCCAGGTACTGCGATCAACGTAGACAGTAGCGGGCACAACGCCACCCGGCCGCTTCAGCCGCAACGCCACGGTTCCCCCGTCACTCTCGTCGGGCACAAGGGAGGCGGTGATCCCGCTCTTCGGATTGAGCCACCACCCGCCGCGCACCCAGAGCGGCCAGGCCAATTTTTCGAACTGCCGGAGGTTGAGCGGCACGCCGGCACGCCGCCGCTCGTCGAAATGCCAGAAGACGCTGCCGTCGAACGCCACCTCCCCGCCTTGCCGCACCTCGCCGTGCCTCACGCCGAGCAGGATCGGCGCCGACCCGTCTTCCTCGGTCACGGCCAGGCCGTAACGCAGCCGCTCGAGCGCCGCGGAACCTACCGCGCGCCGGATCGAGGCGACCGCATCTCGCGCCGTCATCCCGTCCATTCCAGCGGACGGCGTGACCGGCTTCGCCGGCGCCGCCCCGGCGACCACGCCACAAAAAGCGGCGAGAAGAATGGCAAACCTTACAATCGACATGACGAACCCGCTCCCTGGCCGATAATCTCTCGCCATGAGACGCGGCGAGCGCCCGGTTTGGATGTCGAGCGGCGAAAGATTCTGTTCTCGATCAAAGGCTTCCGAACGGCACCACCTTGTTGTCGGCGTCATGGCCGATGTCGGCGCGGCCGAGATAGGGAATGCCGCCGCGCTCACACCAGTGCCGGAACACCTCCTCCTCGCTCTCGCCGAAATCCGGGTCGTTCGGGGGGATTTCGGTGCAGCGGCCGAGCCTGATCCCGGCCGCCTCGCGCACCGCTTGATGGTTGGTGATGTGGAACATCGTCCGGTCGGTGCGGTACATATGTTCCGACACGTCCTCGAACAGCAGCTCGTGGCCGGCAAGGTCCGGCTCGAGCGGGGTTCCGATGAGGTTGCTGAACACGGTGATGTTGAACGCCGCCGCCGGCGTGGCTCCCAATCCGCCCTCCAGCGCCGCCTCGTCGCCGTCGACCAGCCACGACAGGCCCCGGCGCACCGCCGCCTCGCCGCCGGCGCGCAGGAGATCGTT
The DNA here is from genome assembly GCA_036403015.1 of Allosphingosinicella sp. Taxonomy (GTDB): domain Bacteria; phylum Pseudomonadota; class Alphaproteobacteria; order Sphingomonadales; family Sphingomonadaceae; genus Allosphingosinicella. The sequence continues at coordinate 16,433 of DASWRU010000005.1, forward strand.
CGGCATCGGGCCGTGGGCGACGCGCGCAAAGCCGGCGCGGTAGAGCCCCGCGAGGAGGAACCCGGCGTCGCTGTAGCCGAGCCAGGCCTTGTCCCGCGCCGCCGGGCCGAGCCGCGCCAGCACCTCTTCGGCGATCCGGCAGGAGCCGTAGCCGCCCCGGGCGAACCAGATGGAGTCGACGGCGGGGTCGTTGGCCGCCTCGACCAGAACGTCGGCGCGTATCCGGTCCGATCCGGCGAAATGGTTGTGCCGCAGGAAGCATTGCGGGTGGAAGGCGAGCTCGACCCCGGGCCACTCCGAGCGCGCCAGCGCCTGCACCCGCTCCGCCGTCGCGAGGAGGATGGGGGTGCTGGGCGCCACCACCGCGATCCGCATTCACGTCCTCCGTCAAGCCGTTTGAAAACCCGCGGCGACCTCAATAGGGCGGCGCCATGGCCGGCACCAAATCCTATTTCTTCTGCGGCATCGGCGGGAGCGGCATGCTTCCGCTGGCGACGATCCTGCGGGCGCAGGGGGCCGAGGTCGCCGGATCCGACCGGGCGCTCGACCAGGGCCGGACCGGCGACAAGTTCGAGTTCCTGCGCCGCCAGGGCATCGCGCTCTTCCCGCAGGACGGCAGCGGCCTCACCTCGCCCGACCAACTGCTCGTCGCCTCCGCCGCAGTCGAGGAGACGGTATCAGACGTTCAGGCGGCGCTCCGTCATGGCGCGGAGCGGATCACCCGCGCCGAGCTCCTGGCGCGCCTGTTCAACGCGGCGCCGCTCTCCATCGGGGTCGCCGGCACCTCGGGCAAGTCGACGGTCACCGGTATGATCGGGTGGATCCTTCACCGCGCGGGCCGCGACCCGACGGTGATGAACGGCGCGGTGATGAAGAATTTCGTTACGCCCGAAGCGCCCTTCGCCAGCGCGCTCGCCGGCCGCGGCGACGTCTTCGTCAGCGAGGTGGACGAAAGCGACGGCTCGATCGCCTTCTATCGGCCGACCGTTGCATTGATCACCAATATCAGCCTCGACCACAAGTCGATGGAGGAGCTTCGCAGCCTCTTCCTCGGCTTCGCCGCCAAGGCGGAAGCGATCGTCCTCAATTTCGACGACCCAGAGACGCGGCGCCTCCACGCCGCGCTCGGCCGCGGCACGACCTTCAGCCTCGCCGATCCGGCCGCCGACCTCGCCGCCGCCGATGTTTCGGAGGAGCCGCTCGCCGTCGCCTTCACCGTCCGCGCGGGCGGCGAGGCCGCACGAGTACGCCTTCGCGTCCCCGGCCGCCACAATGCCGCCAATGCGCTCGCGGCCCTCGCCGCCTGCCGCGCCGCCGGGGTGCCGCTCGCCGAGGCCGCCGAGGCCCTGTCGGGCTTCGAAGGCCTGCGCCGCCGCTTCGACATCGTCGGAACGAAAGGCGGCGTGACCGTGATCGACGATTTCGGCCACAACCCGGACAAGATCGCGGCCACGCTGGCGACGCTCCGCGCCTTCCCGGGCCGTCTCCTGCTCCTCTTCCAGCCGCACGGCTACGGCCCGCTCCGTCAGATGCGCGAGGCGCTGGTCGCCGCTTTCGCCGGCGGCATGGGCGAAGAGGACGTCCTGGTGATGCCCGATCCGGTCTATTACGGCGGCACGGTCGAGCGCAAAGTCGGCAGCGCCGATATCGTCGAAGGGGTGAAGGCCGCCGGCCGCCGCGCCGAGCACGTGCCCGACCGCGCCGAGGCCGGTCGCCGCCTCGCCGCCCTCGCCCGCTCCGGCGATCGCATCGCGATCATGGGCGCCCGCGACGATACGCTCAGCGACTTCGCCCGCGAACTGCTGTCGCAGCTGAAATAGCGACCTGCTCTCAGAACCGCGTCATCGCCCGGCGCTATTCCGCGTAACCGAGCGCCGTCCAGCGCCGAACGAAACGGCGGACCCGAAGGCCCGTCGTCTGGCGTCGGTGTCGGGTCTCAGCCGGCGACGGTGACGTCGACCTTGTCGACCCATTCCGGATAGAAAGCGGGCTCGCGGTTCGACCAGCCCGGCGCCGTCGCGGCGGCTTCGCTGATCGACTGCAGGAGGACGCGCCTTTTCTCCGGGTGAAGGTGGGGCAAAGCGGCGGCGGCGCAGAAGGCGCCGGGCAGCCACGGCCGCACCGCGGCGCCGATCAGGCGCTCGTAGAGGAAGCGGTAGGCGGCGAAATCGGGAAGCCGGTCCTGGCCGAGGTCGAACGCGGTCATGGTGACGAGCGGCCCCATCAGCGGCTCCATCTCCTCGAGGCCGCTATCGTCCGGCACATTGCCGCGGACATGGTCGAGCCGGCGATAGACCCGCTCCTGCGCGCGGATGCTGGCCGCCTCGCCGGCGTCGCGCGACCAGCGGCGCATCGCGTCGCGGCGGCCAAGGCCGATGTCGAGCGAACGGCGGATGTAGCGCTGGGTCGCCGCCGAAAAGCTCGCAAACTCTTTCATCTCGACCAGCGTCAGAGCGCCGTCGGCCGGCTTGGTGTTCGTCGCCATGAACCCACTCCCACTCTCAAACCCGCCGGAGATCATGCGCTTCAAACGGTTACCGACCGCTTAACCAAGTCCCCGCCTCCCATTCAGAAATGAATCAGAGTTCGAATAGCTACACAATGGGAAAAGCGCGCCGGGCGACGCCTGGGCCTCGACTGTCACTTCCCAGCCACAGGGAGGGCAGCTAAATGCCCGGAAATCCGCCGATTTTCGGCCCCGAAACGACTTGTCCACAAAAAAGTCCAGCGTGCGCTTGATCGTCACACCCACCCGGTCGCGGGGGGGGGTACGACTCCGCTGCTTTTCGACAAACCGCCGCGCCGCTTCCACCAACGGCACGCGCGTGGCACGACAAACGGGCAAGAACGGCTAAGAGGCGTGATGGACGAAGCCCCTGCCCGGCCCCGTTTCGCCGATCTCCCGCTCGCCGCCGCGTCCGCGGGGGGATTCTGGGCCTTCTACTTCCTCACTATCGTCATCCGCACCGCGCTGATCGACCAGGATTGGAACTGGCTGGTCTTTCGCGGCCTGGGCTGCCTGATCGGCCTCGCCCTCACCTTCGGGGTCTGGCTGGTGCTGAGCCGCGCCGCGCAGGAAAGCGTGCGCGTGCAGGTCCTCGCCGCGGCGATGACCTGCATTCCGGCGGCGGCTATGTTCTCCACCTTCAACCTGGCGCTCGCCATCCACCAGCCCCTCGTCGCCCGCACCATCGTCACGGAGGCGCACGGGCAGCCGACCATGCTCCAGGCCAATGCCGGCGAGGAGAGCATCCGAGTCGCGCCGGCCCCTGCCGATCTCGCCAGGCTCGGCGGTCCGGCGCGGTTGCCGGCGGCGATCCAGCGCCAGCGCAAGATCCGCCTCATCGCCGACGGGCTGGTCACGTGGTATTTCTTCTTCGCCGCCTGGGCGAGCTTCTACATCGCGATGACCAGCGCCGCGCGTCTGCGCACCGCCGAGCGCCGAGCGCTCCGCGCCGAGCGCGATGCCCAGGCCGCCCAGCTCCGGGCGCTTCGCTACCAGGTCAACCCGCATTTCCTGTTCAACACGCTGAACTCACTCTCCTCGCTCGTCCTGGCGCGGCGTGAAGAGGAGGCGGAGGCGATGATCGTCAACCTCTCCACCTTCTTCCGCTCCAGCCTCGCGCTGGACCCCAGCGAGGACGTGACCCTGGCGGACGAGATCGAGTTTCAGAAGCTCTATCTCGACATCGAGAAGGTCCGCTTCCCGCGCCGCCTCGACGTGCGCTTCCAAATACCGGACGATCTGCGCACGGCGCGGCTGCCGCCGCTCCTCCTCCAGCCGCTGGTGGAGAATGCGATCAAGCATGCCGTCGCGCGCAGCGTCGAGCCCGTCACGCTCACCATCGCCGCGCGTGAGGAGGACGCGCGCCTCCTTCTCACGGTCGAGAACGACCGCGGCCCCACTCCGGGCGCCGAGGCGGCGCGCGCCGGCACCGGCGTCGGCCTCGCCAACGTCTGTGAGCGGCTCGCCGCCCGCTTCGGCCGCGCCGCCAAATGCGACGCCGCCCCCTTGCCGAACGGCGGCTACCGCGTCACCCTCGTCATGCCGCGGGAAACCGATGGCTGAGCCGATCCGCTTCCTGATCGTCGACGACGAGCCGCTCGCGGTCGAGCGGCTGCAGCTTTTGCTCGCCCGCATCGCAGGGGTGGCGGTCGCCGGCACCGCCTCCGAAGGGGCCGCGGCCCTGCGCCTCGCCGAGGCGCTCGCGCCCGACGCCGTCCTCCTCGACATCGCCATGCCCGGCATGGACGGGATCGACGTCGCCCGCGCCCTAGCCCGCCTGGCGAAGCCGCCGATCGTCGTCTTCGTCACCGCCTTCGATACCTTCGCGGTGGCGGCCTTCGACGTGGACGCGGTCGATTATATGATGAAGCCCGTGGCCGCCGAGCGGCTGGAGCGCGCCGTCGAGCGCGCCCGCGACCGCCTCGCCGGACGCGGAGAGGGGCCGGCGACGACCACAGCCGCGGATTCGCGCCTCGATGAATTCTGGGTGTCGGAGCCGCGCGGCGGCCTCGTCCGCCTCCCGGCGAGCGCGGTCGACCGGATCACCGCCGAGCGCGATTATATGCGGCTCCACGTCGGCCGCCGCAGCTGGCTGATCAACCACACGATCGGCCGGCTGGAGGAGGCGCTCGACCCGGTCAGATTCATCCGCGTCCACCGCTCCGCCATCGTCCGGCGCGACTTCGTCACCGGGCTGCGCCGCGACGAATCCGGCCGCTGGTGGGCCGGCCTCGGCGACGGCGGGGAGCAGAAGATCGGGCGCCTCTACGTCAGGAACGTGAAAGGGCTCGCCGGCCGCTGAAGGGGCGGCAGCCGGCAAGCCCTGCGAGACGAGGCGCGAAGCCTCAGTTGGTGCGCAGCGCGACCGTGCGCCCGCCGCCGGCGCGCCCGGCCATGGCGATCTGCAGGTCGGACCGGGCCTTGGCGACGGCGCGCTGCCGGCAGGCTATCACGTCGGCCTTCAGGTCCATCTCGCGAGGCACCCAGCCGCACACTTCGCGGGCGGCGGAGACGAGGCGGCGGTCGAGCTTGTCGGCGCCCGCCCGGGTGGAGAGGTCGAGGTCGCCGAAGCGGACGGTGACGGCGTCGTCGATCGTCTCGGCGGAGACGGGGGTGCTGATCGCCAGCGTCGCGCCGGTGAGCGCGATCGCGGCCAGCGCGGCAAGAGTGCGAGTGAGCATGGCGAGGGTCCTTCGTGTCGGGTTGCGAGGTTGCGACGCAGGCCCTGGCCTGGGGATGAAGCAGGTCCGGTTCCTGCGCCGCACCCTTCGAATAGGCGCCCGGCCCGCGCCTTTCCGCTCCGCCTCGACACGGCGCCGGAACGTCTCTGCCAACCGCCCCGCCCGCCGATGAACGGCACGGGCGAACCGACAAGCGGCATCGCCGGCCCGCGGAAATCATCCGCCGTCTGCTCGTTGAGCCGGTCGAAAGGAGATCGTGCGATGCGCAGCAACAGCGGCAACGGCAAGAGCGGCAACAACCGCGGCAACCCTACCCTGGAGGAGCATGAGGCCGACCACGGCCGCTCGGGTGCCGCCATCGCCGGCGAGAAGAAGGTCGCCGCCCAGCCCGACCGCCAGAGCGCCAAGAAGCGGCAGTCGAGCTGATTGCCGCCCCACCGCCCGATCGGGAAGCGGCGATCAACGGGCTGGTGAAATCCTGAACATCCTCTAGCCTGGGGGGCATGAGGATCGCCATCTGCGTGCCGCACGAAGGCGTGGTCAAGGCGCGGTTCGCCGAGTGCCTGGCCATGCTGATCGGCTACACCGCGTCGTTGCGGATAAATTATAACGACGCGGTCGAGCGGGCGGAAATCACCCTGATCTTCGAGGGCCGCGGCCCGCTGGAATATAAGAGGTCCCAGTGCGTCAGGCGCTCCCTGGAATGGGGCACGGACTATCTGCTCTTCGTCGATTCCGACCAGAGCTTCCCGGCCGACGCGCTGGTCCGCCTGATGGCGCGCGACCTTCCCGTCATCGGCTGCAACTACTCGACGCGCCAGGAACCGCCGCGCCCCACCGCCTACGGCTTCGAGGTGGAACCGGTCTACACCACTCCGGCGAAGGCGGCGGCCTCGCCGGTCGAGCGGGTAGCCGGCCTCGGCCTCGGCTTCTGCCTGGTGAAGGCACCCGTTTTCGACTTGATCGAGCATCCCCTCTTTCGGACGATCGTCAACGAGAAGGGAGAGCTTCAGCAGGGCGAGGACGTCTATTTCTGGAACCGGGTCCACCAAGCCGGTCTGGCCGTCCATGTCGACCACGAACTCTCCCTCTCGATCGGTCACATCGGCGAGAAGGTGTTCCTGAACGCCGACGCGGTTCCCGGCGACGGATGACCGGCGGCAAAATTCAATACAGCCCCACCACCCCTTTCAACGCGTCGAAGATCGCCTGCGTGCCGTACCCCACCCCGGCCTTGAACACGAACGGCATGCGGTCTAGCGCGGCCGGGTCGCGGACCGGGTCGCCGTCGATGAGGATGAGGTCGGCGCGCTTGCCCACCTCCACCGAGCCCACCTCCCGCTCGCGGCCGAGATAGCGCGCGCCGTTCAGCGTCGCGATCTTCAGCGCGTCCGGAAAGGTGAAGCCCCCCTCGACCAGCAGTTGCACCTGGCGCCGCGCGGACCAGCCGGGGACGACGCCACCGTAACCGGTCGGATCGGTGCCCGCGAGCAACGTCCCGCCCATCGCGACGAACCGCCGCTCCATCCACATCAGCTTCGGCAGGAAGGCGGCCCAGGGCGACGCCTGCGCCGCCTGGATGGCCGTCCACCGTGCCTCGTAGGACTGGCGCAGCGGCGGTGTCAGCAGCGCCCGCGCCACGTCCGGCGCCTCCGGCCGGCCCGGCGTGAAGGTCTCGAACACGGTGAGGGTGGAGGTCAGCGCCACATGCCGGGCGATCAGCGTCTTCATCAGCGCGCCGATCTCCGGGCCGTCGGGATCCAGCGCGGCCAGCGCAGCCACCGTCTCGTTCTGCGGCGGGCACTGGTCCGGCCGCTTGCCCGCGACGAAGTCGGTGGCGACCGCGAAGCTGTGCTCGAGATTGTCGATCCCCATCGCCGCGGCTTCGGCATAGGTGACCGAGCACAGGTGGCCGGTGATCTTGAGCCCGCGCCGATGTGCGGCGTCGATCGCCGCCTGCAGCTCCGCGCGAGTGATGAAATTGTAGGCCTTGAACGAGGTCGCCCCGGCCCCGGCCCAGAAATCCACCGTCCGCGCGGCGTCGGCGGCGTCCTTCAGCCCCGCCATCTTCGCCGATAGCAGCCGCGGACCCTCCAGATAGGGTCCGGTGGCGTCCATGTCCGGCCCCGGCTGCTCGCCCCGCGCAATCGCCCGCGCAGTGTTGATGTCGGCATAAGGGGCGAGGCTGCCGCCAGTGCGCAGCGTTGTCGTGCCCCCGGCGAGATAGAGGCGCGAGAAGCTGTAGGGATATTCCTCATACTCGCCGCCTATCGTCGCCGGGTAGAAGAAATGCTCGTGCACCATCACGAAGCCCGGCAGCAGCGTCTTGCCGCGTCCGTCGATGACGGTCGTGCCCACCGGCGCGGCGACTTTGCCGTCCCCTCCGATCGCGGCGATACGCCCGTCCCGCACCAGCACCGAAACGTCCTGCCGGGGCGCGGCGCCGGTGCCGTCGACGAGCTGCACATGCGCGATGAGCAGGTCGCCGCCCGGATAAGCGACGAACGCCTGGTCGGCGGGGGAGAATTTTGACGCGGGGACGGCCGGCGGTGCCGGCGCGGCGCCGAGGAGCAGGAGCGCGAGCAAAGCGAGCTTGTTCATCAAGGCACCTCGATCGCTGCCATACCGTCATTCCCGCAATCGCGCGAATGACGGACGCCTCTAATCCGGCCAAAAGTACCGCTTTCGCCCGATCCCTTACGGCCCCATCTCATGGACGTGCTGGATCACGCGGTGCCGGAGCGGCCCGCCCAGCCCGAGCGCCAAAGCGAGCTTGTCGTCCCAGCCATAGGGGTCGCCGCGGAACACCACCCGGCCGCCGTCGAGATAGGCGGTGTGGTAGAGGAGCCGCACCGGGATCTTGTTCGGTAGCGGCACCACCGTCTCCTTCTTCGTCGCCAGCGCCTTCTCGAATTCTTCCGTCCTGCCCTCGTCCCGGGCCAGCAGGCGAGCGAAACCGATCGCGTCCGCCACCCTGACGCAGCCGTGGCTGGAATGGCGCTCCGGATTGGCGAACATCGCCTTGGCGGGGGTGTCGTGGAGGTAGATGGCAAAGGGGTCCGAGAGGTCGAACTTGACCATCCCGAGCGCCGATTTGTCGCCCGACGCCTGGACCAGCCGGCCGTTCTTGGTCGTGATCTGCTCCTTCGCCATATAGGCCGCGCCCTTGGGCAATATCTCCTCCGCGGCGATCTTCTCGGGGATCGTCCAGTCGGGATTGGCGACCAGCGCCGCCATCGGCGCGCCGATCTCGGGCGTCTCCCAGTCCGGCTGGCCCGCCACCACCGCCCGCCGGTCCACGGCCGCGCCGTCCCGCCAGTAGGTGAGCAGGGTCGCGGCGGTGTTGACGTCGATGCGGGTCGGCGGCGGGCGGCGGTCGAGCCAGCGCCGCCGCTCCAGGTTCACGGCCAGGATCCGCGCCCGCTCGGCGGCGCCGCTGTTCAGCGCCTCCAGCGTCGAATTGCCGATGATGCCGTCCGGCTTGATGCCGTAGTCGGTCTGCACCCGCGCCACGGCGGCGGCCATGTCGCGCGTGTAGAGGGTCGGATCGGCCGCCTTGGCCGGCTTCGCCTTACCGTTCGAGGGAGGCGCCGCCTGCGGCTCGGGGAGCGCGAAGCCCGCGGCGCGCAGCGAAGCGGCGATGGCCGGCACCCGCGGGTCCTTCTTGCCGGGCTCGATGCCCTTGCCGGGCTGGATGGGCGGGCGCTTGGGTCCCTTGGCCTGCCCGGCGTAGCGGACATAGGCCTCGGAGAGGGCGCGATATTCCTCGTCCTGCGGCGCCAGGCTCGCCAGCCAGGCCCGCACCCCGCCCTGGTCCACCGCGCGGGCGAGGCCGGCGACCGCGTCCACCTTGTTGGCGGGCACCGTATAGGGGTCGAACACCTTGCGCGGATCGACCACCCCGCCCGCCAGCGCCTCGGCATATTGGAGGGCGTTGAGCGTCATCGCCGCCTCGCGCTCGGCCGGAGAGCCGCCCTGCCTGACGTCCTTGACGAAGGCCGCGCTTTGGAGGGCGTGCTTCTCGGCGTCGGCGAAGGCGGCGGCAAGGTCCGCCGCCCGCGGCTTGTCCCAGACGGCGGCCCAGCCTCGGGCTTCGTAGAAGCGCCTGACCCGCGGGTCGGTGACCGCCGCCTGCAGGTCCTGCGGGGTGACGTCCTTGATCCGGGTGGTCACCTTCCCCTGGTCGCCGCCCCCGACCCTATCGCAACCGCCGGCGAGCAGGGCCGCCAGCGACACGCACAACAAAGCTCGACGCATCTACGCAACATCCTATCCTGGGTTAGGGCCTCCAACGTTCCCGCCCCCGCTCCGATCCGAAAAGCGCGGCGGGCCGGCGAATTAAGTGGTCCGCCGCAGCCGTCCCGTTCCGGCACAGCGGGAATTGGGGGGCAGAAGGGCGGGCATAAATTCAGCTATCTGACGCTAGGCGCCTTCCATGGGCGGCCCGGGACAGCTTTCAGACGTGCGAAATTCGTTGGTGATCAAGGCTTTGGAAGAGCTGCTCCACGCGAAGGGGCGGGAGCTCGCCTGCCTCGTCCTGCTCTTCGCCAGCGCGTCCTGCGTCCCCTCGCGCGCCGCTTATGCCCCGCAGATCGCCGCCGCCGCGGCGCCGGGGACAGCCGCCACGCCGGCCGCCGCAGTGCCGGAGCCGGAGCCGATGCTGCTCCAGCCCGTCTCCCCCACCGACGCGGCCGCGATCAACGCCTCGATCCCGCTGGCCGGGGACGCCAATCCCCGCGCCGCCTCCATCGTGTTCCGCGCCGCCGCGCCGCTCGACCAGCTGCGCTCGCTCCAGTGCCTCGCCGAGGCGGTCTATTACGAGGCCCGCTCGGAAAGCGAGGAGGGCCAGCGCGCGGTCGCCCAGGTCGTCCTCAATCGAGTCCGCCATCCGGCCTATCCCGGCAGCGTCTGCGGAGTCGTCTACCAGGGGCCGCTGCGCGCCGGCGGAGGCTGCCAGTTCACCTTCACCTGCGACGGCTCGCTTGGCCTTCCGCCCGCCGGTCCCGCCTGGGCAGAGGCCCGGCGCATCGCCGCCGAGGCGCTGGCAGGCGCGGTCTACGCGCCCGTCGGCCTCGCCACCCATTACCACACCCAGCAGGTCGTCCCGGTCTGGGCCTTCCGCCTCGCCAAGGCGAATGTGATCGGCAATCACATCTTCTACCGAATGCCCGGAGCCTGGGGCGACCCGGGCGCCTTCAGCCGCCTTTATGCAGGCCGCGAGCCGTCCCCCGCCACCGTCATCGCGGCGCGTCTTCCCGTGTTCATCCCGCGCGCGTCCTCCGGCCCGGCGCTCCCCTTCGGCCAGGCTGCCTATGCCGCCGTCGAAGCGCCCCAGGGACCGGCGCAGCCGCCGGTCGACGACCGCTTGCCCGTCTCCACCGTGAAGCCGGAATTCGCCACTTCGGGCCGCTGGCTCGCCGATCCCTCCTCCGCCCCGCCCGCGCACTGACTCCGATCGCGCTCTAGCGCCGTTGCGAAGCCGAGCGCTCGCGGATCGGGCGGAATTCCGAATCGGGCTTCCACTGCGGCCAGTCGTGGCTGAAGGCCAGCTCGCGGCCGATCGCGTAGGCGAGCGCCACGTCCTGCGCGGCGCCGCGGAGGTCCCAATCCGCGCGCCATTCGTCACAGGTCTGGTGGTAGCAATTGGCGGTGAATTCGCTCACCCAGCGGTCGCCCGCCTCGCGGCCGCCGGCGACCAGATCGGGGCCGGCGCCGAGCGCCATCAGCAGCAGGACGGGAACGCCGCGCTTGGCCATCGGAAAATGATCGGCGCGGTAGAACAAACCCCGCTCGGGATGCGAATCCGGCGTCACATATCGCCCCTGGGCTGCAGCAAGCCGCGCCATCCTGTCCTCCAGCTCGCTCTGGCCGCGCCCGATGAGGATGACGTCCTTCGAAGGACCGACCGGCTCGAGCGTGTCGAGGGTGATGTTGGCGACCATCTTCTCGGCCGGATAAAAGGGGCTGGCCGCGAAATATTCGGAGCCGAGCAGGCCCCTCTCCTCGGCCGTCCAGGCGGCGAAGAGCAGGGTCCGGTCCGGCCGAGGCCCCGCCTTGAAGGCGCGGGCGATCTCGATCACGCCGGCGATGCCGAGCCCGTCGTCCGCCGCCCCCGGCCGGATCCGCTTCCCCCGCGCATCGGGCGCGCCGAGGCCGTAGGCGTCCCAGTGGCCGGAGAACATGATCGTCTGGTCGGGCCGACTCGCGCCGGTGAGCCGCGCGATGACATTGTGGCTCTCGACCCGCTTCGTCTCCACGCCGAAATCGGCCGAGAAGCGCGCGCCGAGGTCGATCGGGCGGAAGCCGGGCGTCCGCGCCTGCCTCTTCACCGTCTCGAAATCGAGGCCGGCGCGGCGGAACAAATCCTCCGCCACCGGCCGCTGGATCCAGCCCTGCAGCAGCACCGGCTGCGGCGCGGCGCGGCCCAGCACGATATTGTAATTCTCCCCGCCGGGCGCCTGGACGGTGGCCCAGCCGTAGCCGGCCCCGGCGCTCTCGTGGACGATGAGCGCGCCGACCGCGCCGCGCCGTGCCGCTTCCTCGAACTTGTAGGTCCAGCGGCCGTAATAGGTCATCGCCCGGCCGGCGAACTTGCCCGCCGCCGGATCGCCCGGCGCCGCCTCGAAATCCGGATCGTTGACCAGGAACAGGGCGACCTTGCCGTGGAGGTCGACGCCCTTGAAGTCGTCCCATCCCCGCTCCGGCGCGTCGACGCCGTAGCCGACGAACACGACCGGCGCGTCGGCGATCCGCGCCCGGTCCGTCTCCCGCACGGTGCTCAAATAGATGTCGGCGGGGAAGGCCAGCGGGATGGCCTGGCCGCCCATCGCGAAGGAGGCCGTGCCGGTCCTGGCGACCTGAGTGCGGACCAGCGGCACCGTCTGAGTCCATTTGCCGTTCGGGCCGCCCGGCTCCAGCCCGAGCAGGCGGAACTGCTCGGCGAGGTAGGCGATCGTCTTGGCCTCGCCCGGCGTGCCGGGGCCGCGCCCCTCGAAATCGTCGGAGGCGAGGGTTTTCGTGATGATCGACATCCGCGCCGGGTCGATCGGCGCGAACGAGCGCGGGTCCGAGGCGCTGACGGTGCGGGGGGCGGCGACGCAACCGGCAAGCGCGAGGGCGGCGAGGAGGGCGAGGGCTTTCATGATCGCCAGAACCGTTCGCGCCGGGCGCGGTTGCAGCGCTTCAGCCGAAACTCTGCCACGCCCACACCAAAGGCGAGACGGTCGGTGCGTGGAAGCTGGTCACCGCCAGCCACAAAGCGAGCCCGCCGAGCGCCACTCGCCAGTCCGGCGCGGCGGCTCGCCATTGGGCGCGGCCCTGCGCCAGGGCCTGGAACGGCACGAAAGATGTCCGCGCCTCCCACTGGCGCCAGCTCTGGCCCTGCGCGGCGCGCTTCTTGCGGTCCTGGCCGACCGAGCCGCCGAGGGCGAGCACGAGAATGCCGCCGGCGACGATCAGGTTGCGCGGCGACCACCAGAGCGAGAGGTGGACCAGCGCCCACAAAGCGAAGGCCCAGTTCATCGGGTGGCGGGTGATCGCGAACACGCCGGTCGCGGCGCGCACCGGCCGCTTCCCCGCGCCGGGATGGGGGAAAGCCGGGTTCTTGAAGAGCGATCCGACGAGCAAGATGCAGGCGACCAGCATCAGCGCCGCCGCCACCGGCCACCACCAGCCCGGCGCGATCCACAGCGGCACGCCGTCGAGGCCTTCATAGGCCAGGATCACCCACAGCAGCGTCAGGATGGCGACGATCGAATAGACGCCCTGGAACCCCGCCTCGCCCAGCTGCCCCATCAGCCGCCGCCGCAGCGGATGCGACAGGAGGAAATGCGAACCGACGAAGGCGAGCGTCGCCAGCAACAGGCCGGCGATTCCGATCACCTCTGATAGGCCTTGGGCAGGTCGCCTTCGGTGGGGGTCCGGTAGCGGTCGCGAAGCCGCGTCTGGTGGTTGCTGAGCGGCTGCTGGACGCCGTCGATCAGCACCAGCAATGCGGCCGAATTGTTCTCCAGCGGATCGCCGTCCCACACCACCACGTCGGCACGCCGCCCCGCCTTCAGCGAGCCGAGCTGATCGCCGAGCCCGATCGCCTCCGCCGGGGCCGAGGTGATCGCCTCCAGCGCCTGGCCCCAGGTGAGGCCGGTGGCGCCCGGAAGCCGCGACACGGCGACGAGGTTGCCGGCATATTGCCGCTCGAGCCGAACCTGCCGCGCCTCCTCGTCGTCGATCATGCCGATCGACACCCGCACCCCGGCCGCGCGCATCCGGCCGACGTTCGACTGGGTCGAGGCGAGCTGCTCGAAACTGTTGGGCAAATCGGTGAGCGCGGAGGCGATGACCGGCACGCCGGCGGCGGCGATGTCCTTCGCCACCGTCCAGCCTTCGGCGACTCCGACCAGCACCAGCCTCAGGTTCGGAAACTCCTTCCTGAGCGCCAGGGTCTGGAGGATGTCGCTCGCCCGCTCGACATGGACGAGGAGGAGCTGGCGTCCCTGCAGCACCGGGACGAGCGCGGCGGCGTCGAAGCGGGTGAGGAGCACGTCCTGCGGCCGGTTGACGTTCGATCCGAGTAGGCTGTTGTTGTTCGGCACTTCCTCCAGCGGGAAATCGCGCTGGTCGTTGGCCCGCGCCTGGCGTGGCGCGCCGCCGCCCGACGGGATGCCGGAATAGCGGCTGATGTCCCGCGCCTCGCGCAGCGCGTTGCGGAACAGGACGTGCGCCGCCGCTCGGCTGCCGCCCGCCTCGCGAGAGCCGCTTTCGCCGAACTCGACGAACTGGAAGGCGCGGGCGCGGGTGATCGCGTCCATGTCGGCGCCGAGGTCGATCACCGCCCCCTGCCCCGCGAAGATGCTCCGCCCCGTGCCCGGAGCGACGATCGCCCGGGTGACTCCGCCGGCGCGGTTGACGGCGATCGCCATCGCCCGCGGGTTGACCGCGGGGGCGACGTCGATCGCGGCGCTGAACGGCGAATTGTTCGCCTCGACGTCGTTGGTCGCGTCCACCGCGTCGACCTCGACCAGGCCGACGCGCGAGAAGCCGGCGACGATGCCCGGAGTCACCCACTTGCCGGTCGCGTCGACCACCTGCGCCCCTGCCGGCACGGCGATTCCGCGCCCGGCCGCGACGATGCGCCCGTCGCGGATGATCACGGTGCCGCCCTGGATCGGCTCCGACCCGTCGCCGAGCGCCACGGTGCCGCCGGTGATGGCGACGGTCTGGGCGAAGGCGGGGGTGGTGAGGAACGCCAAGCCGAAAAAGGCTGTGCGGAGGAGAGCCGTTCGTGTCGAGCGAAGTCGAGACACCCAATCGAGCGCAGCCGAGATCAGAATGCCTCGGCTTCGCTCGGCCATGCCCCTCGACTTCGGCCGCAGGCCGAAGTTTATCCTGAGCGACGCCGACAGGCGGCGTCGAAGGGCTCGGGGCGAACGGAGTTTCATTTCCGTGTCCTGTGGGTTCACTTCACATCCCCTTCGCCCGGCTGGCCGAGCTCGAAATCGCTGACGGGGCGGCGGTTGGGGTCGTTGGCGTCGTACATCAGGGCGCCGTCGATCCAGATCCGCTCGGGCCTTGTGTAGACGCTGAACGGATTGCCGTTCCACATCACCACGTCCGCCATCTTGCCGGGGCGAAGGCTGCCGGTGCGGGCGTCGATGTGGAGGGCGCGGGCCGGGTTGAAGCTAAGCCATTCCCAGGCGACTTCGTCGGGGATGTTGATTCCGATCCTGCGCCCCGCCGCCTGCGCCTTGGCCGCCTCCTGATAGAGGCGCTGGATGCCGTTGGGATCGTCCGAATGGACGATCGCGCAGGCGCCCGCATTGTGGACGAGGGCGATATTCTCGGAGACGCCGTCATAGGCTTCCATCTTGAAGCCCCACCAGTCGGCCCACATCGCGGCGCAGATGCCGTTCGCCTTCAGCAGGTCGGCGATCTTGTAGGCTTCGACCGCGTGGTGGAAGGCGGTGATCTTGTAGCCGAACTCGTGGGCCATATCGATCATGTTGGCCATTTCGTCGGCGCGGTAGCAGTGGTTGTGGACCAGAATCTTGCCTTCGAGCACCCCCTTGAGCGTATCCATCGCGAGGTCGCGCTCCGGCATGTCGCCGCCGTTTTTGTAATATTTGTCCCACTTGCGCTTGTACGCCTGCGCCTTGATCCACACGCCGCGCGTGTAGGCGATGTTCCCCATGCGGGTCTGCGGCATGTTGCCCTTGGATCCGTAGACCCGCTTGGGGTTCTCGCCGCACGCCATCTTCAGGCCGTACGGCGCTCCGGGAAACTTCATGCCCTGAGCGGTGCGCGCCGGCACGTTCTTGACCGTGACCGAACGGCCGCCGAACAGATTGGCCGAGCCGGGCAGGATCTGCAGCGTCGTCACGCCGCCGTTGATCAGCGCGCGGCTGAAGCCCGGGTCCTGTG
>DASWRU010000006.1:0-64169 GCA_036403015.1 Allosphingosinicella sp.
CATGAGACCGATCTGCTCGTTGGCCCCGCCATTCTGGTAATGGGCGATGCCCTGGACGAGCGAAGAAGCGCAGTTGCCCACGCCGACGATGGCGATGTTGATCGCCTTGGGATCATGAAGGCTCATCAGGCGACTGCCTTCGTGGGTCCGGCGAGGCAATTCGTAGAATAAGAGAGCAAAGCGTGATTCGCGATCATAGGGCTCATTTCAGACAGTACACCGCCCTTAGACGCCGCCGCGGCGTCAACCCCGCACCCGCACTTCGCGTTTTTCCCGGTTCGGCCGCCGTTCGCTGTTCGAACGGATCGAGCTCCCCCGCTGCCGGTTCGCCCTAGCTACAGCAGCCACATTTCCGGCCTGGTCAGCTACGGCAAAGGGACGGCTACGGTTCGAGGACGGTAATAATACGGCCGTAGGGGCTCGGCTCGCAATCCGCGCCCAAGTTCCTATTTTGGCACGAATTCCTACTTTCGTGCAGAGTTACCTTGTCACCCCTGATCCACATAGTCGACGACGACGCGCAGGTGCGCGCGGCAACAAGCTACCTTTTGACCGGCCAAGGCTACACAACCCAGATATATTCGAGTGGTGAGGAGCTTCTGGCGCAGCCGACGCTCAGGGACGGCTGTATCCTGCTGGACCTACGCATGCCGGGCCTCGGCGGCACAAAGGTCATGGCCGAGCTCTCGGCACGCGGCGGACTCTTGCCGGTCATCATGATGAGCGGCCACGGCGACCTTGGCGACGCCGTTGCGGCCATGAAGCTGGGTGCGGTCGACTTCCTGGAAAAGCCGTACCAGGAGCCCAAGCTGATCGCCGCGATCGAGCGGGCGCTCGACACCGCTCGCCGGAGCCGCGACCGGCGCGAGGCGCGCTCGGCCGCCGCCGCGCGCCTCGAGCGTCTCTCCCCTCGGGAACGGCAAGTCCTGCAAGGCCTGCTGGCCGGGATGACCAACAAGGCCATTGCGCGCTCGCTGCAACTGAGCCCTCGCACAGTGGAGATGCACCGGGCGAACATGATGGATGACCTGGGGCTGACCAGCCTTTCCGAGGCGGTCCGTCTTGCGATCGACGCAGAACTTTCGCCTCTCGATGGGGCAGACGAGGCTGACAAGGCTCCGCCATCGACCTCTTCGGAAGGACTTCAGAACGATCGGCCGGCGGCCCCGGAGCAGCCGGACACCAAGATGCTTCCAGAGGTCCTCGACGTGCTGGAGGGCACGACCGAGTGCGTGTTCCTGCTCGATGATGATTGGCGCTTCACCTATCTCAACCGAAACGCGGCCGAGATGATCGGCTCACGGAAGGATCTGAGAGGCAAGGTCATCTGGGAGGCCTTTCCTCTTGCGGTCGGAACGCGTGCCTGGGAGCAGCTCCATCGCGTGGCCTCCGACCGGCAGCCGTTGCGCTTCCAGTTCTTTGAGCCTGATCTCGAGCTCTGGCTCGACGTCAATGCCAGGCCGATAGGGGGTGGGCTGCAGGTCTTCTTCCGCGATGTGAGCGCGGAGAGGAAGGTCCCGCTTCGCTGCGCATCAGCGAAGAGGCTTTGCTCCTGGCACTGGACGCGACGGGAGACGGGGCTTGGGATTGGGACATCGCAACGGGCAACATCGCGATGTCTCCCCGATTCCTGGAGCGGCTCGGCTATGATCCCCAAACGGTCCCTGGCCGATTCGAGGCGGCCCGCCAGCTCATTCACCCCGATGATCTGGATAGGGTATCGGAGCAGCTCAGCAATCATCTCGAAGGCCGGGCGCCAACGTTCGAGTGCGAATACAGGGTGCGGCGGAGCCGCGGAGGCTGGTGCTGGAATTTCGACCGGGGACGGGTAGTGGCCCGAGATCCTCTCTCCGGGCTTCCAGTGCGCATGGTCGGCAGCGCCTGCGACGTGACCGCTATTCGAGGCCGTGAGGAGCGCGCGCAGGAAGCATCGGAGCGAATCGCTTTGGCTCAGGAGAGTGCGGGAGCGGGGACGTGGGATCTCGACCTGGACAAACGGACCGTTCGTTTGTGCCGCCGTAGCCTGGAGATGCATGGTCTAGCTGCAGAGGGCGCAGAGGTACTGACCGAGGATGAGTGGCAGGCGACCCTTCACCCGGACGATGTGGCGAGGGTGCGCCTTGCGCTCGATACCAGCATCGAGAGCGGCAGCGTTTATCGGGCCGAGTACCGCACGATAGCGGCCGACGGCCGTTGCCGGTGGGTCCTGGGCCTCGGCAAGATGGTTTGCGACAGCCGTGGCAGCGCGCGCCGCTTTGTCGGTTTGAATCAGGATTTCACTGAACGGGCCGAGGCGGACATGGTGCTGAAGAGGGTGCAGGCGGAGGTCGTGCATCTTTCCCGCTTCAGCGCCATGGGATCCATGGCCGCGACGCTGGCTCACGAATTGAACCAGCCGCTTACCGCGATCGCGAACTTCACCCGCGGGATCAGGCGGTCGTTGAGCGCCTCCGGCGGCCCTGTACCCGACGCAATGCTGGACGCGCTCTCGGGGGCGGAAAGGAGCGCGGAATATGCCGCCGAGATCCTCCGGCGCCTCCGGGAGCATGCCGCCGATCGCGAACCTGAGAAGCGGCCGGAAAGCCTTGCGGCCATTATCGAACGTGCATGCCAGATCGCCGGAGCATGCTCGCCTGGAGCGGCGAAGCCGAAGGTCGCTGTCGCCGCCGAGGCCGACCTCGTGCTCGCCGACCGGATACAGATCGAGCAGGTGCTGCTGAACCTGATCCGGAACGCGCAAGAGGCCGCTGACGAGAGCGCTTCGCAGCACCCTCTCGAGATCAGCGTCCGCCGGCTCAACCCGAAGGAAGTGGAGATTCGCGTCAGCGATCGGGGGCCTGGTCTTTCGGAGGATCAAAAGACGGCGCTCTTCGCACCGTTCGTCAGCACGAAATCGGCGGGCTTGGGCCTTGGCCTCTCGATCTGCAGGACGATCGTGGACAGTCACGGCGGCCGAATATGGCTGGAGGACAATGTCCCGAATGGCGCTTCCTTCTGTTTCAGCCTCCCCCTCGCGCCTGCCGCATGAGACGATCCTACGGTATTGTTCCGGTTCAGCCGCTTATCCCCTTCTTTGATCAGCCGTCCTAGACCGAGATCTGGGAGGGAATTCGATGCTGGAAATCACAGGCGGCAGGAAACGTTGCGCAAATAAGGAGGCGTGGCCGAGCACGATCTCACACCCGATGTTGCCAGCCGAGTCGGTTCGCAGCCCAGGAGATATTGTTGACGCCGAAGCGCTCTTCGAGAGCATTCTTGGGGCGAGCGTCGACTGCATCGAGATATTGTCCATGGACGGGCGGCTCGAGCTCATGAACGGGCCCGGATTGTACGCGATGGAGATCGACGATTTCGATCAGATTGTCGGACGGGAATGGGCCGCCCTGTGGCCGTCCGGAGGGCGTCGGGTCGTCCGGGACGCAGTCAGGCGGGCACGCACCGGCGCCGCGGTCCGCTTCTCCGCGCCCTGCCCGACCGCCAAGGGCACGCTCAGGTGGTGGGACGTCATCGTTACTCCTATCCGAGATCGGCGGAAACGGATCACCCGGCTGCTGGCCATCTCGCGCGACATCACGGTCCATCGTGACACCCAGGAACGCTTGCGCAGGATCGGGGAAGTGGATTCGCTGACCGACCTTCCCAACCGCCGGAGCCTTCAGAGGCGAGTCGAAGCCGCGGTCGCGTGCGCCATGGGGAAGGCCTCGACCTTCGGCCTTCTTCTCCTCGATCTCGATCGCTTCAAGCATGTCAACGACACGTTCGGCCACGGCGCCGGCGACCACCTGCTGCGCATCGTGGCGCGTCGGCTGCGCGGCCTGCTGAAGGCGGACGCCTTCCTCGCGCGGATGGGAGGCGATGAGTTTGCCGTGATCGTCCCGGACGTTGCCAGCGACCTGGATCTTATCCGCCTGGGGGAAGCAATTCTCGAAAACTTGCAGCGGCCGGCGTGTTTCGACGGACGTCTCATCCACGCGAGCGCCAGCATCGGCGGCGCCCTGTTCCCCGACGATGGCACCAGCGCTCACGAGCTTCTCAAGAATGCGGACCGGGCGCTCCACGCGACAAAAGCGCGAGGTCGGGGCGGCATCCAGATGTTCCAACAACATATGCGCCAACAGGCGCAAAGGGAGGCCTCGCAGCTCAGTCTCGCACGCGTGGCCATAATGGAAAAATCCGTACTGCCTTTCTACCAACCGAAGTTGTGCCTCGCCTCGGGCCGGATCAGCGGATTGGAGGCGCTGCTTCGATGGGAGCACCCCCGTCTCGGCATCCAGCTGCCAGAGACGATTGGCGAAGCCTTCAAGGATTATGAACTCGCATCCAGGATCGGCGGCCTGATCCAGAAAGCCGTAATCAAGGACATTCGCGCCTGGCTCCGCCAAGGAGTCGAGTTCGGACATGTCTCGATCAACGCTTCCCCGGCGGAGTTCATGCGTGATGATTATGCGGAGCGTCTCGTCACGCGTGTCGAGCAAGCAGGAATCTGTCCGAGCCTGATCCAGATCGAGGTGACGGAGCACGCCTTTCTGGCGCAGGGTGCGGAGCATGTCGAGCGCGCGCTGCGAGTGCTGAGCGCGAACGGAATCCTCATCTCGCTCGA
The DNA here is from genome assembly GCA_036403015.1 of Allosphingosinicella sp. GTDB lineage: Bacteria > Pseudomonadota > Alphaproteobacteria > Sphingomonadales > Sphingomonadaceae > Allosphingosinicella. Next base: position 4,601 of record DASWRU010000006.1, read on the forward strand.
TGACTTCGGGACGGGCTATTCGTCGCTCTCACACATCAAGGACTTCCCGGTCGACATCCTGAAGATCGACAGGTCGTTCGTGTCGACCATCGAAACCGTGGCCGAGAGCGCTGCCATTGTCCGGGCGCTCGTTGAGCTGGCGAGGAACCTCTCGATCGAAGTGGTCGCCGAGGGCGTCGAAAACGAGGCTCAGCGGAGGTTCCTGACCGGGATCGGCTGCGGTTACGGCCAAGGCTTCCTATTCTCGAAGCCAGTGAAGATGGAGGAGGTTGCGGAACTGCCGCGGAAGGTTTTCGGAGAATTGGGTTGCCCGCAATACCGCGCCAGCCTTCCACCGCGAGCCCGGTCCGTCGCCAACATATGATGCTCTCGACTGGTAGCCTGCTGCGTCTGGCGGGGCGATCGTGTAGCTTACAACCCGCACATTGCGGGTGCTGTCGCTACTACCGTAGCCTCACCGTATCGACGCCGCGGGTTCCATGTGGTCACGGCGCATTGGCGGCCGTCGTATTGAATCCCCCACGAGACGGTGCGGCGGTCGCCACGCGCGCGGCCGTTGCGAACGGGGACCCCTGTCCCGGCCAATACCCCTGGCGGCGAGCGCGGCGCGTTGCTCCTCCGTCTCGCGGCCGCAGCCCAGATCGTGCTCGCGCCTATGCTCAATTCCTCCGTGTCGGGCACTGCTCGTCCCGGGCGGATCACAAGCGACGGCCAGGCGTTGGCGGGAGAGGAGGCGTTCATGCCCGCCCTCGCCCAGTCGAAAAATGCCGCGACGTTCGACGTGGTCCGGACCGAGGGCTGCCGGGTGTTCGCCGCGAATGGACGCAACGCTATCGACTTCCAGAGCGGCTGGTGCGTCGGCAATCTCGGCTGGAGCCGGCCCGAGATCGAGCAGGCGCTGCGCGATTTCGGCGGGCCCGCCTACGTCTATCCCAACCATCGTTACGCGCCGTGGGAGGAGCTGGCGCGGGCGCTGGTCAAGATCGCTCCGCCCGGCCTCCAGCGCTGCTTCCGGGCCACCGGCGGGAGCGAGGCGGTGGAGATCGCGCTCCAGGCGGCGATGCTGCATACAGGCCGCGTCCGCTTCGTCACGATTGAGGACTGCTATCACGGCAACACGCTCGGCCCCCGCAGCATCGGCGATGGCGAGACAAGGAGCCTGTTCCCGCGCCTCGGCCTGCCGACGCCGCGGGTGATCAAGCCGCCGCTCGACGAGGCCCGGTTGGCCCAGGTCGAAACCGCGCTGAAGCCGCGCGACGTCGCGGCCATGATCCTCGAGCCGGTGATCTGCAATCTCGGCGCGCTCGTGCCGGAGCCGGCGTTCATGCGCGGAGTCCAGGACCTTTGCCGCCGCTACGGGACCTTGCTGATCCTCGACGAGGTCGCGACCGGCTTCGGCCGCACCGGCCGGATGTTCGCCGCCGAGCATAGCGGGGTGCGGCCGGACATTCTGACCCTCGCCAAGGCGATCACCGCCGGCTTCGCGCCGATGGGCGCGACCCTGACGAGTGCCGCGATCGCGGAGTCGATGCTGAAGGCCGGCGCCTATTCGACCTACGGCTGGCACCCGCGAAGCACGGCCGCCGCGCTCGCCAACCTCGCCTGGTGGCGGGACAATGGCGAAAGGCTCCTCGCCCATATCGGCGCGATCAACCGGCTGTTCGTCAAGCGCCTCGGCGCTCTCGGCCTCGGGCCGATCCAGGGCGAGGGCCTCGCGCTCGGCGTCGGGACCCGGGGCGAGGCGCAAGCGGAGAGGATCAAGGCGAGATGCCTGAAGGAGGGGCTGCTGGTCGCCGCCGAGGGTGAAGTCGTCGCCCTGTTCCCGCCGCTGGTCATCGACGAGGCGACCGCGGTGGAAGGCCTCGACATCCTGGAGCGTTGCGCCGCTGCCTGACCGGCCCGCGACGCCGCTTCGCCCAGCCCGCGCGGAGCGCCGGGAGCCGGCGCTTGTCTCGGCGCGATTTGCGCCGCCGCGGTGCGGACAAATCGTCGCTTGGCTACGGATGCGGCAAAGCGGGTGTGTAGGGCGCTGGAATGTCGCGACAATTCCGGCCACGTCCGAACGACTCAGAATTGCCCTAAGTCATTGGAAAGGGTGGCGCACCCGACAGGATTCGAACCTGTGGCCTCTGCCTTCGGAGGGCAGCGCTCTATCCAGCTGAGCTACGGGTGCGGGCCGCTCCGGCGCTTAGCAAAGGGCGTCCGGAGCGGCTAGAGGCTTTCGTGCCGCCTACGCGGCTCGGCGTGTGACGACCATGCGGGGCGGGTGAAACGCGTCGTGCGGAGCGCCGCCCGGCGGCGCCCGCTCAGCCGCCCGAGGAGGGCTTCAGGGCCTGGATGCGGTCGACGACGCGGCGGGTCTCGGCGCGCTCGGCGTCCCACTCCGCCTGAGTCTGGCACTTGCTCGCGCCGGCGAGGCGGCTGCCGGGCCTGACTTCGGTCTTGCAGATCTTCTTGGTGATGTAGCGGTCGTCCCGCTGCCGGGCCGGGGGATCGGCGGCGAAAGCTGCGGCGGGGAAAGCGAGCGAGGCGATGAGCGCGATGGCGATCGAACGTGACATGGTCCATCTCCCGATATCTCTCGCTTTTTATCAAAGCTTTCCCGCAAATCCTAGCGCCGCTTTGCCGGCAACTCGCCGGGCGGCGGAGTTTTGGGCTCGTACCTGCACAGATCGGCGATGACGCAGCGCCAGCATTCCGGCACCCGCGCCTTGCAGACGTAGCGGCCGTGGAGGATGAGGAGGTGGTGGGCGTCGCGGCGATAGGGCGGCGGCGTCGCGGCGTCGAGCCTCCGCTCCACCTCCAACACGTCCTTGCCCGGCGCGAGACCGGTTCGGTTCGACACTCGGAAGACGTGGGTGTCGACCGCGAACGTCTCGGCCCCGAACGCGCAGTTCATCACCACGTTGGCGGTCTTGCGGCCGACGCCGGGCAACGCCTCCAGCGCGTCGCGGTCGGCCGGCACCTCGCCGCCGTGGCGCTCGAACAGCGCCCGGGAGAGAGCGATGACGTTCTTCGCCTTGGTGTTGAACAGGCCGATCGTCCTGATGTGCCGCTTCAGCCCCTCCTCGCCGAGCGCCACCATGGCCGCTGGCGTGCTTACCGTCTCGAACAGCTCGCGCGTGGCGAGGTTGACGCTCGCGTCGGTTGCCTGGGCGGAGAGCACCACGGCGACGAGCAATGTATAGTTATTCACATAATCGAGCTCCGTCTCCGGGCTCGGCGTACAATCATGCAGCTTCCTGTATGTTTCCGCGACTTCAGCCGGACTCATGGCAAGGCCGCGAACCCGGCGCGGGCCTGCCGTCGGCTTCATGCGAGCCCCAGCACGTCCGTCATCGCATAGCGGCCGGGCGGGCGGCCGACGAGCCACAAAGCCGCGCGGAGCGCGCCGCGGGCGAAGATCATGCGGCTGTCGGCGCGATGGCCCAGCTCGATCCGCTCGCCCTCGGTCGCGAAGATGACGACATGCTCCCCGGCGACCGAGCCGCCGCGCAGCGAGGCGTAATAGACGCCCCCCTCCTCCCGCGCGTGCGGCCCCTCCTGCATGCGGTCGAAACGGTTGCGCTCGATCGGGGTCGCCGCGCCGCGCCCGGTGTTGACCGAAGCGCCCAGGAGCAGCGCCGTGCCGGACGGCGTATCGAGCTTGTGGCGGTGGTGCATCTCCAGGATCTCGGCGTCCCAGTCCGGCCCGAGCACCCGCGCCGCCTGCTCGACCAGCGCGCGCAGCACGTTGACCCCGAGCGATGTGTTGGCGCTCTGCAGCACCGCGATCCTGCCCGCCGCCGCGTCGAGGGCGCGGCGATGTTCGTCGCCGAGGCCGGTCGTGCCGACCAGGATCGGCTTGCCCGCCGCCAGCGCCGCTTCGAGATGCTCCGAGAGCGCCTCCGGGGCGGTGAAGTCGAGGAACACGTCCGGCGCCTCCGCGACCAGCGCCACATCGTCGCGCCCCGCGGCGGCGGCGGCGATCGCCCTCCCCATCCGCCCGCCTTCGCCGAACACCCGGATCCGCGCCTTGCCGTTTTCCGCCATGGCTGCTTCATGGCGGCGGTGACGATGAGAGGCAAGCACGCTCCGGGCAGCGTGGAGACGCTTTCGCTCGCCGCCGCGCGCCGGATCGCGCTGGCGGCGCAGGGCCTCGGCGGCCCCCGCTCCGCCGCACCGGTCGGGCCGCGCCGCCTGCTCGCGCTCGCCGACCGGCTCGGCCTGTTCCAGATCGACAGCGTCAACGTGCTCGCCCGCGCGCATTACCTGCCGGCTTTCTCCCGCCTCGGCGCCTACGACCGCGGGCTGCTCGACCGCGCCGCCTGGGGAAAGCCCCGGCGGCTGTTCGAATATTGGGGCCATGAGGCGTCCCTCCTCCCCCTCGATCTCCACCCCTTGCTGCGCTGGCGCATAGCGCAAGCAGAGCGCGGCGAGATCGGCTGGGGGCATTTGCGCGCTTATGCCGGCGAGCGCCGCCCGGAGGCCGAGGCGGTCCTCGCCCGCATCGCCGCCGAAGGTCCGCTCGCCGCCTCCGATCTGGAGACGGGCCGCACCGGCTGGTGGGAGTGGAGCGGCGCCAAGTGCGCGCTGGAGTGGCTGTTCTGGGCCGGCAGGATCACCACCGCGACGCGGCGCGGCAGCTTCGAGCGAGTCTACGACCTGCCGGAGCGCGTCCTCCCCGCCGCCATCCTCGCTCTGCCCACGCCGGAGCCGGCCGAGGCCCACCGCGCGCTGCTTCTGCGCGCCGCCCGCGCGCTCGGCGTCGCGACGGCGCGGGACCTGCGCGACTATTTCCGCCTCTCCCCCGCCGACGCCGCCCCGCGCCTTGCCGAGCTTGCCGAGGCCGGCGCGCTCCTGCCCGTGCGGGTCGAGGGCTGGCGCGACCTCGCCTGGCTCGACCCGGAGGCGCGGCGGCCGCGGCGCGTCGCCGGCCAGGCCCTGCTCGCGCCGTTCGATCCCCTCATCTGGGAACGCGCGCGGGCCGAGCGCCTGTTCGGCATCCGCTACCGGATCGAGATCTACACCCCCGCCGAAAAGAGGGTGCACGGCTATTACGTCCTCCCCTTCCTGCTCGGCGACCGGATCGCCGCGCGCGTCGACCTCAAGAGCGACCGCGCCGCCGCGACCCTGCTGGTGCAAGCCGCGCATCTCGAAGCCGGCGCGCCGCCCGGCACGGCCGAAGCGCTCGCCGCGGAGCTGAAGCTGATGGCCGAGTGGCTGGGCCTGGAGCGGATCGCGGTGCGCCGCCGCGGCGACTTGGCGCAAGCGCTTCGCGAAGCGCAATAGCGGCGCGATGGAAGCGGCCCGCAACATCGTCGTCCTGACTGGCGCCGGAATCTCGGCGGAAAGCGGGCTCGCCACCTTCCGCGGACCGGACGGGCTGTGGGAGGGGCACCGGGTGGAGGACGTCGCGACGCCCGAAGCCTATCGCCGGGACCCGGCATTGGTCCAGGCTTTCTACGATGCGCGGCGCGCGCGGCTGGAGGAAGTGGAGCCGAACGCCGCCCACCGCGCGCTGGCGCGGCTCGATGCGCAATGGCCGGGCGAGCTGCTGATCGTGACCCAGAATGTCGACGATCTCCACGAGCGGGCGGGCGCGAGGCGGGTGCTCCACATGCACGGTGAGCTGCGCTCCGCCTGGTGCCTGGGCTGTGACGCGCGCCTGCCTTGGGAGGAGCCGCTGGGCAACGCTCCCCCCTGCCCCGCCTGCGGCGTGGCGGGGCGGCTGCGGCCGGACATCGTCTGGTTCGGCGAGATGCCGTACGAGATGGACCGCATCGAGGCCGCGTTGCGCGAGGCGGACCTGTTCGTCTCGATCGGCACGTCGGGCGCCGTCTACCCCGCGGCCGGTTTCGTCCAGACCGCCCGCTATTGCGGCGCGCGGACGCTCGAGATGAACCTCGAGCCGAGCCTCGGCAGCGTCTGGTTCGACGAGGTCAGGACTGGGCGGGCCGGCGAGCTGGTGCCGGCGTGGGTGGAGGAGGTGCTCGGCGCGCTTGCCCCGCCGCCGTGATTCGCTTATTGGCCGGCCCGCTATGAAGACGACCTGCCTCTACCTACGACCGAGTCACGTCATTCCCAGAAGGTGACGGGTCGCTTCGCTGCGCCCGTCGATCAGGGTGTAGCTCAGTGGGTAGAGTGCCCGCCTGGAGGCGGGAAGTCGCCGGTTCAAGCCCGGCCACCCTGACCAAATTTCTCCGATCAGGAATCAGGCCATGGACAAATTCTCCCTCCACGCCACGCAGGGCGTTCCGCTCAAGCTGTGGGACAGCCACCAGCCCTTCGAGGCGGGCGCGATGCAGCAACTGCGCAACGTCGCGTCGCTGCCCTTCGTGCACAGCCACATCGCCGGAATGCCCGACGTGCACTGGGGCAAGGGCGCGACGGTCGGCTCGGTGATCGCGACGAAGCAGGCCATCGTGCCGGCGGCGGTGGGCGTCGACATCGGCTGCGGCATGATGGCGGTGCGCACCTCGCTGACGGCCGAGCAGCTGCCGGACAGCCTGGCCGCAATCCGCGCCGAGATCGAGCGCGCGGTGCCCAAGGGCTTCGAGAGCAGCCAGACCGCGAACCATGCCAAGGGCGGCTGGGCGATCACGCCCAACGCGATTGCCCGGGCGTGGTACGACCGATTCGAGGAGCGCTGGCGCCGCATCATCGCCAAGCATCCCAAGGTGCAGGGCAAGACCGGCGGGCAGCTCGGCTCGATGGGCGGCGGCAACCATTTCATCGAGATCTGCCTCGACGAGGAGCAGCGCGTCTGGGCGATGCTGCATTCAGGGTCGCGCGGCACCGGCAACCGCATCGGCACCTACTTCATCGAGGCGGCGAAGGAGGCGATCGCCACGGAGAAGCTCGACTTCCATCTGGCCGACCGGGACCTCGCGTTCCTCGCGGAAGGCTCGGCGCTGTTCGACGATTATATCGAGGCGATGAGCTTCGCCCAGGACTATGCGACGGCCAATCGCGAGCTGATGATGGCGCGCGTCCTGGAGGCGCTCCGCAAGCACCTGCCCGCCTTCAAGACCGAGAAGCAGGCGATCAACTGCCACCACAATTATGCGACCCGCGAGGAGCATTTCGGGGAGCGTGTGTGGGTGACTCGAAAAGGGGCCGTGCGCGCCGGCATCGGGGAGCTCGGCATCATCCCCGGCTCGATGGGCACCGGCAGCTTCATCGTCGAGGGGCTCGGCAATGAAGAAAGCTTCTGCAGCTGCTCGCACGGCGCAGGCCGGACGATGTCGCGCGGCCAGGCGAAGAAGCTGATCAGCCTCGACGACCATCGCGCGGCGGTGGCCGGCATCGAATGCCGGGTCGACGAAGGCGTGCTGGACGAGAGCCCCGCCGCCTACAAGGACATCGGCGCGGTGATGGACGCCCAGGCCGACCTCGTCGCCATCCGGCACCGGCTCCGGCAGGTGGTGAACGTCAAGGGCTGAGGGTGGGGCCAGTCCAAGGGGCGGGGCCCACCCGTTGCGATCCGCGGTTCGGCCATCGACACGCGACCAAGCTGAAGCGTCGAATCCGACCGAGCCCCTAGGCGAGGACCCGGCGAATCGCCTCGGGCTAGCCCAAAACAGCTCCTGCTGCGGCGCCCCAGTCGCGCCCCGTGTCGGCCGCGATAAACTGGGGAATGCTTATCCCCATCAGATCCTGCGCGTTCGCGGCGTCCGAGAAGGTCATCACTGTCTCCAGCTGCTCCACGCGACCCTGCTTCGCCGGCGCGTCGAGCTTCACGATCGCGTTGGCAATGATCTCGAAATTATCGGGGGACAGGTGAGACTTGGTCGACGGCAGGAATCGCACGGACTTAACGACGGCGTTGTCGTACCTGGCCCCGATAATCGCATCGAGACACTGAGTGATTTTGCTCTCGAGGTTTCGGCTCACCCCCGACGGATCGGTCGCCAGGAAGCGAACCGAGGCCCCCTTGTAGAACTTCCTGGGTGTCGTCATGCTCTCCTCACGTCACTGCCGAAAAGCCCTTGCCGGTGCGCATCCGCCAGTCGAGCGACTTGCAGAGACCGTCCAGGTCCGGGTAAATGTGAGCAGCGTCTATGCCCAGATCAAGTAAGCGCAGCTGGAAGCTGAGCCTCATCCCGGCCGGGATTTCGAAACGCCTGTCCTTGGGGATTGCCAGTGGCTTTCGCGGGTCGCCATGCACGGTAAAGAGCCCTCGTTGAGTCGTGATACGCGACGACACCGGCGAAGTCTCCATCAGATAAAGGCCCCGCGTGATCCCTAAGGGATCGATGATGGTCGCGCCACTGCTAACTTGCCCCGTTCCCGAGTCGACGCTCTCCAGGCCGGGCCGAGCGACATCGAGCGCGAACACGTAGGCGTCGGTGTGCAACGGAAATGATGTCACGGCGAACCATGCCGCCACGAGGGGGCTGGTGGACCAGTCTACGAGGCGAGTCGGGGCGCCATGATGCTGCGCCAAGGCGAGCCATTCCCAATCGGAAACCACTGCCGTGCGCAGGAATGGTCGCGCCTGGCTCTTGAAGGCGTTGAAGAGAGCTCGCTCGCGCGAGAGACTATATTGGTAATCGGGCCGCGCGACCTTCGGAACGATGTCGCTCCCGTCGGCCTGCCCGCGGAAGAAATAGGCTCCCGAGCCGTGTTTCTCGGTCCAGGTCCAGAATCTGTTCAGATGCACCGTCGCCGCGCTCGCCGTCATACGCCCCCCACTGGCACATCGAGGCGATTATAGAAGTGCCGAGCCGCGGCACAAGCCGGTCACTCCACCCAGTCGAGCCCGATCTCGCGGTAGAGGGAGCGGTCTTCCTGCCATTTTGGGTTGACCTTGAGATGGATGAAGAGGTGGACCTTGCGGCCGAGCAGCTCGGCGAGCTGGGTGCGCGCCGCCTCGCCGATGGCGCGGATGCGGGTGCCGCCCTTGCCGAGCACGATCGCCTTCTGGCTGTCGCGGGCAACGAGGATCTGCTGGTGGATGACGACCGATCCGTCCTTCCTCTCCTCGAACTTCTCGGTCTCGACCGCGCTCTCGTAGGGGAGCTCGGCGTGGAGCTGGAGGTAGAGCTGCTCGCGGGTCACCTCGGCGGCGAGCATTCGGTCGGTCGCGTCGGAGACCTGGTCCGCCGGGAAGTGCCACGGCCCCTCCGGCATCCGCGCCGCGAGCGCGCGCTTCATCTCCGCGACGCCGTCGCCGGTGGAGGCGGACACGAAGAACACCTCCTCGAAATCGAGCCGTTCGCCGAGCCGGGCGGCGAGGGCGAGCAGCGGCTCCTTCCGCACCAGATCGACCTTGTTGAGGACGAGGATCTTCGCCTCGCGCCGCGCCTTCAGCGGCTCGACCATCTCCTCCACCTTGCGGGAGAAGCCGGTCTCCGCATCGACCACCCAGGCGATGAGGTCGGCATCCGCCGCCCCGCCCCAGGCGGCGGCGACCATCGCGCGGTCGAGCCGCCGCTTGGGCGCGAAGATGCCGGGCGTGTCGAGCAGCAGGAGCTGCGCCTCGCCTTCGATGGCGATGCCCATGATCCGGGTGCGCGTCGTCTGCGCCTTGGGGCTGACGATCGCCACCTTCTGGCCGACCAGAGCGTTGACGAGCGTCGACTTGCCCGCGTTCGGCGCGCCGACGATTGCGACGAGGCCGCAGCGCCCGCTCATCCGATCTTCCCGAGCATGGCCGTGGCGGCGGCGGTTTCCGCGTCCTGCTTGCTGGTCCCCTCGCCCACCGCTTCGCCATGGCCCTTGACGCTGACTTCGACGGTGAAGCGGGGCGCGTGGTCGGGACCGCTGGTCCTCACCACCTTGTAGGCGGGCGGGCGGCGGTTGTTGGCGGCGGTCCATTCCTGGAGCTCGGCCTTGGGGTGCTTGGGCGGGGCGGCGAGCCGGTCGACCCGGTCGCCCCAGGCCCGGCGGATGAAGCGCGCCGCCGCCTCCAGCCCGCGATCGAGGTAGAGCGCGCCGATCAGCGCCTCGACCGCGTCGCCGAGCACATAATCGCTCTCGAAGACGCCGTCGTCCTGCGCCTGCTTGCCGAGGCGGAGGCGGGCGGCGACGCCGAGGCCGCGGGCGATCTCCGCGCAGACCTCGCCCGCGACCAGCGCATTGAGGCGCTGGGACAGCTTGCCCTCGGCCTCCCCCGGAAAGGTCTCGATCAGCCAATCGGCGATGACGAGGCCGAGCACCCGGTCGCCGAGGAATTCGAGCCGCTCATAATGGTCCGAGCTGAAGCTGCCGTGGGTGAGCGCTCGCTCGTAGAGAGAGAGGTCGCGCGGGCGCTCGCCCATCTGCGCCTCGATCCATCCGGCGAGCCCGCTCAAAAGGTCGCCCCCACCCGGTCCCGGCGGGTCGCCTGGAACCAGGTCCAGGGCTTGAGCCAGCGCGCCGACCCGTCGGTCGAGAAGAAGACGATCACCGGGCGGCCGATGACATTGTCGCGCGGCAGGAAGCCGACGCCCTTGTCGGCGAGCGCGAAGCGGCTGTCGGCGCTGTCGTCGCGATTGTCGCCCATCATGAAATAATCGCCGGCGGGGACGGTGACGAGTGGCGTGTCGTCGCCGAGGCCGTTTATCTGGTCGAGCACCTCGTAGGAGCGGCCGCCCGGCAGCGTCTCGCGGAAGCGCGGATAGCGGCAGTAGGTCCCGCCGTTCACCACCGCCGGCGGCGGCGCCCAGGAGCCGACGTAGCGGCAGGGGCTATTGGGCGAGCGCGGCATCAGGAAGTCGGCGATCCGGACCTTGGCGACCGCCTCCCCGTTGAGGAACAGCCGGCCGCCGCGCATCTGCACCCGGTCGCCGGGAAGGCCGATCAGGCGCTTCACATAATCCTCGTCGGCGCCCGGATAATGGAAGACGACGATGTCGCCGCGCTTCGGGTCGGCGCCCCACAGCCGCCCCTCGAACTTCAACAGGCCGAACGGGAAGGCGTAGCGGGACCAGCCATAGGGCCATTTGGCGACGAACAGATAGTCGCCGATCATCAGGCGCGGCAGCATCGATCCCGACGGGATCATGAACGGCGCGACGACGAAGGTTCGCAACAGGAGGGTGAAGACGAACAGGAAGATGAGGAAGCGGGTCGTCTCCGCCAGCCCGCCCGATCTCTTCGCCTGCCGCCCGGGCTTCGCTACGCTCGCCATCGCGCCGCTTTCGCTTGGGCCGCCGGACGGGTCAAGAAGACAATCCTAGGCACGCCGCCTCACCGCCACTAAGAGCGCCGCATGGATTCAGACCAAGCCTGGGCCGCGATCGAGCGGGCGGAGCGCCGCACCCTGGCCGCGCTGTTCGCGGCCGAACCCGATCGCCTGACGCGGCTCGTCGTCGAGGAGAGCGGCATCCGCTTCGACTTCGCCAAGACCCATCTCGACGCCCCGCTCGTCGCCGCCTTCGCCACTCTCGCCGAGGCGCGCGACCTCGCCGGAGCGCGGGAGGCCCTGTTCGCCGGGCGGATCGTCAATCCCACCGAAGGGCGCGCCGCCGAGCATAGCGCGGAGCGCGGCCAGGGCGCGCCGGAGAGCGTCGCCGCCGCCGCCGCCCTCCACGCCCGGATGCGCGCGCTGGTCGACGCGATCGAGGCGGGCGCGTTCGGGCCGGTGCGCCACATCCTCCACATCGGCATCGGCGGCTCCGCGCTCGGGCCGGATTTCGTCATCGACGCGCTCGGCCGCGGCGCCGGGCGCTACGAGACGGCGATCGTGTCCAACGTCGACGGCGCCGCGCTCGAGGAAGCGGTGGCGGGCTTCGACCCGCTGACCACCCTGGTCGCGGTGGCGTCCAAGACCTTCACCACCACCGAGACGCTGCTCAACACCCGCTCCGCCCTCGCCTGGCTGGAGCAAGGCGGCGTCGCCGACCCCTATGGCCGGATCGTCGCTTTGACCGCCGCGCCCGAGCGGGCGCTGGAGTTCGGAGTCGACGAGACCCGCATCCTTCCGTTCGCCGAAAGCGTCGGCGGCCGCTATTCGCTCTGGTCCTCGATCGGCTTTCCCGCCGCCCTCGCTCTGGGCTGGGAGGCGTTCGAGCAGCTCCTCGAGGGCGCCGCGGCGATGGACCGCCACTTCCGCCTCGCTCCGCTCGACGCCAACGCCCCCATCCTCGCCGCCTTCGCCGACCGTTACTACGCCAATGTCCGCGGCTGCGAGACCCGCGCCGTCTTCGCCTATGACGAGCGGCTGAGGCTGCTCCCCCCTTACCTCCAGCAGCTGGAGATGGAATCGAACGGCAAGTCGGTGACGCTCGACGGCGCCCCCGCCGGGCGGGCGACGGCGCCCGTCATCTGGGGCGGGGTCGGCACCGATGCGCAGCACGCCGTGTTTCAGCTCCTCCACCAGGGCACGCACCTCGTGCCGGTCGAGTTCGTCGCCGCCATCGAGCCCGGCCACGCGCTCGACGAGGCGCATCACCGCCAGCTCCTCATCAACTGCTTCGCGCAAGGGGCGGCGCTGATGGCCGGCAAGGCGAGCGACGATCCGCACCGCGCCTATCCCGGCGACCGCCCGTCCGCCACCCTGCTCCTCGACCGGGTCGATCCCGGCACGCTCGGCGCCCTGATCGCCTTTTACGAGCACCGCACGTTCGCGAATGCGGTCCTCCTCGGCATCAACCCGTTCGACCAGTTCGGAGTCGAGCTGGGCAAGGCGATGGCCCGCGCCATGGACGGCGGCGATGAGATGGACTTCGATCCGTCGACGGAGGCGCTGATCGCCCGGGCTTTGGAAGATCCGTCATTGCAAGGAACATAGCGACGCCGCCCGCGGCGCTGCGGACGGACGCCGGCTGGATTGCTTCGCTTCGCTCGCAATGACGGCTAGGGGTGCGCCATGGCTGACAAGTTCGACTATGATTTGTTCGTGATCGGCGCCGGCTCGGGCGGCGTTCGCGCCGCGCGGGTCTCCGCCGCTTATGGCGCCCGGGTGGCGATCGCCGAGGAGCATAAGGTCGGCGGGACCTGCGTGATCCGCGGCTGCGTGCCCAAGAAACTGCTCGTCTACGGCGCCCATTTCGCGGAGGATCTGGCCGACGCGCGGCGGTTCGGCTGGAACGTGCCCAAATGCGACTTCCACTGGCCGACTTTGCGCGACAACGTGCTCGCCGAGGTGGCGCGGCTGGAGGCCGCCTATACGGAGACGCTGAGCAACCATAACGTCGAGATCGTCAAGGAGCGCGCCACCGTCGCCGGCCCGCACGAGATCCGCCTCGCCGGCGGCCGGACGGTGACGGCGCGGCTGATCCTGATCGCCACCGGCGCCACGCCGGTCGTTCCCACCTTCCCCGGCAACGAGCACGGCATCACCTCGAACGAGGCCTTCCACCTGCCCGAGCTTCCCAGGCGCGTGGTGATCGCCGGGGCGGGCTATATCGCCAACGAATTCGCCGGCATCTTCCATAATCTCGGCAGCCACGTCACCCTGGTGAACCGCTCCGATGTCATCCTGCGCGGCTATGACGAGACGATCCGCGACCGCCTCCTGACCATCTCGATGATGAAGGGGATCGACTTCCGCTTCCACGTCTCGTTCGACAGCATCGAGAAGCAGGACGATGGCATTCTCAAGGTCAACATGGCCGGCTGCGACGCGATCGAGGCGGACGCGGTGATGTTCGCCATCGGCCGGCGCCCCAACACCGACGGCCTTGGGCTCGACGCCGCCGGAGTCCAGGTCGACGACAAGGGCGCCGTCGTCGTCGACGCCGACAATCGGTCGAGCTGCGATTCGATCTATGCTGTGGGCGACGTCACCAACCGGGTCCAGCTCACCCCCGTCGCGATCCGCGAGGGGCAGGCCTTCGCCGACACCCTGTTCGGCAACAAGCCGTGCCGGGTCGACTATGACAATATCCCCTCCGCCGTCTTCAGCCACCCGCCGCTGGCCGGCGTCGGCCTCACCGAGGGGCAGGCGCGCAACCGGCTGGGCTCGGTCAAGACCTTCACCTCGGATTTCCGCGCAATGAAGAACGTGCTCGCCGGAAGGAACGAGCGAGCGCTCTACAAGCTGGTGGTCGACGCCGAGACGGACGAAGTGGTCGGGCTCCACATGATCGGCCCCGACGCCCCCGAAATCCTCCAGGCCGCGGCGATCGCGGTCAAGGCGAAGCTGAAGAAGAGCCAGTTCGACGAGGTGGTGGCGCTTCATCCGACCATGGCCGAAGAGCTGGTGCTGATGCGCTAGGGTGAGGCGGATGAGCCCCACCCCGTCATTCCAGCGAAAGCTGGAATCCATGCGGTCTTCGTGCCACCAACATTGTATGGACCCCAGCCTTCGCTGGGGTGACGGGATTGGCGGCCTTCGTGCCACCAACATCGTATGGACCCCAGCTTTCGCTGGGGTGACGGGTGGCGCTTCATCCGACGATGGCGGAAGAGCCGGTGCTGATGCGCCAGGGTGAGGCGGATGAGCCCCACCCCGTCATTCCAGCGAAAGCTGGAATCCATGCGGCCTTCGTGCCACCAACATCGTATGGACCCCAGCCTTCGCTGGGGTGACGGGATTGCTGCTTGGGTGACGGGATTGGCGCTGGGGTGACGGGATTGCGATGACGACCGAGACCTACCTCTCCGGCTTCGGCAACCATTTCGCCACGGCCGCCATGCCGTCCATGTTAGCCCCGCCCGGATGAACCGGACCCTGCTCATCGCCGCCTTGCTCCTCCCCACGGCCTGTGCGACGGCGCCGCCCGCGCCGCCGATGCCGCCGGACCTGGAACAGTGTGGCGACGGTGAGGCGGCCTTCAACTATCTGGAGATTGAGGCGGCGCCGGCGCGACAGGGCCGGACGCTCCGCATCGTGCCCTCCCAGCGGCGCGGAGCGGGCACTTACGTGCTCCCGCTCGAATGCACGATGGACTGGTCCCTCTCGGACTCATCGCTCGCCACCTTGTCCGACGACCGCAAGAGCCTGCGCATCGCGGAAGGAGCGACGCCCGGCGCAACCCTGACGATCATGTACCGAGTCGGCCTGAATCCGAAATTGGTGCGAGCGTCGGTGCCGATCGTGGCGAAGGACGCGTTCGTCCTCACCGGCCGCCGCTCGCAGAAGGCGGTAGAGGGGTGCCCGGGGCTCGACCCCATTGGCGAGCTCGAATTCACTGCCGACGGTCACTTCGCGGTGACCTGGCAGCCGTTCGAGACCTACCAGGATTATTGGGGCACCTACCGACTCGATCCCGGCACGGGCGCGCTGTCGATGACGGTCGACGGCGGCAACAACAAGCCCGGCGGGCTCGATCTCGAAGGCAAGGTCGATATAACTCCGGACGGAGCGCTGGTGCTGGAAGACATGTATTTGGGCCAGCCGAGCGGGCGCGACGGTTTTCCACCGGCGCCGGCAGCGTGCCGCTACACATTCTAGCCGCGCGATTCGGACTCGTGGTGCCGAGGCGCGGATCGTCATCCCGGCGGGAGCCGGGACCCAGGAACACGCGCGTTCGAATGGCGACCGACCGCGTTCCCGTGCCGCGGATCAAGTCCCGGGTGACGGGGTAGACAGCCCGCGCTAAGTCACGGCCATGACCGACCCCGCCTACCTCTCCGGCTTCGGCAACCATTTCGCCACCGAGGCCGTGGCGGGCGCCCTGCCGGTCGGCCGCAACTCGCCTCAGAAGCCGGCCTTCGGACTCTATGCCGAGCAGCTCTCGGGGACCGCCTTCACCGCGCCGCGGGCCGAGAACCGCCGCTCCTGGCTCTACCGCATGCGCCCCTCGGCCGAGCATCCGCCCTACCGGCCGTATGAAGGCGCGCCGCACTTCGCCGCGTCGGCGCTTCACGATCCGCTGCCGCCCAACCGCCTGCGCTGGGACCCGCTCCCGATGCCCGACGAGCCGGTCGACCTGATCGACGGCCTGGCGACGATGGTCGCCAATGGCGGCCCGGAAGCGCTCTCCGGCTGCGCCGTCCACGTCTATCGCGCGACGCGCGACATGGCGCGGCGCTGCTTCTTCAACGCCGACGGGGAGATGCTCTTCATCCCCCAGCAGGGGCGGCTCGCGCTGTTCACCGAAATGGGCCGGATCGACGTCGCGCCCGGCGAGGTCGCGCTAATCCCCCGAGGAGTCCGCTTCCGCGCGACGCTGCCGGACGGCAAGGCACGCGGCTATTTGGCGGAGAATCACGGCGCCCTGTTCCGCCTCCCCGAGCTGGGCCCGATCGGCTCCAACGGCCTGGCCAGCCCGCGCGATTTCCTCACGCCGGTCGCCGCTTTCGAGGACGAGGAGGGCGAGACCGAGCTGGTCCAGGAATATCTCGGCCGGCTGTGGACGACGACGCTCGACCACAGCCCGCTCGACGTCGTCGCCTGGCACGGCAATCTGGCGCCGTGGAAATACGATCTCGCCCGCTTCAACGCGATGGGCACGGTGAGCTTCGACCATCCGGACCCGTCCATCTTCACCATCCTCACCAGCCCGTCCGAAACGCCCGGCCGCGCCAATGCGGACTTCGTCGTCTTCCCGCCGCGCTGGATGGTGGCGGAGGACACGTTCCGGCCGCCCTGGTTCCATCGCAACGCGATGAGCGAGTGCATGGGCCTGATCCACGGCGCCTACGACGCCAAGGCCGAAGGCTTCGCGCCCGGCGGCCTCTCGCTCCACAATCTGATGGCCGGCCACGGCCCCGACCTCGCCAGCTGGAAGGCGGCTTCCGACGCCGCGCTGGAGCCCCGCAAGATCGAAGGCACGATAGCCTTCATGGTCGAGAGCTGCTGGCCCTTCCGCCCCGCCGCCTTCGCCATGGCGAGCGAAGCCCTCCAGAGCGATTACGATTCCGCCTGGGGCGGCTTTCCCAAGGCCGGGCTGCCTTAGGTCCAGCCCCTCTACGGAGTCCGCTCCGCAGGCACGCGCGAGCCGTCGGCGCGGACGAGGTCGAAGCCGGACGCCGTGGCGCCCGAGACGCGATATTCGACCCTTGCCATCGGATCGTCCTCGAAGGTGAACAGGTTCGGGCCGATGGCGATCATCGCCAGCTTCGGGCCGCCGGCGCGCTGATAGGTGAGCCGGCCGTTCTCGACCGCCACGGCGCGCTCGCCGAAATTCCCCGCATAGGCCTGGAGCGGCAAGGCGAGCGTGACCGGCTCGAGCTTGGCGCCGAGCAACGCCGCCCGCGCCTCGAGCTGCGCCTTGTCGCCGGCCGGGGCGGCGGCGGCGAGGCGGCGCAGGGCGTGGAGCTGGGCGACGTCGAGGGCGCTGTCGACCGGCACTGCCGAGGTCGGGGCGATACCCACCCCCTCCCAGTCCTTGCCGGTCGAGGCGAGCACCGCCCGGCCGACCGAGACGCTGAGCAGGAACCCTCCCGGTATGGCGAAGAAGTCGTTGCGGAAGCCCGCGCCGGCGGTGGTCTCGCCGATCAGCTCGCCCAGTCTGTAGCCGGCGACGTGGCCGGTAAACTCCTCGGCGGCGCTGGCAGTGCGCCCGCTGGTCAGCACGTAGAGCGGCTTGCCCACCATCCGCCCGGCCGGCAGCTGCGCCAGGGTCGACAGATGGTCCACTTTGGTCGCGCCCATGTGGAAGGTGACCAGCGGCGTGTTCGGCGCAAGGAAGTGGCTGACCAGATACTGGACCGCCTCCGGGCTGCCGCCGCCATTGTGCCTGAGATCGATGATCAGCGCGTCGCCGCCGCGCAGGAACCGCATCGCATTGTCATAGGCTTCGGCGCTCTTCGGCCCGGCCCAGACGAAGCCCTCCAGGTCCATGTAGCGGATGTTGCCGGGCAGCAGCTTCAGCTCGGCGATGCCGTGATTGCCCCGCTCGGCTCGGCGCACCTGCTCGGCGTCCGCCGGCGCGTCGTCCGGCTCGCGCTTCAGCCCGGCGATCCGCGCCGACTGCTCCGGCGCGTAGTGGAAGTTCAGATGCTTGTCGTGGCCGGCGGCGGCGAGATCGGTGTTGATCCGCTCGGCCAGCATGCCGGGCTCGGTGACGTCGTAGCGCCCCTCCGCCAGCCCCCTGGCGAGCGCCGCGTCGAGCTTCGGCCGCATCTCGGGGAGGACGTAATTCTCCGCCAGCACCCGCCGGATCTCGGCCACGGCCGCCTTCGCATCGGCCGGTGCGCGCGCGGCGGCCGTTGGCACCGGCACCGCCACCCGCACCGGCTGGGCCGGTCCCGCCGCGGCCGCCGCCAAGGCCGCCGCCGCGGCCACGCTCTTCAAAATTCCGGTTCGCATCCTGTCCCCTCCCTCACGCGCCGGCAGCCAAGCCGACGGCGCAACTATCGCTTCGGAAATGCGGAAGTTTGCGGCAAAGAAAGGAGGGTTCGCGCCACATTTCGGCGAATTTCGGAGGGGTGGTGCCTGATGCAGAAACTCGATGCCCTGGACCTGAAGCTGCTCGCCTGCCTGCAGGCGGACAATCAGCTGACCGCCGACACGCTGGCGGACCGCGTCGGGCGCTCACCGTCCGCCATCGCCCGGCGGCTTCGGCGGCTGAGGGAGACGGGGTCGGTGCTGGCGGACGTGGCGATCGTCGCGGAGCAGGCGGTCGGTCATCCCCTCTCGGCCATCGTCCACGTCCAGCTGGAGCGGCACGCTTTGGGCGAGGTCGCCAAGTTCAAGCGCCAGCTCGCCGCCTCTCCGAACGTCCAGTTCTGCCTCGAAATCTCCGGCGCATTCGACATCCTGCTGCTCGTCGTGGTCCGCGATATGGACGCCTTCAACCTGTTCGCCGACGAAATCCTCGCCGGCCAGCGAGCGGTGCGGCGCTACGAGACCAGCTTCGTCAAGCGCCGCCTCAAGGCCAGCCTCGCCTTGCCGCTCGACCAGCTGGCGGAAGGTTGAGGGGCACGCTGCTTCAGGCTTGCCGCGCCCGCCTTTCCCGTCCAGAAATCGCCGCCTTCCTCCCCTCAAGGACCCTCGATGACCCGCCGCCTGCTCGCCTGCCTGCTCTGCTCCCTCGCTTTTCCCGCTCTCGCCGCCGCCCAGGCGCCGGCGCAGCCCGCCGCCGTCGCCTCGCTGGCGGAGCCGGCCTTGTCGCCCGACGGGTCCGAGATCGCCTTCGCTTCGGGCGGGGACATCTGGACCGTGCCCGCTCAGGGCGGCACCGCCCGCTTGCTCGTCACCGATCCGGCCACCGATTCGCGGCCGCTTTACTCGCCCGACGGCACCCGCCTCGCCTTCCTGTCGACGCGCAACGGGGGTTATGCCAACCTCTACATCCTCGATTTCGCGAGCGGCGCCGTCCGCCGCCTGACCTTCGCGGAGGCTAACGAGCAGCTCGACGGCTGGTCGCCCGACGGCAAGTGGCTCTATTTCAGCTCCTCCGCCAACGACGTGGCGCGGCAGACCGACGTGTTCCGGGTCGCGGCCGAAGGCGGCACCCCGCTCGAGGTGAGCCGCGAGCGCTACCTCGCCGAGTTCAACGCCGCGCCCTCGCCCGACGGCGCCAGCCTCGCGCTGATGGCCAAGGGGTTCGCCAACGTCCAATGGTGGCGCAACGGCCATTCCCATATCGACGAGACCGAGCTGTGGCTGAAGCCGATCGCGTCGGGCACGCCCTACCGGCGCCTGCTCCCGACCGGCGCCAAGCACCTCTGGCCGATGTGGGCGCCGGACGGCGGCGCGCTTTATTATATGAGCGACGAGGGCGGCACCGAGAATCTGTGGCGCCTGGACCTCGCCGGGGGCGCGCCGCGGCGGCTCACCGCGTTCACCGACGGGCGGCTCTTATGGCCCTCGATCGGCGGCGGCGGCCGCGCCATCGTGTTCGAGCGGGGCGGCGCCCTCTGGCGGTTCGACACCGCGTCCGCCCAGGCGGCGCCGGTGCCGGTCACGCTGCGCGGCGCCCCCGCCGCCGCCGGCGAGCGCCGTCTGGTCGAGGGCAATTTCACCGACCTCGCGCTCGCGCCGGACGGCAAGAAGATCGCGATCGTCGCGCATGGCGAGCTGTTCGCGGCACCGGCCAAGGACGGCGGCAATGCCCAGCGGATCAGCCGCACGCCGGGCGCGGAGAGCGCGCCGATCTGGTCGCCGGATTCCAGGCGGCTCGTCTACGTTTCCGAGCAGGGCCTCGACCGCCGCATCGTCGAATATGATTTCGGCGCGGAGAAGGAGCGCGTGCTCACCCCCGCCGGCGGCAGCAACCTCTCGCCGGCCTGGTCGCCCGACGGCAAGGCGCTCGCCTACGTCCGCGACGAGCGCGAGCTCCACCTGCTGCGCCCGGCGGCGGCCGGCGTCCCGGCGAGCGACGTCGTCCTCTTCACCGGTGCGGTCGACATAGGCGGCGACACTCGGCCGAGCTGGTCGCCGGACGGGCGGTGGATCGCCTTCACGGTCGGCGACCGCCGCTCGTTCAGCAACGTCTGGGTCGTCCCCGCCGCCGGCGGGGAGGCGCGGCCGGTGAGCTTCCTCGCCAATGGCCAGACCGGCCAGACCATCGCCTGGTCGCCGGATGGGCGCTACATCCTGTTCGATTCCGCCCAGCGCAGCGAGGATGCGCGCATCGTCCGCGTCGACCTCGTCCCCAACCTCCCCAAATATCGCGAGGACGCCTTCCGCGAGTTGTTCCGTCCCGGCCGCGCGCCCGGCGAGCCGGCGCCCGCGCAGCCCGGCACGGCGACGCCGACGCCGCCCGCCGACGTCTCCCAACAGGTCAAAGCGGGCCCGGCCGCGAAGCCGGGCGCCGCCCCGGCCAAGCCGCCGGTCAAGCCGGTCCGAATCGTCTTCGAGGGCATCAGGGAGCGCGCCACCACCCTTCCGCTCGGCCTCGGCGCGGAGCGGCCGGTGATCAGCCCCGACGGCAAGATCCTGCTCTTCACCGCCAACCAGGGCGGGCTCAACACCATCTATTCCTACAATCTGGACGAGCTCGCCAAGGAGCCGCCGGTGCCGCAGCAGCTAGCCGCCAGCCGCCGGCCCAAAAGCGACTATGTCTTCACCCTCGATTCGAAGGAGGTTTTCTATCTGGAGGGCGGCACCGTCGCCTGGACGCCCGCCGAAACGCCCAAGACCAACATGGTCGCGCTCACCGCCGAGATGAACGTCGATTTCGCCACCGAGAAAGAGGTCGTGTTCGACGAGGCCTGGGGCACGCTCGACCGCCGCTTCTACGATCCGGCCTTCCACGGCCGCGACTGGAAGGCGCTCAGGGCCCAGTGGCTGCCGCGCATCGAGGGGGTGCGCACGCCGGACGAGATGCGCCGCTCGATCAACCTCCTGATCGGCGAGCTCAACGCGTCGCACTCCGGCATCAACCTGCCCTCGGAAGGGCCGGGATCGCTGCCGACGGGCCGCGTCGGCGACATCGGCCTGCGCTTCGACCGCGACTCGGCCGAAGCCGGGCGCGGCCTCGTCATCCGCGAGCTGATCGCCCTCGGCCCGGCCGCGCTGGAAGGGACGATCCGTCCCGGCGAGCGGCTGGTCAGCGTCAACGGCACGCCGATCGAGCGGACCACCAACGTCGATTCCCTCCTCCAGAACCAGGTCGGCCGCCGAACCGTGCTCGGCATCGCCTCGGCGGCCGGCGTAGTGCGCGAGGCGGTGGTGCGCCCGGTCGCGCCCGCCGTCGCCCGCGGCCTCCTCTACCGCCAGTGGGTGAACGAGCGCCGCGCCTTCGTCGACAGGGTCAGCGGCGGCCGGCTCGGCTACGTCCACATCGCCGACATGTCTGACCAGTCGCTCGCCCAGCTCTACGTCGATCTCGACGCCGAGAACCAGGCGAAGGACGGCGTCGTCATCGACCTCCGCAACAACAATGGCGGCTATGTGAACGGCTACGTCCTCGACGTCTTCACCCGCCGCAACTTCATCACCATGACGCCGCGCGACCGCTTCCCCGTCCCCGCCCGCCAGGCGCTCGGCCAGCGCGCGCTCGGCGCGCCGACGGTGCTGCTGGTCAACGAAAGCTCGCTCTCCGACGCCGAGGACTTCACCGAGGGCTATCGCGCGCTCGGCGTCGGCAAGGTGGTGGGCGTGCCGACCGCCGGCTGGATCATCTATACGGGCGGCCAGCCGCTGATCGACGGCTCGGTCGTGCGAGTCCCCTTCATCCGCATCCAGGCGATGAACGGCGAGGACATGGAGCTCCACCCGCGCCCGGTCGACGTCACCGTCGAGCGCCCGCTCGGCGAGACTTTGGCCGGCGAGGACGCCCAGCTGCGCCGCGCCGCCGAGGAGCTGCTCGCTTCCCTTCCGGCGCGGACCGGCGGGACGCGGTGAGCGAGTGCATGGGCGGATTCCGGAAGACGAACCCCGGGCGGTTCCTGATTTCGGTCCCGGCACGACTCCCCTGTTGCCCCGCGCCTTATTAGCGCTATGACCCGCGCATGAGCACGGCGCCCACCGAGTTCGAATTCGTGATGATCAAGCCGTCGCATTATGACGACGACGGCTATCCGATCGTCTGGTGGAAGACTCTTATCCCATCCAACTCCCTCGCGGCGCTGAACGGCCTCGCCCGCGACTGCGCGGCGCGGGGGGTGCTCGGGCCCGGCGTCGCCATCAACCTCGTGACCATCGACGAGACCAACTGCCATGTCGTCCCGGAACGGATCGTCCGCGATCTGCGCCGGCGCAATGCCCGGGCGGTGATCGGTTTCGTCGGCGTCCAGTCCAACCAGTTCGACCACACGCTCGATCTCGCCCGCGAGTTCCGCAAGGCGGGCCTGCCGGTGGTGATCGGCGGCTTCCACGTTTCCGGCTGCCTGTCGATGCTGAAGGACATGACGCCGGAGCTCCAGGAAGCGCTGGATATCGGCTGCACGCTCTTCGCCGGCGAGGCCGAGGAGGGGCGGCTCGACGAGGTGCTCCTCGACGCCTGGAACGGCACGCTCAAGCCGATCTACAATTACCTCAAGGACCTTCCCAACCTGGCCGGCGCCCCGGTGCCGGTGCTGCCGGTCGACGCGATCCGCCGCAATTCCCAAAGCTGGTCGAGCTTCGACCTCGGCCGCGGCTGCCCTTTCCAGTGCAGCTTCTGCACGATCATCAACGTCCAGGGCCGCAAGAGCCGCTTCCGCACGGCCGACGACCTCGAGGCGATCGTGCGCGAGAACCTCGCCCAGGGGGTGAAGGCCTTCTTCATCACCGACGACAACCTCGCCCGCAATCGGCACTGGGAAGAGTTTTTCGACCGCCTCATCCACCTGCGCGAGACCGAGGGCCTGAAAGCCAACCTCACGATCCAGGTCGACACCCTGTGCCACCGCATTCCCAATTTCATCGACAAGGCGAAGCGCGCCGGGACGATGCGCGTCTTCGTCGGGCTCGAGAACATCAACCCCGACAATCTGCTTGCCGCGAACAAGCGGCAGAACAAGATCACCGAATATCGCCACATGTTCCAGCAATGGCACGAGCGCGGCGTCTTCACCTTCGCGGGCTACATCCTCGGCTTCCCGGCGGACACCAAGGAGACGATCCTCCGCGACGTCGAAATCATCAAGCGCGAGCTGCCGCTCGATGTGCTCGAATTCTTCATGCTGACGCCGCTGCCGGGCTCGGAGGATCATCGGCGGCTGCACGAGGCGGGCGAGTGGATGGATCCCGACCTCAACAAGTACAACCTCCACCACCGCCTCACCAAGCACCCGCGCATGTCCGACGAGGAATGGGATTCGGCTTACAAGGAGGCGTGGGCTTCTTTCTTCACCTGGGAGCATATGGAGACGGTTGCCCGCCGCCACGCCCGGCTGCCGGCCAACCGGCCGAAGAAGGCGCTGCAGTATCTCAACGAGTTCAAGATGCTCTACGAGATCGAGGGTCTCCAGGTCCTCGAAGGCGGCATCTTCCGGCGGAAGCGGCGGCGCTCCCGCCGTCCCGGCTTCAAGCGCGAGCCCGCCATCCTCTTCTATCCGCGCTACGTCATGGAGACGGCGGTGAAGGCGTTCCGCTACTGGCGCGGCTTTCGCAAGCAGGCGGCGGTGATCAAGCGGGTGCTCGCCGATCCCGCCCGCTACGATTATACCGATCTCTCGCTCCAGCCCGTCACGCCGGAGGAATTCGACACGCTCGGCCTGTTCCAGGAGACCAGCGGAGGGGCCGAGGCGGTAGCGAAGCAGCTGAGGCAGGACACCCTGCTCGAAGGCGTGAGGCTCGCCCACCAGCCGGCGGCGTGAAATTCCTCCCCGAGCTTGCCTCGGGGAGGGGGACCGCGCGAAGCGCGGTGGAGGGGTAATTCGCAGTCAGATTGCCCCCCACCAGCCTTCGGCTGGTGCCCCTCCCCGAGCAAGCTCGGGGAGGATTTTCTATGCACTGCGCTTGCTGTAGTTGCACCTCATGATCCCTGACACCGACGTGCTCATCATCGGCGCCGGCCATAACGGCCTTGCCTGCGCTTATTATCTGGCCGCCAAGGGGCTGAAGGTGACGATGCTCGAGCGCCGTTCGGTGGTCGGCGGGGCGGCGGTGACGGAGGAATTCCACCCCGGCTTCCGCAACTCGACGGCGAGCTACACGGTGAGCCTGCTCAACGCCAAGGTGATCGAGGACATGCGGCTCTACGCGCACGGCCTCAAGGTCGTGTTGCGCAAAACCGACAATTTCCTGCCCACTTTGGGCCCCGACCACCTCCTCTCCGGCCGGGGCGGCCTCACCCGCCGCGAGATCGCCCGCCATTCGGCCAAGGACGCGGAGGGATACGATTCCTATTCGAAGGCGCTGCAATCGGTGATCGCGATGCTGCGGTCGTGGATCCTGCGCGCGCCGCCCAATGCCGGCGGGGGGCTGGCGGACGTGATGGCGGCGCTGAAGCTCGGCAACGGCGTGCGCGGCCTGGACGCGGAGGAGCAGCGCAACCTCTTCGACTTCTTCACCAAATCCGCCGGCGACATCCTCGATCGCTATTTCGAGACGGACATCGTCCAGGCCCTGTTCGGCTTCGACGCGGTGGTCGGCAATTATGCCAGCCCCTACGGCCCCGGCTCGGCCTACGTCCTCCTCCACCATCTGTTCGGCGAGGCGGCGGGGGTGGCGGGCGCCTGGGGCCACGCGATCGGCGGCATGGGCGCGATCACCGAGGCGATGACCAGGGCCTGCCGCGAGAAGGGCGTCGAGATCGTCCTCGACGCGCCGGTCGAGGAGATTATCGTCGAGCGCGGCCGCGCGGCCGGGGCGGTCGCCGGTGGCAAGACCTACCGCGCCGGGGCGGTTGCCGCGAACGTCGGCCCGAAGCTCCTGTTCGGCAAGCTCCTGCCGGAGGGCTCGGTCTCCCCCGAAATCTCGCGCCGCATGGCCGGCTGGAGCGCGGAGAGCGCCACCTTCCGGATCAACGTCGCGCTGTCCGAGTTGCCCCGCTTCACCTCGCTTCCCGGGCCGGGCGACCATCTCACCGCCGGCATCATCCTCGGCCCCTCACTCGGCTATATGGACCGCGCCTACACGAGTGCCCGGGCCGGACCCTGGTCGGCCGAGCCGGTCGTCGAGATGCTGATCCCCTCGACCCTCGACGACAGCCTCGCCCCGCCCGGCGCCCATGTCGCCAGCCTGTTCTGCCAGCATTTCCCCTATCGGGTGGAGGGCGGCTGGGAGGCGCGGGTGGACGAGGCCGCGGACCATGTCATCGCCCATGTCGACCGCTACGCGCCCGGCTTCAAGGGGTCGGTGATCGGGCGGCTGGCCCTCTCGCCCTGGCATCTGGAGCAGCGCTTCGGCCTGGCCGGCGGCGACATTTTCCACGGCAAGATGGGCCTCGACCAGCTCTTCTCCGCCCGCCCGATGCTCGGCCATGCCGATTACCGGATGCCGCTCCCCGGCCTCTATCTGTGCGGTGCCGGCGCCCATCCCGGCGGCGGCGTCACCGGCGCCCCCGGCCACAATGCCGCCCGCGCCATCTTCGCCGACCGCCGCAAGTGGCGACGCGCGGCTTAGCTCCTCCCCTCCCTGCAAGGGAGGGGATGGGGGTGGGTAGCGAGCGGCGCGAGCCTTTGCGGCGCCAAGGCCCGCCCGCCTTCGGCGGTACCCACCCCTGGCCCCTCCCTTCCAGGGAGGGAGAATTCATCGCCGCGCCGCCTAGGGTCTCCCCTCCCTGCAAGGGAGGGGACGGGGGTGGGTACGAGCGGAGCGAGACTCTTGCGGCGCCAAGGCCCGCCCGCCTTCGGCGATACCCACCCCTGGCCCCTCCCTTCCAGGGAGGGGGATTTGGCCTCAGTTCACTGCCGGGAGTATGTCTTCGGGAATGAACACGCGCTGCGGCAGCAGGCCGGCCGCCTCGCTGTAATTGCCGCTGGTGAAGGCGATGACGAGATCGAGATCGGGTATCTCCATGAAAATCTGCCCGCCATTGCCGGCCGCGAAGACCGCGCGCACCTTCCTGCCCTTCCACGGATAGAGCGCCGAGTTCCAGAAATAGCCATATTGCTGGATCGGCGAGAGATCGTAGAGCGGCGCCGACGCCCTGCGCACCCACTCGCGCGAGACGATGCGCTTCCTGCCCCAGGTCCCGCCGTTCAGCATCAGCTGCGGCAGCTTCATGAAGTCGCGGGTCCGGAAATAGAAGCCGCCGGCCGTGTAGAGCTCTCCGGCGGGCGTGAGGTTCAAATGGTAGCGGCCCATGCGGAGCGGCGCCGCCACCAGCCGCTGGAACAGCTCGGGCAGCGGCTCGCCCGCCTCCTTCGCCAGCAGGCCGCCCGCGAGCAGCGCATCGGCGCTGCAATAGACGATCTTCTCGCCCGGCGTGCGGTCCATCGGCAGGCGCAATATGTAGCCGTAGAGGTCGGGATATTCGGTCTGCGCCTGGATGGCGTTCTCGTTGCCCGGCGCGTCATCATTGCGGTCGTCGCAGAAATGGCCGCTGTTCATCGTCATCAGGTGGCGAAGAGTCATCTGCGCCTTGCGCGCGTCGAGGCCGGGCGGGAGCGTGCCGAGCATCGTCCGGTAGACCGGCATGTCCTCGCGGATCGGGACTCCCGAGAGCATCGCGGCGCCGATCAGAGTCGCGGTCAGGCTTTTCCCGGCCGATCGTATGTCGTGCGGCGTGTCGCGGCCGTAGCCGTGGAAATATTCCTCCAGCACGAGCTTGCCGTGCCGGGCGATGAGGAGGCTGTGCACCTGCGAGGTTCCGACGCCTTCCTGCGGCATGTCGATCAGCTTCTGGACGAAGCGCTCGATCCCGGCCTGGTCGATCCCGACCTCCTTTAGGCTCGCCACCGGCCAGCCGTCGTCGAGATGGAGCGGCACGGCATAATGGTACCGCTCCCCGGCCTTGCCGCGAGCATAGAAAGGGCTGGTCGAATCGGCGTCGGCGCGCAGGAAGTCGAAGCTCGACCCGCGCAGCGGCATCGACAGGACGTCGTTCTCGCGGTCGTAACGTCCCTCGGCGAGGGTGGCGTCGGCCGCCTGGCCGCCGCGGCGGCCGGTGAGTCGAACCCGCTCGCCGTCCAGCTGGAGCGCGGAGACCGGAATGAACCGGCCCTGATTGCGCTCCGGGTTGCGCAGATAGGCGGCATAGCCCTGGCCCTGGCGCTTCAGCGGAAGGTAGTAAGTGAAGGTCTCCGGCAGCGGCTCGATGTCGCCGCGCCAGCGGCCCGGACCGTCGGGCACGAGCGTCAGAGGAGTCGCATAGGCGATGCCGCCGGTGGCGCTTTTCTCCTGGATCCACTGGCCGACGATGTCGCGCCCAAGCCTTCGGCCGCGGAAGCTGCCCTTCCCGTCCGGAAGCACGAACGAGACCCGCCCGCCGTCGGCCGCGACCGGTATCGAAACGCCGCCCAGGTCGGCGCGCCAGCCGCCGGGGCGCCGGATCAGGACGAGCGGCCCCCTGATGTCCGGTCCATAGCGAAGCTTCGCCGCCCACAGGCCGCTCAAATCCGGCGCCGGCGCCTCCGCCGCCGCCGCCGCCGCGGCAAGGGCTATCGCGACGAACAACACACCGCCCGCGCTCCTCATTTCGTCTCCCTTTCCGCCAGCCATTCGAGGATCGGCTCGAGGCCGCTCGTCATGTTCGCCGCGAGCGCCGCGCAGGCGGCGTCGAGGTCGCCCGCCTCCAGCGCCGCGATGACTCGATCGTGATCCTCGGTGCTGTGCTCGACATTGGTCCGGCCGCGCATCAGGCCGAGCTCGTAGCGGCGGGTGCGCCACATCATCTGCTCGATGAAGCCGATCAGGACCGGATTGCCGCAGCCGGCGATGAGCTCGAAATGCCAGGCATCGTCGATCCGCACCGCCTCGACCGGATCGCGCGCCGCCTGCAGCTCGGCGTTGAGCGCCTTCAGCCGCGCGATCCGCCCGGGCGGCGGCAGCCCGCCCATCCTCAGCGCCGCGGGATCGAGGATGCCGCGCACCGGATAGAGGTATTGCAGCTCCTCGGCGGTGAGCGGCACGACGTAGAAGCCGAGCCGGGCGACGCTGGTCACCGCGCCTTCCGAGACGAGCCGCATCAGCGCCTCGCGCAGCGGCGTTCGGCTGACTCCGAGCCGGGCGGCGAGGTGGACCTCGTTGATCCGCTCGCCCGCCGCCAGGGCGCCGTCGAGGATCATCGTACGAACCTCCGAGGCGAGCGCGTCGCTGAGGTTCGTCCGGTCGGCAACTCGCTGCATATTGTATACAGTATGCAGGCGGCGGCGCGGGTGCAAGCGCCCTCTCCTTCCCTTCCAGGGAGGGGAGCCTACCGCCGGCTGGCGAGGAGCAGGAGCAGCGCGAGCGCCGCGAAGCCGCCGCCGGCGATGAAGGTGGCCTGCGGGCCGGCCTTGTCCCAGAGGAGGCCGGCGAGGAGGCTGGCGAGGAGCAAAGCGACGCCGCTGGCGAGGTTGAAGAGGCCGAAGGCCGAGCCGCGCAGCCGCTCGGGCGAGGCGTCGGCGACCATCTTGGCCATGAGCCCCTGAGTCAGCGCCATGTGCGCGCCCCAGAGGAGGATACCGGCGAAGACGAGCGGAAGGCCGCCGGCGGCGAGGCAGGCATCCGCGGCGACGAGGACGGCGAGCCCCCAGAGCAGCAATTTCCGCGCCGGCAGCCGGTCCGCCAGCGCGCCCGCCGGGTAGGCGCCCACCGCGTAGACGGCGTTCATCGCGACCAGCACCAGCGGCGCCAGCGCGAGCGGCAGCCCCTCGCCGCTCGCACGCAGGATCAGGAAGGCCTCGCTGAACCGGGCGAGGGTGAAGACCATTCCCAGCGCCGCGACCGCCCAGAAGGCCCTCCCCAAGGCGCGCACCTCGCGCGCGCGGATCGGCGGCGGGGCCGCGGGCGCCGCGGTCTTGGGAGGATCCTCGACCCCGACCAGGACGAAGAGGACGCAGACGGCGGCCGGGACCAGCGCGACCCAGAAGACGATGCGCATGTCGTCTGCGAACAGCATCATCAGCCCGATCGCGAGCAGCGGCCCGGCAAAGGCGCCGATCGTGTCCATCGCCTGCCTGAGCCCGAAGGCGCGGCCCCGGATCGCCGGCGGCGTCACGTCGGCGACGAGCGCGTCGCGCGGCGCGCCGCGCAGGCCCTTGGCGATGCGGTCGGTGAAGCGGGCGGCGAGCACCAGCGTCGCGCTCCCGGCCAAAGGGAAGAGCGGCTTGGACAGAGCGGCGAGGCCGTAGCCCAGCAGGATGAGGGGCTTGCGCCGTCCCATCCGGTCCGAAAGCCAGCCGGAAAAGACCTTGGAGATCGACGCCGTGGCCTCGGCGATGCCGTCGATCGCCCCCACCATCGCCACGCTCGCCCCCAGCGTCACCGTCAGGAACAGCGGCAGGAGGGAATGGATGATCTCCGACGACAGGTCCATGAACAGGCTGACGAAGCCCAGCGCCCACACCGTCCGCGGCATCTTCGGCCGATCGTCCGCCATTCCCCTCGACAGCCCTTCCCTCGCGCGGCAATAGGTCCCGCGAGACCAGCCTCTAGCGCGGGAGGGAGACGCCATGAAGACCAGAGCCGCGATCGCCGTCGCCCCGAACCGGCCGCTCGAGATCCACGAGGTCGACCTCGACGGGCCGAAGGCGGGCGAGGTGCTGGTCGAGATCATGGCGACGGGAATCTGCCACACCGACGCCTACACGCTGGAAGGTAAGGATTCGGAGGGCATCTTCCCGTCCATCCTCGGCCATGAGGGGGCCGGCATCGTCCGCGAGGTGGGCGAGGGCGTCGCCTCGGTGAGGCCGGGCGACCACGTCATCCCGCTCTACACGCCCGAATGCCGGCAGTGTAAATCCTGCCTCAGCCGCAAGACCAATTTGTGCACCGCGATCCGCGCCACCCAGGGCAAGGGCGTCATGCCCGACGGCACCAGCCGCTTCCGGCTCGGCGGCGAGACGATCCACCATTATATGGGCTGCTCGACCTTCTCTAACTTCACGGTGATGCCGGAGATCGCCGTGGCG
Source organism: Allosphingosinicella sp. (assembly GCA_036403015.1). Classification (GTDB taxonomy): domain Bacteria; phylum Pseudomonadota; class Alphaproteobacteria; order Sphingomonadales; family Sphingomonadaceae; genus Allosphingosinicella. The sequence goes on from DASWRU010000006.1 coordinate 34,772, forward strand.
AAGGTGCGCGAAGACGCGCCGTTCGACAAGATCTGCTACATCGGCTGCGGCGTCACCACCGGCGTCGGCGCGGTGATCTGGACCGCGGGGGTCGAGCCCGGCTCGACGGTCGTCGTCTTCGGCCTCGGCGGGATCGGCCTCAACGTCATCCAGGGCGCGAGGCTGGTCGGCGCGGCCCGAATCGTCGGCATCGACCTCAATCCCGCCAAGCGCATTATGGCCGAGGCGTTCGGAATGACCGACTTCATCAACCCGGCCGAGATCGGCGCCGACAAGGTGGTGCAGGCGATCCTCGATCTGACTGGCGGCGGCGCCGATTTCAGCTTCGACTGCACCGGCAATACCGACGTGATGCGCCAGGCGCTCGAATGCTGCCACCGCGGCTGGGGCGTCTCGACCATCATCGGAGTCGCCGAGGCGGGGCGGGAGATCGCGACTCGGCCGTTCCAGCTCGTCACCGGAAGGGTCTGGAAAGGCTCGGCGTTCGGCGGCGCGAGGGGCAGGACCGACGTGCCGCGAATCGTCGACTGGTACATGGACGGACGGATCGCGATCGACCCGCTCATCACCCACACGATGCCCCTCGACGACATCAACCGCGCGTTCGACCTGATGCATGCGGGGGAGAGCATCCGCAGCGTCGTGGTCTATTGAGGGCGCATGAAGGAACCCGTCATGCCAGCGAACGCTGGCATCCATGCTGACTCGGAATGGACCCCAGCCTGCGCTGGGGTGACGAGGAACTGATGGCTGTGGAAACCGTCTCCACCGCGAAATCCTTCGGCGGCACGCAGGGCGTCTATCGCCACGCCAGCCGCGAGACTGGCACCGAAATGACCTTTGCGGTGTACCTGCCGCCGCAGGCGGAGACCGGCGCGCGCCTCCCCGTCCTGTGGTTCCTGTCCGGGCTCACCTGCACCCATGCCAATGTCGTCGAGAAAGGCGGTTATCAGCGCGTCTGCGCGGAGCTCGGCCTGATCTTCGTCGCCCCGGACACCAGCCCGCGCGGGCCGCACGTGGCGGACGCTCCGGATTACGATTTCGGGCAGGGCGCAGGCTTCTACGTCGATGCGACGGAGGCGCCCTTCGCGGAAAACTACCGTATGTACAGCTACATAAATGCCGAGCTTCCCGCGCTGATCGAAGAGCATTTCCCCGCCGACCCCGCTCGCCGCTCGATAACCGGCCACTCGATGGGCGGGCACGGCGCCCTCACCCTCGCCTTGCGCGATCCGGGCCGCTACCGCAGCGTCTCCGCCTTCGCGCCGATCGTCGTGCCCTCGCAAGTGCCATGGGGCGAGAAGGCGCTCGGCCGCTATCTGGGGCCGGACCGCGCCGCCTGGCGCAAGCATGACTCGGTCGCCCTCATCGAGGACGGCGCGCGCGTCCCGGAAATCCTCGTCGATCAAGGCACTTGCGACAGCTTCCTGAAACAGGAGCTGAAGCCGGAGCGGCTCGAAGCCGCCTGCCGCGACGCCGGCATCGCCCTCACGCTCCGGCATCAGGAGGGCTACGACCACAGCTATTATTTCGTCGCCACCTTCATGGAGGACCACCTCCGCTGGCACGCGGCGCGGCTGGCATGACCTCGCACCTGCTCCAGGTCATGATCGACGCCGCGCTCGAGGCTGGCGCCGAGATCGAACGCCTCTACGGCGAGGGCTGCGCCGCCGAGGAGAAAGCCGACGGCTCGCCGGTCACCCTCGCCGATCAGCGCGCGGAGGCGATCATCCTCCATCGCCTCCACGCCGCCTTCCCCGACTTCCACATCCTCGCCGAGGAGGAGGCCGCCGCGGGGCGCATCCCCTCGCTCGGCCGCCGCTTCTTCTGCGTCGATCCGCTGGACGGCACCAAGGGCTTCCTCGCCCGCTCCGGCGAGTTCACCGTCAACATCGCCCTCGTCGAGGACGGCGCGCCGGTCGCGGGCGTGGTCTACGCGCCCGATGCGAGGCGCCTCTATTATGGCGGGCGCGGCGAGGGCGCCTTCCGCGTCGGGGACGGCGGCGAGGCGGAGCCGATCGCGCCCCGCCCCCGCCCCGCCGACGGCCTCACCGGCATCGGCAGCCGCAACCACGAAGCCGCGGGGACGGCGGCCCGCAACGCGCGGCTCGGCATCGCGCGCTACGTTCCGTCCGGCTCCTCGCTCAAATTCTGCCTCGTCGCCGAAGGCACGGCCGACGTCTATCCGCGCTACGGCCCGACCTGCGAATGGGACACGGCGGCCGGCCAGGCGGTGCTCGAAGCCGCCGGCGGCCGAGTCCTCGCGCTGGACGAAGCCGACGAGGAGATCGGCCCGCTCGCCTACGGCAAGATCGAGCGCCGCTTCGAGAACCCCCATTTCATCGCCTGGGGACGTTAAGACCCCCGTCACCCGAAGCTGTGCTTGAGCCCGATCGACACGATGACGTGCTTGTTGCGGTAGCGCAGCTCGAACCGGTCCGGGCTGAGCTTGCGCCGGTCCGGGAAGAAGAAGGTGCGCCCGCGATAGGCGGGCCCGTCGCTGAGGTTGTCGAGGCCGAACGTCACGGTCGTCTTCGGCGAGGGGCGATATTCGACGAAGGCGGTGACATAGGGATTGCTGCCGTACGGCTTGTCGATCTCGTCCTGCCGGAAAAAGTAGGTCGGGCTGTTGAAGTAGAAGGTCGCGCCATAGGCGAACTTGCCGAGGTCCTGGCGGAAGCTCGCATCCGCCGCGAACAGCGAATAGCCGGAGAAATGGCGCTGCCGGTGGGTGTAGGGATCCTCGACCGAGGTATCGACCAGCGAGGTGTGGACGGTGATTCGGCCGCCCTTGATGCCGAGCCTGGCGACCGGCGCGTCGAGAGTGCTCCTCAGCAGGAACAGCCGGCCGTTGCCGAGATTGCCCGGCGCGTCGAACCCCGCCGGGGTCGGCACCCGGTCCTGGACGAGCGAGATGCGGTTGTAGCCCGCCTCCAACTTGACCAGGCCGTCGCCGAGGATCGGATGCTCGAGCGTCGCCAGCACCTCCCAGGCGCGTTGCGGCACGAGGTCGGCATTGCCGCCGTTGACGCGGTCGTTGGTCAGCTCGGCGGTGCTGATGAAGTCCTCGAACTGGAGCTGCGCCACCGTCCGCGTGATCGACAATTGCGCGTGCCACCCCCCCTTGGGGCGCCAGTCGAAGCTGGCCTTGGGTTTCAGGAACTTCAGCACCCTCTCCGCCCGCGCGTCGCCGCTGACGGTCAGCCGCGACGCCTCATAGGTGAGGCCGAGGTCCATCCTGAGGGTCTTGGACAGCGCCCGCCCGGCGTTGACGAACGCCTCGCCGCGATATTCCTTCACCACCGCCTGGTCGATCGGCAGGTCGATCCGGGTACGGACGCCGCCGGCGTCGATTCCGAACAAATTGACGTTGCTGTCGAGGCTGTTGAGCACCCCTTCGACCCCGCTCTCGACGCTCCAGCCGCGAAGGTTGGAGCGGTTCCACACCAGCCGCGCCACCGTCTCGTCGCGCTGACTGGCGAGGTCCTGGACGAAGCCGCCGATCACCTGGCTGTGCACCCGGTTGAACGAGCTGTCGACATTGTGCCGGTGCCGGCGCGTGGCGAGGCCGATCAGCTTGATGCCGCCGCCGAGCAGCGGGCGGGTGACGTCGCCGCCCAGCTCGTAGACGCGCGTGCCGTAATCCTCATAGAGGCGGTCGTCGCGGATCGTGCCGCCGGTGGGGAATACGTCGTTCTTCTGGGCGAGGTCGAACCAGCCCTGCGCCACCCGGAAGTTCAGATGGGCGCTGCGGTTGTCGCCGCCGTTCAGCGCCCAGGAGCCGGCCGCGAAGGCGGTGCGGTCGCTATAGCGGTTCACCTTGCGCCGATATTCGATGAGGCCGCCGCCCGGCAGCGCGGTCAGCCGGTCGAACCCTTCCTCGGTGCCGGGATAGCTCTGATAGCCGGCCGAGGCGTTGAAGGTCGATCCGCCCCGCCGCAGCAGCGCCGAGACGGTGACGTCCGGCTGCACCCGGCCGTCATAGGTCCGCTGCGCTATGCCGTTAAACGTCCCCGCCAGCCCGCCGGCCGCCGTGGTGACGACGTTGAGGACCTGCGGCTTGCCGGCGAATTCCGAGCCGAACAGGTCGCCCGGGCCGATCTCGACCCGCGCCACCCGGTTCGCCGGAATGCGGGCGAGGATCGTCTCCAGCGTGTCGCTCTTCGAGCTGGGGCGCTGCCCGTTGATGACGACGTTGCCGGCCGCCTGTCCGAAGCCGCGCACTTCCTGATCGCCGAGCTCGAGGTTGAAGCCGGGCACGTGCCGGACGATCTCAAGCGCGTTGGAGGGGGAGAACGGGCTGAAATAAGCCGCCTCGTAGACCGTCCGCCCGCCCGGGCCGGCGGTCTGCGCCGCCGCCTCGCCCGTCAGGAGCCATGCCGCCGCCAGGCCTGCCGCGGCGACTCCGGCCCAACGCCACTTCTTCGACACGCGCGTCCCTCCAAGCCCTTTTTCCCCAACGGCTGCAAGAAACGGGCCATGGCCGGGCCGAGGCGAGGGTGCGACAAGGGTAGCCGCGACTGTCCGCTGGCGGACAGACCGGTGTCCGCGACCGGACGCCAGCTCAGAGGTGGGCGGCGGCGCAGAGGAAGGTGAAGCGCAGGCCGTCGGGCGTCCACTCCCGGAAGGCTTCGGCGGCCAGCTGGCGCAGGGCGCCCGCGATCACCGCGGTGCCGGTGCCCTTGTGCTCCGGCTCGGGCGCCGGCGGCCCGCCAGTCTCCTCCCAGACCAGCATCAGGCTGCCATTATCGTCCAGGCTCCAATGCACCCCGATTTCGCCCGCCCCGCCCGACAGCGCGCCATATTTGACCGCGTTGGTGGCGAGCTCGTGGACGATCATGCCGAAGCATTGGGCGCTGGCCGGGCGGAGCTCGACCGGCGGCCCATCGGCCGAGACACGCGTGTCGGCGAAGGCGTGCAGCTCCTCCTCGACCAGCGTCCTCAGGTCGACGGCGGTCCAGCGCCGCTCGGCGATGAGGCTGTTGGCGCGGGCCAGCGAGGCGAACCGCCCTTCGACCGCCGCGCGATATTCATCGAGCGTCTCGGCCCGGGTGAGGCGCAGCAACCCCTGCATGACGGCGAGCAAATTGTTGGCGCGGTGGTCGAGCTCGCGCGCCATCAAGGCGAGCCGCGCCTGCGCCGCCTTCTGGTCGGAGATGTCGACCAGCATGTTGACCGCGCCGATCAGCTCGCCCGCCGCGTCGAAAATGGGGGTGGGATAGGGGAGGAAGGCGATGCGGCTGCCGTCGGGCCGTTCGGCGACCGCCTCGATGCCACGCACCGGCCGCCGCTCCTTCAAGGCCACGGCCATCGGGCAGTCGGCATGGGCGAGCCGCTCCCCGTCCGGCGTGTAGAGCTTCCAGGTCACGCACCATTGGTCGTCGCCGAGCGCGGGCGTGCGGCCGGAAAAGTCGACGCAGGCGCGGTTGTAATAGGTGATCCGCCCCTCGGTGTCGGTCGTGTAGATGGCGGCGGGAAGGTCTTCGAGGATGTCGCGGAAATTGACTTCGCGGCGGCGGAACGCCTCCACCGCCTGGTGCAGGATCTCGACCGTGGCCGAGGCCGTCATGCATTCCGTCACATCTGTCTCCCCCCGCGGGCCGCGCACGGCCGTCGCCGCCCCGGCTCGGCGGGACGTGGATTAACCTGCATCAAGGATAATGGTTCCCGCGGAGGAAAGGATTTGCGGGCGTGTTGCACGGCCGCATCAGATGATCGGGTGGCGTTCCCAATTGGGCTTCTCGGCCCGTTTGGCGAGCGTGCCATGGAGCCGCCCCACCGTCTCGCTGCCGCTGCGCTCGCACAGGAACGGGAACACCGCATGCACCAGGCAGGCGAGCCCGCCGCCGATCATCCTCAGCCCGAAGCCGAGCGCGATGCCGAAATGCTCCGAATAGCTCTCCCCCACGTCGTGCGGGTGCTTCGTGAAGGGATTGTCCGCCATCGCCGCCCTCGTCTCCTCGCCCGATCCTTATCGCGGCGGTCCCTGTCCCGCCAGTGAATAGAAATCTCGCCGGCGCCCGCGGAGGGGAGTTCTTGCGCCGCCCTCGCCCCGCGCCCTACATCCTCCCCAAATCGAAGGAGCCGCCATGGCCGAAGCCTATATAGTCGCCGCCGCCCGCACCGCCGGAGGCAAGCGGGGCGGCGCGCTGAAGGGGTGGCACCCGGCCGACATGGCGGGCGAGATACTCGACGCGCTCGTCGCCCGTTCGGGGATCGATCCCGCCGCCATTGAAGACGTGATCATGGGCTGCGTCGGCCAGGCGGGCGAGCAGGCCTTCCACATCGGCCGCAACGCGGTGCTCGCCTCCTCGCTCCCCGTCTCGGTCCCCGCCGTTTCGATCGACCGCCAGTGCGGCAGCTCGCAGCAGGCGGTGCAGTTCGCCGCCCAGGCGGTGATGAGCGGCACCCAGGACGTCGTCATCGCCGCCGGCGTCGAATCGATGACTCGGGTGCCGATGGGCCTTCCCGTCACCCTTCCTATGCAGCACGGCATCGGCACCGGGCCCTTCTCGCAGCGCATCCAGCAGCGCTTCGGAGTCGCCATGTTCAGCCAGTTCGTCGGCGCCGAGATGATCGCCGACAAATATTGCTTCGCCAGGGAGGCGCTCGACGCCTTCGCCCTCGACAGCCACCTGAAGGCCGCGCGGGCGACCGAAGCGGGCGCGTTCGAGGCCGAGATCGTGCCGCTGGAGATCGTCCTCGATGACGGGACCGCCGGCCGCCACGCAAAGGACGAGGGCATACGCTACGACGCGACGCTGGAGGGCATCGCCTCGGTCAAATTGCTGAAGGAAGGCGGCAAGATCAGCGCCGCCAACGCGTCGCAGATCTGCGACGGCGCCTCGGGAATCCTCGTCGTTTCGGAAGCGGCGCTGAAGGCGCACGGCCTCACCCCGCTCGCGCGCATCGTCAACCTGACCGTCACCGGCGGCGATCCGGTCATCATGCTGGAGGAAGTGATCCCGGCCACCAGGCGCGCCCTCCGGCGCAGCGGCATGAGCATCGACGAGATCGACCTCTACGAGGTGAACGAAGCCTTCGCACCCGTCCCGCTCGCCTGGCTGCGCGAAACCGGCGCGGATCCCGACCGCCTCAACGTCAACGGCGGCGCCATCGCGCTCGGCCACCCGCTCGGCGCCTCGGGCACCAAGCTGATGACCACCCTCCTCCACGCCCTGAAGGCCCGCGGCCAGCGCTACGGCCTCCAGACCATGTGCGAAGGCGGCGGCCTGGCCAACGTGACCATCGTGGAGCGGTTGTAGGCCTGTACCCAGCGGTCTCGCTCGGTCGCAGCAACCGCCGCCTTCGTCGCACCGGGATGGCCCGTGGCGGGGCTCCCGGGCCTGTTTCGGGGCGAGAGGACATCGCTCATGCTTCCGACCCTCCTTGCCGCCTTATTACTGGGTGCCGCCCCCACCCCAGCGGCCGCACCCGATCCGCTCGAAGCGCAGCTGATCGCGCTCGAAAAGGAGAGCTGGGCCGCCTGGCAGGGGCAGGACGTCGCCTTCTGGCAGCGCTTCCTCTCGGACGATCATGTCGAGCTCAACGCCTTCGTCGGCGCGGTGGGGAAGAAGGAGGTGATCGCCGGCATTGCGGGCCGCCAGTGCCGGGTGGCGAGCTGGAAGGTGGACGGTTTCACCTATCGCCGCTTCGATGCGAGCACCGCCCTGCTCGTCTACCGGGCCGAGCAGGACACGAAGTGCGGCGCTTTCGTGGTGCCGAGCCCGGTCTGGGTTACCTCGCTCTACCAGAAGCGCGGCGGCCGGTGGCTCAACCTGCTCTACGGCCACACCCCGATTCCGCCCCGGCCGAAGCCCGCAGGCTGACCGCACGTGGCCCTCAGAGGGGCCCCGACGCCTCCTCGGCCCGCCGCACCCGGGCGGTGCGGCCTTCCGCGCAGATCTGCCGCAGGTCCTTGCGGATCGAGGTGCCGGCGAGATGGGCGTCGACCGCGTCCTGCTGCTCGAGCTTGAGCTGAGCGGCGATCTCCTCGATCGTTCGACAGCTGCCGGTGCGGGCGAGCTCGAAGGCGCGTTCGACCGTGCTCAGCCGCCGTGCCGGCTCGGGCTCGGGCTCTTCGGGCGGCGGGAACAGGCTCTCGTCCATCTCGGCATTCTCCCCCGGCGCGGCGGCTCTCCCGAGCCACCGCCTGGTTCCCCGGCCCGGCCATGGCTAGCACGGGCACAAGGAGGGCACCAGCCCGGCGTCATGCCGCCAAAGCGCGCTCCCGGTCGGTGTGTCGCCGCCGCCGTCGATCGGCTCCCAGCCGAGCGCCCCGGCCCGCGCCCGCGCCTCCTCCACCGCGTCGCGCAGCTCGAGAAGGGCGTCTCCGGCCGGGCCGGGCGCGGTCCAGCCGCAACGCGGGCAATCCGCGTCGTTGAGCAGTTCGGCATGCACCCCCCAGGGGCGCTCCCGCGAACATTCCAGCATCTTCAAACCACCTGACCCGCGAACGCCCCTGTCTAATCTATGTTATAATAGGCGGGGACGTGCATACAAGATGCACGGGCGTATCGCTCAGCGCCGCACCCCGCGGACCGCGAAGTCGAAGACGAGCCTTTGCTCACCCGGCGGGCCGGTGCCGGCCTCCGCCTGACCGGCCGCGCGCAGCTGCGCGCACACGTCGGGCGCGACGGCATCCTCGCCCACCGATACCACCGTTCGGCAGAGGGGCTTGCCCTGCGGCGTCCAGGGCGGCGCCAATTCCCCCGCGCGGCGGAGGAGCAATTCTCCGCGGAGCGGCGGCAGCACCGCGTTGATGCCGACGCCCAGCGCCGCCCCGGAGGCGACGGTCACGCTGCGGTATCGCGGTCCCAGCCTTCGCAAATAGGCGGCATAAGGGCCGGCATCGGGGTTGAGGCAGGCCGCGTGAGCGCCGCCGGGCGTCGGCCCGCCGACGCCGTAAGCTGAGCACCCGGCGACGCGGCCGTCGCGCGTCAGCTCGAAACGGACGACCAGGGCGCCGGGATCCGGCACGCCCGCCAAGGCGTCGGCACCCGGCATGCCGTGCTGGGTGCCGGCGCCCTCGGGCAGAACCCAGCGGAAGCGGGAGCTCCAGGTCGAGGCGATCGGCCGCCCCTGGGTGTCGCGAGCCGGTGCGAAGCGTGCCCGTGCCGTCAATATGTCGCAGGTCGCCTGGTCGAGCCGCGCCGATCCGGACGACGCGGTCACGGTGCAGCCGGTCACCGCCCCCGCGGCGTCCACATCGAGGCGGAAGCTCACCGTGCCGCTCTCCGCCGCGCGCATCGCCTCGAGGGGATAGTCCTCGTTGGTGACCCAGCTTTGCGGGCCGATCCCCTCGGGTTTGACCGGCTCCTGCGGGGCGCCGGCGAGCAGGAGAAGGAAGAGGAAAGGCGTCATCGGACCTCCGCGGCTTGCCGCGCTTACCTAGACCAGGCTCCGGCGGCTGCAAACCGGTCGCGACGCCTGCCCCGCTCGCCGCCACTGTGACTATCGGCGTCGCCTCTCTCCCGTCCCCTCGCAGCCGGCCCCGACCGGCACCTGCCGCGCGACGGCCTTGCCGAGGCGGCGCCTGCGCTCCTAGAGCGGCGCCGCGGCATACAAGGAGTGAAGGCATGAAGCTCGACAACAGCATCGCGGCGATCGTCACCGGCGGCGCCTCCGGCCTCGGCGAGGCGACCGCCCGGGCGCTCGCGGGGCGCGGCGTCAAGGTGGCCGTGTTCGACCGGGACGCGGAGAAGGGCGAGCGGGTCGCCGCGGAGATCGGCGGCGTGTTCGCGGCGGTCGACGTCACCTCGGACGAGGCGGTCGAGGCCGGCTTCGCCAAAGCGCGGGAGGCGCACGGCCAGGAGCGCGTCCTGGTCAATTGCGCCGGCGTCGCCAATGCGGCCAAGACGGTGGGCCGCGACAAGGCGACCGGCGAGGCCAAGCCCTATCCGATCCACCAGTTCGAGCTCGCCATCCAGATCAACCTCATCGGCACTTTCCGGATGATCGCCAGGTCCGCCTTCGGCATGGTCGGTCTCGACCCGCTCGAGGACGGTGAGCGCGGGGTCATCGTCAACACCGCGAGCGTTGCGGCGCAGGACGGGCAGATCGGCCAAGCGGCCTATTCCGCGTCCAAGGCCGGCGTGCTCGGCATGGCGCTCCCCATCGCCCGGGATCTCATGAACGACGGGATCAGGGTCAATACGATCCTCCCCGGCGTGTTCGAGACGCCGATGGTGGCGATGATGCCGCAGAACGTGAAGGACGCGCTGGCCGCACAGGTGCCCTTCCCCAAGCGCCTCGGCCGGGCGGAGGAATATGCCCGGCTAGCGCTCTTCATCGCCGAGACTCCCTATCTCAACGGCGAATATGTCCGGCTCGACGGGGCCATCCGCATGGCGCCGCGCTAGCGGCCGGGCGGCTAGCCGAACACCTCGGCGAGCCGGTCGGCGGGCGGGCCGTCCTTCCATTCGCGCAGCTCGACGTAGAGCGCCGTCTGGACGACGCCCCAGAAGGCCGAGGTGACCGTCTGGATCGCCGCGCCGAAGGCGAGGTAGCCGATCGAGAAGCCGGTCATCGCCGCGGCGGCCATCGCCTGCATGCTGCCGTAGAGCATGACCATGATCACCCCGAAGATCGCCGACACGATCCAGGTGCAGACGAGCACGACCAGCTCAAGCCCGAAGATGGTCCAGCGCGCGCCCGCCGTCAGCTCGCGGCTTCGGCCGAGGGCTTCGATCGGGCCGAGCCGCTCCTCGACCAGAGCGGGCGCCGCGACTGACCACATGATGTAGAGGATGATCCCCGGCACGACGAGGAGGATCATGCCGGCCGCCACGCCGAGGGCGTTGAGGATGGCGAGGCCGACGAGGGGCAGCGCCACGACCAGCCCGGCCGAGGCGGACTCGACGATCCCGGCCCGCCTGCCCTCGCTATGGGCGACGGTGGCGCGGACCAGCGCGCCCTGCGTGATCATCGCGAAGGCGATGCCGATGACCACCGTGGCGATCCCCGCCGCGATCGTCCCGACGGGGCCGAGCGCCCGCACGATGTCGAAGCGATTCTGCTGCACGACGGAATTGGCGAGCACGTTCGGCAGCGCGCCGAACAGGAAAGCGATGCCCAGGGTCGCGACCGGATTGCTGCCGATCGTGCCGAAAGCGCGCGAGAAGACGCGCCCTATCGAAACATTGCGCTCCGGCACCGCCGCCCCGCTCGTCGCCATTTCACCCTCCCCCTCGGCGCCGCAGTCCCATTCGGTGCCGCGGCGAGGCTGCCCAAGCCTCCCTTCGCTGTCCAGCGCAATTTGCCGTTGCGCCCCCGCCGCCATCGGCTAAACCCTTGACGCCGAAGGGGCGAAGCGCGCCTGGGAGGGACCGATCCGGGGGGATTATCAGACGGCCGCGGGGGGCGCCGACCGGCTCGCGGCCGCGCATCACGCGCTCAAGGCCGACGGCTCGATCCAATTCTCGCTCCAGCCGGCGCCGCCGCCGCCGCCGCCGCCCGCATGGCTGAGCGCCTTCTTCGATTGGCTGGGCCACACCTTGCGGCCGGTCGGACATGCGATCGACTGGGTCGGCGGGTTCCTGCCGAACGCACCCTATGCGCGGATCCTGCTGTGGGCCGTGCTCGCCCTCGCCGCGGCCGGCCTGGCGGCGATGGCCTATCAGCGCATCCGCCACGGCGAGTGGCGGCTGCCGCGCCGCCGCCGCCCCGCGGCGGTGACGGCGGGGACGGAGGAGGAAGCCTGGGCGCCGGAGGCGGCCCCGGCGCGCTCCTGGCTGCGCGAGGCGGACGCGCTGGCCGAAGAGGGGCGCTATGCCGAGGCGATCCACCACCTCCTTTTCCGATCGGTCGAGGATCTGGCGCGGCGGCGGCCCCGGCTCGTCCGCCCCGCCCTCACCAGCCGCGAGCTTGCCGCCGCGGAAGCGGTGCCGAGCGCCGCCCGGCAGCTGTTCGCGCGCATCGCCGCTCTGGTCGAGCGCAGCCTGTTCGGCGGTCGTGAGGTAGACGGCCGCGACTGGACCGCCGCCCGCGCCGCTTATGCGGATTTCGTGCTGCCCGGGACCTGGCGCGCGTGAGCGACCTCGCCCTCGGTGCCTCGCCGCGCGGCGAGGGCGCGTTCCGCCCGGCGACGGCGATGCTGATGGTCGCCGTCGGCATCCTCGCCTTCATCGCCATGCTGGTGCTGGGCGCCTATGCGCCGGACCTGCGCTCCGGGCGCAACGGCGGCGCCCATGCCTTGTCGAACGCGGCCACCGGCTTTGCCGGAATCGTCGAGCTCGCCCGCGCCACCGGCCGCAATCCCGTGATCGCGCGCAGCGAAGCCGCGCTCGATACCGAAGACCTCGTCGTCATCACCCCCGATAGCGGCGCGACCGACCTCAGCGCCCAGCTCGCGAAGCGCGCCGCCAAGCCCACGCTCCTCGTCATGCCGAAATGGGAGACGATCGCCGACCGCACGCATTCCGGCTGGGTGCGCGAAGCCGGGCTCAAATGGCGGGCGGACCCGGAGCGGATCCTCGCCCCCGCCCACCCGCTCACCGTCGCTCGGCACCGCAGCGCCGGAACCCCGCTGCGGACGGTCGACTCGCGCGCCCCGGCCGAGATGCGCTTCATCGCCCCCGGCGCCCTCCAGACCGTCAGCGGCAAGGGCGTATCGCTGATGGTCGCCGACCTGGAGGGCCACGGCGTCCTCGTCCAGCTGGGCGACGAGCCGCTCTATGTGCTGTCGGACCCCGACCTGCTCGACAACCAGGGAATGGCCGACCTCGCCAATGCCCGCGCCGCCCTCGCCATGCTCGACTTCCTCAACTCCACCGGCGCCAAGTCGATCGTGTTCGACGTCACCGCCAACGGCCTCGGCCGCTCGCGAAGCCCGCTCAAGCTCGCCTTCGATCCGCCGTTCCTCGCCACCACGCTGGCGATCGCCGCCGCCCTGCTGCTCGCCGGGCTCCACGCCCTCGTCCGCTTCGGCGCGCCCCGCCGCCCGGAGCGGGCGCTCGCCTTCGGCAAGGCGGCGCTGATCGACAATACCGCCGCGCTGGTCCGCAAGGCGCGGCGCGAGGGGTCGATCGGCGCGCGTTATGCCGACATGATCCGCGAGCGGGCGAGCGTCGTGTTCGGAGTCCCCGCGCGGCTCAAGGACGGCGGCGTCGACGCCTATCTCGACCAGCTCGGCGGGCCGAGGCGCTTCTCCGATCTGGCGGGCGCCGCGGCACGGGCGCGCCGCCGCGACGAAGTCCTCGCCGCCGCACAGGCGCTGCATCAATGGCAAAGGGAGAAACAGGGGTGAAGGTTTCAGAAGTCCAGGCGCTCGCGGGCGCGATTCGGGGCGAAGTCGCCAAGGCTGTGGTCGGCCAGGAAGCGACGGTCGACCTGATGCTCGTTGCGCTGTTCGCCGGCGGCCATATCCTGCTCGAAGGGCCGCCGGGGACCGCCAAGACGCTCATCGCCCACAGCTTCGCTCGCGCCGTCGGGCTCGACTTCGGCCGCATCCAGTTCACGCCGGACCTGATGCCCGGCGACATCATCGGCGCCAATCTGTTCAACTTCCAGACCTCGACCTTCACCCTCACCCGCGGGCCGATCTTCACCGAGCTGCTCCTCGCCGACGAGATCAATCGGACTCCGCCGAAGACGCAGGCGGCCCTGCTCGAGGCGATGCAGGAGCGCACCGTCACCATCGACGGCGAGAGCCTGGCGCTGGGCGAGCGCTTCATGGTCGTGGCGACCCAGAATCCGATCGAGCAGCAGGGCGTTTATCCCCTGCCCGAAGCGCAGCTCGACCGCTTCCTGTTCAAGCAGAATGTCGATTATCCGTCGGCGGAGGAGGAGCGCAGGATCATCGCCACCCACGGCGCCCGCCAGGGCGTGATGGAGCCGGCCGGTTGGGGCGTCGAGCGGCAAGCCGAGGCGGCGACGATCAGCGCCGCGGTGGCGGCGGTCGGCGAGGTGAGGCTGGTCGACGAAGTGATCGACTACATAGCCGGCCTGATCCGGGGCACCCGCGACGTCGCCGACCTCGAGACCGGCGCCTCGCCCCGCGCCGGCGCGATGCTCGCCGGCGCCGCGCGGGCCCGCGCCGCGATCGACGGGCGCGACTTCGTCATCCCCGACGACGTCAAGACGCTCGCCCCCTCGCTCCTTCGCCACCGCCTGATCCTCTCGCCCGCCGCGGAGATAAACGGGCGCAAGGTCGAGGACGTCGTCACCGGCATCATCGAGACGATCGAGGCGCCGCGTTGATCTACCCCACCAGGGCGGCGGTGCTGGCGGCGGCGGCGGGCGCGCCGCTGACCCTGATCGTCGCCGCCCTCATGCCCGAGCGCTGGTATGCCGGCCTCGCCTGGCCGGCCGCGGTGCTGATCCTCACCGCCTGCGATGCCGCCACCGCCGCCCGCCGCGGCGAAGTCCGCATCGACCTTCCCGACCACGCCTATGTCGGCGAGACCAAGGACGCGCGGGTGACCGTGACTCTCTCAGGCGGACGCAGCCCCTCCGCCGCGGCGGTCGCGCTCGCCGTCAGCCGGATCGTGGCGACGGAGGACGACGGGCGCCTGCTCGTCCCGCTCGAAAGCGGGCGCGGCGCGGCGATGCTGCCGCTCAGCCTGGTGCGGCGCGGCTATGCCCGTATCGAGCAGGCATGGCTGCGCTGGCGCGGGCCGCTCGGCTTGGCCTGGCGGCAGCGGCGCGTCGATCTCGACGCCGGCTTCCCGGTGCTGCCCGACATCCGCCCGCTGCGCGAGCGCGGCGCCCAGATCTTCCAGCGCCATGCCCTCGCCGGGCTCATCGCGCAGGTGAACCGGGGCGAGGGCAGCGACTTCGACACGCTCGTCGAGTTCCGCTCGGGCATGGACCGGCGCGCCATCGACTGGAAGCAGTCGGCCCGCCACATGAAGCTCCACGCCAAGGAATATCGCACCGAGCGCAACGCCCAGATCGTCTTCGCAATCGATGCGGGGCGGCAGATGTCGGAACCGGTGGCGGGCCTGCCGCGGGTCGACCGCGCGGTCGCGGCCACCTTGCTCACCGCCTGGGTGGCGCTGAAGCTCGGCGACCGGGTGGCGCTCCACGCCTTCGATTCCCGCCCCCGCATCGCCAGCGGCCTGGTGTCGGGCGCCGCCGCCTTCCCGGAGCTGCAGCGGCTCGCCGCCAATATCGACTATAGCGGGGACGAGACCAACTATACCTTCGCCCTGACCACGCTCGCCACTCGCCTCACCCGCCGCTCGATGGTGGTGCTGTTCACCGAATTCACCGACCTCACCTCGGCCGACTTCATGGTCCGCGCCGCCCGCCGAATGGTCGAGACCCACCTCCTCCTCGTCGTCGTGCTGCGCGACGAGGAGCTGGAGACGATCGCGGACAAGGCACCCGAGGAGGCGGACGACGTCACCCGCGCGGTGACGGCGGCGGCGCTGCTGCGCGACCGCCGCCTCGCCCTCACCCGCCTTCAGCATCTCGGCGTCCACGTCATCGAGGCGGAGCACGACCGCGTCGGCGAGCGGCTCGTCGCCGGCTATGTCGACCTCAAGCGAAGGAACCTGTTGTGAGCGGCGAGCCATCCGCGATCGTCGAAGCGCGGCCGGCGCTGGTCAATGCGAGCCGTTTCCGCGCCGCCCACCAGCAGGATTGGGAGCGGCTCGACAAGATGCTCCGCCGCATCGAGAAGCGCTCGATCCGCGCCCTGGCGGATGAGGATCTGCTTGCCCTCCCCCTCCTCTACCGCACCACTTTGTCGTCCCTCTCCGTCGCCCGCGACACCTCGCTCGACCGCGCGCTCATCGCGTATCTCGAGCAGCTTTCGACCCGCGCCTATTTCCAGATCTACGGCGTCCAGACCTCGGCCGGGCGCCAGCTCGCGCGCTTCTTCGCCCGCGGCTGGCCGGAGGCGGTACAGGCTTTGTGGCGCGAGACCCTGGTCTGCGTCCTCCTCACCTTCGCCGCCGCCGCAGTCGCCTACCTCCTGGTCAGGAGCGACCCGAGCTGGTTCTTCGGGATCATCCCGCAGGGCCTCGCGGGCGGCCGCGATCCATCCGCCTCCGCCGAGGCGCTTCGGGCGACGCTCTACGACAAGCAGACCGAATGGCTGGGGACCTTCGCGACCTTCCTCTTCACACACAATGCGCAGATCGCCATCTTCGCCTTCGCGCTGGGCTTCGCCTTCGCCGTCCCCACCGTGCTGCTCATCGTCTACAACGGGCTGATGCTCGGCGCCTTCTTCGCCGTGTTCGCGGCCAAGGGGCTCGGCTGGAACCTCGCCGGCTGGCTGATGATCCACGGCACCACCGAGATCTTCGCTATCTGCCTGGCGGGAGCGGCAGGCCTGCGCATCGGCACGGCCATCGCCTTTCCGGGCCGCGAGTCGCGCACCGAGGCGGCGGTCCGCGCCGGCCGCTCGGCCGCCGTCGCCATGGCCGGCACGGTGATCATGCTCGCGGTCGCCGGCCTCTTGGAAGGGGTCGGCCGCCAGACCGTCACCGACGACACGATCCGCTTCCTGATCGGCGGCGCGGCGCTGGCCGGCTGGCTGCTCTATTTCTATCTGCCTCGGCGGCGCGCCTGATGCGCTGGCCCTTCCGCCGCGGCTCCGAGGTCCCGCGCACGCTGAAGCGCGGCTTCGTGACGCCGGAGGGCGTCGACCTCCAGCTCGAGCTCGGCACCGCGGGCGCGCGCGCCGCGGCCTTCATGCTCGACGCGCTGATCATTCTCCTTACCCTCGTCATCGCCACCATCCTCGTCGTGATGGTGGTCAGCGTCGCCAAGGCCGAGCTGCTCGGCATCCTCTGGATGCTCGGCTCCTTCGTGCTGAGGAACGGCTGGTTCTCGCTGTTCGAGATGGGGGGCCGCGGCGCGACCCCGGGCAAGAGGGTGCTGGGCCTCCGAGTCGTCGCGCGCGACGGCGCGCGCCTCACCGGCGGCGCCGTCATCGCCCGCAACGCGATGCGCGAGATCGAGGTGTTCCTCCCGCTCTCCTTCCTCGGCGCGCAGGCGGCGGAGGGCACGGCCGACGCCTTCCTCACCCTGTTCGCCTTGCTGTGGAGCGGCATCTTCCTGTTCTTCCCGCTGTTCAACCGCGACCGGCTGCGGGTCGGCGACCTCATCGCCGGCACCTGGGTGGTGCGCACGGTCGACAGCCAGCTCGGCGCCGACCTCGTCGCCGCCGCCGAGCGGCCGCGCCGCGTTTTCAGCGAGGCGGCGCTCGGCCTCTACGGCGTCTACGAGCTGCAGACGCTGGAGGACGTGCTGCGCGGTGGCCGCCAAGACGCGATCGCCACCGTCGCCCGCACCATCCGCCACAAGGCCGGCCTCGACGAGCAGGGCGAGGACCGCGAGTTCCTCGCCGATTATTACGCCGCTTTGTGCGCGCGCCTCGAAGGCGGCCTGATGTTCGGCCGCCGGCGCGAGAACAAACATGCCGAGCCGGCCGGCCCGGCGCCCCTCGCCGCCGCCGGACGCCGGCGCCTGCTGTGACGGGCGGGGGGCGCAGTCACTAGGCCCCTACGTCGATCAAGGCCCGATTTGGCAGCGGGCGGTCACGACGCCGGCACGGCCGCCCCCGCATAGGGGTCCGCGGCCGGGCTTCGGGTGGGAGGGCGAGGCGCCGGCGCCGGCGCAAGGGGCGCAGCCGGCTCGCTGGCCACCAGTGGGGTATCTCCCTCCTCGGCGGTCGCCCGCAGGCCGGCTGCGATCCTGGCGGCGCCGAACAGAATGAAGCAGCCGAGAAGCACGGTTCCGGCGCGCCGCGCGTCAACCCTCCCGGCCAGCATCATCAACCCCACCGAGGCGACGGCTATCACGGCCACGGCGGTTGCCGCCGTGCCTAGCAAGGTGTCCTGCACCCACAGGACCGCGGCCGCCAATGCGCTCGCGCCGCCTGGATCGGAAAGACTCATCGCGCGCCTCCTGAGGGAGTGACGAGTTAGGCGTTTCGCGTGGAGCCGGCTTCGTGCCTCCGGCGCCGGTTCGCTACGAACATTGTGAGAGGCCCGATTTAGCGTTCCACAAACCCTCCGGTCTAAGCTTATGAGACGTCTGCACCAGTGGCCACTAACTCCAAAGATCCATGATTGGATAAGAACAGGCGATATTGGCGGACGCCTTTGATGACGAAGCGCCCGGCTGGAGAGGACAGCAGATCAGCTACCGAACCTTCCAGATCGACCTGGATAAAAGTGTCGTAGGAAGAGGGCATCCTTGTCGAACCCAAAGGCGACACCGCCACTAATAACAGATCGACGCCATTGAAATCCATTTCGACGCGGTCCAGACCGGCGTCCGAAGTCGGCAGGCTGTGAATTACCTTGTCCATGGCCCTCTTGAAACTCCCTGGCATTTTTGCACAGCCCTCGGCCGGCCTCATGGAGCGCCGCTCGGGTTGCCCGACCAGCCGCAACTCTACCTGCGAGGTCGTCGGCGATCTGGGTCAGCCGCGACGCCGAGTCGTAGCTGAAGCTGGCGACGGTGCCGTTGCCGCGGGTCAGCGAGGTGCGGCGGCCGAGAGCGGGCCGTCGACGGTGAGGAGGGTTGCCCGGCCCATCCCAGGTCATGGCGGTGATGGCGGATACGGCCTAACTCTCGCGAGCTTTACGCAAAGCAAGTTGAGCGCAAAGTATGGTCAAAAAGTCCAAGCTGGCCGCTCCATTAAATCTTCCTGACCACCAGCTCAACGTGATCGAAATGAATTGCAGTGGTATTATGATCGTCAGCAATCTGCTTACCATAGGGAGTTCCACCCTGGGCATTTATTGATAGCTTCATCCGCCTTTACGATCGTATCGTAATACAAGATAGCAACGCCTAGACCGAAAGCCGCCTCGCCAGCCGCCCCTTTGGCCCTCCCCGCCAAAGTGACGAGGGCCTCCCAGCCATAGCCACTGTGAGACCGCGCGTCGAACTCGCAATTTTGGATTCTCTTCTCTTCCTTCGTCCGCGGTAGTTGAGCCGGTGGCGTGGAACTGCTGCTCCCAGTTGCTGAACGGCAGTTATACTGGCCGCCTTCCACTGGCCCAGGATGACGGCAATCAAAACCCCGTCCCCCTCCGCCGCTAGGCGGGCCGGCTTTGGTCCCCCCAATCGCCGCGGAATTCGACCCACCAAAGCCGACACAGCGAAACTGAGCCGTGACAGTTATGTCCTTACCGGACCCAGAAGAAAACTTCGCCCGAATCATCGCTAGGAGGGGTCCAGTCCGGCGTATCTATTTTCTCTCTCACGGAACCTTCGGGACATGTCCCCAATGGATCGACAAAGTTCACAGGGTCCCCGCCGACATAGCCGTACATGTTCATCCCGCCGGCATAGCCGATCGGGTCCGTCTGCAGGAACCGGCCCAGCCCTGAGGAGTACATCCGCGCCTTGTAGTAATAGAGCCCGAGGTCCGCCATCCACGCCTGCCCGGTACGGCGCCGTAGACGTAGCGGCGGACGACCTGCGCCGTGTTCGACGCGTTGGGCTCCGCGAGCAGTTGGTCGCCGTCATACATCCAGGCGAGCCCCGCCTGCGGATAATAATGGAGCCGCCCCACCGGATCGTAGGCGAGCAGATTGGAGCCGTTCGACGCCAGCTTGTTCTCCGACGTGTAGGTGAATTGCGTCGGCCCCGCCGACGTGAGGTTGCCGCGCGCGTCGTAGGTGGGGCTCGCCGTGCCGGCGACGATGTACTGGTTGAGCCCGTTCGCGGTGTAGCCCTTCAGGCCCCGCACCCGCGGGCGGTGTCCGCTACCAATACCAACGCTTTCCTGATCCGTTCCAGCGCGCCTTTCGCTCGATCGGCCGCGCCACTGCCGACCGGGGATTCATAGGCGCTAAGATTGTACTTCGACTGCTCCATGGGATTGTAAAGGACGAGTTCGTAGCCGTCGCCCCACATCCGAACCGTGAGCAGGGTGCCGTAGGGCTGCCTGGACGTTCCATAGCGCAAGTCCAGCGAGAGGCACCGGGAAACTTTCCTCGTCCGCTCGAGTATTTGATCGATCGATAGCGGGGTCTCGATATCAACGGATGCCACAGGAAGCTGCGTCGATGCCGTACATCCTGAAAGCATCATGACCAAGCTGCCGATATACCCCGAAAGGCGGCTTATCTGCATATTCCTGCTTTCGTATGTTCGCCATCGCCTGATCGAGCTAATCAAATATGATTGGGCCCGCTTGATTAAGTGCGGCAATGATAAGCCGGTTAAATTTTGAACGATAACCGCAAAGCTCATCGCGACGAGGACTAGGCCATTAACCACAGCAGGCTATTCTTTAGAACGCGTTATTCTATATTTCCGGCCGAATACGGTCAGAAATTGTCGCTCGAGGGTCATTGCTTCCCCCTTGCCATAAAATCTGTTGTAATGAAAGGAAACGAGAAATTGGTCTGGATGTGCAACGTTACTCGACCAGACGAATGCGAGACCGTTGCATCCAGTCGAGTTGTAGCTCAAAAAGTATGAGTTCGGTAAGCCAGCCTCGGAAAGAGGCAGTTGACCCGAGGACATCTTTAGCCCCCGGCCCCGAAAGAACGCTACAAATTGCGAGTCGAACGCCTGATGCTGCGCATGGGGAACCGTCACCTCATATGAGCCCTCCAAATTGAAAGGATTGATGATCTCGCTGCAGAAGATGGACGGGGCACCGGACCCGCTGGACGGACGCGTAACCGCGAAGGCCATGATAGCGGCCCCTATCAAGCTGAGCGCAATCACGAAGCTCTTCATCTCATGAGCCCAGGTACTCGCTACAAAGAAAATCTTGTATGGTGAACCCTTGGGCCGGCCCACTCGCGTTAGAGTCCGGCCAATTCTCCTCATCGAGGGACGCAGAAGGTCCCGGCCGCGGATGCGAAGTTTGTGGCCGACCTTGGGTGGACGTCATAGGTCGTCTCCACCTTATAGCAAAGTGGGCGCTGTCTCACCTTTTGATACGAAACGTATTCGAGTCGAGAAGGCGGAATTCCTTGTCTGCGCAGGATCCGGCTTACCCATGCGCGCCCAAGGTAGCGAATATCGCCCCGTCCATTGCAGTTGCTCAGGCTGAACAATTTCGGCACCTGTACGGAGCTTACTATCAGAACGATTTTGCAGGCGCTCACCCGGTCGATTGAGAAGCCCTTCAGCTCGCGGCTGATAAGGCTGGCGCGTGTGCCGCAGTTAAGCACAATCGCGTTACCGGCTTCGCTCTCGCTCATTTTACGAACCACCGCGCACCGGCCGCGTAACGAGCTAAGATCGGCGATCACCGTTTCCGGCACGCGGGCAGGAAGATCGCTTAAGTACATACCGTCTCCTAAACACCTAACATCGCGCTCGACCCCGGCGGACAATGTCCTCCCGGCGGTATAATAGTTACAGTGAGTACATGTCTCTTGATTCCGAAGGTTTTCGCTTCCGCCTTCGTGAACCATCTGTAAATATCGTATCTCACCTCGCCTGACCTTCTGATATTTATGTCTCCATAGTCCCCTACGGTGAAGGGCGGCATTGGTCCTCTCGTGTCGCGGAATAGGTCGGAGAGACCCACAGGAATTATCTTTATCGCAGATGCCGCTCCTTCCCGCAGCGCTTTTCGGCCGAAGCCGAAGATATGCGCGCCGGCTATCGCTACCTCGCCTCGTTGGGGTTGGTGCCCCGGTCGAAATGCTGAGTCGCCTGGGGCTTCAGGAAGGGGTCCAACGGCAGAGAAGGTGGCGCGCCCAATGCACATCGTGGGGGCGATAAGTCTAAGTAACTTCTGCTGCTGCCCGTGCGTTTCGGCCTCGAAGGCATCAAGATCGCGGTTCCATCCGTCACCAATCGACGGGATCGAGTAGACGCCATAGTTCAATCCTGCGCTGCCACTTCCGTCATGGCCGCCGCAGGCGGTGATCGAACCGTCATTCTGGCGCTGCGCCGCGTAGCATTGGGACCAGCCAATGAGCCCGCTAGGGTCTGTCTCGTTGACGGGATCGTCCCCCGCATAGGCGTAGAGGTTCATGCCGCCGCCGAACCCGATCGGATCCGTCTGCAGGAATCGCCCGAGCCCTGACGAGTACATCCGCGCCTTGTAATAATAGAGGCCGATCTCGCCCATCCACGCCTGGCCGGTATATTGGAACCGGCCGGCATTGGTCGCGGCGGGCGCGCCATATTCGTCGTAGCTGTTGACGGCGATCGCCCCGCCGGCGCTGTCGGTGACCGCCACCACGCTGCCGCGCTCGTCCTCGTGCAGGAAGCGCCGGTCGGTGGTTCCCGAGCCCTCGTACCAGACCAAAGGCTCGTCCTCGTCGGCGCCGTAGACGTAGCGGCGGACGACCTGCGCCGTGTTCGACGCGTTGAGCTCCGCGAGCAGCTGGCCGCCGTCGTACATCCAGGCGAGCCCCGCCTGCGGATAATAATGGAGCCGCCCCGCCGGATCGTAGGCGAGCAGGTTGGACCCGTTCGACGCCAGCTTGTTCTCCGACGTGTAGGTGAATTGCGTCGGCCCCGCCGACGTGAGGTTGCCGCGCGCGTCGTAGGTGGGGCTCGCCGTGCCGGCGACGATGTACTGGTTGAGCCCGTTCGCGGTGTAGCCCTTGGCGACGCTGGCGCGGCCGGTCATCGCGTAGGCGTCATTGGAGCGGGTCGCCTGCGTGACTTGGCCAGCCGGGCTGTAGCTGAACCCCGCCACCCGGTCGAAGGTCGTGCCGGCCAGGTCGTCGCTGAGCTGGGTCAGGCGCGACACCGCGTCATAGGCGTAGCCGCTCACCGTCCCGTCGCCGCGGGTCAGCGAGGTGCGGCGGCCGAGATCGTCATAGCCGTAGGTGGCAAGCACGCCGACGCCCGAGGCCGCCCCGTTCTCGCGCACGCGCCACATCTCGCCGGTGGTCAGATAGTCGTAGTCGACATAGAAGCCGTCGCCATGGGCGAGGCGGATGCGCCTTCCCGCCAGGTCGTAGCTTGACGTGCGCGAGTAGAAGTTGCTCGTCTCGTTGGTCATGCGCCCCAGCGCGTCGTAGCTGAAGTTCAGATAATGGGTGTTGGTGTCGAGCGCCTGCGTCATGCGGCCGAGATTGTCGTAGCTGTAGCCGATGTCGAACTCGTAAGTGGCGAGGTTGGGCAGGTTCTTCGCCGTCACCCGGTTCAGCGCGTCGTAGGTAAAGGCGATGTTGTTCGTGTCCCTCAGCCGCCGGTTCGTCACGTTGCCGTTGGCGTCGTAGGTGAGTTGCTCATAGTCGGTCGCCGAGCTCGTCCCGGCGCCCTTGGTCGGCGACGGGAAGTAGGTCGCCGACGGCCGGTCGAACCCGTCATAGGCGAAGCTGGTCTTGTTCCCGGCGGCGTCGGTCACGCTCGCCACCTGCCCGTTGGCAGTGTAGGTGCTGGTGGCCTCGTCGATTCGGTCGGACGTTCCGTAGGCGCGCTGGACCTGCGTCACCTGGTCGGCGGCGTCGTAGCTCGTTCGGGTGATCAGGTCCGGGCCGAAGCTGCCCGCGGTGGACAGGGTGCAGGCGCTCGCCGGCAGCGACGCGTACGTGGCCGGGTTCATCCGTTCGGCGGCGCAATCGAGGCGCCCCGCGGCATCGTAGCTATACTGAGTCACCGAATAGGTCGCGCCGCCGGCGGTGACGCTCTCGCGCGCCACGTTTCCGGCCGCGTCGAAGGCGGTATTGGCCTGGACGAGGCTGACGAAGCCGCTGCCGTCGGCATTGGCGGTGCCCTGGGTCACGCTCGTCACCCGTCCGTCCAGGTCGTAGCCGTAGGCGACCGCCCGGTTCTTGAGCGGCCCGGCGCCGTCGGGATCCGGAGTCACCGCCTCGGTCAGCTGGCGCGCGCCGTCGTGCAGCAGGGTGGCGGTATCGGCGGTGCCCGGCAGCGGCCCGTCGATGCTGGCCGCGTCGCCCGCATAATCGTAGGCCGTAGTCGTGGTCGCGCTCAGCGCGCCGTCGCCGGAGCCTTCGGTCACCGCCACCGGAAGCAGGTTGTTCGCGACCCCGGTCGCGCCGTAGCCGAGGCTTGCCCTGATCTCGTCGGCGGTCCCCGCACAGGAGGCCGTCGTCGCACAGACCGACGTCGCCGTCAGCTTCGAGATGGGTGAGGCGGCTGCGACGATCGCTCCGCCCGAATTTTTCACATAGGCGTAGAGGGGGGTGTAGCTGTTACGCACCTGCGGCCGCACAGCGCCCGGTGTCGGCGCTGGTGCCGTCACCTGGGTCACAAGGCCGGTGCCGGCGTCATAGGCATAATCGGTCGTGTTGCCGCGGGCGTCGGTGGTGCTCCTCGGCTGGTTGCAGGTCAGGGCCGAAACGCATGTCGATGGATAAGCAGCGGAGATGCTGATCGTCGCCAGGCCGGAGCCCGCCTTGGGGACCGCGCTCGTCTGGGTGACGTTGCCCCGCGCGTCGTAGCTGTACTGGACGTAATTGCCCTCGGGCGCCGTGACCCTCGAGAGACGGCCGTAGGTGTCGTATTGGTACGCTGTAATCCTGTTCGCTCCGTCCTGAAAGGAGAGGAGCTGACCGCCGGCGGGATATGAGTAGGTGGCGATCGTGTGGCCGAGGCCGTCGGTCCTCCATTCGGTCAGGAAGTTGCCGTCGTAACTTGGTTGATAGGTCCAGTTGTTGATGCCGTCGGAGACGCCGGTCACCAGCCCGTCATCGTCCTCGGTGTAGGAAATCGTCTCTCCCGACGGCTTCCTCACCGTGAAGACGGAGCCGGTGCCGGGAAAGGCCGTATAATATTGCCGGGCGCGGCCGAGCGGATCGGTCACCACCGCCGCAGGCGAGCCGTCGGGCGCGGTTCCGGTGGAGTAGGTGACGGCACGGCCGGGCTGCGAAAGGCCGCTGCACGTCATGACGGCGGGGTCGCAATAATCGACGGCGGTGTTGATCGCCGTGACCTTCGCGATTCCCCACCACACGCTCAAGTCGGCATAGCCGGTGAGCGTGGCGCCGGCGTGAGTGTAGGTAAGCTGGTAGCCGGCGTTGCTGCGGACCGAGATCAGCCGCACCGCATAGATGTTGCTGCCGAAGCTGTTGAAGAAGGCGCGCTCGTAAGTGAGCGATATCACCACGCCGTTCGGCTGGGTCACCGACGTTGCGACGGCGGTTACGCTGTAATTGTCGTAAGCCGCCGAATTGGCCACGATCGTCTTATCAAAGACGTAGATCGTGCCGTCGTTGTCGGTCAGCGTGAAACCCGTCGCCGTAGCAACCAGCGTCGCGCCCTCCTTTTGGTCGGAAACCCAAATCGTGCCGGATTTGGTAAAGGTAAGCTTTCTTGCGCCGATGGCGATCTCCGCGCTCGTCGGCAGCGGCTGGACCAGCGCGATCACATAGCCGTGGCTCGCAATCGATGCGGCGCCGATGAAGGCGGTGTGCGCGAGGCCGCCTTCCTCCTGCGGACCGATGGCAAGATCGGTGTCGCTGAGCGAGACCCGTCCGGAGATCAGGTCGACACCATTGCCGTCCACCGCAGTGTGAAGCCGCGGCATCGGTACCGACTGCGCAATCGCGCTCGCCGTCATCGCGGTGCTCGTGAGCAGGGCGCAGGCGAACGCCCCCAGTCTGATCGATCCCCTGTTCATCCCCACGACTTCCCCCGAAATCGCATCCCTCTTCACCCGCGCGAAATACGCGTCGGCCCGATCGCCTATGGCGGCGGCGGGTTGGGGGACCCGGTGGTGGTCTTGCCGGTGCGGTTGTCGGCCTTGTCGTGGGCGTAGGTGGTGGTGACGCCGTTATTCACGGTGCCGCTGCGTACCACCTGCACCAGCCGGCCCTTGGCGTCGTAGGTATAGGTTATGGTCTCCGCCGCCGCCGCCAGTGACGGAACCGACACGGCAGCCAATCCCGTCAGGGCCGCAACGGCCCTCCATTTTGCCCCTCGCATCTTTGCCCCTTTACCTGGGAGCCGGTAACCACGCCGACTCCGCCGATGCCATGGCAATGCAGCATGCAAGGTGGGACCCGGTCAACCGATAAAAATTTAATTGGTTCGAAACACAAGTGCGGCCAGGGGCTTACGCCACGGCCGGGCGGCGAAAGGCGGTACCGTCTATGACGGGCTCATGGCGGGGGACCGCCACCTTGTTGCCGGCGAGGTCGGCGAGCGCGACGACCGAGCCCTGGTGGTCGGCGTGGTAGAACAGGCGCCTGAACCCGCCGGGCACGGTCTCGTACTGCACCAGCGGCTCGTCCGTGCCGGCGCCGTAGGTGTAGGAGCCCAGGATGTTGCCGGCGCC
This sequence comes from Allosphingosinicella sp., assembly GCA_036403015.1. Taxonomy (GTDB): domain Bacteria; phylum Pseudomonadota; class Alphaproteobacteria; order Sphingomonadales; family Sphingomonadaceae; genus Allosphingosinicella. Next base: position 60,906 of record DASWRU010000006.1, read on the forward strand.
GTCATATTCGATCGCGAGCCGGTCGCCGTCATAGAGCAGCCGGGTGGTGCCGGTGCTGCCGCCCGAGGTCTGCCAGAGGCGGCCGAGCGGATCGTAGGCGAGGTCGAGCGTCTTGGCGCCGCGGGCGGATATCAGCCGGTTCTCGGCGTCGTAGACGAACGTCGAGGCGCCGTCGCCGGTGAGGTTGCCGTTCGCGTCGTAGCTGTAGGCCGCGGCGCCGGTGCCGCCCACGGCGGTATACTGGTTCAGCCCGTTGACCGCGTAGGTGCGGGCGACGTCGTAGGGCGGCGTCCACGCATAGGCGTCATTGGCGCTGGTGCGGGTGGTTATCTGCGAGGCGGGGTTGTAGGCGAACGCCAGCGCCTGGTCCGAGGCCGTGCCGGCGAGGTCGTGCGTGAGCGCCGTGAGCCGGCCCGCCGGGTCGTAGCCATAGCCCACCGAGGAACTCGGCGCCGGATAGCCCAGCGTCATCCCGAAGCGCCGCCCCGCCGCATCGTAGCTCATCTGAGCGACCGGCGTCTGGCCCTCCAGCGCCGTCGTCAGCCGGTCGAGCCCGTCATAGATGAACCCGCCGCCATAGCCGGTATTGCCGCCGAACAAGGTCCGGTTGCCATGCGCGTCATATTGGTAGGTGAGCGTCCTCGCGACCCCGTCCATGCTGGTCGTCGAGGAGGCCAGCCGCCCGAACCCGTCCCAGGCGCTGGCCACCCCCGGCCGCTGATATCTTCCGCACTTTTTCGGCGTCCACTCTTGCGTCTTTCTGTCACCACCCACATTCCTTTTCCAGTCGGGCTAATCTGGCCGACATTTCCTTCCAAGGCGTTCCGCTATGCCACTTTAGCGTCTTCGCGAGCCAGTAACGCGCCCGGTACACATCCTCGCAGGTTCCTCGGGACAGCAATGCCTGAGCTTCGCTCGCCGCGGCGGCCGGGCTCCCGTTCTCGGCTGCGATCCGATCCCATATTTTTGCTCGCTTGAGGCATTCAACCTCTACTGGCGGATGAATTGGCTCGCCGGGTGTGTGCCTGAGAAATGCGCAACGATCGTAAATCTGCGAGAGGGTGCCGGCGGCGGCGGCGTCGCCGATTAGCCCGCGCCTTTTCAACGGCCTCAGAGCGGGCCGGTCAGCGTCCTGCACGGACCGAATCGCCGCTGCGGACTGTTCTATGAAAGCATGGTCCGTAAGCGCTATTTGCCGATGGCAGCTACTGACGAGGAAACCGCTTACCGCTGCTGTAAAGACCAGACGGCAGACCGATCGGCGACTCACCGCTTACCCCCCCTGCAGTCGTCGCCTCGACACACGGTCTCGGCTCGCGGTATGCGTGATCCGAGCTCAACCTTATATCTCATATACGTATCCGTTTTCGGGTAGTAGCGAAGCTCAGAGCCGACGTAGGAGGCGTGATCGCTATTGGGGCGATACATAGCAAGGCCCCGGTCAGCTTTTATAGAAATGTACCCACCGCTCCGGTTGGGAGTCATCTTTATGTTCCCTGGACTAGCAAGTACCGGGCCCCCTGATAGATTTGCGTAAACCTGAGCAAAGGGAAGGCTTCCACCCGCAGGGACTTCGCCCGTCTGGCAAATTGCCAGGAACGTGGGCGTGCCGAGTTTATATTTGTTGGCGCTCGCGAGATCCAGCAGGGCAGACGGGCCCAGAAAAGTCGGATTTCCCGTTTCGTCGCGGTTGGTCTGATCTTCGACCGCCTGATGGCCCATACTCCAGTGGCCAGTAATGGTATAAAAGTCGTCATGATGCCAGTCCACTAAGCTGGCCGTCATCCGGTCGCCAGGCGAGTCGAATAAGTCAAGATCAGCCATTCCGCTCGGATCAGCATGATCCACGGAATCATTCCCGACGTACGCATACAAGTTAATCTGGTCTTTGTACCCTACCGGATCCACCTGCATGAACCGCCCCAGGGCCGGCCAGTAGAACCGCGCCTTGTAATAATACATGCCCAGCTCGGGGATCCACGCCTGCCCGGTATATTGGAACCGGCCTTGGTTGCCGGCGGCCGGCACCCCCCAGGCATCGTAGCTGTTGGTCGCGACCTTGTTGCCGGCGAGGTCGGCGAGCGCGACGACCGAGCCCTGGTGGTCGGCGTGGTAGAACAGGCGGCGGAACCCGCCGGGCACCGTCTCATACTGGACCAGCGGCTCGTCCGTGCCGGCGCCGTAGGTGTAGGAGCCCAGGATGTTGCCGGCGCCGTCATATTCGATCGCGAGCCGGTCGCCGTCATAGAGCAGCCGGGTGGTGCCGGTGCTTCCGCCCGAGGTCTGCCACAGCCGGCCGAGCGGATCGTAGGCGAGGTCGAGCGTCTTGGCGCCGCGCGCGGATATCAGCCGGTTCTCGGCGTCGTAGACGAACGTGGAGGCGCCGTCGCCGGTGAGGTTGCCGTTGGCGTCGTAGCTGTAGCCCGCCGCCCCCGTCCCGCCCGCGGCGGTATACTGGTTGAGGCCGTTGACCGCATAGGTGCGGGCAACGTCGTAAGGCGGCACCCGGGCATAGGCGTCGTTCGAGCTGGTGCGCGTCACGATCTGGCTCGTCGGATTGTAGGCGAACGTCAGCGCCTGGTCCGAGGCCGTGCCGGCAAGGTCGTGGGTGAGCCCGGCGAGGCGGCCCGCCGGGTCGTAGCCATAGCCCGCCGAGGAGCTCGCCGCGGGATAGCCCATCGTCATCCCGAACCGCCGCCCCGCCGCGTCGTAGCTCACCTGAGCGACCGGCGTCTGGCCCTCAAGCACCGTCGTCAGCCGGTCGAGCGCGTCATAGACGAACCCGCCCGCATAGCCGGTATTGCCGCCGAACGAGGTCCGGTTGCCATGCGCGTCATATTGATAGGTGAGCGTGCGCGCGACCCCGTCCATGTTGGTGGTCGAGGAGGCCAGCCGCCCGAACCCGTCCCAGGCGCTGGTCACCCCCGGACCCGCCGCCGAGCCGAACCGGGCATAGGCCTGGAGCCCGCTCGCATCGTAGCCATAGACCACGCCGTAGCCCGGCGCCCCGGTGGCCGAGGCGGGGACATTCTTCTGGGTCACCCGGTTCAGCGCATCGTAGACGTAGCCGATGACGCTGCCGTCGCGCTTCCTCAGGCTCGTGCGGTTGCCGGCCGGGTCGTACACATAGGCCTCGTAGTCGCCGAGGTTCACCGCGCCGGCGCCGGCCAGCGCCGCCGCCGCATTGGCCGGGTTGAACGAAGCGGGCGGCGCCGCCGAGGGGAATATCCAGGCGACCTGCCGGTCGAACCCGTCATAGTCCAT
>DASWRU010000007.1:0-12044 GCA_036403015.1 Allosphingosinicella sp.
GGCGCACGCCCGCCGCTTCGAGTTGGGCAAAGGGATCGGCCAGCCCGATCTCGAGCGGCCGAGTCACCGCCGCTTCCGGCCAGAGGAGGAGCCGCGGCTCGCCGGTGCCGCGGGCGGAGAGACGCTGCAGCCGGGCGATGCTTTCGCGCAGGAAATCGGGGCGCCATTTGTCCTGCTGGCCGATATTGGGCTGGAGGATGCGGATAGCGATGCCGAGACGGCCCGGCGCGGGCGGGCTAAGCGCCGAAGCGAGGAAGGTGGAGGCGGCGAGGAGGGCGCCGACCGCTGCGGCGCTGCGCCACGCACGGTGCGTCAGGAGGAGCAGCACGCCGGCGACCAGCATTGTCACGCCGGACAATCCGTAGGTGCCGACGAGGGTAGCGACCCGCGACAGCGGCGTCGGCAGCAGGGCGACGCCGGCCGGGTTCCAGGCGAAGCCCGTGAACATCGACGCCCGGAGCCACTCGGTGGCGATCCAGGCGGCGGCGAGGACGAGGGTCAGGCGGAGCGGATTGCCCTTGCCCCAGCGCCAGGCGACGCCCGCCGCCAGCGCCGGGTAGACGGCGAGGTAGAGCGAGAGCAGCACCACCGCGACCCAGCCGAGCCAGGCGGGCATTTCCGACTGATAGGTGAAGGCGGTCGCGATCCAGTTGAGGCCCAGCGCGAAATGACCGAAGCCGAACCACCAGCCCCTCGCCAGCGCCGAACGCAGGCCGGGCGCCTCTTCCACCAGGTACAGCAGCAGAGCCAAAGCAGCCGGCATGAGCGGCCACAAGCCCAGCGGCTGGAAGGCACAGGCGGCGGCGAGGCCGGCGAGGAAGGCGTAGAAATGCGGCCGCATGGCGGGCGCTTTATCGAGAGGAAATGTGGCGGGTTCAATGGCCATGCGCTAAGGCGGCGCCATGACCTCCCTGCCCCCCTTCCACCTCGCCTTCCCCGTCCACGATCTCGAGGCGGCACGCGCCTTCTACGGGGGGCTGCTCGGCTGCCGGGAGGGGCGGAGCGCAGCGGAGTGGATCGACTTCGACTTTTACGGGCACCAGATCGTCGCACATCTCGACCCGACCATGCCGGCGCGGCGTCACCACAACCCGGTGGACGGCCACGACGTGCCGGTGCCGCATTTCGGCGCCGTCCTCGACATCGCCGCCTGGGAGGCGCTCGCGGCCCGGCTTCGGGACGCCGGGACCGATTTCGTGATCGAGCCCGCGGTGCGCTTCCGCGGCCAGCCGGGCGAGCAGGCGACGATGTTCTTCCTCGACCCTTCCGGCAACGCGATCGAGATCAAGGCCATGGCCGATCCGGCGAACCTGTTCGCGAAATAGGCTCGCCTCCCGAGATCCGCCTGGCGAGGCGCGTTATTCCGCCGCCACCCCAACGATGAGCTCGCGCGTGCCCGCGCTCGGCTCGCGCTTGCCGGCGACGCCGGTCCAGGCGCGGTCCTGGGCGAACCAGGCGGCGGTGGCTTCGAGCCCCTGCTGCAGCGGCACCCGCGGCTGCCAGCCGAGCAGCGTCCGGGCGCGGGCGATATCGGGGCGGCGGCGGCGAGGGTCGTCGACCGGCAGCGGGCGGTAGGCGAGCTTCGACTTCGCGCCGGTCATCCGCAGCACCCGCTCGGCGAGGTCGCGGACGGTGAGCTCGACGGGATTGCCGAGATTGACCGGCCCGTCCTCCACGCCGCTGTCCATCAGCCCCATCAGCCCGTCGACCAGATCGGAGACGTAGCAGAAGCTTCGCGTCTGGCTGCCGTCGCCGTAGATGGTGATGTCCTCGCCCGCCAGCGCCTGGCAGATGACGTTGGAAACCACCCGCCCGTCGTCGGGGCGCATCCGCGGGCCATAGGTGTTGAAGATGCGGGCGACGCGCACCTCGGCCCGGCCGAGCCGCTGATAGTCGAAGGCCAGGGTCTCGGCCGCGCGCTTGCCCTCGTCGTAGCAGGCGCGCGGGCCGGTGCAGCTTACCCAGCCCCGATAGCTTTCGGTCTGCGGATGCTGCTCCGGGTCGCCATAGACCTCACTGGTCGAGGTGAGGAGGAAGCGAGCGCCGTGCGCCTCGGCGAGGCGCAGCAGGTTGCGGGTGCCCAGCACGTTGGTGAGCATCGTATGCTCGGGGTCCGCCTGATAGTGGGGCGGGGAGGCGGCGCAGGCGAGGTTGTAGACGTGGGTGAAGCGGGTCCTCGCCACGCTTCGCGGCAGCTCGTCGACGACGTCGGCCTCGACGAAGTCGAAGCGGGCCTCGCCGGCGAGATGGCGCAGGTTCTGCGGCCGGCCGGTGAGGTAGGAATCGAGGCACGTCACCGTTGCGCCTTCCGCCAGCAGGGCGTCGATGAGGTGCGATCCGATGAACCCCGCCCCGCCTGCGACCAGCGCGACCTTGGGTTTTGCATGCTTCACGAGGCGGCTCCCTTTTCCTTGTTCATCTTCAGCGGCGACAGGCTGGCTCGAGCGGGACGGATCATGCGGTGGCCTCCAGGCGCGTTTCGGCGAGGAGCGAGCCGGCTTCGTGGAGATAAAGTTCGAGCTCGGCCGCGCGATGGGCGGCGGTATGGCCGTCGAGGACGCGCTCGCGGGCGGCCCGGCCGATCGCCGCCGCCCGCGCCGGGCTGCAGCGCTCCAGCATTTCGATGACCTGACCGGCGCCGGCGGCGAGCAGGATCTCCCGCCCGGGCGCGAACAGCTCGCTTATCCCGTCCCAGCGGTCGGAGATGACCGGCACGGCGCAGGCCGCCGCCTCGAACAGCCGCACCGAGGGGGACCAGCCGGCCGCGACCATGTCGGCGCGGGTGATGTTGAGGGTGAAACGAGAGGCCGCATAGAAACGCGCATGTTCGAGCGGCGGCAGGTGCTCGATGCGCTCGACATTGGCCGGCCAGTCGATTTGGGCGGGATATTGCGGGCCGGCGACGACGAAGCGGCGCTCCGGAAGCCGCCGCGCCGGCTCGATCAGCAAGGCCTCGAGCGCGGGCTGCCGGTCGGGGCTGTAGGTGCCGAGATAGGACAGGTCCCAGCGCTTCGGTACGGCCAGCGGCGGATAGGCTTCGGGATCCACCGAGCAATAGAGCGCGCGCGCCGCGGGCGAATGATAGCGGCGCTCGATATGGCGCAAAGTCGGCCCGCCGGTGAAGGACAGATAGACGTCGTAGCCCGGAACGATCTGGGGCGAGAGATATTCGAAATCGCCGCGCTCCAGCTTGGCGAGGGTGACAGGCGTGTCGATATCGTAGAAGGCGGCGACGCCCCGCGCATGCTCCTGGACGAAGCGCCCGACCCGCACTCCTTCCGGCACGTAGGAACCGACGACGACCGCGTCGGCGTCGCCGATCTCGCGGCGCCAGCGCGCGAGGTCGGCGAGGCTGGAATAATATTCGAGGCAGCAATAATCGGGATCGGTCACGTCGCGATGGGCAGCGTACCAGGGCATTTCCCGCTCCAGGAACATTATGTCGTGGCCGCGCGCCGCGAAGGCCTTGAGCAGGGCGCGGAAGGTGGTGGCGTGGCCGTTCCCCCAGCTGGAGGACAGCGAGAGGCCGAGAACGACGAGGCGCATCAGGCGGCGCTCCGCTCGGGCTGCAGTATCTCGCGCCAGAGCGCGTCCACCTGCTCGCCGCGGTGGGCGTAGGTGTGCTCCGCGAGGACCCGCGCGAGGGCGGCGCGGCCGATCGCTCGGGCGCGCTCCGGAGTGAGCGCCGCGACGTGCTCGGCAACGTCCTGCCCGTCGCGCGCGACGAGGACCTCCGTGTCGGGGGCCAGGAACAGCTCGATCCCCTCCCAGGCGTCGGTGATGAGGCAGGCCGCGGCGCCCGCGGCCTCGAAGACGCGGGTGGCGGGGGAGAAGCCGATATTCGCCATCGAGTCCCGAGCCACATTCAGCACGGCCAGCGGGGTGCAGTTAAAGGCGTTATGCTGATGGGTGTAGACGTGGCCGAGGTGACGCACGTTCGCCGGCATGGCCTTGGTCTCCCAGCCGTTGCCGCCGAGAAGGAAGCTGTGTTCGGGCAGCGCGGCGGCGGCGCGGAGGAAGAATTCCTCGACCCGCGCCTCGCGGTCCGGGAGGCGGTTGGCGAGGAAGGCGAGGTCGGCGGCGAAGGCCGGGTCGGCACCGACCGGATGGTGCGTCGTCGGATCGAGCGCATTGTAGACCGGGACGCAGCGGCGGGCGCCGAAGCCCTCATAGGCCTCCACCACCGGCGGACCCCCGCCATAGGTGAGCACCATGTCGAGGTGACGGATCGCGCGCCGAACGGCGTGGCTCTCGTCGCCGCGCATCTCGTCCAGCGTGGCGGCGGCGTCGACGTCCCAGAAGATGCGCAGCGCGTCGTCGCGGCTATGCTCGATCATGCCTTCGAGCAATTCGGTGTCGAACACGCCGACGCCGCTCGCCTTGACGACGATGTCGGCGGCGCGCGCCTCTTCGAGGACGCGCCGAAGCGCCTCGGGCGTGGCCTCGTAGACGACCGACCTCGCCCAGTCCGGCGCGTCCATGTCCTTGTGCTGCTGGCGGCCGAAGGCGTCCGGTTCGTAGAAGGTCACCTGGTAGCCACGCGAGGCGAGGTCGCGCAGCAGCCCGCGATAATAGGTCGCCGCGCCGTTCCAGTAGGAGGAGAGGAGGCTGGAGCCGTAGAAGGCGATCTTCATGCGTACCTCCTCCCTTCGCCTTCGGGGGAGGGGATCGAGGGGTGGGGGCTGTCGGCGAATTCGGGGTGGCCGGGATTCGTTACAGGCCCCACCCCAATTCCTCCCCTGAAGGGGAGGGGCTTCAGGGACGCGACGATGGCGAGGAGCTCGTCCACCCGGTGCGCGCAGGTGTGGCGGGCGCGGATGGTGGCGAGGCCGTGCTCCGCGAGGGCGCGGCGCAGGTCCGCATCGTCGCGGAGGCGCTCGAGCTGGCGGGTCATCTCGCCGCCTTCCCGTCCGGTCAGGAAATCCTCGCCCGGCGTGAACAGGCCCTCGGCATCGTCCCACGGCGCCGAGACGAGCGGGATGCCGCAGGCCAGAGCCTCGAACACCCGGATCGTCGGAATGCCGGGCAGAAGGGTGGAATAATAACGCCGCGGCACGTGCACCGTCGCGAGATGGCGGGCAAAGACCTCGGGCGCGCGCGCGTTGGGCAGCCAGCCGGAATAGCGCGCGCCGTAGCGCTGCAGGAGCGCGAGCGCGTCAGGCGGGTAGCGGACGCCGAAAATCTCGAGCGGCAGCCCCGCCCGCCAGGCTGGGCGCAGGAGGAAGCTTTCCAGCTCCCCGGACCGCTCGCCGTCGCCCCAATTGCCGATCCAGACGAGGCCGGAACGCTCGCCCTCCACCTCCGGCGGGTGGAAGAGGCGGGTATCGGCGGCCTCGTGCCAGACGAAGACCCGGTCCTCCCATCCCCAGCGGCGGTAGACCCGCGCCAGCGTCTCCCCGAAGGCGAGGACGCCGTCATAGCCGGACAGGTCGAAGGCGCGGATCGCCTCCGGGTCCGAGACGGCACGGTGGTGGGTGTCGTGGAACAGGAGGGTGAAGGCATGGCCGCGGGCCCGCAGCCGGCCGATCGCGGCCACCAGCCAGGACGGGTTCCATTCGTGGACGATGACCAAATCGGCCCCGTCGACGAGGGGCTCCAGCTCGTCCTGCGGGGCGAAAGCCTTCGAATCGAGCTCCGGATAGGCGGCGCGATAGGCGGCGAGGCCGGCATCGCCATGGTCGGCGAGGAGGTTCTCGAGGCTCCACGCGCCTTCCAGCTCGCGGGCCTGTACGTCGTGGCCGCGGAGGGACAGCTCGCTCAGCACGCCGCGCAGGAAATGGGCGTTGCCGTGGTTCCAGCAGGAGGCGAGGCTGTGGGTGAAGTAGACGATCTTCACGCGGCGGCCCTCGCGGCGAGGACGGGGCCGCGGACCGCCGGGAGCAGCCTTCGGTAGAGGGAGGCCATCTGCGCCGCCATCGCGTCCGGGGTGAAGCGGGCGGCCCGGTCGGCGGCGGCGCGGCCCTGGACGGAACGTTCGAAATCGTCGCTTACGAGCGCCGAAACGGCACGGATGTAGCCATCCTCGTCGCGTGGGTTCACGAACGTCGCCACTCCGTCCCACAATTCCCGGAAGGTGGGTATGTCGGAGAGGATCAGCGGGCACCCGGCCGCGGCCGCTTCAAGCACCGCAAGGCCGAACGGCTCGTAGAGCGCGGCCGAGACGAAGACCGGCCGAGCCGCCAGCCAGCGGGCGAGCTCCTCCTCGCCGAGCGAGCCGAGGCAATGGATGTTGTCGAATATCATTTCGGCCCCGTTCGGGCCCCTGACCGGCCCCGCAGCGCGGACCGGCACGCTCAGGCCGCGGGCGGCGGCGTCGACGGTCGCGAGGTTCTTGCCCTCGTCCCAGAGGCGCCCGGCGGTGAAGACGAAATCGTGCTGCGCGCCGCGATGCACGGCGAGCGGCGAGCGGCCGTTGTGAACGGTGTGAGGGGCTTCCGGAAGCTGGTAGAGCCGCCGCACCTTGTCGCCGAACGCGGCGGTGGGCGCGACCACCGCGTCGGCCCGGTGAAGGCCGGCGCGCACCAGCGCCGTGCGCCAGGCGAAGTCGCGGGGGAGGTCCGTGCCGTGGACCGCCTCCCACCAGGTGGCGACGCAGCTGTGGTGGACCGCCACCATCGGCACCGGGAACTCGGCGTCGGCCGCCAGCGCGGCGGCGTTGAGCTGGACCAGATCGACGCCGGTATCGCGGGCGAGCGTCGCCACCGCCCGCCCGGCGTGGCGCAAGGTGAGGGCATCCTCGGCCAGCCAGTCGAGCGCGAGGCCGGTGTCGACCAGCTCCAGCCCCGGGACGGAGGCCGCCTGCCGGCGCTGCTCCGCGTCCGGCGGCGGCCCCATCGCCGCCAGCACGGTGCCGATGCCGAGCCGCGAGAGGCCCCGGGCAAGCTCGAGGCTGTACGGCCATACGCCACCCACCGCGTCGGCCGTGAGGAGGACGCGGAGCGGAGCGCGGCTCACGACACCGCTCCCGCCGCGACGGCTCCTGATTGGGCGGCGGCGAAATCCGGCGTCGGCGCCCGCGACTCCCGCAGCCATTCGAGGAGGCTCGCCACCCCCTTCTTCCACGGCACCGCGGGCGAAAGGCCGAGCTCCCGGCGGGCGAGGGCGGTGTCGGCGACGAAATAGCGCTGGTCGCCGGCGCGCCAGTCGGAGAAGCTTATGTCGAGCTCGCGCCCGAGCAGCCCCGCGACATAAGCGAGGAGCTCGCGCAGCGACACCGCATTGGCCGGGCCGCCGCCGAGGTTGAAGGCGCGGCCCTTGACTCGGTCGATCCGTTCCCAGGCGCTCAGATAGGCCTCGACCGCGTTGGAGACGTCCAGGATGTCGCGCACCTGGAAGCCGTCGCCGTAGAGGGTGATCGCTTGCCCCTCCAGCGCGCGGATGAGGAAATGGGCGACCCAGCCCTGGTCCTCGGTGCCCATCTGGCGGAGGCCGTAGATGCAGCTCATCCGAAGGACCGCGGTCCGCATGGCGAAGCTTCGGGCGTAATCGAGGACATATTGGTCGGCGGCGCCCTTCGAGCAGCCATAGGGGGTGTGGAAGTCGAGCGGCCGCGCCTCGCCGATCCCGGCGGCGGCGACGCGCGGGTCGACCGCCACATATCTTTCCCCGTCGAGGCGGAATTCGAGGTCGGCGAGATCGCCATAGACCTTGTTGGTGGAGGCGAAGACGATCGGCGTGCCGTCTCCCTTCAGCCGCGCCGCGTCGAGCAGATGGAGCGTACCGCGCACGTTGACGTCGAAATCCTCGCGCGGATCGACGAGGCTGGTCGTCACCGCGACCTGCGCCGCCATGTGGAACACCGCCTTGGCCTCGCGCACGGCGCGGGCAAGCTCGTCCTCGTCGCGCACGTCGGCGACGATCGAGGCGATGCGCCCGCCGTGCCGCTCCTTCAGCCAGGCGAGGTTACGCTCGACGCCCGGGCGCGAGAGGGCGTCGTAGACGAGCACCTCGTGCCCCCGCTCGGCCAGCGCGTCGGCGATGTTGCAGCCGATGAAGCCGGCGCCGCCGGTGACCAGGACCGGCCGCCCGTCCGCGGGCCGGATGAGATCGCCGCGGCTCACGCCGCGGCTCCTCTTCCCGTCGCCCCAGGAGGGAACCCATCGAAGTAGTACTTCGATGGGAACCCGAAGGCTGGGGCCCATGCTGACTCGGCGACCCGGCCAGACTCAGCATGGATGCCAGCCTTCGCTGGCATGACGGAGGAACATGCTGACTCGGCGACCCGGCCAGACTCAGCATGGATGCCAGCCTTCGCTGGCATGACGAGGGAGGTCACGATCAGGATTTCCCCCCTCATGCCACCAGCCCCCGCGCTTCCAGCTCCGCCCGCGCCTCGTCGACGCGGTCGTCGGCGGTCTGTACCGCGACCCATTCGGCCAGCTCGGCGAGGCCCTCCCGGAAATCCTTCGCGGCACGGAAGCCCAATTTGTCCGCCGCCTTGGCCGTGTCGCAGAAGCAGTGGCGGATGTCGCCGATGCGGCTCTTGCCGACGATCTGCGGGCCGATGTCGTCCCGGCCCATCGCTCGGGCGAGCTCGCGGGCGACCTCGCGCACCGAGCGGTCGTCGCCGGAGCCGATGTTGAACACCTCCCCCGCCGCCTGCGGCAACTCCAGGGCATCGCCGAAGGCGCGGGCGACATCGCCGACATAGACGAAGTCGCGCCTCTGCTCGCCGTCCTCGAAGATCATCGGCGGCTGGCCGTTGAGGAGCCGCGAGGCGAAGATGGCGAGGACGCCGGTATAGGGGTTGGAGAGGGCCTGGCCGGGACCGTAGACGTTGAACAGCCTGAGGCAGACGCCTTCCATGCCATAGGCCTCGGACATGATGAAGGTCGTGCGCTCCTGGACATATTTGCCGAGCGCGTAGATCGACGCGAGGTCGGGCCGCTTCCATTCCGGCGTGGCGACCGCGACGAGCGGCCGGCCCTCGGCATCGACGGGATCCCAGCTCTGCGCCTCGCTGGTGCGGGCCTGCCGCCGGGCCTCCTGGACGGGGCGTCCGTCGGCGTCGCGATACAAACCCTCGCCGTAGATGCTCATCGAGGAGGCGGTGACGACGCGGCGGACGGGGTTGTCGATCAGCTTTTCGAAAAGCACGGCGGTGCCGACGTCGTTCACCGACGTGTAGCGCTCGACCGCGTACATGGACTGGCCGACGCCGACCTCGGCCGCGAGGTGGACGACGCTGTCGACCCCCTTCAGCGCCTTGGTGACGGCATCGCCGTTCCTGACGTCGGCCCGGATCAGCTCGACGTCGGGATCGAGATCCTCCGGCCTTTCGCGGTCGCCGTGCACCTGCTCGATGAGCGAATCCAGGACCCGCACCTCGTGCCCGCGCCGCTGAAGCTCCCCGGTGACGGCACGTCCGATAAACCCGGCGCCGCCGGTGATGAGAATCCGTTCCGGCAATTGAACCCCCATTTCTAATCTATGTTATAAAACTATGTTATATCAATAGGTTGGCTGCTTCTTCTTCAACCCCCTCCAAACCCGGCATCATCTTCTTTGTTCCGTTTGCGCATCAGTCGGCCTCGCTCCACGAGTCAGGGAACCGCCTGCCCGCGCGGGCGGTTGGGAGGCGGCAAATCAGGATCGTTTCGAAGGCGGAATCGAACAGCGCGTGACGGCAACTCTCCTCCTCATCCGGCACGCGGCCCATGTCGAGCTGGGCCGGCTATTGTCCGGTCGCCGGCGGGATGTCGCGCTGAGCCGGGAAGGGCTGGAGCAGGCGGAGATCGTCGCGGACCTGCTCGCCGTCGAGCCGCTGGCCGCGGTCTATTCCAGCCCGAGGGAGCGGGCTTATTATACCGCCCGCTCGGTCGCCGAAGCGCACGAGCTGCCGGTGACGATCGCCGACGAGCTGGACGAGGTCGACTTCGGCGACTGGACCGGCACCGCCTTCAACGACCTTGAAGGCGATCCCGCCTGGAACGCCTGGAACGAGGCCCGCGCCACCGCCCGGCCGCCCGGCGGGGAGAGCATGGCCGAAGCCGTGGCCCGGGCGGCGCGCGCGCTGGAGGCGATCGCCGCGGAACATGCCGGCCGGACCGTCGCCTGCGTCAGCCATTGCGACGTCATCCGCGGCGTGCTGGCCCATTATCTCGGGCTGCCGCTCGACAATCTGCTCCGCTTCGACATCGACCCCGCCTCCGTCTCCCGGCTCGCGCTCGGGAATTGGGGCGCCCGCATCATGACCGTCAACGAGAGGCTCTACCAATGAACGTCGCCGCCAGAAGCATCGAGCCGGAGAATCGCGAGCTCCAGGAGAAGATCGACGCGCTCGGACCCTGGTTCCACAACATCGACCTCGGCGGCGTGTGGACCGCCCCCGACCATTTCCTGGGCGACTATCCCAACATGAAGTTCCGCCGCTTCGCCGCGCACCTGCCCGACGACCTGGCCGGCAAGACCGTGCTCGACATCGGCTGCAACGCCGGTTTCTATTCGATGGAGATGAAGCGGCGCGGCGCGAGCCGGGTGGTCGGGATCGACAGCGACGAGCGCTACCTCGCCCAGGCCCGCTTCGCCGCGGAGACCCTGGGCTACGACAATCTCGAGTTCCGCAACCTCTCGGTCTACGACGTCGGCGCGCTCGGCGAAAAGTTCGACCTCGTCATCTTCATGGGCGTCCTCTACCACCTGCGCCACCCGCTCCTCGCGCTCGACCTCATCCACGAGCATGTCGCCAGGGACATGCTGCTCTTCCAGTCGATGCAGCGCGGCTCCATGCAGGTGCTGGCGCTGGAGGAGGATTATCCGTTCGAGGAGACGGAGATGTTCTGGGAGACCGGTTTTCCCAAGCTCCACTTCATCGAGAAGGAATATGCCCACGACTGGACCAACTGGTGGGTGCCCAACCGCGCCTGCGCCGAGGCCATGCTGAGGGCGTCCGGCTTCACCGTCGAGACCCGCGCCGAGGACGAGGTCTACATTTGCCGCAGGAGCGAAATGCCTTATGGGGCTTGGGGAACGGGCGCGGTCTATCCGCGGAAGGGGTGAGACTTGTCCATCGAAGCGGCGATGATCTGGAACGAGCCCAACAACAAGTCGCATTGGGATCCGGAGATCGACCCCGAATGGACGATGTTCGGCGACACGGTGGTCGCCGCCGCGAAGGCGATCCGCTCCGTCAATCCCGACGTGAAGCGGGTGCTGGGCGGCATTTCCCCGATCGACCCCTTCTTCATCCAGCGCCTCGCCGGCTACGGCGTCCTCGACCATGTCGACGTGATCGCCGTCCATGGCTTTCCGCTCGACTGGAACCTCTGGCCGATCGACGAATGGCCGCAGCGCATCGCCGATATCGAGGCGGTGGCGCCCCGCCACGAAATCTGGGCGACCGAGGTCGGGGTCGGCAGCTTCGGCGCCGAGGAGGTGCAGGTGTTCGGCGTCGACCGCACCGCGGAGCTGCTCCTGGACCGCGTCGAGCGCGTCTTCTGGTACTCCTTGTTCGACCTGCCGCACGCCTGGGGCGCCACGACCCGTCACAAGGAAGCCGAGGGTTCAAGCTATTATCGCCATTTCTACATGGGGTTAATTCGCGAGGACGGCACTCCAAAGCTTGCTTTGGAGCACTTTCAGAGGCACACCCCCGCGATGGGGATCATGCAGTGGTTCCACTTCGAGGATCCGCGCCTGGACGAAGCCGTCCAATGGCTGCGGCGTCTCGGCGTGACGCACCTGCGCACCGGCCTCAGCTGGGCGGACAGCTACCGCCCGGGCTGGGAAGCCTGGTTCGATCGCCAGATGGAGGCGTTGGAAGAGTTTGAAACGACCGTGACTTTCTGCTTCACGCCCGACTCAGAGGGGATCGCTCCCCATCACACGAGCCCACCGAAGGATCCCATGTATTTCGCCGACTTCTGCGCCCGCATGATCGAGCGCTACGCCCCCGCTCAGCAAAGGAAGGCAGTCGCCTGATGAGCCTTCATGATCCCAAGGCGATCAACATCGCCATCGTCGGCGTGGGCAACTGCGCTTCTTCGCTCGTCCAGGGCATCGCCCATTACCAGAATGGCGGGGCCAACGAGCAGATCGGTCTCATG
>DASWRU010000008.1:0-3952 GCA_036403015.1 Allosphingosinicella sp.
CCAACGACCTCGACTGGGAAGGGCATCTGATCGAGGGGCCGTGGGTGACGCGCCAGAACGGGCGCTACTGGCTCTTCTATGCCGGCAACGATTTCGGCACGCCGGCTTACGGCATCGGCGTCGCCGTCGCCGACCATCCGCTCGGGCCGTACGTGAAGCAGGCCGAGCCGCTGCTCCGCTCGACGCGGAGCTGGTGGGCGCCGGGGCACCCTTCGGTGGCGCCGGGGCTGGACGGCACGCCGCAGCTCTTCTTCCACGCCTTCTTTCCGGGGAAGGGCGGCTACAACGCCTTCCGCGCCCTCCTCACCGCCCGGCTGCGCTTCGGCGAGGGCGGGGTGGAGCTGTTCTGAGCGCGGCTCACCAATAGCTGTAGTAGAGCGCGACCAGGATGAGGACGACGCCCAGCGCGCCGACGTTGAAGCCGGCGCGGGTGGCGTAGCGGGCGTTGACCGTGTCGATCGTGTCGGAGCCGGGCCGCGCCGGGGTCGCCAGCGAGACGACGATCGCCAGCGCCGTGGAGATGAGGAACACCACTCCCATCCGGTCCATGAACGGCAGGTTCGGCCAGATTTGCTTGAACAGCGCCGAAAGCGCGACGGAGGCGACGGCCGCGGTGAAGGCGCCGGCTTCGTTGGCGCGCTTCCAGAACAGGCCGAGCAGGAAGATGACGGTGATGCCCGGAGTGAAGAAGCCGGTGAATTCCTGGATATATTGGAAGGCCTGCTCGGACTGGCCGACCAGCGGACGGGCGGCGGCGATGGCGATGAGGATGGCGACGGCGGCCGTGATCCGGCCGACCAGGACGAGGTGGCGCTCCTCGCCGGCGCTGCCTTCGCTGTCCTCGGCGCGGGTGCGGTCGCCGCGCAGCTTGGCGTAGAGATCGAGGGTGAAGATGGTCGCGATCGAGTTGATCTTGGACGCGGTCGACGCGATGATCGCGGCGATGAGGGCTGCGAAGACGAGGCCGAGCAGCCCGGTCGGAAGCAGCCGCATCATCGTCGGATAGGCCTCGTCGGGCTTGGCGAGGCCCGGCGCGAGAGTCACCGCGGCGATCCCCGGAACGACGATGATGAGCGGCATGAGCAGCTTCAGGAACGCCGCGAACAGCACGCCCTTCTGCGCCTCGTCGAGGCTCTTGGCGGCCAGCGCGCGCTGGATGATATATTGGTTGAACCCCCAGTAGCTGAGGTTCGCGATCCACATCCCGCCGATCAGCACCGAGAGGCCGGGCAGGTCCATGTAATGCGGGTCGCCCTTCTTGAGGATCATGTGGAAGTGGTCGGGCGCCTGGTGCATGAGCTTGCCGAAGCCGGCCGCGAAGCCGGCGCCGGCGCCGATCCGGTCGAGAGTCAGATAGGCGACGACGAGGCCGCCCAGCACGAGCAGGGTCACCTGGACGATGTCGGTCAGCGCCACCGCCTTCAGCCCGCCGCGCAGCTGGTAGAGCAAGGCGAAGGCGCCGAGCATGACGAGGGCGACGTTCTGGTCGACCCCAGCGACCTTGTTGACCGCGATCGAGCCGAGCCAGATGATCGAGGTCAGGTTCACGAAGACGTAGAGGGCGAGCCAGAACAACGCCATCAGCAGCGGCAGCCACTGCCCGTAACGCCGCGCGAGAAATTGCGGCATCGTGTAGATTTCGTTCTTCAGGAAGATCGGCAGGAAGAATTTCCCTACTAACAACAGCGTGGCCGCGGCCATCCATTCGTAGGAGGCGATGGCGAGGCCGATCGCGTAGCCGGAGCCCGACATGCCGACGATCTGCTCGGCCGAGATGTTGGCGGCGATGAGGGAGGCGCCGATCGCCCACCAGGGGAGGTTCTTGGACGCGAGGAAATAGTCGGACGTGTCCTTCCTGTGCCCGGCTTTCTCGCGGCTGACATATTGGGCGAGGGCGAAGATGCCGATCGCGTAGACGATGACGATGATGAGATCGAGCGTTGCCAGCTGCACGTTTTCCGGGCCTCCCAACCGCCGCCCGCCCGCTTTCTTCTGCCGCGGATCGGCCGGAAGCGGCCGTGTTGCCGCGCGGGCCAAGGAATTATAGTATTAAACCACCATGTCCAGCCGGGAGCACGAGGGGGGAGCGGCCGCCCGCGCGGACGGCGGACGCGCGCCCGATCCGGGGACGCGCAACCTCACCTTCGGAATGCTCGACGATCTCGGCCGGGCGATCGTCACCGGCGCCTATGACGGGGCGCGCTTTCCCACCGAGGCGGAGCTGGCGGTGCTTCACCAGGTGAGCCGCTCGGTGACCCGCGAGGCGGTGAAGATGCTGACCGCCAAGGGGCTGCTCACGGCGCGCCCGCGCAAGGGCACGACGGTCCAGCCCTCCTCGTCCTGGAACCTGTTCGACGCGGACGTGCTGCGCTGGCTGCTCGAGCGCAAATTCTCGCTGGAGCTGCTGCGGCAGTTCAGCGAGCTGAGGATCGCGATCGAGCCCGGCGCGGCGGCGCTCGCGGCGCGGGCGGCCGACGCGGCGGGGCGCGAGGCGCTCGGCGCGGCCTATCGACGCATGGAGGCGGCCGAGCGGGGCGAAGAGGACGTCCTCGAAGCCGACATCGGCTTCCACGTCGCCGTGCTGAACGCCTCCGGCAACCCCTTCTACATGCAGTTCCACGATCTGGTGGCGACTGCTTTGCGCACCTCGATCCGCTTCACCAACTCGATCCAGGGCCGCACCGCCAGCCTGCCGGCGCACAAGGCGGTGCTCGATGCCGTCCTGGCGCGCGACGAGGCGGGCGCCCACGCCGCGATGACGGCGATCATCGACGACGTGATGATGCTGATCGGCGCGGCTGAGGCGGCGCGCTGACGCCCGCCCCGCGTAGCGACCGGAAAAGCTCCGCCTCGCGCTCGCGATAGGGGGTGCCGTCCGGCTTGACGAGGTCGTGGAACCAGATGGTCGGGGGCCTCTGGACATAGGGGTGGTCCCAGCTTTCCCAGGGAAGCCAGGTCTGGATCTTGCCCTGGACGAAGCCCCAATTGATCATGCCCACATCCTCGCGCCGGCCGATCGGCAGCACCGTGTCGACCGTCGATCCGGCGCCGCGCGCCATCCATTCGGTGCAGAGGATCGGCCGCCCATAGGGCTTGAGTTGCGCCACCCGGGCCGCGAACTCTTCCGGCCAGCCGTAATCGTGGAAGCTGATCACGTCGGATTCGCCGAGCTGGACGCGGGCGATGCGGCTGAGCGGCGCGCCGGGCGACCAGTCCTTCTCCTTCCAGACGCCGCTGGTGAGGGGCTGGATCGGATGACGGCCGCGCGCCCAGGCGAAGACCTGGGGGAGGAGCTGCTCGATGCGGGCGAGCTCGCGCGCCTGCACCGTCCGATCCTCCCCGGTTCCACCGCCTTCATTGTCCGGCTCGTTCCAGACGTCCCAGGCGAGCACCCGCGGATCCTTGGCGAACGTGCCCACGACATCCTCGACATAGGCGCGGAAGCGGGCATCGTTGCGCGGATCGAGCAGATCGGCGCGACCGGGGCTCTGCAGCCAGCCCGAATTGTGGACGCCGGCGATCGGCGGGTGCTGCGGCCCGATCTTCGGATCCGGGTCCCAGCAGCTGTCGAACAGCACGAAGACGGGGCGGATGCCGTGGCGCGCGGCGATGGCGAGGAACCGGTCCATCCGCCGCTTCAGGCCTTCCGGGTCCTCCTGCCAGGCAAGGTCGTGGAGGAACACCCGCATCGTGTTCATCGCGAATTTGCGCTGCGCCCAGCCGAGCTCGCGGTCGATGCGGTCGGGATCGAAGGTGGCGGCCTGCCACATTTCGAGCTCGTTGATCGCGCTCGCCGGAATGTAATTGGCGCCGGTGAGCCAGGGCTGCCTCGCGTGCCAGGCCCTGGCTTCGGCCGGGGTCCAGCGCTGGCCGGAGGCGACACCGGCCGGACGGGCGGGTTGGGCCTGGAGCGGCGCCGCCAGGGCCGCGAGCGCGAGGACGATGAGGCGGA
>DASWRU010000009.1:0-46067 GCA_036403015.1 Allosphingosinicella sp.
CGGCCCCTCTCCCCATGGGAGAGGGGAGCTCGCTTGGGAGAGGGGTAGGGGTGAGGGGTTCGGGCGTCGTCGCCTGCGCTCGGTCTCCTCGCGGAACTCAACCACGGCGTGCCTTTTCCGCGCGCGCCGGAGCCCCTCACCCCCGGCCCCTCTCCCCATGGGACAGGGGAGTTCACCACCGGTAGGTCAGTTCGGCCGTGGCGGTGCGTTGGGGGAAGGGGTGGAAGAGGTAGTATTTGTCATTGGTGAGGTTTTCGACGCCTAGCGCCAGGTCCCAGTGGCGGCCGAGGCGGAAATTCGCCCGGGTATCGACCACCAGATAGCTTTCGAAGCCCTGGAAGGTGTGGGTCACCGGGTCCGAATTGTCGATCGTGGCGAAGGCGCGGCTGGAATAGCGGGCGGCCAGCGTCAGGCTTGCCGCCTCGCTCGCGTGCCATGTGGCGACGAGGGTAAAGCGGCGGCGCGGCACTTGCGGCAGGTCCTTGCCTTCGGCGGCCCGGAAAGCGGGGTCGCGCACCGTCTTCGGGTCGGCCAGGGTCGCGCTGCCGGCCAGATCGAGCGCGCCGAGGCGGCGGTCGAAGGCGAGCTCGACGCCGCGGGTGCGGACTCGGGGGATGTTCTGGACGTAGCTGAACAGAGCGGTCGAGCCCGGCACCAGCGGCGCCGTCTGGGCGATCAGCGCGTCCCGGATCGCTTCGGCGAACAGCGACAGGCGGACCCGGCCGGCGCCGTCGGACCAGGCGATCGCCAGCTCCGCCGAGCGCGCCCGCTCGGGCTTCAGGTTCGGATCGGGCACGCTGAGCGTCGGGCCGGTCGAGATCGCCTGGTAGAGCTCCGACACGGTCGGGAAGCGATAGGCCTGGCCCGCCGACAGAGCGAGGCTCCAGTGCGGCCCCGGCAGCCAGCGTAGCGTGGCCTTGGGCGAGAGGCCGGAGCGGCGCAGCGCCGGCTGGTCGACGGCGAGCGCGGGGGCAAGCGAGACATTGGATCCGCCATAGGCCCGCCACTTTTCGTAGCGCGTGCCGAGAATGAGCTTCAGCGCCGGGGCGAGGCCGATCTCGTCCTCCGCCCATAGCGCCGCGGTGCGGGTGTTGCCGCGCGCCGCCTGCGCGAGGGCGCCGGCGGGGCCGCGCAGCCAGTCGGCGGCGGCGAAGCGCCGGCTCATAAGGCGGAAGCGGTCGTAATGGGCGCCGCCGCGCAGGCCGCCGCGGGTGAGGACGAGGTCGAGGGTGCGCCAGCCGGTGCCGTCCATCCGAAGGATCGAGCCGGCGCCGCCGCTGCGCGCGGCGGGCAAGGCGATGGTGGGGATGCGCTGCACGTCCTTGTCGTAATCGTAGAGGCTGGCGATGGCCCGCCAGGCGACGCCGCCCGCCTGCCCCTCGGCGGTCAGCGCGTGCATCCAGTGGCGCTCGTCCAGGCGGTAGACATTGTTCGAGAAAGCGCCGGCGGGGACGGTGACTGCCTTGCCGCCGATGTTGAGCAGGCCGGCATAGGTGTCGCCCGTGAGCCAGGTCCGGGCGTCGGCGGCGGTGTCGTTGAGGAACAGGCCGCTGCGCCAGGTGAGGCGAAGCGCCGGAGCGACCTCGAAGGCGAGCTTGAGGCCGAGATTGTCCTGCCGCTGCGTCTCCAGCCCGCCCGCGCCGAGGACGAAGATAGGCGCGCCGGCGCGGTTCCTGTCGGGGAAGGCGCCGCTCACCGGAGTGCCGGCGGCGCTGCTCCCCGCCGGCTGCAGAGCGGTGACGTAGGCGAGCGGCTGGCCGCGGCTGGCGATGTGGTTGGCGCTGGCGAACCAGGCGAAGCGGCCGGCCCGTCCGCCCAGCGTCGCGCCGAGCTGGACGGCCGGATAGACGCCGTGGGTGCCATATTGGTCGAAGCGCTGGAGGCTGGTCGCGGCGCTGAGCGAGCCTTGCGGCTTGTCGGGAAGACGGGTGGCGATGTTGACCACGGCGCCGATCGAATTGCCGGGATAGGCGGCCGAGAAGGGGCCGTAGAGGACGTCCACCCGCTCGATCTCCTCCGGGGAGACCATCCCCCAGCGCGGGCTGGCATTGCTGTTATTGTTGCCGATCAGCGCCGAAAGCAGGATTCCGTCGACATAGATGAGGCTGCGCGCGCTCGCTCCGACGCCGGAGGTGCGGGTGGCGAGCGGGGCCTGGGTGTCGCCGACATGGCGGCGGCGGACCAGCAGGCTCGGGAGGTAGCGCAGCGTGTCCTCGGGGGTCAGGACGGCGGTGGTTTCCTCGAGCCGCGCAGCGTCGACGCTCTCCTGCGTGGCGGGGGTCTCCGGCGGCCGCTCGCCCACGACGACGATCGGCGGCTCGGCCCCGGCGGCGAGCGCCGGCGCCGGCACGAGCAGGCCCGCCGCACAGGCGGCGCGCGCGCGAAAAGCGGGGGTCATGAACATTGCCCTCTTCGAAGCTGACGTGGGAGGCCGGCGCGGGGCCGGCGGCGTCAGGCGAAGGAGGGCGGGCCGGTGGCGGGAGGCGGGGGCGCGGCGAGGGCCAGGGTCGGCGCCGCGCGGACGAAGCCGGGGACCGGCGGCGGTGCCGGGACGGGCGCCGGCGCGGCGAGCAAAGACGGCGCGGGCGGCAGCGCCGGCGCGGCGAGGGCGGCGGAGGGGCAGGGGCTCTCGCGATGCTGGGCCGGGTCGGATTGCGAATGGCGGTGATGGTGGTGGGGTCCGGCGGCGGCCGTCACGCCGGGGCACAGGACCAGGGCCGGCGCGCCCCGCGCATCGGTGCCGGCCATGTAGCCGGGCGGGGCGAAGGTGCGCAGCAGCAGGGCAAGGAGCAGCCAGGCGGCCGGCAGGACACGGAGCGCGGGTTGCGGGTGCGGCCTCACGAGCGCGCCGTTAGCCCTCCCGGCCCTGAAAGGAAAGGCCGGTCAGGGGGCCAGAGCGGCGAGCGGCGCCGAGAGCCGCCAGCACAGGCCCTCGGGGCGATATTCGGTCTCGGCCGAGCCGCGCAGGCGGCCGCCGACGAGCTTGGCCATCATCCGCGACCCGAAGCCCTTGCGCGCCGGCGGCACGCAAGGCGGCCCGTCATGCTCGGCCCATTCCAGCCGCAGCCGGGCGCCGCGTTCCCCGGCCTCGACCGACCAGCCGATCGCCACCCGCCCGTCGGCGGCGGACAGGGCGCCATATTTGATCGCATTGCTCTCCAGCTCGTGGAAGACGAGGGTGAGCGCCATCACCGCGTCGGGGCCGAGCACCACGTCCGGCCCGTCCAGCGAAATGCGCGGATCGCCGCCGATCAGCGCCCGGCCGATCAGCTCGCGAAGCCCGCCGTCGGTCCAGCCGGTGCTGAGCAGCATGTCGACCGCGGCGCCCATCGCCGCCAGCCGCCCGTCGAGCGCCACCCGCGCCTCCTCGATCGAGCGGCCGCTCCGAAGCGTCTGGTTGGCGACCGCCTGGACGATGGCGAGCAGGTTCTTGATGCGGTGCCGGAGCTCGAGCAGGCGGATGGAGGAGACGTCGATGTCGTCGCCCGTTCCGTCCGTGCCGGTCGTCTCGTCCGCCACGCCGTCGGCTCCCCTCATCAGATTTCGTCGGCCTTGTCGGCGATCTTCTGCGGCTTCACCTCCGGCAGCACCTCGCGGAAGTGGCGCTCCACCGCGTCGTAGCATTCGCAGGCGCGCGCCTGGAGCGCGGCCCGGTCGACGATTCGGATCATGCCTCGGCGATAGCCGATCAGGCCCTGCTCCTGGAGCGCTCGGGCGACCGCGCTGACGGTGGTGCGCTGCACGCCCAGCATCTCGGCGAGATATTCCTGGGTCAGCGGAATGTCGTCGCCGCCGGCGCGGTCCTGCGCGGTCAGCAGCCAGCGGCAGCAGCGCGCCTCCAGCGCGTGGAAGGCGTTGCACGCCACCGATTGCATCACCTGGGCGAGCAGGGCGTCGGCATAGCGGGCGAAGAGGTCGCGGATATGGGCCGAGCGCGCCTTGGCGTCCTCCAGCGCGCGCAGGTCCACCTTCAGCGCCGCGCCGGGTATCTGGACGACGGCGCGGCCGAACGCCGGCGCCCGGCCGCCGCTGACGATGCCGCCCACCGCGCCTTCCTTGCCGATCGTCGCCACCTCGACGGTTCGGCCGTCGAACACGCTGACGAGGATCGCGACCACCGTGCCGGCCGCCGGGAAGTGGGTCGCCGGCACCTCGCTGCCGACGTCGAACAGCACGTCGCCGCGGCGCAGCTGGACCGCGCTCGCCGAGCTCTCGATCAATAGCCGATCCGCGGGCAGGAAGGTGGAGAGCAGCCGGTTGCTGGCGAAATGGAGCGGAAACCGGGACGAGCCGGCGCCTTCGCCTTCCACCAAGGATTTCGGCACGCTTTCACCCCCGCTTTTCGCGCCGCCTCCGCACACCACGGCGTCCCCCGGAGCGCGGATTGTATCAAAGCCGCAACAGCCTGTCTGTCTGCCACTCGACATTGCGCGGCGGCGGCGACAGGGACGGGAGCGATAGCGGCCGCGCCTCGTTGGGTGGCCGGAGCCTGGAGGAGAGCGATCATGGCGTTGGCGAGACGGCGGCTGGGCAAAGACGGGCCGGAAGTATCCGCGATCGGCCTCGGCTGCATGGGCATGTCCGAATTCTACGGCACCACCGACGACGCGGAATCGATCGCCACCATCCACGAGGCGATCGAGCGCGGCGTCGACTTCCTCGACACCGCCGACATGTACGGCGTCGGCCGCAACGAAGAGCTGGTCGGGCGGGCGATCGAGGGGCGGCGCGACCGGGTCTTCCTCGCCACCAAGTTCGGCAACGTCCGCGGCGCCGACGGCAGCTTCGGCGGCGTCTGCGGCCGGCCGGACTATGTCCGCTCCGCCTGCGAGGCGAGCCTGAAGCGGCTCAAGGTCGAGGTGATCGACCTCTATTACCAGCACCGCGTCGATCCCGACGTGGCGATCGAGGAGACGGTCGGCGCGATGGCGGAGCTGGTGCGGGAGGGCAAGGTGCGGTTCCTCGGCCTCAGCGAGGCGGCGCCGGCGACGGTCCGCCGCGCCCACGCGACGCATAAGATCGCCGCGCTCCAGTCCGAATATTCGCTGTGGAGCCGCGACGTGGAGGCGGAGATATTGCCGACGGTGCGCGAGCTCGGCATCGGCTTCGTCGCTTATTCGCCGCTCGGCCGCGGCTTCCTCACCGGCGAGTTCAAGCGCCCGGAGGACTTTCCGGACGACGATTTCCGCCGCTTCCACCCGCGCTTCACCGGCGAGAATTTCCAGAAGAACCTGGACCTCGTCGGCGAGATCGAGGCGATGGCGGCGGCGAAAGGCTGCACCGCCGCCCAGCTCGCCATCGCCTGGGTGCTGGCCCGCGGCGAGGATGTGGTGCCGATCCCCGGCACCAAGCGCCGGCGCTATCTGGAGCAGAATATCGGCGCGCTGGACGTGACGCTGAGCGAGGCGGAGCTGCGGCGCATCGACGAGATCCTGCCCCCCGGCGCCGCCGCGGGGCCGCGCTACCACGAGCGCGGCATGGCGACGCTCAACCGCTGACTTGACCGGCATTGCCGGGTTTCCCGGCCGGGGGTGGCGCGGCGGGAGATGTGGTGGCAGACCCCTGTGCCTCCCCATGCCGCGCATGGGGAGGGGGACCATGCGGAGCATGGTGGAGGGGTGGAAGCCGCACGCTTGCGGGGGTTTCGCGCAAGGAACCCGGCGCGCGGCGCCAGCTACCCCTCCACCACCCTTCGGGTGGTCCCCCTCCCCATCTGGCGATGGGGAGGCAAAGGAGGGGTCATGATCCACTTATCACGCCGGCAGATGTTCCTGTCCGCGGCCGCGCTGGCCGCTTTGGCGAGGGGGAGCGCGGCGCTCGCGCTTGCCGAAGCGGTGCCGGGGGATGCGGCGCAATGGGATTTGACCGACCTCTACGCCACCGACGCGGCGTGGGAGGCGGAGCGGCGGACGCTGGCGGCGCAGGTGCCGCAGCTCGCCAAATACAAAGGGACGCTCGGGCGGAGCGCCGCCTCGCTCCGCGCCGCGCTCCAGGCGGTCTCCGACGCCTATCGCCAGGTCGGCCGGCTCTACACCTACGCCTCGCTCAAGGCCGACGCGGACCTTCGAGTCGGGCCGAACCAGGAGCGCAAGCAGCAGGCGCAGGACGTCTTCACCGCCTTCGGCCAGGCCGTTTCCTGGACGAGCCCGGAAGTGCTGAAGGCCGGCCCGGAGCGCATCCGCGGCTTCGTCGCCGCCGATCCGGGGCTCGCCAAGTTCCGCTTCCAGCTCGAGGACATATTGCGCCAGGGGCCGCATACCTTGTCGGAGGAGAGCGAGAAGCTGCTCGCCGGCACCGGCACCGTGCTGGCCGGCCCCAGCGACATACGCGACCAGCTCGCCTCCGCCGACATCCCCCGGCCGGAAATCACCCTTTCCGACGGCCGCAAGATCCGGCTCGACGACCAGGGCTATACCCTCGCCCGGCTCGCGCCCGAGCGGCCGGACCGCAAGCGGGTGTTCGACGAATTCTGGGCGAGCTACGTCAAGTTCGAGGGCTCGCTCGGCGCGTCGCTGGCCGCCAAGGTCAAGGGCGACATGTTCCAGGCCAAGGCCAGGAACTACAGGAACTCGCTGGAGTGGGCGCTGTCCGGCTCCAACATCCCCGAGGGCGTCTACCGCACCCTCGTCGCGGAGGCGAATACCGGCCTCCCCCAGCTCCACCGCTATTTCGAGCTGCGCCGGCGGATGCTCGGCCTCCCCGACATCGGCTATTGGGACATCTATCCGCCGCTGGTGAAGCTCGACCGCAAGGTGAGCGTGCCGGAGATGCGCGGCGTCGCGCTGGAGGCGCTGAAGCCGCTCGGCCCCGAATATCTGCGCGTCTTCGCCGCCTCGACCGCGGCGAAGTGGATGGATCCGCTGCCGCGCCAGGGCAAGACCGGCGGCGCCTACATGAACGGCAGCGCCTATGACGTTCACCCCTATCTGCTCCTCAACCTCGCCGAGGATTATTCGGGCCTCACCACCTACGTCCACGAATGGGGCCACGCGATGCACACCCTGCTCGCCAAGTCCGCGCAGCCGTTCGAGACCTCCGAATATGCCACCTTCACCGCCGAGATCGCCTCGACCGGGAACGAGCAGCTGCTGGTCAACCACATGCTCGCGAACGCGACAACGAAGGAGGAGAAGCTCTTCTATCTCGGCCAGCAGATGGAGCAGTTCCGAGGCACCTTCTTCCGGCAGGCGATGTTCGCCGAGTTCGAGCTCGCCATCCACGACCGCGCCGAGGCGGGGGAGGGGCTGTCCGGGGAGAAGTTCACCGGGATCTACCGCGACCTGCTCACCCGCTATCACGGGCCGGCGATGGAGTTCGAGCCGAGCTACGCGATCGAATGGGCCTACATCCCCCATTTCTACCGCACCTTCTACGTCTTCCAATATGCCACCTCGATCTCGGGCGCGGTGTTCTTCTCGCAGCAATTGCTGCGCGGCGGCGCGGCGGAGCGCGACCGCTATCTGGGGGTGCTCAAGGCCGGCGGCTCCGACTATCCGGTCGAGATATTGCGGCGGGCCGGGCTCGATATGGCGAGCCCCGCGCCCTACCGGGCGCTGGTGGCGGAGTTCGCGCGGGTGATGGACCAGGCGGAGGCGTTGCTGGCGGCGTAGGACGCGGGTTCAGATCGTCATCCCGGACTTGATCCGGGATCCATCTTCTTCGGGCGTTTGTCGCAGAAGACGGAAGGTGGATGCCGGATCAAGTCCGGCATGACGGAAATGTGCAACCTCACTTCGGCGCGTCCTACACCTTCCGGGCGATCACCTCCGCCACCATCGGGGTGATCATCAGCGTGTCGGCCGGGGCCTCGTCGAGGGCGCGGGCGAAGCGGACGGCCTCCTCGGCGTCGGCATAGCCGAGCTCGTGGAGGCGCTTCGCGTTGACCGCCATGAAGGCGGCCGGCCATTGCCAGGTGAAGTCGGTGCGGCGGACGATCTCGACGAGCGGGCGCGCCTCGACCATCTCCATTCCGGCCGCGGCGAGCAAGGCGGGGAGCTGGAGCGCGACGTCCGGCTCGCCGCCGCTGTCGCGCCAGCTCTGCATGACGAGGGTGCGGAAGCGCTCGACGTCCGGGTCGGGCGGCATCATCCGCCAGGTGGCGTAATCCGCATATTCGTGGAACAGGGCGACGCCGCCGGGCTTCAGCGCGGCGGCGATGTGGCGCACCGTCTTCTGCGGGTCGGCGACGAACGAGAGCACCCAGCGGCACCAGCCGGCGTCGGCCACGGCCTCGCCGAAGCCTTGCTCGCAAACGTCCTGCTCCCGCGCCTCGATATGGCTCAGCCCGAGCCGCGCGGCCCGCGCCTTCAGCGCGTCGAGGAACCGGCGCGACCGCTCCAGCGCGATCACGCGTCCCTCCGGCCCGACGATCTCGGCCAGGTCCGTGGCGGCGAAGCCTGGGCCGGCGCCGACGTCGAGCACGATCCTGCCCGGCCCGATCCCGGCGCGCGCCCAGCCGTCGAGCACGCGGGCCCGCCAGACCCGGTGCTGGAGGCCCAGCCGCTCGATCTCCTCGTCCTCGGTCCCCAGCACATAATCGCGTTCGCTCATGGGTCCGCTCAAGCAGGCGGGGCGGGGACGGGTAAATCCGTTTCTTGCGGTCGAAGCCGCTTGACTCCCTGTCTCCTTTGTCCGATATTTCTGTCATGACAGAAACTACAGTCGAGTCCAGACTTCCCCAGGCGGTGGAGCGCTTCATCCTCCACTGGGGGGACATGGGCGGGCAATGGGGGGTCAACCGCTCGGTCGCGCAGATCCACGCCTTGCTCTATCTCTCCGAGCGGCCGCTGACCGCGGAGGACATTGCCGAGACCCTGGGCATGGCCCGCTCCAACGTGTCCAACAGCCTCAAGGAGCTGATCGGCTGGAAGCTGGTCCGGCGGGCGCCCGTCTTCGGCGACCGGCGCGACCATTTCGAGGCGGAAACCGATTTGTGGGAGATGGTCACCCGCATCGCCCAGGGCCGCAAGGAGCGCGAGATCGACCCCGCCGCCGCCGCGCTGCGCGCCTGCCGCGCCGAGGCGGAGGGCGACCCGCGGATCAACCCGGTCGCCAAGGCGCGGCTGGCCGAGATGGAGGCGTTCGTCGCCACGCTGGACCGCTGGTACGACCAGATGCTCGGCATCCCGGCCCCCAAGCTCATGGCGCTGATCCGAATGGGCGCGAAGGTGGCGAGCCTGGTCGGCTTCGGCCGCGGCAAGGCGGCGAAGGACCGGGTCGAGGAATAGGTTTCCCGCCTGCGGGGAGCAGGCCGATGAAAGGGGCGCGCGATGGCGGCGGAACGGAGCGAAGGCCGGGTGATCCCCTTCCCGCGGCGCGCCCCGGCCCCCGCCGCCCCCGCGCCGATCGGCGACCTTCGTTTCGGCGCGCTGGCCGGCGAGGAGGCCTGGAGCCGCCTCCCCGCCGCCGTGCGCGAGCGCTTCGAGCGCCATATCGGCCCCGCCGCGACGATCCTCTATGCGGGCGAGGTGGTGGAGTGCCGATTGAGCCGGTGCGGATGGCTGCTCGCGCAGCTCCTCCGCCTGGTCGGGGCGCCGCTCCCCCTCTCGCGCGACGTCTTCGTGCCGGCGGTCGTCAGCGTCACCGAGGACCCGGCGAGCGGCGGGCAATTCTGGACCCGCGTCTACGGGCGGCGCCATGGTTTTCCGCAGGTGATCCACAGCGCCAAGCGCTTCGCCGGTCCCACAGGGCTGGAGGAATATGTCGGCCGCGGCATCGGCATCGCGCTTCGCCTCGAAGTGGCGGACGAGGCGCTGCATTTCGTCAGCGACCATTATTTCGTGAAGCTCGGGGGCCGGCGGCTGCGGCTGCCTCGGGTCGTCTCGCCGGGGCGGATGCGGGTGAGCCATATCGACTGCGGCCACGGCGCCTTCGCCTTCGTGCTGAGCCTGGTCCATTCGTTGCTCGGCGAGTTGGTCCGCCAGACAGTGATGTTCGAGGAAAGGCTGGGCGCCGATGATCCTCCCGGCGCTCGGCGGTGAGCCTGATCCTCGTCATCGGCGGCTATGGCGGCTTCGGGGCGAGGCTGTGCCGCCGGCTCGCCGCGTCGGGCCATATCCTGCTCGTCGCCGGGCGCAGCGAGGCGAAGGCCGCCGCTTTCTGCCGGGGACTGGCCGGAGCGCGGCCGCTCGTCATGGACCGCGGCGGCGATGTCGGCGCGGTGCTGGCCCGCGAGCGGCCGGACCTCGCGATCGACGCGGCGGGACCCTTCCAGGGCAGCGGCTACGCCGTGCCGCGCGCCTGCATCGCGACCGGCATCCCCTATCTGGACCTCGCCGACGCGACTGGTTTCGTCGCCGGGATCGGGGCGCTGGACGCCGAGGCGCGCGCGGCCGGCGTCGCGGTGATAGCGGGCGCGTCCAGCGTCCCGGCGCTGACGAGCGCGGTCGCGCGGCGGCTGGCGGAGGGGCTGGACCGGGTCGACAGCGTCGACATCGCGCTGAGCGCCGCCAACCGCGCCACCGGCGGGGCCTCGGTGATCGCGGCGATTCTCAGCTATGTCGGCCGGCCGGTCCGGCTGCGGCGCGGCGGGCGCTGGACCCACGCCTGGGGCTGGCAGGAGATGCGCCGCGAGGACTTCCGCCTGTCCGACGGCACCGCATTGTGCGGACGGCGGGTGGCGGTCGCGGACGTGCCCGATTGCGCGCTGCTTCCCGATCTGCTCCCCGGCCGGCCCGCCGTCACCTTCCGCGCCGGGACCGAGCTCGGCTTCCAGATGCGGGCATTGTGGCTGGCAAGCTGGGCGGTGCGGTGGGGGTGGATCGGGTCGCTGCGCGGGGCGCTCCCGTGGCTGCTCCCCCTCTACCGCCTGACCCAGCGCCTCGGCGGCGAGCGCTCGGCGATGAGCGTCACGCTCACCGGCGCGAACGGGGCGGCGCGGTTCGAGCGGCGATGGACGGTGATCGCGGAGCGCGGCGAGGGGCTGGAAGTGCCGACGCTGGCGGCCGAGTTGCTCGCCGCCGACATCCTCGCCGGCCGCCGCCCCACCGGGGCCTCGACCGCGGCCGGGCTGCTGCCGTTCGACCGGTTCGAGCCCGCTCTGGCGCGGCTCGCCTTGCGCCGGGAGGTGACCGAGCGGCCCCTGCCGTCGCCGCTCTACGCGCGCGTCATGGGCGCCGCCTTCGGCGCGCTTCCGCCGGCGGTGCGGGACATGCACGATTTCGGCCGAGACGCGGGCGCGGCCGGCGAGGGGAGGGTGGAGAGGGGCCGCGGGCCGCTCGCCCGGCTGCTCGCCGCGGCGATGCGCTTTCCGCCGAAGGGCGTGTGGCCGCTCCACGTCGCCTTCGCCGAGCGCGGCGGCGCCGAGACCTGGACCCGCGACTTCGGCGGCCATCGATTCTCCAGCGCGCTCAGCCAGGACGGGAACCGAGTCGTCGAGCGCTTCGGCCCGCTGCGCTTCGCCTTCGACCTGCCGTCGGGACCCGAGGGCCTCGAGATGCGCCTCCACGGCTGGAGCGCCTTCCGCATCCCGCTGCCCCGCTTCCTCGCCCCCCGCATCTCGGCGCGCGAATGGGAGGAGGACGGCCGCTTCCGCTTCGCCATCGCCGCCGCGCTGCCGATGGTCGGCAGGATCGTGAGCTATTCCGGCTGGCTGGTGCCGGCGCCGGCCCCCGGTGGGGACCGGCCGTGAGCCCGGACCGCGCGCCTTATCCCGACCGGGAGGCGGTTGCGGACGCCTGCCTCGCGGCGATCGTCGCGCCGGCGGCCGCGATCGTGGCGTTGGGGGCCGCTGGAGCGCTGTTGGGGGACAGCTTGGGCGCGCTGCTCCTCGCGCTCATCATCCTCTTCGTCGCGATTCCCATCGCGGCGGCGCATGTGCTCCTGCTCGGCCTTCCCGCTTATCTGTTGCTGCGCAAGGTGGTGGCGCCGGGCCCGCCGGTGGCCGCCCTGGCGGGAGCCCTGCTGGGCATCGGGCCGATCTTTCTCTTCGGGGGCGATTTCGTCTGGTTCGCCTGGAACGGCAGGGCCGGCGCGTGTGGCCTGTTTGCCGCTTTGGGCCTGATCGGCGGCGTCGCCTTCGCCCGCCGCCTCGCGCGGCACGAAAAAGGCGGCCCGTCGCCGGACCGCCCTCTTCGTCCCGTTCCCCGCGCATAGCGGGGGGAAGGAGATCAGCGCTTCGAGAACTGGAAGCTGCGGCGGGCCTTGGCGCGGCCGTACTTCTTGCGCTCGACGACGCGCGGGTCGCGGGTGAGGAAGCCCTCGCGCTTCACCGTCGTCCTCAGACCCGGCTCGTAGCGGCTGAGCGCGGTCGAGATGCCGTGGCGCACCGCGCCGGCCTGGCCGGAGAGGCCGCCGCCCTTCACCGTCGCGATCACGTCATACTGGCCGCGGCGGTCGGTGATGTCGAACACCTGGTTGATGATGAGGCGCAGCGTCGGCCGGGCGAAATAGACTTCCTGGTCGCGGCCGTTGACGACGATCTTGCCGGAGCCGGGCTTCAGCCAGACGCGGGCGACGGCGTCCTTGCGGCGGCCGGTGGCGTAGGCGCGGCCCTGCTTGTCGAGCTGCTGCTCACGAAGCACCGCCTGGATTTGCGGGCCCTGGGTCGAAACCCCCTGGTCCTCGCTGCCGGCGGGCGCATCGGCCGCGGCTTCAGCGGCGGGAGCCTCGGGCGCCGGCGGCGGCGCGGCCGCGGCGGCGCCCGTCAGATCGGCGAGGTCGGAAAGCGATTGACGATTGTCTGACATCAGGCACCCACCTTGTTCTTGCGGTTCATGCCCGCGACGTCGAGGAGCTCGGGGCTCTGGCCGCCGTGCGGATGCTCGGTGCCGGAGTAGAGGTGAAGGGCGCGCATCTGGTCGCGGCCGAGCGGCCCGCGCGGGATCATCCGCTCGACGGCCTTTTCGAGCACCCGCTCGGGGAAGCGGCCCTCGAGGATCTTGCCGGCCGTGACGCCCTTGATGCCCCCGGCGTACCCGGTATGGCGCCAGTAGATCTTGTCCTGCAGCTTCTTGCCGGTGAACCGGACCTTGTCGGCGTTGACGATGACGACATGGTCGCCGCAATCGACGTGCGGGGTGTAGCTCGGCTTGTGCTTGCCGCGCAGGATGTTGGCGACGATCGTGGCGAGACGCCCGACCACCAGCCCGTCGGCATCGATCAGATGCCACTTCTTCTCCACCTCGGCCGGCTTGGCCGACTTGGTGGTCTTCATCAGCGCCTTCATGGCGTGGACCTTTCGAAACGAACGGCGCCGCCCGTTCGAGGGGCGGCGCTGGCGAGTGGGCAAATGGCAGTGGAGGGGGCGGAAGTCAAGCAAAAGCGGGCGTTTGCGGGAAGGTAAAATGTTACCTCCGCGTCTCCGCGACCACCCATTCCGCATATTCGGGGAGGGCGTTGGCGATCGGCCAGACCGCCGCCGCCGG
This sequence comes from Allosphingosinicella sp., assembly GCA_036403015.1. GTDB lineage: Bacteria > Pseudomonadota > Alphaproteobacteria > Sphingomonadales > Sphingomonadaceae > Allosphingosinicella. The sequence goes on from DASWRU010000009.1 coordinate 13,365, forward strand.
CACGTCGTAGCCGTGCAGCTCGGCGAGGCGGGCGATCAGCCGGTTCGCGTCGTCGGCCCGGGCCTTGAACAAAGCCGCCACCTCGTGGGCGTCCTCAACCTTGCCCTCCCAACGATAGATCGAGCGGCAGGGGCCGAGGATGTTGACGCAGGCGGCGAGGCGCTCCTCGACGAGGGTGCGGCCGATCCGCGCGGCTTCCTCCTCGTCGGCGAAGGTGGCGTAGACGGTGACGATCGCGGTCACGCGGCGCGCCCCCCGAGCCGGTGCGAGGCGGCGAGGATCGCGGCGAGGAGCAGCACCGCCATCGCCTGGTGGGCGGCGGCGATCGGCAGCGCCACCCCGCTCAGCAAGGTGGCGATGCCGAGCGAGATCTGGAACAGCACCGCCAGCGCCACGGCGGCGGCATGCCCCCGATGTCCGCGCCGCCAGGCCGAAGCGGCGAGCAGCGCGACGGCCGCCGCCACCGCCCAGGCGAGCCAGCGATGGACGAACTGGACGATTATCGGGTTGTCGACGAGGTTGCTCAGCGCCGGCTTCAGCATCGGCACGCCGGAGGGGAACCATTCATCGCCCATCTTCGGCCAGCTATTGTAGGCGAAGCCGGCGTCGAGCCCTGCGACATAGGCGCCGAACATCAGCTGGAGGGTGAGGGCGCAGAGCGCCCAGATGCCGAGAGTCGGCATGTGCGCCGGCCGCGACCCGGCGTCGCCCGCCAGCGCCGCCAGATCGAGCGCCACCCACAGGCAGGCGGCGAAGATGGCCAGCGCGGTGAGGAGGTGGATGGCGAGGCGGATATGGCTGACGTCGGGCCGGTCGACCAGGCCGGACGCGACCATCCACCAGCCGATCGCGCCCTGCAGCCCGCCCAGCGCCAGGATCGCGCCCAGCTTCCAGCCGTAGCCGCGCGGGATGGCGCGGCGCCAGGCGAACCAGGCCAGAGGCAGAGCGAAGGCGAGGCCGATCAGCCGCCCGAGCAGGCGGTGGACATATTCCCAGAAGAAGATGCTCTTGAAGTCGGCCAGCGTCATGCCGGTGTTGACCAGCTGATATTGCGGGCTCTGGCGATAGGCGGCGAACTCCGCCGCCCATTGCGCGTCGCTCATCGGCGGCAGCACGCCGGAGATCGGCTCCCAGCGCACGATCGAGAGGCCGGATTCCGTCAGCCGGGTGATGCCGCCGACCACCACCATGGCGAGGACGAGCGCCGCCACGGCGAGCAGCCAGTTGGAGATCGCTCGCGGACGGGACTGGGAGAGGGGCGGGACGGCGGCGGCGGTGGCCATGGCGCCGCGCTATGGCGAAGACGGCGCCGAAAGCCAATAACGCAGCTAGCTTCCCTCTTCCTCCAGGGACGCGGCGGCGCCGCCTTCGAGGGGAGGGTTGGGGCGGTCCGGCTCGACCAAAGCGGGCTCGCCTTCCTCGCCGCGGCGCTTGCCGGACTTGAGCCCCATCGGCCAGCCGAACCGGCGGGCGGCGCGGTTCAGGATCCGTTGCGGCGAAGATTTCTGTTGCCTCACCGCAACGATGTGGTGCCGCCGGGCGGCCGGTCAACGGCAACCGGAAACTTTTTCTCATATGTTATGTTGTATCGAAACGCCGGGACAAGTATAAGAGCATCCAAGGAGGCAGGCGGAGCGATGTTCTTGGATTCGACGCAGAGCGGCACGTTCGACCGGCTGGCCATAGGCCTGTCGGGCCTGTGCCTCGTCCACTGCGTCGCCAGCGCGATCTTCGTCGCCTTGCTCGCGACCGCCGGGGGTTTCCTGCTCAACCCGGCGATCCACGAGGTCGGCCTCACCATCGCGATCGGTCTCGGCGTCGCGGCGCTCGGCCGCGGCATCGTCGATCACGGCTTCATGATGCCCTCCGCGGTCGGCGGCCTCGGCCTCGGCGTGATGGCGGGCTCGCTCGCGCTCCCGGAAGGCGGCACCGGCACCGTCTATACGATCCTCGGCGTCGCCATCCTCGCCCTCGGCCACGATCTCAACCGCCGCGCCGTCTCCTGAAACCTGCCGAGCGGGCGAGCCGCCGGAACTTGTGCGCGTGCGCGCGAAGGCTTACCTAGGCGCCCATGGCGCATTCCCATAAGCATGAGAGCCACGAGGGCGCCTCGCTCATGTCGGCGGCGCAGACGACGATGGAGCGCTCCGGCGAGCAGTGGACGCAGATGCGCTCCGCCGTCTTCGAGGCGCTGGCGAGCTTCGACCGGCCGGCCTCCGCCTACGACATCGCCGACAAGGTTTCCAAGGCGCAGGGCCGCCGCGTCGCCGCCAACAGCGTGTACCGAATCCTCGATTTGTTCGTCGGCGCCAACCTCGCCCGCCGGGTGGAGAGCGCCAACGCCTACATCGCCAACGACCATCCCGACTGCCTGCACGACTGCATCTTCCTGATCTGCGACACGTGCGGCAACACCACCCACCTCGACGACGACAGCCTCTCCGGCGGGGTGCGCAACGCCGCGAAGCAGGCGGGTTTCTCGCCCGATCGGCCCGTGATCGAGGTGAGGGGCACCTGCTCGGACTGCAAGGACGGCTGACGCTTCGGCGCCGTTCCCCCGCTATCCAGGAGCGCGCATGTCCCTCGACGACGAAATCATCCAGACTCCCGACGGGCCCATGACCTGGGCCGAGTGGAAGAAGAAGCACCCGATCCAGGTCCCGTCGCGACGCACCAAGGGCAAGAAGCTGCCGGTGAAGGTGAAAAGGTTCACGGGGCAGAAATAAGGCGCCGGATACTCCCTCCTGTAGCTTCCGTATTCGTCGGTTCGGACGCTTTGGGCCGGCGGCGCGGGGCGAACAGCGTCTAGCGCATCCTCAATCTCGACGAGGACAAGCTGTCGGGCGGGGTACGTGCGGTGGCGAGGAGAGCCGGCTTCACACCGAAGCGGTCAGTGATCGAGGCCAGGGGAACCTGCCTGAACGGTAAGGAAGGCTGGGCCACGGCCACAGGCGAAGTCCGTAATGGATGTAACAACGGCCCGGCGGCGATGTCCTCGCCTTCAATACTTTGCGAAGCCATGCTAGAATCGACCGCGGGGGACTGATGCGGGCGAGATCGGTTACGGCAGCCCTGCTTCTTTGCAGTTGCGGATGGCATCCGCGGCCCCCCGCGAATCTGGATGTCACCCAACCGTCTTCCTCGTCCACCGGCGTCCCGGCGGAAACGGCCGCGAACCCCGCGTCGAACGACTTCGTCATTCGCTTTCAGGCCGGGGAGGTCGGCCTCGACACCGGCCACCGCGCCACCCTTGAGCGGGCGGCCGAAATCTACGCGCGCGACGTTCCCGTTGTCGTGACCATCGTCACAGCCTCTCCGGGTTCGGTGCCGACGGCGGAGCAGGTGGAAGCGGTTCAAAAGTATCTCGAAAAAGAGCTGGACACCTGGGCCGATGCTCGCTTCCGCGCCGCGTCCGGCGAGCTTCTTCCCTGGCCTGCGGCCAGCGCGGCTCAGGCAAGGGAGATCATGCTGGTCCTCGGGCCGCCACCCCCGCCGCCGCCCCCGCCGCCGCCCCCGCCACCACCTGCGCCACCGCCACCGCCACCGCCACCTGCGCCCCCGCCACCGCTAAGGCCGCCGACCTTGCCTGCACACCATGCCGTGGAAGCTATCCGCTCGACGCGCCCGGACGGACCTCCGAGCGCGGCTTCGAGACCTGCGATCCAGGCGTCGACGTCTTTGTCGACCGTCACCGACTGGCTTGCTGACGGCAAGCTGGAGAAGCGGGCTCTGGAGGCGCTGATCGGGGAATGCGTCCGGCTTCAGAGCGCGCTCACCGGCGAATGCGCCAATGCCGTTGGCAGCGGCGACGGGCAATTCGGAATCGTGCCGAAGGAAGCGCGAACCGAATTCAAGACCCTGTTGGCAGAATGTCCGTCCCGCGGGCCGTGCGACGAAGGCCTCAACGTCGCATGGCAGTACCGCAGGATGCCGTTCGGCGAATTGGATCCGCAACCCCTAAGGATGACGGACGGCGAAGAAACGCTCTTCACGGCTTTCATCCGCGATGTGAAGGAGGCTGCGGAAGAGGCGGCGCAGGGCGGCGGCGGGAACGCTACGGACGGCGGTCCGCGGCAAGGCGGTAAAGTGCTTCTGCGCTATGCGCAAAGAATGTGCTTCCTGCTGACCGCTCGTCCCCGGGACTTTCGCATAAAGCCGGATATCCCGGAGACGCGGCCAGCGGGCTTCACGCTCGAGCGGGACGGTGCCATGTGCTTGGACAGCAACGTGGCCGCGGGCGCCGAAAAATATCAGCCGTCCTGGTGGGTGACTCCGCTGCGCGCGGGCGATCTCACGCCGGCCGGCGATGGCCGCCGGCTGGGGCTGCTGTTCCTGACCAAGGTGGTGATCGATGGACGTGCCTATCCCCGCAAGTACCATGATTATCCACTCTACGTGGACATCAACCCCAAGGGCGCGAGGTGGCTTCTTTGGCTCCGCGAACGCACCCAGCTGGTGACCGAGGCGACCGCCTTGGCCAAGGCGGTGGGGCTATTCATCGCCGCGGTGGGGGGATGGGGTATCTGGAAATTGCTCAGCGGCGCCCGCCGGCGCAGACGGAGCCGCAAGCAGGCTTGACTCCCGGGCGATCGTGCAAGGGCTCTGCACACCATCCCCATTCGACAGCGCCGGGCCTTTTAGGGTAGCGGGTGGGCGCCAGAAGGATCATATCGCCGCGCATGACCGACCGCCCGCCCACGCCGCTCCTCGACACGGTCCCGACGCCGCACGATTTGCGCCGGCTGAAGCCGTCCCAGCTTCGCCAGCTGGCCGACGAGCTGCGCGCGGAGACCATATCGGCGGTGTCGGTCACCGGCGGCCATCTCGGCGCCGGGCTCGGCGTGGTCGAGCTCACCGTCGCCCTCCATTACGTCTTCGACACGCCGACCGACCGGCTGATCTGGGACGTCGGCCACCAAGCCTATCCGCACAAGATCCTGACGGGCCGGCGCGAGCGCATCCGCACCTTGCGAATGGGCGGCGGGCTGTCCGGCTTCACCCGGAGGAGCGAGAGCGAATACGACCCGTTCGGCGCCGCCCACAGCTCCACCTCCATCTCGGCGGCACTGGGTTTCGCGGTCGCCAACAAGCTGGCCGGGACGCCGGGCAAGGCGATCGCGGTGATCGGCGACGGCGCCTTGTCTGCGGGCATGGCCTATGAGGCGATGAACAATGCGGAGGCCGCCGGCAACCGGCTGGTGGTCATCTTGAACGACAACGACATGTCGATCGCGCCGCCGGTGGGCGGGCTGTCGCACTATCTCGCCCGCCTGGTCTCCTCCAACAAATATCTGACCGTCCGCCACCTCGCCCAGCGCTTCGCCCGCAAGCTTCCGGACCGGCTCCACGTCCTCGCCCGCAAGATGGAGGAATTCGCCCGCGGCCTCGCCACCGGCGGCACCCTCTTCGAGGAGCTGGGCTTCTATTATGTCGGCCCGGTCGACGGCCACAATGTCGAGCGGCTGGTCGACATCCTCGAAAATGTGCGGGACGCCGCCGAGGGGCCGATGCTGGTCCACGTCGTCACCAAGAAGGGCAAGGGCTATGCGCCGGCCGAGGCGGCGGCCGACAAATATCACGGCGTCCAGAAGTTCGACGTCGTCTCCGGCGTACAGGCGAAGGGCGAGCCGGGCCCCCCCAGCTATACCGCCGTCTTCGCCAGGGCGCTGACCGCCGAAGCGGCGCGCGACGACAAGGTGGTGGCGATCACGGCCGCGATGCCGTCCGGCACCGGCCTCGACACGTTCGGAGCGCGGTTCCCGGAGCGCATGTTCGACGTCGGCATCGCCGAGCAGCACGCCGTCACCTTCGCGGCGGGCCTCGCCGCCCAGGGCTATAAGCCGTTCTGCGCCATCTATTCGACCTTCCTCCAGCGCGCCTACGACCAGGTCGTCCACGACGTCGCGATCCAGAATCTGCCGGTGCGCTTCGCCATGGACCGGGCGGGCCTGGTCGGCGCCGACGGGGCGACCCATGCCGGCAGCTTCGACCTCGCCTACCTCGGCACCTTGCCCAATTTCGTGGTGATGGCCGCCGCCGACGAGGCCGAACTCGTCCACATGGTCCACACGATGGCGCTCCACGATTTGGGGCCGATCGCGGTGCGCTACCCGCGCGGCAACGGCACCGGGGTGGCGCTTCCCGAGACGCCGGAGCGGCTGGAGATCGGCAAGGGCCGGGTCGTGCGCGAGGGCAAGAAGGTCGCCATCCTCTCGCTCGGCACGAGGCTCGAGGAAGCGCTGAAGGCCGCCGACATTCTCGAGGCGCGCGGCCTCTCCACCACGGTCGCGGACCTGCGGTTCGTGAAGCCGCTCGACGAGGACCTGATCCGCCGCCTCGTCACCAGCCACGAAGTCGCCGTCACCGTCGAGGAGGCGTCGATCGGCGGCCTCGGCGCCCACGTCCTCACCCTCGCCAGCGACCAGGGACTGATCGACGCGGGCCTGAAGCTGCGCACCATGCGCCTCCCCGACCGCTTCCTGGACCAGGACAAGCCCGAGAAGCAATATGCCGAAGCGGGGCTGGACGCCGAAGGGATCGTCGAGACGGTGCTGAAGGCGCTCAGGCACAACAGCGCGGGCGTCATCGAGGGCGCGCGGGCGTAGGAGCCATTGAACGCGGTGCCGGTTCCAGGGCATCAGAACAGGCGGTCGATCTCCGCCACCTTAGACCGGCCGCTGGCGAGAACGGCTCGCTCCAGGCGCCGCTCGCGGTCGAGCAGCGGCCTGCCGTCGAGCAGGGCGATGCCCGAGCCGAACACCGCCTGGTGACGCTTCCCCGCCGCATCGACATAATCGACCCGAACCCCGGAATAGCCCAACCCGGCGTAGGGCGAAGCGCCATCGGGAGCCGCGGGCAAGACGGCCAGCGCCTCCTCGACCTGTTGCGCGCAATGCGCCTCCACGTGCCACGCGGGATTCGGCCGTCCCGAATAGATCAGCAGCGTCGCGTCCATATATGCGTCTCACTGAATCTTGATGCCCTTGTGGGTCCTCATATAGGTGCAGAACACGGTATAGGGACCCCGGTCGCATGTTTTGGGATCGCTGATCGTGTGGCCGGCGTTGTCGACGTTCCGCGCGGGGGTCGATCCGGGCTTGTGCGACCAGCAGCCGTTCTTATCCTGCCGATACCAATGATAGTCCTGGCCGGGCCAGATGACGAGCGCCACATACCAGCCCGGGATAGCCGCGCTGAAGTTGCCGGTGACCTGGAGTCCGTCGCTGACGGCCGCGGCGCGCACGTTGGGGCATTGCAACGCGGTGTACATATGCCCGCTGGCCCGCCCCGGCTGCGCGAAGGTGTTGGTCGGGTTGTTGTTCGCGTAATTGTAGCAGTTGTTGTTGGCCAGGCGGGCCGGATTGTTGTTCCAGAACGCCGGATCGTAGGCCGGCGCCGTGGCACCGTGACAGGCCGGGCATGCATGGCTGACGCCCCCCGCCTTGGGCCTCGCGACGATCGCCTCGCGCACGGCCTGAAGGATGTCGGGGTTGAGCGTACGAGACGCCGTTTCCAGCAGCATGCGCTCCGCTTCCGGGCTCTGGGAGATGAACGCCTCGCGTCGCTGGTGAGCGTCCGGAAGGGCCTCCGTCAGCAGCGCGCCGTGCGGATGCTCGGCCTCGCTCGCGATCAGGCTGAAACCGCGGTAGCCGAGGCCGAGATGCGCGGGTTGCGCGGGCGCGGCCTTCGAATGGGCGTCGAACAATTCCTCCGGCGTTGCGCGCTGCACCTCCGCCAGTGCCGCAGCCTCTTTATCCGAAATCGCCCAGACCGGGTCGGGGCGGCCGGAGAAGATGTGAAGCTTGACGAGGTAAGCCATGATATTCTCCCCTCCTCTGCGGCTGGTTCGCCGCCCGTGACGCGGACTCGAAAGGCCGCAGCTTCTGTCTACGGCAGGGCGCGGGCAGGGGCGAAGGCGAGAAGCATCCGAAACGACTTCCCCAAAACGCAAGAAGCCGCCGGGGATGCCGGCGGCTTCAGCTTGGCCCGATCACGAAGCCATGCTCAAAGCATGACGGTCGCGACGACGAGCATCTGCGCGGCCAGGGCCACGAGCCCCGCCACCGCACTCTCGACGATACGCATGGTACAGTTCCTTTTCTTCGAACGCGGCAGCCGTTTCGCTCCCGCAACGCCCATTTAGGGCGGCGGGCGCTATTCTCCACTGCAAAGATAGACAATTTAGATGCATAAATTGCACTTCCCCGCACAAATCCGCCGCCGCTCGCCCGGGCAGAGGCGGCGGTGTACGGTTCACGCAAAGGCGCAAAGGCGCGAAGGGGCGCGAAGGAGGCGGGTGTGAGGGACGTGGAGGAGGTGGCGGCGATTGCCGTGGATTGTGGGCTCAGGCTTCACCGGGATCTGGGACCCGGACTGCTGGAGTCCGGCTATGAGGCTATTCTTGCGGCGAGCCTTGCTCGCCGCGGTCTCGCGGTCGAGCGTCAGAAGGTAGAGAGGGCTTGAAGCGGGTGGTAAACAGCCACGGCCCCTTTGCGCCTTCGAGCCTTCGCGTGAACCGTGAACCGCCATCCGATTGTGCATCGCACTCGGAATGAAGACACGGGCCGACCAGCTACTCGTCGACCGCGGGCTCGCCGAGAGCCGCGCGCGGGCGCAGGCGCTGATCCTTGCCGGGCTGGTTTTCTCGGGGGAGCGCAGGATCGAGAAAGCCGGGCAGGCGCTGCCCGCCGATGGGCCGCTGGAGGTGCGCGGGCGCGAGCATCCGTGGGTGTCGCGGGGCGGCGTCAAGCTCGCCCACGCGCTCGACCGCTTCGGCTGGGACGTGACCGGCGCGGTGGCGCTCGACGTGGGATCCTCGACCGGCGGCTTCACCGACGTCCTCCTCCAGCGCGGCGCGGCGAAGGTGTTCGCGGTGGACGTCGGCACCAACCAACTCGCCTGGAAGCTGCGGCAGGACCCGCGGGTCGTCGTCCATGAGCGGACCAACGCCCGCTACCTGACGGGCGACATCGTCAGCGAGCCCGTCGATCTCGTCGTCTGCGACGCCAGCTTCATCTCGCTCGCCAAGGTGCTCGACAAGGCGCTCGACCTGGCGAAGCCCGGCGCGCGGCTGGTCGCGCTGGTCAAGCCGCAATTCGAGGCGGAGCGCGGCGAGGTGGGGAAAAGCGGCGTCGTCCGCGATGCCACCGTCCATGTCCGGGTCTGCGGGGCCGCCGTGGCCTGGGTGGCCTCGCGCGGGTGGAGGGTGGAGGGGATCGAGACGAGCCCGATCACCGGCCCCGAGGGCAATGTCGAGTTCCTCCTCGCCGCTCGAAAGGCTTGATCCTTCCCCGCCCGCAAGGCTAGCCGGTGGCGATGACGGCGATCGCTTCCCGCGCCCAGCTCAGGATGTCCTTCCTGCGCTATGCCTTGTTCACGGTGCCGGCGGTCCTGCTGCTCGGCACCGTCTCCGGCCGCGCGTCGGGCTCGGGCCACGGCAATCCGTGGTTCGATGCGCTGGCGAAGCCGGCGATCATGCCCCCCGCCTGGGTGTTCCCCGTTGCGTGGACGGCGCTCTACGTCGGCCTCGGCCTCGCTTTGGCCCTCGTCCTCCACGCCCGCGGTGCCCGCGGCCGGCCGCTCGCCCTCGGCTTCTTCGTCGCGCAGCTCGCTCTCAACTACGCCTGGTCGCCGATCTTTTTCGCGCTGCACCGCGTCGGCCTCGCTTTGCTCGTCATCGCCGCGATGATCGCGCTCGCCGCGGCGGCGGCCCTGCTCTTCTATCGGATCCGCAAGGCCGCGGGGCTGCTGATGCTGCCTTATCTGGCCTGGCTCGCCTTCGCCGCCGCGCTCACCTGGCAGATCGATCGGCTCAACCCGGACGCGGCCAGCCTTGCGCCGCCGGGGGCCAGTGCCGATATCCCCCTCTGATCCGAGCTAGAGGAGGACCTTCCCATGCAGTCCGAAAACCGCCTGTTCGACGATTTCGTCAAGGTGATGAACGGCGCCGCCGGCACGTTGGCCGGGATGACCCGCGAGGCCGAAAGCGCCTTTCGCGAGCGGATGCGCGACTGGGTCGGCGGCCTCGACATGGTGACTCGCGAGGAGTTCGAGGCGGTGAAGGCGATCGCCATCGCCGCGCGCGAGGAGAACCAGGCGCTAAAGGCGCGGCTCGACCGGATGGAGACCGCCTCCGCGCCGGGTGCGGCCGCGAAGCCCCGCCGCCCCCGCACCGCCAACCCGGCGGAATCCAATCCCGCAGAGGGAAGCGGTCAGTAATCCACAACATAATGCAGGTCATGGTCCGCGCTCCCCTTGCGCTTTAGGGGAGCCACGGGCAGATTCGCGCGAACAAAGCGGGGCCGGGAACGTTATAGATGAGCATGAACGTCGACGAATATGAGATGGAGCGCGACACGAGCGCCCCCATCGACATGCTCGAACATTATTTCGCGGCCCATGGCTGGACCTACGAGCGCGGCGGCGACGAGGAGATCGTCGCCAATTTCCAGGGCAGCTGGGCGCAATACGAGCTGCGCGCGATCTGGCGCGACGACGACAGCGTCCTCCAGTTCCTCGCCCTCCCCGACATCCGCGTCGCCTCCGACAAGCGCGCCGCGGTCTACGAGACGATCGGCCTCATCAACGAGCAGCTCTGGCTCGGCCATTTCGAGCTGTGGGCGAATAGCGGCCTGGTCCTCTTCCGCCACGCCACGCTGCTCGAGGGCGAGGAGCGCGGCGCCCTCTCGCTCTCCCATGCCGAGACCCTGGTCGAGGCGGCGATCGAGGAATGCGAGCGCTTCTACCCGGTCTTCCAGTTCGTGCTGTGGGCCGGCAAGACTCCCCAGGAGGCGATCGCCGCCGCGCTCATCGAGACCCGGGGCGAGGCATAAAGCACGTCGCAAAGTGGTACTTTGCGCCGGGGGCGCCGCTAGGCGGCCGTCGCGCAGCCGCGGACGATCGGGAGAAGGCGCCAAGCCGGATTGCTTCGTCGCTCCGCTCCTCGCAATGACGGGGGATGACCGACTCCCTCACTCTCCCGGGCCCGCTGCTCCTCATCGGCTGCGGCAACATGGCCGGGGCCATGCTCGAGGGCTGGCTCGCCGCCGGCGCCGAGCCGTCGCAGATCACCGTGGTGCGCCCCAGCGGCCGGCCCGTCGCCGGAGGGGTGCGGGTCCTCACGACCCTCCCGGAGGACGAGGTTCCCGCCCTCGTCCTGCTCGCGGTCAAGCCGCAGAAGCTGGACGAGGTCGTGCCCGGCCTGGCGCGACTGCTCGACCCCGCCACCATCCTCGTGTCGATCCTCGCCGGCGTCGATCTCGCCACGCTTCACGCGCGCTTCCCCACCCCGCGCGCCGTCGTCAAGGCGATGCCCAACATCCCGGTGGCGCTGGGGAAAGGAGTCACCAACCTCTACAGCGACGCCGCCGACCTCACGGCGCGTGGCGCGGTGGAAGGGCTGATGGCGGCGCTCGGCCATGTCGAGTGGTTCGACGACGAGAACCTCTTTCACGTCGCCTCGGCGCTGACCGCCGCGGCGCCCGCCTTTTTCTTCCGCTTCCTAGACGCTCTCGCCGCCGCGGGCGGAGAACTCGGCCTGCCGGCCGGGCAAGCCGCGCGCCTCGCGGTCCAAATGGCGGAGGGCGCCGCCATTCTGGCTGCAGCCTCGCCGGAGACGCCCGAGCAGCTCGCCCGCCGCGTCGCCAGCCCCGGCGGCACGACGCAAGCCGGCCTTGCCGTCTTGGATGCCGAGGATGGCCTGAACGGGCTGGTACTGCGTACGCTGGAGGCGTCGCGCCGGCGGGGCGCGGAGATGGCAGCCGAGCGGGCCAGCGAGGGGAAAAGCCCCTAAGGGGCTCCGCCGCGGGGAATTGGTCGCGGCGGAGCCGATGACCCTGCGCAGCCCCCACTGGCGAGTCGCTTGATCTATATCATGTTTTGCCCCCACGCAGGAGCGCCTTCTTGCATTCGGCCGACCTGCGAGAGTCCCCCTCTTCACCCCTCCCCTTCAGGGGAGGGGCCGGAGGTGGGGCCTGTCGCCTCGGCCGCTTACCCGGACATGCCCCACCCCAACCCCTCCCCAGAAGGGGAGGGGCTTTAGAGCAGGTGCGGGCACCCGCATTGACCCCCGTCACCCCCCGCTTTATCCCGCCGGGCCGTAGGAGAGGAGCCTCGGCTTGACGGACACGCGCAACTTCGATGATCGCGACGGCTTCATCTGGTTCGACGGCCGGCTGGTGCCGTGGCGGGAGGCGAACGTCCACGTCCTCACCCATGCGCTCCATTATGCTTCCTCCGTCTTCGAGGGACAGCGGGCCTATGGCGGCGAGGTGTTTCGCCTCTCCGACCACAGCGCGCGCCTCAGGAAATCGGCCCAATTGCTCGGCTTCGAGATCCCGTTCGGCGTGGAGGAGATCGACCAGGCCTGCCGCGACGTGCTCGAGGCCAACGATCTTCAGGACGCCTATATGCGCCCGCTCGCCTGGCGCGGCTCGGAGCAGATGGGCGTCTCCGCCCAGCGGTCGCGCATCCACCTCGCCGTCGCCGTCTGGCCCTGGCCGGCTTATTTCGGCGAGGAGGCGATCCGCAAGGGGCTGCGCCTCGACATCTCGGCCTGGCGGCGCCCCGCGCCCTACACCGCGCCGACCGAGTCCAAGGCCTCCGGCCTCTACATGATCTGCACCCTCGCCCGTCACCAGGCGCAGGCCAAGGGCTATGACGACGCGTTGATGTTCGACTGGCGCGGCCAGGTCGCCGAGGGGACCGGCGCCAACGCCTTCTTCGTCAAGGACGGTGCGCTCCACACCCCGGTGCCGGACTGCTTCCTCAACGGCATCACCCGCCAGACCGTGATCGGGCTGGCGCGCGAGCGCGGCATCGAGGTGCGCGAGCGGGCGATCTGGCCGGAGGAGCTGGAGAGCTTCGAGCAGATGTTTCTCACCGGCAGCGCGGCCGAGGTCGCTCCGGTCGCCGAGGCAGGCCCGTGGCGCTTCGAGGTGGGCGAGATGACGATGCAACTGCGCCGCGACTATCTCGACCGGGTGAACCGCCGCGCCTCGAACCGCTGAAGGGGCTTCCGCCCCCGCCCCCGCCCGCTATAAGCCGCCCGCCTGCTGGGGCGTCGCCAAGTGGTAAGGCACCGGTTTTTGGTACCGGCATTCGCAGGTTCGAATCCTGCCGCCCCAGCCAGTTTTCCCGCTAAGTTGCTGATTTCGTTGGCTTCTCAAGAAGAGGCTGCGACCGGATTGTGCCAAAAATTGTGCCAATAGACTGTGCCAATTTGCGGTGCCCGTCACGCGGTCCGGGAGAGGACCCTTGCGACCCATTCAGCACGTCTACCGCCGCGGACGCACCTTCTGGTGGCGACGAGTTCTCTGTTTCCACGAAGATTCCCGGTGTGATATTCGTATTTCCCTCAGGACCGCCGATCGGCACCGGGCCCGCGAGCTCGGGGCTGCGCTTACGGCGGCGAGTGGGGGTGTGCGTATGATTATCGAGGAAGTGGCAACGAGGCGGCCGGACGAGCGTCCGAGCGAGGCAGAACTCCAGGCGATCGCCAAGGCCGAGTTCCAGAACCAGCTCGCCCGCTACTGCGACCAGCAGCGCGAGCATCCGCGGCAACGCGCGATGCACAGCGCCGCCAACCTCGCCTACGCGGACTATTACCAGCGCCTGATCGATACCGGCGGTCGGCCGGAATTCGGACCGGGCGAGGAGGCGGCGCTGCTCGCATCCGGTTACCCGCTGGAGCGGCTGGAGCGGCTGAAGATCGTGATCGAGCGGCACCATGGGGGCGGGCAGCCTGCGATCAAGCACAGCACCATGGCGCTCCATCTGCGTGGGCTCGGCTTCGAGCCGAATCGCGTGGTGTCGGCGATGGTGGAGCGGGCGCTCTACCCTGCCTATCGGGATGCATGCCTTGAGGCGGAGGCGGCGCTCTCGCCCCCTGCGCCGGCGCGTGAACCCCAGCGTCCTCGGGAGGAACCCGTCGCAGCTACGGCCGCCCCAGCTCCACCGCCGGCGTCCGCAGTCGGACCAACGCTGGTAGAACTCGCCGCATTGGCCGCGGAGGACCGGCACGCCGACGGCCGCTGGGACGACAAGCTCTGTCGCCAGGTGAAGAGCACCGTCGCGTGTTCGAGCTGCTTGTAGGGGTAAAGCCGTTCGCCTGCTTCACGCAGGAGGATCTGGCAGGCTTCAAGCGCAAGCTGAGGCTCCTGCCGAAGTGCTACGACACGACCTCGGAGAAGAGCCGTCAGATCGTCCTGGCGGCGGCTGAGGGGCGGCCGACGGGGTTGCCCGCGGCGGAACTCGGGCTCGCTGCGCCGACGATCAACCGCCATATTACTGCGCTACGAGGCATTCACCGGTGGGCCGGAATGGCTGGCGTCGCCGCCCCGACCTGGTCGTTCGAGAGCCTCCATATCGTCGTTTCGAAGAAGAAGCGCGCGCGCAACCAGCGGCCGGCCACTAGCCTTGACGACCTCAATAAGCTGTTCGCCAGCCGATCTTCATGGGATGTCAGCCGCATCGTGGGGGGACCGGGCAAGTAGTGCTGCGCGCCCGCTTCACCCGCGGCCCAGCGATCGTGCACGACGCATTCTACTGGGTGCCGCTCCTCGTCTATTACACAGGCGCCCGACGGGAGGAGAATTGCAAGCTTCGACCGGACGACTTCCGCGAGCTGCACGGCGTCCACTACATCCAGATGGACTACACGGAAACTGGCCGGCTCAAGAACGAGGGCTCAATCCGGGCCGTGCCGCTCCACCGTGAGCTCATCCGGCTCGGCATTTTTGAGTTCGTGGAGGAGTGCCGCCGCCGCGGTCAGGTCGTGCTATTCCCCGAACTGCGGCCGAAGGAAACGAACAAGACGCAAAAGTTCGGCGACGTCTTCTACAAGCGGTGCTGGGTGAACATCCGCAAGAGAGGAGGCCTCTCGCCGAAGGCCGACATTCACGGCGCCCGTCACCGCTTCACGACCGACCTCAAAAATCAGCGCGTCGCGAGCGAATTCCGGGGGGACCTGATTGGCCACGTCGGCAAGACCATCACCGAGGAGCGCTACAGCGACGCAGCCGAGCTGAAGCTCCTACAGGAGATGGTGAACCAGCTTCCGTCGCTGACGGACCATCTGGTCCGGGGGCCTTCACATCAGCCCTTGGGCGCTCGCCGGAGGTAATTTGGCGACCCCCACGGGGGGTCCCTTTGAGCGATTATGCCGGATTAACCAGTAGCTTAGCCGCTGAAAGGTGATCTCCATTTAGACCGCTTTGTGCTACCATTCTGTTCCACCGCGGGCAACGCCTACGGAGGGTAGAAAGCCCGAATGGCGGCGGCACACGGCTCGTCTCTTTTTGCACCGGGTTAAAGGAACCTCGGCGAAGAACATCGGGCATCGCTTGGCTCAGAGTGATGCGGGTCGGCAAGATGCTACGGCGAACTCCTTGGCGAGCGCCGCGCCCTGACCCGCGACGCCGACGAGCTCGCTTGCTGATTTTGGCGACATCACCCTCGTCCAGAGCACTCTGAGCTCGAGCGGCACATTGTCCGAGGCGAGGAAGGATCGAGCTGGAGCGTCAGGATCAAGCCCCAGCCATTCAGCATAGCAACCCGGCATGAGTGGAACGCCGGAGAAGCATTTAATATGGTTGATACAACCCTTTAGATAGCCTGACGCGATGGCAGCGGAATAATAGTCTGCCGCCTCGCCAGCATGCCGGCTCGCCCGTTCCCGCTCGGGGACGGCAACATCGAGCGTCTGCACCGTCTGCGCATGCAGTGTCCGCATCCGCATTCGCGCCGAGACGATCTCCGCTGCTTGAGGCAAGTTCACGCCATCGATACCGACGGCGTCAGTGAGAAACGTCACCACGGTGCGCACATCGGCCGCGCCGCGCGCGTAGGGCACTGCAACCTCCGGGCGCCGCTTGGCGCTCCCGAGCGTCCATCCGAGCTTTACCAGGACAGCCTCAAGCAGTCGCTGGGCGCCGGCATTCGCTTTCACCTGGGCGTCCGCGGGCGCCTCGTCGCGCGCAAGCCGTTCCGCCGCCGCAAACAGGCCGGAAGCCTGTTCGACTTTGCGCAACGCTATGAGTTTCTGGATCTGCGGGTCGCACCGCCGACTCGACAAGAGGCGAAGCGCCTCGTCGAGTTTCGGCGGCAACGGGGTCAGGGCTCGAGCTCCCGCAAGGTAGTCGATGATCGGATCTTCGGCTACGCTCTCGGCGAAGGCTTCTGCCGTCAGCCCGATGAGACGAAAAAGCGACGCGGCCGGTTGCCATTTGACGTCTGTTGGATGTCTTCCCTGGGCGCTCCAATCCTGACGGGCCGCTTCCACATTGTCGCTGACGACGAGTAGATCGATGTCGCTCCCCGGCTCCGGCGTCCCGCGAGCGCCGCTGCCAAGGAGGAGGATGCCACTCACGTCTTTGGTAGCGGTGATCTTCCCGGAGAGGTTCCGCGCCTCATTCTCGATCTCTACGCGAAGCCGATTCTGGTCATTTCGGTTCCGATGTTGGGTCGCGTCCATCGTTTTTGTCAGGCACCGCAGCAGATCTTCGGTCGTGGTGTCCCAGCGATAGGATCGCGCGCGCTCGCGCGCGGCCGTTATTCGGCTTATCCACCCGTCTTCTTGGAGTGCCTCCCGCACTGCGTTGACAATATGTTCCGGGGTCGGCGGCATCGGGATCAAACGCCCCGTCCCTGCGTCGAGAAACTCGCTGACCGCCGGCAGGCCAGTGGCGATCACGTAACGACCGGCTCCCATGGCCTCCAGCAGGGCGATGCCCTGGCTCTCGTAGCGGGAGGGCTGAGAGATTAGGATCGTCGGGTCGGCTCACAGCGGCCGGAGAGGCGATTTCCGGTCCTGCTTGTTCGTGGCTGCTCGCGGAGCCGGGAGCAGCTCGACCGGTTTCGACACGGTAGACGTGATCCCGGTCGTGGGGCTCACCGGCGATATGCGCGTAATGGGGCTGGCGACGACGCCTGCGGGACTCGCGGTTGTTGGGGGATCCTCCAACGCAGCCTTTCTGGCTCTCTTCGATCACGGACTCCGCCAGACCGCATGGTATCAGCTCGCCGATGCGCGGGATCCGCACGGACTGGTGGTTGAAGAAGGTTGGCTCTGGGCTGTCTCGTCTGGGACTAATGAAGTCATTCGATATCCGGTGTCGGCGTCAGGGCTTGGCGGTCCCGAGGTCGTCCATTGCCATGCTCCATCGGAACCACAGCATTTTAACGGGTTGGCGCGGCATGGAGGTCTTCTAGTGCTCAGCGCGTTCGGCGTGAGCGCAAATGGGGCGAGGAGCGTTACTTCCACTGGCTATCTGATAGATATCCAGTCGAAGAAGATTCTGCGATCGTCGCTGGATCAACCCCACAGTCCGCTTCCCCAGGAGAACCGCCTTTGGTTGTGCGAATCGCAGATGGGCCTTGTCTGGAGGGATGACGAGCCGCTGCGGCGCGTAGATGGATATCTGCGGGGGCTGACGATCGCTCCAGACGGCCTCATTCATGTCGCGGAGAGCGTGTCGCGGCCGCCACGAGAGCTCCTGTCTGGCGATCGGCCGCCAGTAATCATCTGGACACTGGACCGAGACGGAAACGTGATCAGCAGCACCTCCCTCGCCGGCGTGGGAGCGGAAGTCTACGACCTAACGTGCCTCTGAGAAGTCTTTCGATACTGAGAGTCGGAGGGCGACACGGGAATGAGCCACTCGTGCTCAAAGGCGCGTGAGCTTTTGCTATCAGAGGGGGGAGGGAAGAGAGGATTCTGGACCAGAATATCTCTCGCCAAATCGACGAAAATCCGCGATTTCTGCAGGATTGCGCCACCCTTGTGAATTCATTTGGGCTACTGTCCAGTGCCCGTCCTGCAACGGCGGCTTTGCGCCGTCGTTACCGTCCTGCACCGTAATCGGCCGCGTTGTCCGGGACGCCGCCGCAAGTAGCTGACACTGCTTTTCGAAATCCTCAATTCGCTGTTGCCTCGCCGACTGCAGCGGCTAGCTTGACTGCAAACTGGGGGCAGGATTGGCGGGTATCGCCCGACAGCCTTCCGACGCATGCTCACCAAGTATGGCGGGATCGATACTGCGCGCCAATTGATCCGCGGTGCTGCCGCGACCACGGGGTTTCAGAAATTGTGGGAAAACAAGCGCCTCGACCTGTCGGTCGAAGCCCTCATCCTCAAGGCCGAGTGGCGGGGCCTCTTCAGCGCGGAGGAACACCGCATCGCGCGGAAGCGCTTGCGCGACTATGGCTATCCGCCCGACATATGACCTGCGGAGAACTGGCGGCGCATGACGAAAGACCGTGACGGCCCGTGGGACGTCGGGGTCCCGCCTGGAGGCCCTTTTCCAGTCCGGCGAGATCCATCGAAAGGTAGTGAAAAGGGCCTTGAAAAATTGTGCCAATTCGCTGTAAGTTTCCAGGCTAAATCGCGTTTTTTGCGCCAATGAAATCAACCACTTAGCACCTCTAAAAATCGGCTGCGAATCCTGCCATCCAAGCACGTCTACCGGCGAATATCTTGGCGCCTCAGCCGCGGTTCGCTTCGAACACTCTCAGGAAATTACCACCCAGCACCTTCGCCGCCTCCGCCTCGGCCATGCCGCGAGCGAGGAGGGCGGCCGGGAGGAGGCCCCAGAGCCGGTAGGTGGTGAAGACCGGCATGAAGTTCGCGTCCATGTCGGTGCCGATCGCGACATGATCGACGCCGAGGCGATCAACCAGCCGCAGGATCGAATCGATCCAATCGGCGAAGCTCGACTGGCCGATCCCGGAGGGAACGGAGCCGACGATGCCGCCATGATCGGTGACCAGCTTCGCCTGCTCGGTCGAGACCAGCCTCGGGTGCTGCAGCGCGGGCGTGCTCAGGTTGGTGTGGGAGATCATCATCGGCCGGGTCGAAGCGGCCGCCGCGCCCTTGACCACCGACATCGGCGCGTGGGCGAGATCGACGATGATCCCCACCTTGTTCATCTCGCGCACGATCGCCTCGCCGGTGCGAGTGAGCCCGCCATGGTGCGGCGGCGCCGTCTGGATGTCGCCGATCTGGTTGATATGATAGTGGACGATGGTGATCGAACGCACGCCGTCGGCATACGCCTTGTGCACCCGATCGAGCCTGTCTTCGATGAAATCCCCGCCCTCGACCGAGAAGACGCAGGCGGTTTGGCGGCGGCGATGCGCCACCTCGACGTCGCGGGCCTTTCGGCCGCGCCCGACCAGGCCGCGGGCGACGAGAGCCTTGAGGACGTCGATCTGGCGCCGGTAATCCGCCCAAGCCTCTCCCGGCGCGAATTCGCGGGCGGCAAAGAGCCCGCGGTCGGGCGCGAAGTCGAGCAGCTGCGCATCGGCGACGCCGGCGAACAGCGCGCCGCTGACACGGCCGGCGCGCAGGTCGCCGATCGCCTTCTCCTCGAACGGCGCGCCATAGGAGCGCATAGGCGCAGTGGGATGCTCGATGTCGCGCAGGAAGAAGCGTCCGGGGTGGCAATGGACGTCGATCGTAGGGTAGCGCTCGAGAAAGCTCAGGCCCGCTTGCTGCTGCGCCTCGGTGAGGGGCATGCCGATCGGCGTCTTGGCTGGATCGAACCAGCGGTCGGTTTGGGCGAAAAGCGGCGTGGCCGCTAGGCCGGTGGCGGCGGCTCCGAACAGGAGTTCGCGGCGGGAAGGTTTCACGGCTTGCCTCCGTTCGGACGATCCGCCGCGACGGCCACCGCCTCGATCTCGACCAGGATTTCCGGACGGCCCCAGTCCGCGCCCGGCACCGAGGTTCGGGCCGGCTTGGCGCCGCTGAAGTATGCCGCATAAGCGGCATTGGCGGCCGGCATGTCCTTCGGGTCGCGCAGGAAGAGGGTGGTCTTGACGATGTCCTCGCGGCGCACGCCGGCGCCCGCGAGGACCGAGTCAAGATTCGCGAAGACCTGCCGCATCTGCGCGTCGATCGTCGCCTCCGCGAACTGCTTGCGGTCCGCATCGTAGGCGATCACG
Organism: Allosphingosinicella sp.; assembly: GCA_036403015.1. Taxonomy (GTDB): domain Bacteria; phylum Pseudomonadota; class Alphaproteobacteria; order Sphingomonadales; family Sphingomonadaceae; genus Allosphingosinicella. The sequence goes on from DASWRU010000009.1 coordinate 33,303, forward strand.
CCCGAAATGTAGACGAGCCCGCCCGTGCTCACCGCCTGCGAATAGGGCCCGAGCGGAGTGCCTGGGTTGATCGCGCGCGGGGCGGCCGGAACCCGGGCGGTGCACTCGATCTCGACCTGTGCGCCTAAAGCAAGTGTGCTGGCCCCTATGGCGCTGCGGGCGGGATAGCGTCCGTCGGGGAAGTAGCTCGCGTAGACGCGGTTGAGCTCCGGCCACTGGGTCATGTCGGTCAACATCACCATGCAGCGGACCAGATGCCCGTAGCCGAGGCCGTGGCGGCGGAGGGTGGCGCCGATATTGTCCATCGCCTGGCGGGTCTCGGCGGTGACGCCGCCGGACACGGGTTTGGCCGTTCCGGGAGCGACGCCGATCTGGCCCGACAGGTAGAGGATATCCCCGGCTCGGACCGCTTCCGAGAAGGGGTAAGGCTGGGCCGCCGCGGGCGTTGCGGCCGCGGCGAAAGCGATCAGCACCAGCGACCCCAGAATTCTCACATCGACTCTCCTCGTCCGCACCCTAATCGTGCCTTTCTCATAAACAAGCAAATTCAATCGATTTCGCTCGCATGTGGCCCGCTTTTCGGTTGAAGGGACGAGTCTCGCCACGTTACGATGCGGGCAACAGAGGGAGAAGCCGATGCTGGCGGAGGAGAGAATGCGCGGCGACGAAGCGCTCGATCCCGAGCTTCGCCCTATCATCGTTTCGCTTCGCGAGCAGATGGCGGCGCGGGGATCGCTGGAGACGGTCACGCCGGAGCAGATGCGCGTGCGCGCGGCCGCGCAGTTCGAGCCCTGGAACAGGGATCCGGACCCGGTCGCTGAGGTGCGGGATTTCATGGCGGCCGGGGTGCCGGTTCGCCTCTACGATCCGCAGCCCGGCGTCGAGACCGGCCTGCTCGTCTATCTGCATGGCGGCGGCTGGGTGGTGGGGGATCTGGATCTGGAGGATGCGCCTCTGCGACGACTTGCGCGGTCCGGTGTCCGGATACTCTCCGTCGATTACCGGCTGGCGCCGGAGCATCCCTATCCCGCCGCGCTCGACGATGTGCTCTCGGTTTGGCGGTGGCTGACCGGCGGCCAGACGGACCTTCCCCTCGACGGCCCCGGCATCGGCCTCGGTGGGGCTTCATCCGGCGCAAATCTGGCGCTCGGCACCTCCTTGCGACTGCGTGACGGCGCCGGCCCTGGGCCCGCCTTCCTCCTGCTCATGTACGGGGCCTATGCCGGCGGCGAGGAGACGCCCTCCTATTTGGCCTTCGCCGACGGACGCTTCGGGTTGCCGCGCGCCGCGATGGACTGGTTCTGGCGCGCTTATGCGGGGCGCGATCTAGTGGACGCGGACTGTTACGCGGCGCCGCTCCGCTGCGACTTGGCCGGTTTGCCACCGACATTCCTGAACTATGCGGAACTCGACGTGCTGCGCGACGACAGCGTCCGGCTCGCCGAGCGCCTGCGCGCCGCGGGTGTGCGCGTCGAGGAGCGGGGCTATCGCGGCGCCATCCACGGCTTCACGCAATATGCCAAACATTGCGCCCTCGCACGGCGCGCGCTCGACGACGCGGCCGAGGCCGTAGCGCGGGCGCTCGGCTGAGCATGCGCCGCCGCCTTCCCTTCGTATGGCTGCCGACCCAGCGGATCGATCATGCCGCCGGGTTCGCGACGCTGCGAGGCGCTCCGCTTCGCCGGGAGGAGGAGGGGGCCAATCGCTGGATCCTGGCCCGCGGCCGCTTCCGCCTCGCCGAAGGAGCAAGCGCCGCCAAGCTCGCCATCACCGTCGATGGTCGCTACCGGGCTTGGCTCAATGGTCGCCCGCTCGGCCGGGGCCCCACGCGCGCCTCGCCCGCCTTTCAGCGGTTCGATTCCTACGAATTCGAGGCCGCCGCCGGTGAAAGCCTGCTGGCGGTCCTCATCCGCGTGCCGGGGATCGACCTAGCCTGGTACGAGACCGCCAAGGGCGGCTGGCAACCGGTCTTCGGGGACGGCGGGCTCTATGCCCATATCGCCACGCCGGGCGGCGAGCCGGCCCAGATAGACTGGCGCCTGCAGGAGAGCGACGCCTGGCGGCGGGACACGCCGCGGGAGGGATGGGGCCAGGATTGTGTCGAAGATTTCGATGCAAACAGGCTCGATCCAGCGTGGATCGAGGCGGACTTCGGCGACAACCTGTGGCTTCACGCCAGTCCGATGATCTCGCTGGGCGATGCCGACGAGCGGGCTCGGGGCTTCGGCAAGGTCGAGCCATTTCCGGCGCTGATCCGCAGCTTCGTGCCCCATCCGTGGGAGCGCGAGATACTGCCTTCGAGGCTGCTCTGGGTGCGCCCGGTCGAGCCGCGGCCGGATCTGCCGCTCGACCAGCGACTCTATCGTGAGAGTCTTGGCGATAATGACCCCTCCCTCGCCGTGAACGCCGCCGCGCTGCTCCGCGAGGGCTCAGAACTGACATCGGTCAGCACCGGGGAAGGCCGCGACACCTCGCTGATGCTCGAATTCGACACCTATCATGCCGGGCGCCCGTTCATCGAGCTCGAGGCGAGAGGCGGGGAGGTGATCGAGCTGGCGGTCGCCGAGGCGCTTCCGGGAGAGCTCGGGCGCGGCTCCCCGGGAGACGGCCTGCGCCACGAGGGGCATCTCGGCGTCTCCCATGTCTTCCGCTACACCGCTCGCCCGGGGCGGCAGCGGTTCGAGAAGTTCCACTGGACGGCGGTGCGGGCGATGCAGGTGACGGTGCGGAACGCCCCGCAAGGCGTCCTCCTGCGGCGGATCGGCTCGGTCGCGACCCGTTATCCGGCGGTGCCGGAAGGGGCGTTCGAATGTTCCGATTCGCTGCTCAACCGTCTCTGGGAAGTTGGCCGCCACACCGTGCTGCAGTGCATGCATGACGCCTGGGTCGATTGTCCGGGGCGGGAAGCGCGGCAATGGGTGGGCGATGCCGTCGTCCAATTCGATATCGCCGCGCTGGCGTTCGGGCCCAGCGTCTATCCGCTCCAGCGGCAGTTCCTTCTTCATGCGGCCGAGGGTCAGCGGGCGGACGGGCTGGTGCGGATGTTCGCGCCCGGCGACATCGCGCCCGATGCGCTCGTCATCCCGGATTTCTCGCTCTTATGGATGATTGCCGCGGAACTTTATTATCGCGAGAGCGGCGACCTCGCCAGCGTCGAGGCCGTTCTTCCCGCCATCGAGCGCTCCCTCGCTTGGTTCGAGCGGCATTGCAACGAGCGGGGCCTGCTCGCCGACCTCCCTCACTGGCACTTCATCGAGTGGGCGAACCTCGACCGGCGCGGCGAGTCGGCAGCCGTCAACGCTCTTCATGCGGGCGCGCTCGAAGCAGTTGCCAGGCTGGCGGAGGCGGCCGGCCGGGAACGACTCGCTGGCCGCTGCCGCCGTCGGTGCGGAGAGATCGTAGCGGCTCTCAACACTCGGCATTGGGATGCGCAGCGGCGCGTCTATGTCGATTCCGTCGACCCGGATACGGCGGTGCAGGGGCGGCGTGTCTCGCAACATACCAACGGCTTAATGCTCCTCTTCGCTTTCGCGCCGGCGGAACGCTGCGCCGCCGTGCTCCGGGCGATCAGCGACCGGGCGAGGCTGAAGCTCACCGCTGCTCCGCCGATCGTACCTGAGGGGCCGCCCTTTGACGAAGAGCGGGACATCGTCCGGGCCAACACCTTCTTTTCGCATTTCGTCTACCAGGGCATGGCGCGAGCGGGCGGGTTTACCTGGGTAGTCGAGGACATCCGCCGTCTCTACGGGCCGATGCTGGAGACCGGCACGACGACGCTTTGGGAAAGCTTCTCTCCCAGTGCGAGCCTCTGCCACGGCTTTTCGGCGACGCCGGTCTTCCAGCTCTCCCGCCACTGTCTCGGCGTGACGCCCGAAGCGCCCGGTTACCAAAGCTTCTCGCTAACCCCGCAGCCGGCCGATCTCGCCTGGGCAAGGGGGCGGGTGCCGACGCCGCATGGGGCGATCGCGGTCGATTGGCGGATCGATGGTAATCGGTTGCATCTCACCGTCGAACATCCGGCCGCCTGCAACTTGATCGTGCCGGGCGATCCCGGGCGTCGGCTTGTCTCCGAGAAGAAAGGCGAGACGGGCGCGGAGCTGGTGTTCGAGCTCGCCCAGATATCGAGTTAGCCCGCGCGGGGGACGACGAGCAGACGCTGCACAGAGGCTTCGATCATCGCGGCCGCGGCGTCGCTGATGCCGTCGTCGGTGATCAGCACCGCGACGTCGCTAAGGGCGCAGACGGCATGTCCGGTCTGGCCCTCGAGCTTGCTCGAATCGACGAGCAGCACGAGCTCGTCGGCGAGGCCGATCAGCCGCCGCTCGGCCTGGACTAGGATGACGTCGGTTTGCATAACGCCATGCTGGCCGACCGCGGCCGCACCCATAAACATACGCGAGGCGCGGTAGCGGCTCATGCCGTCGTCCTCGTAGGGCGAGAGGACGATATTTTGTTCCCGGAACAGAGTGCCGGCGGGAATGAGAATGCTCGTTTTCTGCTGCGGGAGCAGGGCCGAGACGATGTGCAGAGAGTTTGTGAGCACCTGCAGGCTGTGATTTTCCAGATGTGGGCACATCTGCAGGGTCGTCGAGCCGCCGTCGATGATGATTGAATCGCCATTCCGACAAAGCTCCGCGGCGGTTCGTCCGATCGCCTGCTTGGCGGAGAGGTTGCGGGACATATTCTCGTGGAAGGGCACGCCGGAAAGCTGCGGCCCCCCTCGTGCAACCTCCTCCTGCCGGACCAGCCGGGCGCCCCCTCGAACGCGGGTGATCTTACCGGCCGTTTCAAGCTTATCGAGATCGCGGCGGATGGTCGCCGGAGACGCATCCACGCGGCTGTCCAGGTCTTGGAACGCGACGAAGCCGCGCACCTCGAGGAGCGTCAGGATCAGTTGCTCGCGTTCGGCGGCGTGCATCACGGTCTCGAAAGGACAGCCCAGCGGCCGATGTTGACCAGAAATGAGCGAAGAGCAAGCGAAGGCGCCACGCTCAGACGATCCCGGCGCCAAGCCCCACGATGCTACGCTCCTGGGCCTTGCGGTCCCGCCAGCCGCTGTCGCGATAGACGGCGATGGGATCGATCGCGCCGCCCTGCTCCATTCGGGCCATTGCCACTATCGGCGCCACGTCCACATTGTAGGCCCGGCGCAGCGCCTGGAAGGCCATCATCGCGTCGTTCGCTTTCTGGGCCGCCTTCAGCGCCTCGCGATCGACGAGGAGCGCCTTGGCGTAAGCGCAAGCAATCGCTTCCGCAGAGGCGAGCATGCTCTCGATCGGATCGGTGACGTTGTGCGACTGGTCGATCATGTAGGCGGGTTCGAAGCCGTTGGCGGACGAGCGCTCCGCCTCGACCAACTCGTTGAAGACGAGGAACAACTGGTGCGGGTTGATCGACCCGGCATCGAGATCGTCGTCGCCATATTTGCTGTCGTTGAAGTGGAAGCCGCCGAGCTTCCCGAACCGGTGGAGCCGGGCGACGATCTGCTCGATGTTCACATTGGGCGCGTGGTGGCCGAGATCGACCAGGCACATGGCCTTTGGCCCGAGCTGCTGGGCGGCGAGGATGCTGCTGCCCCAGTCGGAGATGACGCTCGAATAGAAGGCCGGCTCGTAGAGCTTGTGCTCGAGCAGCATGCGCCACTCATCGGGAAGTGCGCCGTAGATCTCCGCCGCGCTCTCCAGATAGCGATCGAGCGAGCGGGCGAGGTCCTGCTGGCCGGGGAAATTGGTGCCGTCCCCGACCCATACGGTGATCGCCGTCGAGCCGAGCTGGCGGCCGATTTCGATACATTCGATGTTGTGCGCGATCGCCTGCTCCCGCACCGCGGGATCGGTCGCGGCAAGGCTGCCGTTGCGGTAGCTCCAGGGCTGGTCGGGCTGGTCCTGAAAGGTGTTGGAATTGACCGCGTCGAAGCCAAGGCCGAGCGCCTGGGCTTCCTCGCGGAGCGCCGGATAGTCTTCGACCCTATCCCACGGGAAGTGCGGTGAGACGCGGGGCGTCGCCCGCGAAAGCTGCTGGACCACGGCGCAGTCCTCCAGCTTCTCGTGGATGTTCGTCGGCTCTCCGGAAATCGGGAATTTGGCGAAGCGGGTGCCGCCGCGGCCGCTCCCCCAGCTTGGCAGAGCCACGGAGAAAGCGCCGACCTTCTCCTTCACCAGGTCGATCGAGGCGCCTCCCCTCTCGAGCTTGCGCGCGAGTGCCGAATAATCCTCCTCCAGCGCCGGGATTAGCCGGGCGTTGAGCGCCTCGATCTGGTCTTCGGAAAGCGGCAAGTCGGGCACGTGGTCCCCTTTCGGCTCAGCGGGTGAACGCCTGCGCGTTGCCGCCGTCGACGTTGATGATGTTACCTGTGGACTTAGCTGAGGCGTCCGATGCGAGGAACAGCACGGCCTCCGCGACATCCTCGGGCAGGACCGCCCTTTTCAGCATCGATCGCTGGCGGTAGAAATCCTCGAGTTCCTCGCCCGGGTCCACGCCATAGGCGTCGGCCCGCTCCTCGCGCCACTTGCCGTCCCAGATTTTGGAACCGCGGATCACCGCGTCGGGATTGACGACATTGACCCGGATGCCGTCCCCCGCTCCTTCCAGAGCGAGGCAGCGTGCAAGGTGCAGAGCCGCCGCCTTCGCAGAAGCATAGGCGGACGCGTTGGGCGTCGCCGCCAGGGCGTTTTTCGAGCCGATGAAGACGATGGATCCGCCCTTCTGGAGGCGCATCAAGGGGAAGGCGGCGCGGGCGGCGAGGAAATAGCCTTCGACCAGCACGTCGTAATTACGGCGCCAGAGCTCGACCGTCGTCTCCTCGATCGGCGCGGAAGAGGCGAGCCCGGCGTTGGCGACAAGGATGTCGAGGCCGCCGAAGGCTAAGGCGGTCGCGCCGAATGCTTCGGCCACCGCCCTCTCCGAAGTCACATCGCAGGCGGCGGTGGCGACCTGGTCCTTACCGAAGCGGCCTTCCAAATCGCCGCAAATGTGCTCCAACCCTTCCACGTCGCGATCGGTCAGCATCACGCAGGCGCCTTCGGAGAGCAGCCGGGCCGCGGTGGCCGCGCCGATTCCTCCTGCCGCACCGGTTACCAGGGCGATTCGGCCGGCGAGCGGCTTCGGCTTCGCCATGCGCTGGAGCTTGGCTTCCTCAAGGGCCCAATATTCGATCGCGAACGCCTCTTCCTCGGCAAGGCCGAGATAGTCGCCGATCGCGGTGGCGCCGCGCATGACATTGATCGCGTTGCCATAGAATTCGGCGGCGATCCGCGCCGTCGCCTTGTCGGCAGCGAAGCTGAAGCGCCCGACTCCCGGCAGCAGGATGACCACCGGATTGGAATCGCGCATCGGCGGATCGTTCGGTCCGGCGTTGCGGTGGTAGTAGCCGGCATAAGCCTCGCGGTAAGCGGCCACGGATGCGCTGAGGTAATCCTTATCCTCGATCCGCTTGAGATCGAGGACCAGAGGCGCGATCTTGGTGCGCAGGAAATGGTCGGGACATGAGGTTCCGAGTGCGGCAAGCTCTCCCAGGTCGCGCGAGCCGACGAACTCCATCGTGGCGGCGTCGTCACAGAAATGGCCGAGCTTGGGGCGGCCGGTGCTGAGGAGGGCTCTCAAGCGTGGCATCAGTGCCCGGGCGGTCGCAACCCGCTCTGGTGGCCGCTTCGCCGGCACGATCGTCCCGCCGAAAGCCGAAGTTCCGGCCATCTTCCGGTTGAGATAGGCTGCGGCGAGGGCGATGAGCTCGATCGTATTCTCGTAGCATCGCCGCGAATCGTCGCCCCAGCAGATGAGGCCGTGGCCGGCGAGGATCACGCCACGCTGTTTCGGATGAGTCGCGATGTGGTCGCGAAGGCGCAGGCCGAGATCGAAGCCGGGCCGCTTCCAGTCCAGCCAGCCCACCGCGCCTCCGTAAATGGCTCTAGTCGCCGACTGCCCTTCCGACGAAGTCGCGAGGGCGATCACGGCGTCCGGATGAACGTGGTCCACATGCGCATAAGGAAGATACGCATGCAGCGGCGTGTCGATCGAGGCCGGACGCGGGTTGAGGTTGAAGGTGCAATGGGGAAGATAGTCCACCATCTCGTCTTCGTGAGACGGGCCGCGATAGAGGGCTTCAAGACCAACCAGCTTGTCCAGGTAAAGTGTGGCGAAGCCGTCCAGCTTCATCGATCCGATGTCGCCCCCCGAGCCCTTGACCCAGAGGACGGCGGTGGGCCGACCGGTCAGCGGGTCCTTCTCCGTCACCTTCGCCGAGGTGTTGCCCCCGCCGAAATTCGTAACGCTGAGGTCGGAGCCGAGGAGGTTGGAGCGATAGAGCAGCAGCTCCGGCTCGGATTTGCCGCGTAGGGCCGCGTCGTCCCACTTGTCGGCCGGAATAGCGAACGGCAGAGCCGATTGGCCCTCCATCGGCTTCAACTCCTCAACAAGCTGGTTCATTCTCGCGTCTCTCCGATCTCCGTGTCCGATATCGAAAGGACTGGCCCAAGACAATCAATTTCGATTAAGATCGCTCAAATTCGGTCGTCAAAATGAAGGAGGCGATTGTTTGTCTGGTCCCGCCATTGTCGTGATCGATGTTGGAAAGACTTCCGCCAAGGTGGTTCTTTGCGACACCGACGGGGTCGAGGGGCTTCGCAAGGAGCGGCCCAACCGCTTTGTGACGAGCGATGGCCTGCGCGTGCTGGATGCCGCCGGCATTGAGGATTGGCTCGCGGGGGTGCTTCGCGAGCTCGCCCGGGAGGCTGATATCCGCTTGCTCGTTCCAGTCGCCCACGGCGCCGCGGCCGCGATCGTGCGAGACGGAAGGTTGGCGCGCCCGCCGCTCGATTACGAGCAGCGGCTGCCGATGGCGATGCGTGCCGAATACGACCGCCAGCGCGACAGCTTCGCCGCCACGGGTTCGCCGGCGTTGCCGGACGGGCTGAACCTCGGCGCCCAACTCCATCTTCTCGAGGCGGAGGAACCGAGCCTGCTCAGCGGCGATGCTCAAATCCTTCTCTGGCCGCAATATTGGAGTTGGCGCCTGACCGGCATTGCCGCCGCCGAACTGAGCAGCCTCGGCTGCCACACCGATCTGTGGCGGCCGTGGGAGGGCGCGCCCTCGGCGCTCGCGGTCCGTCGCGGCTGGGCGGCGCGCCTGCCACCGGTTCGGCCTGCCGGCGCGGTGCTCGGCCCGCTCCGGCCGGAATGGGTTGAGCGGACCGGTCTTTCTTTGGATGTCCAGGTGCTCTGTGGAGTCCACGATTCGAATGCCGCCCTGATCGCGGCGCGCGCCTTTCCCGAGCTTGACCGGCGAGAGGCCACCACCCTCTCAACGGGCACTTGGTTCGTCGCCATGCGGTCTCCGCCTCCTGGCGTCGCGGTCGCCGTGCCGGAGGGTCGCGACTGTCTCGTCAATGTGGACGTCGAGGGGCTCCCCGTGCCCTCCGCGCGGTTCATGGGCGGACGTGAGATCGAGCTTCTCCTGCGCGAGGACGATATTCAAATCGATTCACTGGAAGCGGGAGCGGAGCTGACGGCAGCGCTCGCTTCTGTCGCCGCTGCCGATATTGCGATCGCACCTTCGATGGTGCCGGGGACCGGGCCCTTTCCGGAAAGGAACGGGGGATGGCTCCTGCGGCCCGCGACGATTTTAGAGCGCGCGGCGGCCGCGGCGCTTTACGCGGCGCTGATGGCTGATGCGGCGCTCGACCTGATCGGCGCTCGCGAGCGCCTGTTGGTCGAAGGGAGGTTCGCACGGGCGGAAGCGTTCGTTCGGGCCTTGGCGACGCTTCGGCCGGGAACAAGCCTGTTCGTGGCGAAGGGGCAGACCGATCTTGCCTTCGGCGCGTGCCGGCTGGCAAATCCAGCTCTGCGGCCGCCCTGCGACCTGGCACGCGTGGAGCCGCTGGACATTGATTTGGCCGCTCACCGGGAACGCTGGCGCCGCCACGTCAAGGCTGGGGAGATCTCGGCATGAAGCCCCTTTCCGTCGCGGACTTCCGCGAGCTGGCCCGGCGGCGGCTGCCGCCCTTCCTGTTCGAATATATCGATGGCGGCTCATATTCCGAGATCACGCTGCGAAGGAACGTGGAGGATTTGCAGGCGGTGGTGCTGCGCCAGCGGGTGCTTCGGGACGTCAGCACGATCGACCTCACCACGACGCTTTTTGGCCGCGAAATGGCGATGCCGGTGGGACTCAGCCCTGTCGGGCTCGCCGGCATGAACGCGCGCCGTGGAGAGGTCCAGGCCGCGCGCGCGGCCGAGGCGGCGGGCATCCCCTTCTGCCTGTCGACGGTCTCGGCCTGTGGGCTGGAAGAGGTGGCGGCGGGCGTGTCTCATCCCTTTTGGTTCCAGCTTTATGCCATCCGTGACCGGGGTTTCCTTCGCGATCTTATCGGCCGCGCGAAGGCGCTCGGATGCGACGGGCTGCTCTTCACCGTCGACCTTCCAATCCCCGGCGTGCGCTATCGCGACCATCGCTCTGGCCTCGCCGGTGCGCCGGGCGCTCTCGGCGGACTTCGGCGGCTGGCCCAGGCGCTCACCCATCCCCGCTGGGCCTGGGACGTCGGGATTCGCGGACGCCCGCACATCCTCGGCAACGTCGCGCCGCTGCTCGGCGCTTCCTCCGGTCTCGAGGATTTTCTAGGCTGGATCGCGGCGAACTTCGACCCTTCACTAACCTGGCGCGATCTGGAGTGGCTCCGAGCCGAGTGGACGGGGCCCCTGCTGATCAAGGGCATACTGGATGCCGAGGATGCTCGGCAGGCCGTGGCCGCGGGCGCCGACGGTATCGTCGTGTCGAACCATGGCGGACGCCAGCTTGATGGCGTCGTCTCGACCGCCCAGGCGCTGCCCGCGATCGCCGAAGCGGTCGGGGGCCGTACCACGCTCCTGGTCGACGGCGGCGTGCGCTCAGGGCTCGACGTCGTGCGCATGCTGGCCCTCGGCGCCGATGGCGTTTTGCTCGGCCGGGCGTGGGCGTGGGCTCTGGCCGCAGGAGGCGAGCGCGGGGTCGCTCGCCTGATCGAGATCATCGAGGCGGAAATGCGGATCGCGATGGCGCTGACCGGAGCAACGTCGGTTAGCGGGCTGGGTCCGCAGACGCTGGGGTGATCAACGCTCAAATTCAATCATGATCATCCGCATTGGTTTCGGTGGTTCTTTCACACTAGAGCGTGCGGGTTCCCACCGCTCCGCCCCCAGAAAAGATTCAGCTTGATTGAATTTGATTGATCTGTATTAAACCGCTCAATGCTCGGGTAGACGCGTAAGGCGCCGGGCCAAAGGCTTCGGAGGATCCTGATGACGAATCGCGCCCGCCCGCTTTCCCGGCTTTCCCTGTTCGCTCTGTCCGCGACGATGGCTTCACCGGCGCTGGCTCAGAACGAGGCCCCCACGAACCGTCCGGTGCCCGAGAGTGCGGAGTCCGCGGATGTCAACGACGGAGCGGACATCGTCGTCACGGCCCGTAAGCGCGAGGAGAAGCTGCAGGACGTTCCGCTCGCTATCACCGCCTTCGATCAGCAGCAGATTGAAGATGCCGACATCGACAATGTCGAGGACGTGGCCCGCATGACCTCGGGATTCACCTTCACACCCCTGTTCGGCGGTGCCGGCTCGACTCCCGTGATCCGCGGCCTGTCCACAACGATCGGCGAGCCGAATGTCGGCTTCTTCGTTGACGGGGTCTACCAATCGTCCCGCAGCGTCATGGACGCCTTGCTCGGCGACAACGTCGCCCGGATCGAGGTCGTGAAGGGTCCCCAGTCTGCCCTTTATGGCCGCAACACGTTCGGCGGTGCGATCAACTACATTACGGCCTCGCCGACCAATGAGCTGTCGGGGCGTGTTGAGGCGACGGTTGGCAATTTCGAACAGCGCGAGCTACGCGCCTTCGTCAGCGGCCCGATCGCGACTGACACCGCCTTCTTCTCGCTCGGCGGCCGTATTCGTCATCAGGGAGGCTTCTTCACCAACAGCCTGACCGGACGCGACCTCGACAATTATGATTCCAAGGTCATCACCGCCGGCCTGGAGCTTCGCCCCACGCCTGGATTCCGAGTGCGGGTGCGCGCTGGCTATGAAGATACCAACCAGGGCGATTTTCCGCTGGCCTATCCTGCCAATACCGCCGTTCCCGCTCAGCCCGCCGGCCCGGCCTTCCCGGCGGCTTTCCAGCTGATCGGCGGCGACATTGTGGCGCCGAAAACCTTCGCCGTCACGCCGGGCTTTAACGACCGCAATTTCTTCACCGGCTCGGTCACGCTGGATGTCGATATCGGCGAGCATACGCTCACCGCGATCAGCGGGCTCACCGACCTGCGCATGAACACGGCGATCGATCTCGATTACGAGGCGCGCCAGTTGCGCTATCAAACCCAGGATATCGATCAGCGCGAGATCAGCCAGGAAATTCGCCTGACTTCGCCGGGCAACAAGCGCATCTCCTACCTGCTCGGCGCTTATTATTATTCCTTCGATTCGGACAGCGACATCGACGACCGCCTCGGTGCCGACGCGATCGGTCTTGCCACCCAGTTCAACGGCGTGGCTTCGCTTCGCGGCCAGTTCCAGGGCGGCGTCCGAAGCCTTCTCAAGGAGAAGACCGAAAGCTTCGCGCTGTTCGGCCAGCTGATCGGTCACGTGACCGACCAGCTGACTCTCTCGGCGGAAGGCCGCTACACCTGGGAAACGAAAAACGTAAACGTGAACGAGACGCGTCAGGTGGGCGGCGCCGTCGGCACCTTTGTGGACCAGGCCAAATTCCGCAACTTCGTGCCGCGCTTCACGGTCGAC
>DASWRU010000010.1:0-22743 GCA_036403015.1 Allosphingosinicella sp.
GCACGAACAGCGCCGCCGCCGCGCCGCCCGGCAGCCACGCGCGCGGAAGCACCAGCGTTCCAGCCATCATTGCCGCGGCGAGCACGAGGCTGGTCAGCGTCACGAGGAGGGCGGCATCGAGGAGGATGTGGGGGAGGGGCCGGGCTCCGCCGCCTGCGCCGTCGCGGTCGAGCAGCTGGAACACCACCTTCTTCATGCCGAGGCTGCCGACGCTCACCGCCAGCTCGACCGCCGCGACGGCGAGCACATAGGCCCCGAACGGCGCCGGCCCGAACAGCCGCCCCGCCACGAACAGGAAGAGGAGCCGGGCGCCCAGGCGCCCGGCAAAGCCCGCCGCCGTCGCCTGGGCGCCGCGCAGGATCAGCCGTGCCGGGTCTTTCCTCTTGCTCATCGCCGCTCCCTGCGCGAGCCCGCCCGAAGGCGCAACATTTCGCTTGTCTCAGGGGCGGCGAGGCACGAGCAAGGCGCGCGATGGACGAACGAGACGAGCGGCCCGTGGCGGCAATCTTCCGGGCGCCTTTGTTCAACGCGTCGGAGACGTTCGTGCAGACCCACGCCGCAAGCCTCACCCGCTACCGGCCGCTGGTCGTCGGCCTGGAGGAGCGGGGCAATGCCCGCCCGGAGCTGAGCGCCCGCATGCTGGTCGCCGGCCGGGCCGCGGCGCTCCGGCTGAAGCTGCTCGGAGATGCCGGTCCGCTGGCGGCGGCGTTGCGGCCCCATCGTCTTTGCCTTGTCCACGCGCATTTCGCGACGGACGGGCTGCTCGCGCTGCCGCTGGCGGAGGCGCTGGGCGTGCCGCTGGTGACGACGCTGCACGGCTTCGACGTCACCCGCTCGCGCGGCGCGATGCTGGGTTCGGGGCGGCTGTCGTGGATGCGGCTTGCCGTGGGCGGGCGTCGGCTGCAGGCGCGGGGGACCCTGTTCGTCGCCGTCTCCGACGCCATCTGGCGCATGGCCCTCGCCCGCGGCTTCCCGCCGGAGCGGACGGTGACGCTCCACAACGGAGTCGATATCGCCCAATTCGAAGCGGCGGGCGCCGCGCGCGAGCCGGGCCTGGTCCTTCATGTCGGACGCCTGGTGGAGAAGAAGGGGACGGCGTTGCTCCTCGCCGCCTTCGCCGGGGTCCTCGAAACCACGCCGGGCGCGCAGCTCGTGGTGATCGGCGAGGGGCCGCTGCGACGGGCGCTGGAGAGGCAGGCGGCACCGCTTGGGGACAGGGTGCGCTTCCTCGGGGCCTGCGCCCCCGACGAGGTGGCGGCGTGGATGCGCCGCGCCTGGGTGCTCGCTGCACCGAGCGTCACGGCGGGCGACGGAGACAGCGAGGGGCTGCCGACGGTCGTCATCGAAGCCGCCGCATCGGGCCTGCCGGCCATCGTATCCGACCATTCCGGCCTGCCGGAAGCGGTGATCGAGGGGGAGACCGGCTTCATCGTCCCCGAAGGCGACGCCGCCGCGCTGGCCCTCCGGATCGGGCAGCTCCTCGCCGCGCCGGACCTGCGCGAGCGCATGTCCGCCGCCGCCCGCCGGCTGGCCGAAGCGCGCTTCGACGCGGCGCGGCAGGCCCGGCGGCTGGAAGACCTCTACGACCGCGTCGCCGGATGCGCCTGATCTACCCGCTCCTGTGGTCGCGGCCCGGGCGCCAGGCGGACCGGGCGCAGGCGCTCAACACCGCCGCCGCCCTGGCGCGGCTCGGCCACGAGGTGACGCTAATGATGCCGCGCGGCCGGCGCGATCCGGGGCTGAGCGCCGACGACCTGCGCGCCTATTTCGACGTCGAGGGGGATTTCGCCCTGCTCCAGCGCCCGAGCCGCTGGGGGAGCGAGCAGGCGGTGCCGAGCACGCTGTGGCTGCGGCAGCTGGCGCGCGACCCGGCCGTGCGGGCGAGCGACCTCCTATATTCCCGAATGCCGGTGACCTTGGCGTTCGGCGGCTTGTCGCCGGTCCCGTTCGCGACCGACCATTACCGGCCGTGGCCCGACAGCCTCCCCGCTTTGCGGCCGCTGATCCGGCGGACGGCGCGGCAGCCGCACTGCCTCGGCTTCGTCCTCCACTCGCGCTTCGCGGCGGAAAGCTACCGCCGCATCGGCATTCCGGAGGAAAAGCTGCTCGTCGCCCATAACGGGGCCGACCCGCGGCGCATGCTGCCGCGGATGGACAAGGCGGAGGCGCGCGCCGCCGTCGGCCTGCCGCAGGACCGGCCGGTCGCGCTCTACGCCGGCCGGGTGCATAAGCGGAAGGGGCTGGACCAGGTGCTGCGCCTCGCGGCCCTGAGACCCGAGATATTGTTCGCGCTGGTCGGGTCCGAAGGGGAGGGGGAGATCGAGCGCGCCGCCGCCGCCCTTCCCAACGTCCGGATCTTTCCCTGGGCCGCGCCGGCGGCGCTGCCGCCCTGGCTGTTCGCGGCGGACGTCCTCCTCATCCCCACGTCGAGCGCGCCGCTGGAGCAGTTCGGCGACTGCGTGCTGCCGATGAAGACCTTCTCCTATCTGGCGGCGGCTCGGCCGATCCTGGCCCCCCTCTCCCCCGACACGGCCGAGCTGCTGCGCGACGGCGGCAATGCCTCGCTCGTCCCTCCGGACGATCCGCGGGCCGCGGCCGCCGCCCTCGACCGGCTGCTCGGCGATGCGGCGCTGGCGGAGCGCCTCTCCGCCGGGGCCGCCGCCACCGCCTCGGAGCTGAGCTGGGACCGGCGCGCCGCGAAGATCGCCGCCTTCCTGGCGGCGCGGCTGGGATACTAGGCGCCCAGGATGGCGGCATTCCCCTCCAGCCGCTCGACAATGCGGCGGTCGCAGCGGCGTTGCGCCCAAGTGGACCAGAGGAGGAGCAGGTTGAACCCGGTCACCTCGAGCAGGAAGAACCAGAGCGGCCAGCCCGCCGCCATGCTGAGGCCGAGCGCGACGGTGCGCAGGTTCGGGCCGAGCGCGGTCTGAAGGCGCAGGGGGAAGCGGCTCTCCTCCTTGCAGATGCGCCGGGCCCGCTCGCGGCCCTCCGGCGTGCGGCCGGCGCGCTCGATCAGCGCGTCGATCCGCGCGGAGAGCGGGCTGCCCGCGGAGGCGGCGGAAACGTAGAGCTGCGCCAACGGCCCGAACATCCTGCCGAACAGGCCGCGGCGAAGCGTCTCGCCATCGCGCTGATAGACCTGCTTGAGCCAGGGCACGCCGTAGACTCGCCAGAGGTAGGTGCGGCGCTGGCTTTCCGCCTGGTTCGACTGGACGATGCGGGAGGCGCCGGCGACGCTGGCCAGCGTCCAGGACCAGCCGCCGAGCCAGTCGTCGAGGATCGCGGCGAGGAGGACGTAGAGGACGATATGGCCGAAATAGTCGCACACTCCGTCGACCAGCTCGCCGGTGGGCGACGCCTTGCCGGTCAGCCGGGCGAGATCCCCGTCCGCCCCGTCGAGCACGTGCCACAGCGCATGGGCGGCGAAACCGAGCAGGACCGCGATCCAGCCGCGGCCGGTATAGAGGAGGCCGGCCGCGACGATCAGCGCCCCGCCTCCGATAGACACCAGGTTCGGAGTGACGGGAGTCGCGGCGAGCGCCCGCGCCAGGCGGTGGGCGAGGGGGTGGATGAGACGGGCGTTAAGCCAGTCGTCAAGCTCCGGCCGCCGAGCGTCGGGAGTCCCGGCGGCGGCTCGGCCCTCTTGCAGTCTCTCATCCGACCGGCGAGTCGCCATGTCGCCCCTTTCGCAATTATCCCTCTCGTCTTCGGGGCCTCCTTCGTTCTAATGGGCCGCAATGGAAAGTGAAAATTCCGGCGGCGAGGCGGCCGTCCTCGTCAGTTTCAGAAATGCCGCGGCGGCGGAACGGCGGATCGCCGGCACCGCCGCGGTGGCGCACGTCGCCGCCGAGGTCTGCCGCTCGGGCGCACGGGAGATACGCATCGCGCTGGGCGACGAGCTTGCGATCTCGGCCGAGGCGCGGGCCGACATCGCCCGCGCCTGCAACGGCACGGCGGTGCGATTCGGAAGCCTCGTCGCGATGGATGGCGCTGCCATCCGCCCCTTTCGCTCCGACATCCCCCTCGACGACGAGGGGGAAGCGGCCCGGTACCTGCTGAGGCAGACCGGCAAGAAGAGCGACGGCCTGGTATCGCGGCTGCTCAACCGGCCGATCTCGCGGATCCTATCGGCCTGGCTGCTGCGCATTCCGGGCATCCGCCCGTGGCATGCGACGGCGGGGACCGCCCTGATCGCCGTCGTCATGTTCCTTTGCCTCGCCCTCGGCGGCCGCGGCGGGCTGATCGCCGGCGGCATCCTCTTCCACGCCGCGTCGGTGGCCGACGGGGTCGACGGCGAGATCGCCCGCGCCACCTACCGGAGCAGCGCCCGCGGCGCCGTGCTCGACAGCGTCGTCGACATGGGCACCAACATCCTCTTCTACATCGGGCTGACGATCAGCCTCACCCACCTCCACCAGCCGAACGCCGCCCTGATCACCGCCTGGGCGGTGCTCGCCGGCCTCACCGGCTTCGCCTTGCTGGCCTGGGTGGTGCGGCAGGTCGGCGAGCCGGGCGACTTCGACATCCTGAAGCGCTTCTACCGCGACAAGTGCCCGCGCGGCGCGCCGCGGCTCATCGTCGACACCTTCGTGATGATCACCAGCCGCGACTTCTTCGCGCTGGGATCGGCTTTTTTGATCCTCGTCGGCCACCCGCGGTTGGTGTCGATGGGCCTCGCCGGCTTCGCCACCTTGTGGGTGTTGCTCACCCTCATCGCCATGCCCTCGCTCCTGAAGGGCGCGACCGGGGCCGCCTTCGCCATGGAGCGGGGGCCGAACGTCCCGTGAAATGCCTGATCCTCGCGGCGGGGCAGGGCACTCGGCTGCGCGCCATGGCCGCCTCGAAGCCGTTGGCGGAAGTTGGCGGGACGCCGCTGCTCGAACATGTCGCGCGGTCGGCCAAAGCGGGTGGGGCGACGGGCTTCGTCGTGGTCACGGGCTATGAGGCGGAGCGGATCGAAGCCTTCCTGCCCGGCCTTGCCGACCGCATCGGCGTGCCGGTCGAGGCCGTGCGCAACCCCGACTGGGCGCGGCCGAACGGCGTCTCCGTGCTCGCCGCGGCCGAGCGGCTCGGGCCCGAGTTCGTCCTGCTGATGTCCGACCATCTGTTCGATCCGGCGATCCTCGCCGCCTTGCTGGCCGGGCGCCGGCCTGGCGCGGCGCTCACGCTTGCCGCCGATTTCGACGTGACCGACCCCGAGATCGACCTCGACGACGCCACCAAGCTGGATGTCGACGCGGACGGGCGCATCGTCCGCATCGGCAAGACGATCGCGGGCTACAACGCCATCGACACCGGCATCTTCGTCGCCACGCCGGCCTTGTTCGAGGCGATCGGCGCCAGCCTGGAGGCGGGCGCCTCCGGCTCGCTGTCGGAAGGCGTCCAGCGCCTGGCGCAGGCGGGCCGCGCCTTCGCCTTCGACATCGGCGAGCGGTGGTGGCTCGACGTCGACGACGAAGCCGCCTGGCGCCGCGCCGAAGCCGCCCTCCCGGCCCGCTTCGCGCCGGCCTGAGCGGCCGAAAAAGCGCGAAGGAACAAATCCTTCCGGCGGCGGTTCGATTTTTCCGCCACGGCAGGAAAGCGCCCCCATGAAGTTCGTCATCTTCGGGCTGACGGTGAGCTCTTCCTGGGGGAACGGACATGCGACCCTGTGGCGCGGCCTGATCCGCGCCTTGGCCCAGGACGGGCACGAAATCGCCTTCTTCGAGCGCGACGTGCCTTATTATGCCGGGGCGCGCGACCTGTGGCGGCTGTGGGATGGCGCCGAGCTGATCCTCTATCCCGACTGGAACGCGGTCTACGAACGCGCCCGCGACGCGGTGGAGGGCGCCGACGTGGCGATGGTCACCTCCTATTGCCCGGACGGCATCGCCGCCTCGCACCTCGTCTGGGAGCGGGCGCCGGCGCTTCGCCTCTTCTACGACCTCGACGCGCCGGTGACCCTGGCCCGGCTCGGCGCCGGCGAACGGCTCCCCTATCTCCCGCGCGAAGGGCTGGGGGAGTTCGACGTCGTGCTCAGCTATACCGGCGGCGAGGCGCTCACGGCGCTCAGGACCCGCCTCGGCGCCCGGCGAGCCGCGCCGCTCTACGGCCATGTCGATCCCGGCCAGCATCGCCCGGTGCCGCCCGCCGAGGCGTTCCGCGGCGATTTTTCCTATCTCGGCACCTATGCGACCGACCGCCAGGCGGCGCTCGAGACCTTGTTCCTGCGCCCCGCCGACCTGCGCCCGGGTCGGCGCTTCGCGATCGGCGGCTCCGGCTATCCGGACGACTTTCCCTGGCGGGACAACCTCTTCTTCGTCCGCCATTTGCCGCCGGGCGACCATCCGGCCTTCTACTGCTCGTCGCCGCTCACCCTCAACGTCACTCGCGCCGACATGGCGGCGATGGGCCATTGCCCGTCCGGGCGCCTGTTCGAAGCCGCCGCCTGCGGCACCGCGGTCGTCAGCGACGCCTGGGAAGGGCTGGACGGCTTCTTCGAGCCCGGCCGGGAGATCCTCGTCGCGCGCACCGCCGAGGACGTGCTGGCCGCCCTCGATCTGCCCGGGGCGGAGGTGGCGCGGATCGCCCGGGCGGCGCGCGAGCGGGTGCTGGCGGAGCATACGTCCCGGCATCGCGCGCAGGCGCTCGTCGCTTTGGTGCGGGACCTGGCGGGGCCGGAGCTTCGCCTCGTGGCGGGAGAATAAGCATGTGGGGCGTCATTCCGGCCGCCGGCAACGGCACGCGCATCCAGCCGCTCGCTTTCTCCAAGGAGCTGCTCCCGGTCGGCGGCCGGGCGGTCGAGCGCACCGAGCGGCCCAAGGCGGTCAGCGAATATCTGGTCGAGCGGATGATCCGCGGAGGCGCGGCCAAGATCTGCTTCGTCATCTCGCCCGGCAAATCGGACATCGTCGAATATTATGGCGGCGGCCGGGTGGCCGGGGCGGACATGGCGTTCGTGGTCCAGCCGAGCGCCGTCGGCCTGTGCGACGCCATCTTCCGCGCCGCGCCCGTCCTGCCGCGCGACGAGCCGGTGCTGGTCGGCCTGCCGGACACGATCTGGTTCCCCGAAGACGCGCTGGCCGAGCTTCCCGAGGACCGCCTCGCCTTCCTCCTCTTCCCGGTCGAGGAGCCGCGGCATTTCGACGCGGTGGTCACTGATGCGGCCGGGCGCGTCGAGGAGATCCAGGTCAAGTCCCCCCAGGCGCGATCGAACTGGATCTGGGGCGCGTTCAAGATGCCGGGCCGGGTGTTCCACGAGCTCCACGCCTACTGGCGCGCCCGGCCCGAGCCGGACGAATATGTCGGCACCCTGGTCAACGCCTGGCTGGCCGAAGGCGGCGAGGCGGTAGGGGTGCGCGCGGGCACCTCCTATGTCGACGTCGGCACCCTCGACGGCTACCGCTCCGCCATGCAGCTCCTGCGGCCGGAGCCGGTCCTGGCTTAACGTCTCTCTCCCAGCTCCAGTCCGAAATCGCGCAGCAGCGCGTCGAGCTTCGCGCGCAGCCGTTCCAGCCCTTCTGCCGACGCCGCCTCGATGCGGGCGGTCAGCTTCGGTTCGGTGCCGGAGGCGCGGAGCAGCCACCAGCCCTCGCCCTCGGTGACCCGGAGGCCGTCGGTGCGGTCCGTCGGCTGCCCCTCCAGGCGGGCGGCGATGCCGGCGAGGACCTCCGCCTTGCGCGCGTCGGGGCAAAGGAGGCGGATCTCCGGGGTGGCGAAGGTCGGAGGCAGGCTTTCGCGGAATTCGCGCAGGCTTTGACCGGAGGCGGCGATCGCCCGCAGCGTCCGCATCGCGACGTAGAGGCCGTCGTCGGCGAAGTGCCAGCGGTCGCCGAAGAAGATGTGACCGCTCATCTCGCCGGCGAGCGGGGCGGCTTCGCGAAGCATCGCCTCGCGCACCAGCACATAGCCCGACGGCCCCATCACCGGCCGCCCGCCGGCCGCGGCGATACCGTCGAACAGCCGGTTGCTCGACTTGACGTCGGCGACCACCGCGCTGCCGGGCCGCTCGGCCAGCACGTCGCGCGCGAGCAGCAGGAGCAGTTGGTCGGCCCAGACGATCTCGCCCTCCGCATCGACCAGGCCGATCCGGTCCCCGTCGCCGTCGAAGGCGACGCCGAGATCGTGGCCGCCGGCCCGGACCGCCGCCGCCAGATCGGCGAGGTTGCCCGGCACCGAAGGGTCGGGATGGTGGTTCGGAAAATGGCCGTCGATGGCGGTGAAGAGCCCGGCCTGCCGCCCGCCCATCCGTGCCGTCAGCCGCTCCACGATCGTCCCGGTCGCGCCGTTGCCGCTGTCCCATGCCGCGGAGAGCGGCGGGATGCCCTCCAACTCCGCCAGCAGCGCGGTGAGATAGTCTTCCGAAAGATCGACTTCCTCGATCCCGCCGCCGGGGGCGGGGGAGGGGTCGGCATCCCACAGCCGGCCGAGCGCCGCGCCGTGGAGCGGCTCGCCGGCGAGCAGGAGCTTGAAGCCGTTATGGTCGGCCGGATTGTGGGAGCCCGTCACCATGATGCCGCCGTCGAGGCCGAGCCGCTCCACCGTGAAGGAGACGAGCGGCGTCGGGCCGAGCGGCATGCGGAGCACCTGCATCCCGCCCTCGGCAAGCCCGCGGGCGAGCTCCGCCTCCAGCTCGGGCGAACTGATCCGCCCGTCGCGGGACACTGCGATCCGGCGCCGGTTCCCGACCCGGGCGATCGCCGCAAACGCGCGGCCGAGGGCGTGGGCGTCGGCCGGGCCGAGGGTGCGGCCGACCACCCCCCGCAAATCATAGACGCGCCGCAGCGCCGGGTTGAGCGCCGGCCGGGTCAGTCCTCGAACGCCTCGACCATCGAGCGGCGGCCGAGCAGGAACGCCTCCGCCGTCAACCGCAGCGGCGCGAGGTCGACGTGGCTGCGCCCGCCGTCGATCAGGGCCGCGAAGTCTTCGTAAATTGACGGATATTCGCCGGGGCCGGCGGCCGCCGCCGCTTCGCCGTTGCGGCTCAATTTCGCGCCGCCTTCGCTGAGCAGGACGGTGTCTCCGTCGGCGGTGACGATCTCGATGTCCCAAGCCTCGCCGCCGCTGTGGCGCCAGTCGAACTCCGCCTCGATCGCGCCCGTGGCCGCAGCGCTCGCCATCGTGAGGCGCGCCGCGATCGGCGCCTGCCGGTTGGCGGGGAACAGGAGCTCCGCCTCGCGCATGAACAAAGTGTCCGGAAATATCCGGGTCGCGATCGAGAGCGCGTTGATGCCGGGATCGAACACGCCGAAGCCGCCCGCCTCCCAGATCCATTGCTGGCCGGGATGCCATTTGCGCACGTCCTCGCGCCAGGTGATACGCATCGAGGCGATCGCCCTGCCCTTCAGCATCTCGGCCGCGGCGGGGACGCTGGGATTGTGCTGCGCGTGCCAGGTGGTGAAGAGGCTGAGGCCCTTCTCCTCCGCCAGCCGCGCCAGATCCTCGACCTCGCCCAGCGAGATGCCGGGCGGCTTCTCCAGCAGCGCATGCTTGCCCGCCGCGAGGCAGTCGCGCGCGATCCGCCAGCGCACGGCGGGCGGCGTGCACACCGCCACCGCGTCGAGGTCCTTCATCTCGCGCAGCATGTCGGTGTAGGTGGTGAAGCAGGGCGCGCCGGGATGGCCCTTGCCGCCGCGGCTCACCGTCGCCGCCAGCTCGAAGCGGTCGTTCGCCGCGATGGACGGCGCGTGCTGGTCCTGCGCGATCTTGCCGTAGCCGATGATGCCGATGCGGATCGGCCCGCTCATCCCGTCAGTCCTTCGACATAGGCGCGGGCGCGCATCGCCGTCTCCTCCGCCGACTGGCCCGGTCTGTAGAGGCCGGAGCCGAGCCCGAAGCCGTCCGCCCCCGCCTCGAGCCAGGGCCGCATCCCGTCCGGCCGGACGCCGCCGACGACGAGCAAAGGCACGTCCTTCGGCAGCACCGCGCGCTGCGCCTTTACCGTGGCCGGGGAGGCATTCTCCGCGGGGAACAGCTTCAGGCCGTGGGCGCCGGCGCGGAGCGCCTCGAACGCCTCCGAGGGCGTGAAGTAACCCGGAGTGGAGACCATGCCGGCCCGCGCCGTCGCTTCGATGACGGGCGAGAAGACGTTGGGCGAGACGATGATGCGGCCGCCCGCCTCCTCGACGCGGCCGACGTCGGCGGGATCGAGCACGGTCCCCGCTCCGATCAGCGCCCGCTCGCCGAGGCTGGCGGCGAGGCGCCGGATGCTGGCGAACGGATCCGGCGAGTTGAGCGGCACCTCGATGATCCGGATTCCGGCTTGGTAGAGCGCCGCGCCGGTCGCCTCCACCTTGTCCGGAGTCACGCCGCGGATGATCGCGACGAGCGGGCATTCGGCCAGCCGGCGTTTCAGTTCTTCGGATGGATTCATTGGACCAGCTCCGCCAGATGCCTCGCGCCGCAGAGGAAGGCTTCGTCGCCCCCGATCTCCTGCGCCCGCCGTCCGGCCCGCGCAAGCGCGGCGGCGTAGAGGCGGGTGAGGTCGCTCCGCCCCATCACGAAAATGTCGCCCGGCGGTGCGTCGGCGAGGCCGGTGCGCAGGTCGGCGCCGATCAGCAGCCCGCTCGCGTAGGACGCGGCATCCTCCCGCCGCGCCTTGCCGAGCAGCACCCGCGCCCGCACGGAGAAGAGGTCCGCGGTCAGCGCCGCCCCCTCCAGGCCGCGGCCGACGCCGGCGCCGAACGCCTCCCCCGGCTCCGCCGCGCCGCCAAGCAGCTCGCCGAGGATGGAATGGTCGCGCAGCAGGTTGAACATCTCCCCGGTCATGACGGTGCGGAAGCGGGCGATGCGCCCATCCTCGAGGCGGATCCACTTATTGTGCGTGCCGGGGTGGCAGACGGCCGCGTCGCCGGGGATCAGCCCCTGCGCATAGGCGCCGAGCAGCTGCACCTCCTCGCCGCGCATCACGTCGGCCTCGCCGTCGTCGTCGAGCGACACGCCGGGCACGATCGCGACCCGGTCCGGCTCCGCCCATTTCAGGCCGGCGGCCAACTCGGGAAGGCCGGCAGGGCAGGGGACGTAGGGCGCCTCCATCCAGCCGCGGTTGGAGCCGACCATCCCCGCCATCAGCAGCGGGCGGTCGCCGAGCCTGTCGCGTATCTCCGCAACCGCCGCCGGGAAGCCGGCCGGAGGCACGGCGAGCACGCCCTTGTCGTCCTCCATCCGGTCCTCGACCGCGCCGCCGGAGCCGATCCGGTAGGCGCGGCGGTTGGTGGTCCCCCAGTCGACGGCGATGAAGCCTTCAGCCCAGCGCATCCCTTGCCCTCTCGTCCGCGACGCCCAACCGTCCAGCCGCAATTTGGGTCCGGCTCAGCGGCAGACCCGCTCCAGCAACGGCGCGGGGTCGTAGCGCCGCGGGATCGCCACCACGCCTCCGCCCAGCCTCGACTGGAGATCCTGCGGCGGCCGCGATGGATCGACGTCCGCCGCATAAGCCGGGTCGCTTTCGGCCCGCTCCAGCGTCACGAAGCGGAAGCCGGCGCGGCGGTAGAAGGCGAGCACGCGCGGCATCATGCGGGCGTTCATCGCGCTGATGTGGGTGAGCAGCACGTAGGGAATGTCGTGTCCGAAGGCGGCGCGGGCGACGGCCCGCGAGCGGTTCACCGCCGACTCCACCGCTTCCATGTAGCTGCGCTCGACCTCCGCCACGCCGGCCCCGTCGCCCTTGGCGACGCAGCGCGCATAGGCTTCGCTAAATTCATAGTCGCCATAGCTCATCGACACCTGGGCGATACGATAGCCGCGCCGGGCCAGCGCCTGGCGCACGGCGGCGCGCTTGGCCGGGTCCTGCCCTTCGGCGAGGAAGGGATAGCGGAACCAGTGCCAGTCCGTGCGCCCGCCGAGCCGCGCCAGCAGCGGCTCGTTGCGCGCGAGCTCCGCTTCATATTGCTCGGCGGTCACGGCATCGAGGCTGGCATGCGACCAGGTGTGGTTGCCGAGCGGGTAGCCCGCGTCGCGCCAGGCCTCCAGCACCCGTTCCAGCCCCGGATCCTGCTCTAGCCGTGTTCCGTTCACGAAGCCGTAGACCTGCGGCACGCCGGCGTCGCGAAAGGCGGCGAGGATTCGACGCGCCACCGCCACCCGCGTCTCCTCCGGCGTGAGGAGCGGGCCGTGCTCGGGCAGGTCGTCCATCGTGATCGCGATTTCGGGTGCGGGCTCCGCCGCGGGCGGCACGGAGGCGCAGCTGGCGGCGAGCAGGGCGAGCAGGGGAAGGAGGCTCTTCATCCCGCCACGCTACCGCCGCGCCGCGCGGATGCAACCTTCCAACGCCACCCTCTTTGTCTCTATGACGGCCGGACGCGGCGCGTCCGGGCGCCGCGCGCGTTCGCCTAGGGAGGGCCGTTATCGCCAACTTCATGTTCGCCACCGGGATCGAGAATTCCATCCCGACCATCAACCACGGCCGCACCCGAATCGACCAGATGGAGGTGTGCGGCCATTATCGCCACTGGCGCGCCGACTTCGACTGCGTCGACGAGCTCGGAATCCACTATCTGCGCTACGGGCCGGCGCTCCACCGCACCTTCCTCGGGCCGCGCACCTACGATTGGGAATTCGCCGACATCACCTTTCCGGAGCTGAAGCGGCGCAACATCACGCCGATCGTCGACCTCTGCCATTTCGGCGTGCCCGACTGGATCGGCAACTTCCAGAATCCCGATTTCCCGCAGCTCTTCGCCACCTATTGCGGCGCCTTCGCGGACCGCTTCCCGTGGGTGCAGCTCTACACGCCGGTCAACGAGATGTTCATCTGTGCGGTCTTCTCGGCGAAATACGGCTGGTGGAACGAGCAGGCGACCGACGACCGCAGCTTCGTCACCGCCCTCAAGAACATCGTCAAGGCCAACGTGCTCGGCATGATCGAGATATTGAAGCGCCGGCCCGACGCCATCTTCATCCAGTCGGAAAGCTCGGAATATTTCCACGCCGACAGCCCCGCCGCGATCGGCCGCGCCGAGGTGCTGAACTCGATGCGCTTCCTGCCGCTCGACCTCAATTACGGCCGCCGCATCGACACCGAGATGTACGAATACCTCCTCGACAACGGCATGACTCGGGAGGAATATCATTTCTTCCTCAAGCACCGCCTGAAACAGCACTGCATCCTCGGCAACGATTACTACATGACCAACGAGCACCGGGTGTATGCCGACGGCCATACGGAAAGCTCGGGCGAGGTGTTCGGCTATAGCGAGATCACCCGCCAATATTACAACCGCTACCGCCTGCCGGTGATGCACACCGAAACCAACATGAAGGAGGGCAAGACCGGGCAGGAAGCCGTTCAGTGGCTGTGGAAGGAATGGGCGAACGTGCTTCGCATCCGCAACGTCGGCATCCCGACGGTCGGCTTCACCTGGTATTCGCTGACCGACCAGATCGACTGGGACTCGGCGCTCAGGGAGCAGAACGGCAACGTCAACCCGCTCGGCCTCTACGACCTCGACCGCAACATCCGCAACGTCGGCCGCGCCTACAAGAAGCTGATCGCCGACTGGGGCGACGTGCTTCCCGCCTCCAGCCTCTGCCTCACCGTGCCGATCGTCGCCCCCTCCCACGCGGAACGCATCTACGCCCGGGAGCAGCAGGACGATGCCGCGCGCCGCCTCAAGGGCTTCGTCACCGAGGGCGATAATCCGGAGACGGAGGAATGATGCGAGCAATTCCCGTCATGCCAGCGAAGGCTGGCATCCATGCGGCCTCTGCGCGATGCCCGAACTCAGCATGGGCCCCAGCCTTCGCTGGGGCGACGAAGGTAAGACTATGAAAATTGCCCGCATCGAGACCTTCTACGTCGCCCCGCGCTGGCTGTTCGTCCGAGTCGAGTCCGATGACGGCGCGATCGGCTGGGGCGAGGCGAGCCTCGAAGGCTGGGCGGAGGCGGTGGACGGCGCGTTCGAGGCGCTGAAGGACCGCTTCGTCGGCCACGATCCCTTTGCCATCGAGGACATCTGGCAAGTCGGTTATCGCGGCGGCTTCTACCGCGGCGGGCCGGTGATGATGTCGGCGATCGCCGGCCTCGACCAGGCGCTGTGGGATTTGAAGGGCAAGGCTCTCGGCCAGCCCGCCTGGCAGCTGATGGGCGGCAAGGTGCGCGACCGGATCCGCGCTTATGCCTGGATCGGCGGCGACCGGCCGCACGAGATAGCCGACGCCGCCCGGGCGCGCCGCGCGCAGGGCTTCTCCGCGGTCAAGATGAACGCCACCGCCGAGCTCGACTGGATCGGCACGCCGAAATTGTTCGACGAGGTGATCAGCCGAGTCCAGGCCGCGCAGGCGGAGGGGATGGATGTCGGCCTCGATTTCCACGGGCGAGTCCACCGGCCGATGGCGAAGCAGCTCGCCAAGGCGCTCGAGCCGCTGGGTCTCCTCTTCATCGAGGAGCCGTTGCTGTCCGAGAACCATGAGGGCCTGGCGCAGATCGCCCACCTCACCGCCACCCCGATCGCGCTGGGCGAGCGGCTGTTCACGCGATGGGACTTCAAGCCCTTCTTCGAATCCGGGGCGGTCGACATCATCCAGCCCGATCTCAGCCACGCCGGCGGGCTCACCGAATGCCGCAAGATCGCCGCCATGGCCGAGGCGTACGACATCGCCGTCGCGCCGCATTGTCCGCTCGGTCCGCTCGCCCTCGCCGCCTGCCTCCAGCTCGCCGCCACCGCACCCAATGTCGCGATTCAGGAGATGTCGCTGGGCATCCATTACAATGTGGGTGCAGACCTCTACACTTACTGCACCGACACGGCGCCGCTGACCGCGGTCGACGGTTATCTCCCCATCCCGGCCGGAGCCGGCCTCGGCGTCGACATCGACGAAGCCGCGGTGCGGGACTCGCACAAGGACCGCCACCGCTGGCGCAACCCCGTGTGGCGCCAGAAGGACGGCAGCTTCGCGGAATGGTGACGATGAAATCCTCACCTTCGAGGGGAGGTGGCGTGCGTAGCGCGACGGAGGGGTGTCAGCGTTCCTCGCTAGCCGCGGACGCTGACACCCCTCCACCATGCTTTGCATGGTTCCCCTCCCCTCGAAGGGGAGGATTGATCTTGCTTAAGCCACGATCCTCAGCCGCCGCCTTTGCTGCGGCACCGGGCAGAAGCCGAGCTCGTCCTGGAGGCGGCTGAGCTCGCGTTCGCGGGACAGGCGGTAGGCGTCGGCATAGCGAGCGTCGCGATCGGCCTCGTCCGCGGTCTGCTCGCGGTAGAAGCTGACGCAGATGTGGCGGCCGAAAACATCGTCGCCGCGCATCTTCACCTGGGGTTCGGCCTCATCGGGAAGGCTGTCGCGAACCTCGGTAAGTCGCTCGATCAGCGCATCGAGCGAGCTACAATCCTTGACCTCGATAAAGTCCTTAACAAATCTACTCATTACCCACCCCTCCCGGTGTCTCCCCGGGCGCGAAGCTAGCTCGCCGCCGATTCGGCCCGCAAGCCCATTTGTCATATTTATCCACAGGAGAGTTTCGCGGTGCTGAATGCAGCATTATGGGCTCGTTAATCCCATGGCCGACACCTGCTCCCCGACCCTCTCCCGCGGCGCTCTCACTTTGGTGCTGGCCCCTTCCCGCGGCGGCGGCATCGCGCGCTTCGAATACCGCAGCATGGACGGCGCGGCGATACCGTTATTACGCGGTACCGAGCGTGCGGACGCCCCCATCCTCGACCATGCCAGCTTCCCGCTCGTGCCCTTCGTCAACCGCGTGCGCGGCGGCCGCTTCGCGTTCCGCGGCCGCGAGGTGGTGCTGTCGCCGAATCTGGCGGGCGAGCCGAGCCCGCTGCACGGCCAGGGCTGGCTGGCGGAATGGACGGTCGCCGCGCTGGGCGAATCGCGCGCTTCGCTCGTCTACACGCACCCGCCGGGCGAATGGCCATGGGCCTATCATGCTGCGCAGCATTTCGGGCTCGACGAAGGCGGCCTCACCGTGACTCTGAGCTGCACGAACCGCTCGCCCACACCGATGCCGTGCGGCCTCGGCCACCATCCCTATTTTCCCTGCACGCCGGACACTTTGGTCGAGGCGGGAGTGGCGACGGCCTGGACCGTCGATGCGCAATGCCTGCCGGTCGAGCGGGTGCCCGCGACGGGCCGCTACGGCCTTGCCGCCCGGCGCCTCTGCGGCGCCGGACTCGACAACGGCTTCGGCGGCTGGTCCGGCCGCGCCCGCATCGCCACGCCGGACCTGCCCTTCCGGATCGAGCTTTCCTCACCCGAAGCGCGCTTCCTCCACGTCTACGCACCGCCCGCGGGCGGCGTGTTCGCCGCAGAGCCGGTGACCCACGCCAACGCCGCGCTCGGCGAGCCGGAGGGAAGCTGGGCCGAGCTCGGCCTCCAGGTGCTGGAGCCCGGCGCAACCATGAGCCTGACGATGCGGGTGGAAATTCTGCCCGTCTAATAAGCCGGCTTCAGCAGCCCTTCGATGACGTGGTGCTGCAGCACCGTCTGCAGTTCGTCCGCGACCCGGTAGGTGAGGTGGTCGCGTATCCGCGCCGGGAGCGAGGCCAGATAGCCGGGCGTCACCTGCAAGTCGTGATGCGCGGCATTGGTCGCGTCGGGAGCGTCGACGCCGACCACCAGCACCGGCCGCGCCTCGTTGGAACGGTTGGCCGTGCCGCGGTGCACGGTGAGCGCGGAGCGGGCCGAGATGTCGCCCATCTGCGGCAGCTTCTGCTGCGCCCGGGCGATGTAGCGCGGCCACAGCTCGCGGGGCGGGAACATCTCGTTCGGGCAGCCGGACAGGTCGTCCCACTGAGTCCCCGGCGCGATCTCGAACGGCCCATGCTCCTGCCGCGTGTCGACCGCGCTGAGGTTGAAGGCCAGCGAGTTCAGCCGCCGCCCCTTCAGCGTCGCTTCGGGCGCCTTGAAGTCGCGGTGCCAAGGCTGGTCGGCCGCGCCGGGGAAGGGGATGTCGAAACCGACTTCGACGATTCGGTAATCGGGCCCCAGCACCGCCTCGCAGACGGCGACGAACCACGGATGGGTGGCGATATCCATGAAGCCGCCGATCCGCTCGGGCGGCACCTCGACATACCAGCGCTGCGGTCCGCGGGCGAGCGCGCCGCCGGGGACGCGCCGCGCCTCCTCGAACAGCGCCAGCACGTCCGCGCGCATCCGCTCGGCCCAGGCGCGCGGGAAAGCGCCCTTCAGAGCGATGATGCCGTCGCCGTAGAGGCCGCCCATGATGGCGCCCGCTTCGTAGTCGTCCGTATCGGTTCTCGCCGCCGCGGCCATGTCCTTCCTCGCTGCTGAAGCCCGTTCAAGTTAAGCGATTTTCCCGCCGATGCGAGGGGCGGGCGGGTTCTCCACGTGAATTATTCACAAGTCCTTTTGCTGCATCTGCGAAAGGTTGCGCGGGCAAAGCGGCTTGGCCAGTCTTCGGCGGCGACGGAGATGGGAGGGGCGGCGGGTGCTGGTCATCGACAAGGGCGACACCGCCTGGATGCTCGTCGCGACGATCCTCGTCCTGATGATGATCCTGCCCGGGCTCGCCCTTTTCTACGGCGGCCTGGTGCGGGCCAAGAACATGCTCTCGATCCTCAGCCAGGTGCTCGGCATCACCGCCGTCGCCATCCTGGTGTGGGTCGGCTGGGGCTATTCGCTCGCCTTCGCGGAGGGCGGCTCGGTCGTCGGAGGGCTTTCCAAGGCCTTCCTGCGCGGCCTCAACGGCGATGCCATCGCGCCGACCTTCAGCAAGGGCGTCGGCATTCCGGAGCTCGCTTTCGCCGCCTTCCAGATGACCTTCGCCGCGATCACCGCCGCGCTCATCGTCGGCTCGCTCGCCGAGCGCGTGAAGTTCGGCGCGATAATGTTGTTCAGCCTGCTCTGGCTCACTCTGGTCTACGCCCCGCTCGCCCACATGGTCTGGTCGCCCTCGGGGCTGATCTACGGCATGGGCGCGCTCGATTTCGCCGGCGGCACCGTCGTCCACATCAATGCCGGCATTGCCGGGCTGGTCGGCGTCTTCTTCGCCGGCAGGCGGATCGGCTTCCTGCGCGAGGCGACCCCGCCCCATTCGCTGGCTTTCGCGCTGGTCGGCGCCGGCCTGCTCTGGGCCGGCTGGTTTGGCTTCAATGCCGGTTCGGCGCTCGAAGCCTCCGGCGTCGCCGCGGTCGCGATGATGAACACCTTCGTCGCCCCGGCGGCAGGCGTGCTGGCGTGGATGGCGGCGGAACGGCTGGTGTCGGGCAAGCCGTCTCTGCTCGGCGGCGCGTCGGGTGCGATCGCCGGCCTCGTCGCGGTGACGCCGGCGGCCGGCACGGCGGGGCCGCTCGGCGCCATCCTCCTCGCCGCCGCCGCCGCCATCGTCTGCTACGGCTTCGTCGCCTCGATGAAGAACCGGCTGCGCCTGGACGACACGCTCGACGTGTTCGGCATACACGGGCTGGGCGGCATCGTCGGCTCGCTCGGCACCGCGATCGTCACCGCGCCGGCGCTGGGTGGCTATGGGGCCGCGGGCTATTCGATGCCGCGCCAGCTGCTGGTTCAGGGCGCGGCGGTGCTCATCGCCATCCTCTGGTCCGCCGCCGGCTCCGCCTTGAGCTTCTGGATCGTGCGGCGCACCATCGGCCTTCGCGTCGCCGAAGAGGCGGAGCGCGAAGGCCTCGATCTCGCCGACCATGGCGAGCGCGCCTACAATTACTGAGGCCGCGGAACCACATTGGCGAAGAACGCCGTACGTGCCATACCCGCCTCCTGGGGGGTGCAATGCGAGAGATCAGCACGGCGGTCGGACTCAGTGTTGTATTGACTCTGGTCGTTTACGGATTGCTGTCACCGCTTCTACCGCACGATGCGGCACAACTAGCCACCGGCGTCGTCGCGGCAGGCCCCATTCTTGCTGAGTATGCGAAGCGGCAGAAGACGGTTCGTGTGGCGAAGCTTAGTCCGCAGGCTGTTTTCGCCGCTGCCAATATTCCGTGGCCGGTCGCCGCAACGTACGGAGTGTTACTCATTGTGGGGTATCCCCAACTTTCTAGGAGCGATCATCAGCTTCATAGAATTCTCGGGGCTCGAGACGATAGGCGTGACGAACCCGATCGTATTAGCACAGGCAACCGCGAACGCATGTGTCGTTCCGGTTGCGTTCGCTTATTTCACAACCGGGAGACTTTTTGCGAGATGCGGGGCTAGACGGTGGCTAGCGATTGTCATCACCTCCATCTTAGGACCGTTAATCCTGCGAGTCATAGATTTCGTCGTAATTCCATGGTCGTTTTTTCACACAGCTTTTCCCTTGTATGAGAGAAATCCGCGTTACTTTCTAATTTCGCTCGCGTTCACGTTGCCTTGGGTAGCTATTATTCTGCCCCTCGGTACGCTTTGGTATGGCCGCCGACGTTACCGGATTCAGGTCTCCTCCCTGATGCGTTTCCTCCCCCGGGAGACGCAACGGTTAGTCGTGGAGCTCGTTTCCTCTGAGATTGAAGCGGGTGAACTCCTAAGGCGAACCCACCAGCGGACCTGATCGACGGGCGCGTATTGCGACCTTCAACGTCAACGGCATCAAGGGCCGGCTGCCGGTCCTCCTCGATTGGCTGGAGGCGACGCAGCCGCAAGCGGCGTGCCTGCAGGAGATTAAGGCGCCGCAGAACCGGTTCCCGATTGGGGCGATCGAGAAAGCGAGCTACGGCGCGGTCTGGATGGGCCAGCCGTGCTGGAACGGCGTCGCCATCCTAGCCCGCGATGCGAACCCGTCGCCACTCACCCGGGCCTGACGGGCGCCCGGCCGATGCCCAGGCGAGCTACACCGGGCTGCGCGTCGCCGAGGAGGCGGAGCGCGAAGGCCTCGATCTCGCCGATCATGGCGAGCGCGCCTACAATTACTGAGGCAAGGTCCGCAGCCGGCTCGGCGGCACCCCGAAGGCGTGGCGGAAGGCGCGGGTGAAGGCGCTCAGCGAACCGTAGCCCAGCTGCCCGGCCACGTCGGTCGCCGAACCCGCCTCCGCCCTCAGCAGCCGCGCCGCCTCGTCGAGCCGCAGCCGGCGGTGATAGGCGAGCGGCGGCAGTCCGTGCACCTCGGCAAAGCTGCGCGTCAGGTGGAAGCGCGACAGCGCCGCCGCCGCCGCCACCGCCTCAAGCGTCACCGGCTCGCCGGCATGGGCGTGGATGAAGGCGCGCGCCCGCTCCACCCGGTGCAGCGTCTCGATCCGCGTCGACGCCTTGAGCGAGCGCAGCCGCTCGAGCCGGTTGGAGAAAGCGGCGAGATAATCCTCGGTGCCGATCGTCACTTCCCGAACGATCCGCCGGGCCAGCCCCTGTCCCGCTTCCGGCCGGTCGGCGAGCAAACGGGCGTAGCGGTTGAGCACCGAAGCGAGCGGATCGACCGGGCTCCCCGCCAGCGCGCGACCGAGATCGAGCCGGTCGGCCGCCGGCGTTCCCGGAACCCCGAGATAGACGCACAGGCCCACCGTCTCGTCGGGCTTCGGAGTCCGCACCTCGAAGTCGGTTCCGGCTTCGACGAGCAGGAACTCGCCCGCCCTGAGGCAGCGGGTGCGGCCCTCGATCCGGTATATTTCCTCGCCCTGCAGCACATATTTGACCGACGGCGCCAGCGCCCGGATTGCGCTTCGCCCGCCTTCCAGGCGCGACAGCACCACCGTCCCGCGTCGAAGCGGCAGGCGCGTGCCCTCGCCATGGGCGAACATCTGGAAAAACGGCGTCGCCTCCGGCATCGCGACGGATCGGGATCGGGCGCCGTTCATTGTCGGGTCCATGAGCGAGCGCGAAGCAAGAGCGATGCCAGCCGGAGGGGACGCAAAACTGCGCAAATCTGCCGCTTGCGCCGCCTCGCCTGTCCGACCCCGCGCACGCCGCGTACGTTTCCGGACAGGCGCGGCGTGAGGATCGCGACCTTCAACGTCAACGGCATCAACGGCCGGCTGCCGATCCTGCTCGATTGGCTGGAGCAGACGCAGCCGCAGGCGGCCTGCCTGCAGGAGCTCAAGGCGCCGCAGGAGAAGTTCCCGATCGAGGCGATCGAGAAAGCGGGCTATGGCGCGGTGTGGCTCGGCCAGCCGCGCTGGAACGGCGTCGCCATCCTCGCCCGCGGCTGCGAACCCGTCGCGACCCACCGGGGCTTGCCGGGCGACCCCGACGACGCGCAGGCGCGCTACATCGAGGCGGCGATCGCCGGAATCCTGATCGGCTGTCTCTACGCCCCCAACGGCAACCCGCAGCCGGGGCCGAAATTCGCCTACAAGCTGGCCTGGAACGAGCGGCTCATCGCCCATGCGAGGAGGCTCTACGCGCTGGACGGGCCGGTCGTGGTGGCGGGCGACTATAATATCATCCCGACCGATAGGGACGTCTACAAGCCGGAGCGCTGGGCGGACGACGCGCTGATGCAGCCGGAGCCGCGCGCCCAGTATCGCCGGCTCCTCGATGACGGCTGGGTGGACTCGATCCGGCAACTCCATCCCGACGAGCGGGTCTACACCTTCTGGGACTATTGGCGGAACGCCTTCGGCCGCGACGCGGGCATCCGCATCGACCATTTGCTGCTCAACCCGCCCGCCGCGGCGCGGCTCGCCGCCGCCGGCGTCGACCGCGACGTGCGCGCCCGCGAAGGCACCAGCGACCATGCGCCGACCTGGGTGGAGCTGAGATAGAGCGCTCCTCCCCTCCCTTGCAGGGAGGGGGGGTTAAAGCGTCGGGAAGGTTTACAATTGCCGCCTCCGCCGCACCCGGGAATCGCGGTTTTCCGCGACTGGCCCGCAACTTGCTCCTTTCCGGCCATGGTGAAGAAGCTGGTAAGACTTTTCCTGATCAAGAACCGCCTCGAAGCCTGGGCGGTCATCTATGCGTTGGCCGTCGGGGCCTGCAGCCGCGGCAATGCCTATGTCGCCGTCTACCCGGGCATAGCGGGCAAGCTCCTCTATGCCGCCTGCACCGTCGCCGTGTTCATGGCCGGCGCCAAGATCCTCGACGCCACCCGTCCGCCGAGGCACCGCGAGGCCAGCCTGCTGCGCGTTTTGGCGAGGGCGCGGGCAAGCTAGCCAAATCTTGGGGAAATTTCCCAAGGATCGGTGACGCCACGTAGCGCATTTTCCTGCGGCCGGTCCTGAAAAGCGCAGTTTTCCGCCACTTTCTCCACTTGGCACGCCCCTTGTAATCCTGTCGGTAACCGCGGCGAAGCGGGCCAAAGATTTTCAGGGAGCAAGCACATGTTCGACACCGACAAGATCAAGCAGGGCGTCATCGCGGCTCTGGCCGCCCTCGTCCTCACCGCCACCGCCGTCGGCGCCGCGGTCGGTCCCGCCCGGGCCATCGAGACGGCCCCCGTCGCCTCGCTGCGCGCCTGATCCGGAAAGGCGGCCGATGCGCGAGGCGATCCACGTCACGGCGGCCGAGCTGGTCAAGCTCGCGCCGATCCCGCCGCGGCCCGGCGGACCCCGCCGGACTCCGGCGGCGGCGCCCCCGCGGCGGCCGTCCTTCTCATTCCAGGAGCTGATCCCGATGAGCATCTTCACCCGCACCCTGGACATCGCCGCCGCGAACGTCGCCGACCTGCTGGACAGGGCGGAGGACCCGGCGAAGATGATCCGGATGATCATTCTGGAGATGGAGGAGACTTTGGTCGAGGTTCGCGCCTCGGCGGCTCGGACGATCGCGGACCAGAAGGAGATGCGTCGCCAGATTTCGCGCCTGGAGCGGCTTCAGGAGGGCTGGGTCGAGAAAGCGGAGCTGGCGCTGAGCAAGGGCCGCGAGGACCTGGCCAAGGGCGCGCTGGTCGAGAAGCAGAAGGCCGCCGACATGGCGGACAGCCTCAAG
>DASWRU010000011.1:0-40236 GCA_036403015.1 Allosphingosinicella sp.
CCCCAACCCCTCCCCTGAAGGGGAGGGGCTATTGCTAGGTAACCGGCTCGGCCTCCGGTGCGTGGGAAGGGGGGAGGGGGGTGGAGGGGTAATCGACGAGGCCTGCTCCACCTACCCCTCCACCCGCTTCACGGGGTCCCCCTCCCCATCTCCGATGGGGAGGCACAGGAGGAACGGCCGTATTGCATGACTAATACACCTGTGCTAGGGCCTCCGCCATTAGGGAGGAGACTCATATGTACAGCGACAGCGATCTGGAGGCGGCGGTCGCGGCGGGGGCGGTGAGCCCCGAGGCCGCGGCGGCGCTCCGCGACTATGTGGCCGGGCGCAGCGCGCTGCCGGCCGTCGACGAGGAGCATTTCCGGCTGATCACCGGGTTCAACGACATTTTCGTGGCCATCGCGGCGGCGATCCTGCTGTTCGCTCTGGGCTGGATCGGATCGACGATCGGGCCGCGCATCGATTTCGACGGCCCTTCGCCGATCGGCGGCCTGCTGGTCGCGGCGGCGGGCTGGGGGCTGGCCGAGTTCTTCACCCGGAAGCGGCGCATGGCGCTGCCCAGCATCCTGCTGCTCCTCGCCTTCGTCGGCGGGGTCGCTGCTACCGTGGGCATCGCTTTGGTGCTGATCGTCGGGCCGCAGCAGGTCGAGCACAGCCAGACCCTGCAGGGCCTGGTGATCGCCGGCGGGGCGGCGTGCGGCGCCGCGGCGGCATGGCTGCACTGGCGGCGGTTCCGGGTCCCGATCACCATCGCCGCGGGCGCGGCGGCTGCGGTCGGCGTGGTGATGGCCCTGCTCAAGTCGGCGCTTGGCGACATGGCGGACCCGGAGACCATCCTGCTCGCCTTCCTGCTGCTGCTCGGAGTCGGCGTGTTCCTGTTCGCCATGTGGTGGGATTCGTCCGACCCGCGGCGGGAGACGCGGCGCTCCGACGTCGCCTTCTGGCTGCATCTGCTGGCGGCGCCGATGATCGTCCACCCCGTCTTCAAGCTGCTCGGCCTGTCCGACGGCGGCGGCTCGGTGGGGGGCGCGGTGGTCGTGCTCGGCGTCTACGTCATCTTCGGCGTCGCCGCGCTGGCGGTCGACCGGCGGGCGCTGCTGGTTTCGGCCCTGGCCTATGTGCTGTGGGCGCTGAGCCGGCTGTTCCAGCAGGCCGGCGCCTATGAGCTCAACCTCGCTTTGACGGCGCTGGTGATCGGCTCCGCGCTGCTGCTGCTGTCGGCCTTCTGGCACACGTCGCGGCGCGCGGTGGTGAAGCCGCTGCCCGCCGGGCTGCGGGCCAAGCTGCCGGTGCTGGACCGGGCGCCGGTGACCGCCGCCGCCTGAGCCTCGCTCTGGCAAAGAGAAAGGCGGCGCCCCGGCCCGGGGCGCCGCCCTTCTCGATTCCGGTACAATTTCCCGGTCAGCGGCCGAAGGCGAGTGCCGTCGACTGAGCGCCGCGCGATGCGAGCAGCGAAGCCCGCAGCGCGGCGACGTGCCGGCCGGTCGCGGTGCGGCAGCGCTGCACCAGGTTCTTGCCGCGGAGGTCCACGTCGGACGCGGTGCCGCAGGCGGCTTCCACCGCGAGCTGGAGGCGGCGGTCGAGCCGGTGCCGGCCGGCATCGCTGGCGAGGTCGAGATCGGCATAATGCACGATTTGCGGCCGGGCCGCGGCCGACGGGGCCTGGGCGAAAGCGGGTGTGGCGGCGAGGACGGCCGCGAAGGCCGCGAGGGGAAGCATCGTCTTCATGACTGTCTCCGTGGATCGAGAATGTTCGTCGGCGCCGGCGTGACTCCCCAATACGCCCGCACCCTCCCCCCGGACGAACAACGATGTTGCGCCCCCGTTATGCAAAAGTGCAGAATGGGCCATGTTCGACTGGAACGACCTGCGCGCCTTCCTCGCCGTGGCGGAGACCGGCAGCACGCTCGCCGCGGGCCGGGCCCTCCGAGTCAGCCAGACGACGGCGGCGCGGCGGGTGGCGGCGCTCGAGGCGGCGCTGGGCCTCACCCTGTTCGAGCGGCGGCAGGCGGGCTACGCCCTCACGCCCGCCGGCGAGGCCCTGGTCCAGAGCGCGCGCGGCGTGGAGAGTGCGGCGGAGGGTTTCGCCGAGGCGGCGGCTTCGCTGTCGCGGGAGGCCAGCGGCACCGTCCGTCTGACCACGCTCGAAATCTACGCGGCGACGATCCTCCCGCCGGTCCTGCGCGAGCTGCATGAAGCGCACCCGCAGATCCTGATCGAACTCGACACGTCGGAGGAGCAGCGCGACCTCGCCGCGGGCGCCGCCGACATCGCCCTGCGCAGCAGCGCCTCGCCGAGCGGCGGCGGGCTGGTCGGCCGGCGGATCGCGGCCGATCCGTGGACGCTCTACTGCAGCCGCGCTTATGCCGGCGAGCATCCGCAGCCCCATACGCGCGACGACCTGCGCGCCCACCCGTTCATCGGCGGCGGCGGCAAGGGGCTATGGCGGCGCTACCGCGCCTGGCTGCAGCGGCTGGGGCTGGAGGAAGCGGTGGCGATGCAGCACGACACCGCGACGGGGATGCTGGCGTCGGTAAGGGCGGGCTTCGGCATCGCCGTCCTCCCCTCCTTCTTCGCCGAGCGCGACCCTGAGCTGGTGCGCTGCGTCGCTCCGGTGGCGGGCGACGAGACGGCCTTGTGGCTGCTGGTCCACGAGCGGCGGCGACACACGCCGCGCGTACGCATCGTCATGGACTTCCTCGCCGCCCGGCTGACCAGGATGGCGCGGGAGGCGGCGGAGGAACGGGCCTATCCGTGGAAGCTTGCCTCCCCGTCATAGCGCGGGAGGCAGTTTATTCGCCGACCACCTTGAGCAGCCGCCGCTCGAGCGGGGCAAGGAGGGGGCCGAGCTCGTGGCCGCGGCGCAGCACCGCGCCGTCCTCGCCGATCAACGCCCACATGCCCTGCCGGCTACGCAAAGCGGGGCGCTTCTCGATCTTCACCTCGGGGCGCTCGGCGGTGCGGCGGAAGGCCCAGAAGGCGGCGTGGTCGCGGCCGAACTCAACCGCATAATCCTTCCACAGGCCGGCCGCGACCATGCGGCCGTAAAGGTCGACGATCCGCCTCAGCTCGGCCTGGGTGAAGCCGATCTGCGGCGAGGAGGATCCCGGAAAAGGGAGGACTTTACCCATCAGGCGCGGTCGCGCTCCTTTCCTTCTTTCTGCTTCTCCCCGAGCAGCTCGGCCAGGCGGGCGCGCAGCCGCTCGACCTCGCACTGGAGGATTTCGAGCTTCTGCGTGGCGGGATCGAAGATTTCCGAGCAGGGCGTGCCGTAGGGGAGGAAATGGCCCGAGCTCTGCTCCGCGCTGACGAGGGTGGAGCGGGCGGGGATGCCGACCATGGTGGCGCCCTCCGGCACCTCCCGGGTGACGACGGCATTGGCGCCGATACGGGCGCGGGCGCCGACGACGATCGGCCCGAGCACCGCCGCGCCGGAGCCGATGATGACTCCGTCGCCGATGGTCGGGTGGCGCTTGCCCGGAATGCCGTCGGTGGGGTTGGTGCCGCCCAGGGTCACATGCTGGTAGATGGTCACGCCGTCGCCGATCTCGGCGGTTTCGCCGATGACGACGAAGCCATGGTCGATGAACAGGCGCCGGCCGATGATCGCCCCGGGATGGATGTCGATCCCGGTCAGCAGCCGGGCGATATGGTTGACGAAGCGGGCGAGGAAGAAGAGCCCGCCGCGGTAGAGCCAGTGGGCGAGGCGATGGAAGCCCACCGCCCACACGCCCGGATAGAGGAGGACCTCCCAACGGGACCGAGGAGCGGGATCGCGCGCCTTGATCGAATCGAGATAGGCCAGCAGCCCCTGCAGCATCGGCAAACTTCACTCCGCTCTCGGCGACAAGATAAGCGGGCGGCGGTAAAAATTCCAGCAACGGGCGAAACTTTCCCCGATTCCGCCCCCGGAGCGCCTCGCTCAGGCCGGAAACAGGCGGGCGCGGCGGAGCGAGAGGCCGACGCAGCGGCCCGGCGGGGGGACGCTGCCCCCGGCCACGTGGACCTCGACGAGGCGGTCGACGCCTTCCACATTGCCCTCGACCCGGGTGATGCCGCCGAGGCGGATCACCTGGCACACGCGCATCGGCACTACCCCGGCGGCATCCTCGTCGACCAGACGGGCGTCGTGGGGCCGGAAGAACAGCAAAGCGGGCCCGTCCGGGCAGGCCTCGATCGCCACGTCGATGGCATCCCCGCCGAAGACGGCGCGGCCGTCCTCGACCGTCACCGGCAGGCGGTTGGAATCGCCGACGAAGGCGTAGACGAAGGCGGAAGCGGGGCGCTCGTACAGCTCCTGCGGGGAGGCGACCTGCTCGACGAGGCCGCGGTCCATCACGACGACGCGGTCGGCGAGCTCGAGCGCCTCCTCCTGGTCGTGGGTGACGAAGACGGAGGTGAGGCCCATGCGGTCGTGGAGGTCGCGCAGCCAGCGGCGAAGCTCCTTCCTGACCTTGGCGTCGAGCGCGCCGAACGGCTCGTCGAGAAGGAGGAGCTTCGGCTCGACGGCGAGGGCGCGGGCGAGCGCGACGCGCTGGCGCTGGCCGCCGGAGAGCTGGGCGGGGTAGCGGTCGCCGAGATCGCCGAGCTGGACGAGCTCGAGCAGCTCCTGCGCGCGGCGGCGGACCTCGGCGCGCGGCGGCCGTTCGCGGCGGCGCTTGACGCTGAGGCCGAAGGCGACGTTCTGCGCCACCGTCATGTGCCGGAACAGGGCGTAATGCTGGAAGACGAAGCCGACTCGCCGATCGCGGACCTTGAGGTCGGTGACGTCCTTGCCTTCGAAGCGGACCAGCCCCCGGTCGGGGAAGTCGAGCCCGGCCATGATCCTGAGCAAAGTCGTCTTGCCCGAGCCCGACGGCCCGAGCAAAGCGAGGAACTCGCCGGGCTCCGCCGCGAGGGTGACTCCGTTCAGCGCCGGGAAGGCGCCGAACCTCTTGGTCACTCCCTCGACGGCGATGCTCAATGCCCCGACCCCTTGCCATGATAGCCGTAGCGCCATTCCAGCGCGCTCTTCAGCACCAAAGTGACGAGCGCCAGCAGCGCGAGCAACGAGGCGACCGCGAAGGCTGCGGCGAAATTATATTCGTTGTAGAGGATCTCGACGTGGAGCGGCATGGTGTTGGTGAGGCCGCGAATGTGCCCCGACACGACCGACACCGCGCCGAACTCCCCCATCGCCCGCGCATTGCAGAGCAGCACGCCGTAGAGGAGCCCCCAGCGTATGTTGGGCAAGGTCACCTGCCAGAAGGTCCGCCAGCCGCTCGCGCCCAGCGACAGCGCCGCCTCCTCGTCGTCCTTGCCCTGCTCGCTCATCAGCGGGATCAATTCGCGAGCGACGAAGGGGAAGGTGATGAAGATGGTGGCGAGCACGATGCCCGGCACGGCGAAGACGATCTGCACGTCGTGCGCCTCCAGCCACTCGCCGAACCAGCCCTGGGCGCCGAACAGGAGCACGTAGATCAGCCCGGAGACCACCGGCGACACCGAGAAGGGCAGGTCGATGAAGGTGACGAGGATGCTCTTCCCCGGAAACGAGAATTTGGCGACGCACCACGCCGCGGCGATGCCGAAGGCGACGTTGAGCGGCACCGCGATCGCCGCCACCAGAAGCGTCAGGCGGACGGCGGCGAGGGCGTCGGGCTCGGTCACCGCGCGGAGATAGACGCCCAGCCCGCCGCGCAGCGCCTCGACGAACACCACGGCCAGCGGGAACAGCAGCAGCAGCGCCAGGAACGCCATGGCGAGCGCGAGCAGCGCGTAGCGGGCGGGGCCGCTCTCCCGGATCGCGGCGCCGGCCATGTCAGTCGGCGCTCCGGCTTCGGCTCCAGGCCTGGAGCAGGTTGATGAGCAGCAGCAGGAGGAAGGAGGCGACCAGCATCACCGCCGCGATCGCGGTCGCGCCGGCATAGCTATATTGCTCCAGCTCGGTGACGATCAGCAGAGGCGCGATCTCGGAGCGGAACGGCATGTTGCCGGCGATGAAGATGACCGAGCCATATTCGCCGATCCCCCGCGCCAGCGCCATCGCGAAGCCGGTCAGCAAGGCGGGCATGATCGCCGGCAGGATGACCCGGCGCATGGTCTGGAAGCGGCTCGCCCCCAGCGAGGCGGCGGCCTCCTCCACCTCCCGCGGCACGTCGGCGAGCACCGGCTCGACCGAGCGCACCACGAACGGCAGCCCGATGAAGATCAAAGCGACGATGATGCCGAGCGGCGTGAAGGCGACCCGGATCCCGAGCGGGACGAGATAGCGCCCCAGCCAGCCATTCTCCGCATAGAGCGCGGTCAAAGCGATGCCCGCCACCGCCGTGGGCAGAGCGAAGGGCAGGTCGACCAGCGCGTTCACCACCCGCTTGCCGATGAAGTCGTAGCGGACCAGCACCCAGGCGATGACGAGGCCGAAG
Source organism: Allosphingosinicella sp. (assembly GCA_036403015.1). Lineage (GTDB taxonomy): Bacteria > Pseudomonadota > Alphaproteobacteria > Sphingomonadales > Sphingomonadaceae > Allosphingosinicella. The sequence continues at coordinate 6,405 of DASWRU010000011.1, forward strand.
ACCGCGTTGACGAGCGCGGCGGCGAAGGCGCAGCCGAAGCTCACCCGATAGGCCGCCATCGCCCGGCGGGAGAAGGCGACGGCGAGGAATTCGTGCCAGCCGAGCCCCGCGGTGCGGATGAAGACGGCGCTCAGCGGGATGAGCACGATCAGGCACAGCCACGCCAGGGTGAAGCCGAAGGTCAGGCCGAAGCCCGGCAGCACCGAGCGCTCGCCGAAGAACGGGCGCCGCCGCGCCTCGCCATAGCCCTGCAGGGCGGAGACGGGGCGCGAGGCCATTTCCCTATCGCCTGATGCCGCCGTAGATCGAATCGAACTCCCCGCCGTCGTCGAAGAAGCGCTTCTGAGCCGCGCCCCAGCCGCCGAAATCCCGGTCGACCTGGAGCATCGCGACGTTGGGGAAGGTGCCGGCGTGGCGCTCGGCGATCTTAGGGTCGCGCGGCCGGTAGTAATTGCGCGCGATGATCTCCTGCGCCTCGGGCGTGTAGAGGAAGCGCATGTAGGCACTCGCCGCCTCCAGCGTCCCCCGGCGCTTCGCATTGCCGTCGAGCACCGCCACGGTCGGCTCGGCGAGCACCGAGAGCGAGGGCGTCACGATCTCGAACCGGCCTTCGCCCAATTGCCTGCGGGCGAGGAACGCCTCATTCTCCCAGGCGATGAGGACGTCGCCGATGCCGCGCTCGGTGAAGGTGGTGGTGGCGCCCCGCGCGCCGGTGTCGAGCACCGGCACGTTGGCGTAGAGCCGCGCGACGAAGCCGCGCGCCGCCGCCTCGCTGCGGCCGGCCTTGAGCCCGTAACCCCAGGCGGCGAGGAAGTTCCAGCGCGCTCCGCCGCTGGTCTTCGGATTGGGGGTGACGATTTTGACGCCGGGCCGGACGAGGTCGCCCCAGTCGCTTATATGCTTCGGGTTGCCCTTGCGGACGAGGAACACGATCGTCGAGGTGTAGGGCGCGCTGTTGTCGGGCAGGCGCGCCTGCCAGCCAGCGGAGAGGACGCCCGGGCGCTTCCGCGCGATCGCGTCGACGTCATAGGCCAGAGCGAGCGTGGCGACGTCGGCGGCGAGGCCGTCGATGATGGCGCGCGACTGCTTGCCCGATCCGCCGTGGCTCATGTTGATCGTCACCGCCCGCCCGGTCTTGCGCTGCCAGTCGGCGGCGAAGGCGGCGTTGAGGTCGCGATAGAGCTCGCGCGTGGGATCGTAGGAGACGTTGAGCATCTCGACCGGGCCGCCCGGCTTGTTGCCGCCGCCCTTGGAGCAGGCGGGCAGCCCGGCGAGCGCAAGCAGCCCGGCGAGCGCGGCGAGGATCCGGGCACTGGTCTTCATGATAGCCTCCTGCGGCGGCAGGAGCGCGGGGCGCCCCGAGTCGTTTGCGTTAGCGTCCAGCTTGTAAGTCTACCACCACAGTTCACAAGTTCCGCGACGAAGCGCCCGGCGCGGGGCGGGAGGCGCGAGCCCGGGACTCCGTCCCTTCGACACCAGAACCGCTCATCCTGAGTAGGGACTGAGCCTGGCGAAGGCCCGTATCGAAGGACCGGCACCGTGCCTCCTTCGATACGCCGGTTCGACAAGCTCACCGGCTACTCAGGATGAGCGGGAGAGAGTGATTCAAGCCCGCGGAATTTCGCGCCAGCCCCTCGCTCAGTCCTCCTGCGCCCTTCGCTCCGGACCCGGGCTGCCGCCCTGGTCGCGCCCGTAGGTGTCGGGCTGGAAGGTGAGGCCCTCCGGCCCGCCCGGCAGCATGGTCAGATAGGTGATGTAGACGGGGACCGCCTCGGGCAGGTCGACGCGCTGCTCCGGGGCCGGGCCGAGCGCGGCGGGGGCGGGGCCTCGGAACAGCCAGCGGGCCAGGCGCGGCGCGTCCGCCAGGCGCACGCAGCCGGAGCTGAGGCGGCGGTCCTCCCGTTCGAACAGGCTCTTGTCGGGGAAATCGTGGAGGTAGATGCCGAGGCTATTGGCCATCATGAACTTGATCGCGCCCATCACGTTGGCGCCGCCTGGGCGCTGGCGCAGGCGCAGGCTCTGGCGGCCCTCGGCGACGGCGCCCCAGTCTACCGCCGAGGCGGGGATCGGGCGGGCCGTATCGCTCCAGTCCGACAGGATCTCCAGCCGCTGCTGGGCGATCAGGCCCGGTCCCTCGCGAAGCACCTTCCTCGCCCGCTCCCGGGCGAGGTCCGGCGGCATGTTCCACCAGGGGTTGAGCACGACCCAGCGCAGGCGGCTGGCGAGCATCGGCGTCTGCATATCCGGCTTGCCGACGATGACTCGCATCGGGCCGTCGACCCGCCGTCCGTCGATCATCCACAGCCGCGCGGAGGCGGTATCGACGATGAGGTAGCGGCCGGCGAGCGCGGGAATCGCTCGGGCGCGGTCGAGATTGGCGCGGATGAGGGCGGCGGCCCTGGGCTCCGGCTTCGGATGGGCGCGGTACCAGCGTTCGGCGCCGCGGCGGAGGCTGGCATAAAGGGGGTTCATTCGAAGCCTGCCCGCGACTCCGGCTTCGAGCGAGGGCGCGGCGGCGAGGCGCTCGAGGAGCACTCGCGGCGAGCGCGGCGCCGGGCCGAGGTCCGGCTCCGCCTGGATCATCGGATTGAGCCGCGGCGCCTTCAGGTCGCGCAGATAGTCCGTGAAGGCCCTCGAGAGGAGGAGCTCGGCATGAGCGAGCGCGGTGGGATCCCCGCCCTGTGCCGCCGCGAGCGCGCGGCCCAGAGCGCGCGCGCCATAGGCTTGCGGGTCCAGCCCGTCGAAGCGCGCGCTCGCGATCCGCGCCGCGACCGCCATCGCCTCCGGACGGGGGCCGGCGCTCGTCACCCAGAGCGGCCGGTTCCCGCGCGCGGCGTAAAAGGCGGCGATCTCCGGCGCTACCCGGACAGGCGCGACGGGAGCCGCAGAGGCGGGCGTCGGCCGCGGCCGCGGCGCCGGCTCGGGCGCGCGTTCGCACGCGGCGAGCGCGAGAAAGGCGAGGAGGCTGAGCGAGCGGAGCGTCACGGCCGCTATCTGAGCCCCTTCCCCGCGCCGGACGCAAGAGCGTCCTGGCGCCTGTCCCGCTTCGGGATCAAACGCCCTGCTGCGGCCGCCCCGACTGGATGAGCCGCTGGCGGGCGGTGTTGCCCGGCACGGCGATGTGAGTCGCCGGATCATATTCCTTGCCGACGGCGGGGCTGCCCTGCGGCACCCAGACCTCCACCCGAGTGGTCGAATAGCCGCTCGGGATGTAGCGGACGTAATAGCCGTCGGGGTGGAGCGACCAGCGGCCGGACGGGATGTCGATGCTGCCCTCGCCGCGCGGGGCCGCGCCGGCGAGCACGGCCACCCGTTCCATCTCGGCGAAGCTCGCGCCCGGCGTGGTGACCATCTGGCGGAGCTGCGCCTCGGCCCGGGCGATCTGGCGGAGCGGCTCGGGCACGCCGCCCAGCGCATCGGTCAGCGCGTTGCCGCTCAGCACGTCGAGCGCGCTTCGGTTGAGGGCGGCGAGCTGGCGCGGCGTCAGCAGCCGCGCGGCGGTGACCTTCATCTCGTTCGGCAGGTCCTCGAACTTGGCGCGGGCGATGATCGCCCAGAGGAGCACCTGGATGTCGTGCTGATGGATTTCGGGATGGTTCACCGAATTGCGCACGATGGTCATCACCGCGTCCTCGGCCGGTCCCTTGGGCGGCGCGTAGAGGTAGCCGTCGCCGCCGCCCGGCCCGTGGGTGCCGGCCTTGAGGCAATAGCTCTGGTCGACGAGCTGGTAATAGCCCGGCTGCAGGACGAAGCCGCCATTGGGGGTGCGCTGGAGCGTCATCAGCGATCGCATCGGCTCGCGCGGCGTGAAGCCGTCCTTCGACACGTCGCCCCATTTGGCGTCGGGCAGGCTGGTCGTGATCGGCTGCCTGTCGCCCAGGATGTTGGGCGTCTTGATCTTGAGCTTGCCGGCCAGCCCGCCGAGGCCGCCGAGCTGGGCCGGCGCCGAAGACGTCGCGACCAGGATGAACAGCGCCGCCGCGCCGGCGCGAACCGCGTTTCGCAAATCCATGAAATTCCCCCAAGCTTATGAAAAGGCGCCACGAAGAGGGCCGGTGCAGGCCCTCCCAGGCTATTTTGCTAACGCCGGTCGCGCCCCGGCGCCATATGGAAATCGACGCGATGGCGGATCGCGCGTGCAAAATCCGCTTGGCGCCGGCGGCCGGGGGTGCCTAGCCTGAGGCATGAGCCTCGAACCTGTCGAATATGAAGCGGGCGGCAAGACCTATTGCGGCTTTCTGGCGGACGGATCGGGCGGACGCGCCGCGCCCGGCGTGCTGGTCGCCCATGAAGGCGGCGGCCTCACCGGCCACGCCAAGGGGCGCGCGGAGCGGCTGGCGAGCCTCGGCTACGTCGCCTTCGCGCTCGATCTGTTCGGCGACGCCGCGCCCACGCTCGAGGACAAGATGGCGCTGGTCCGTTCGCTCAGGGCCGACACAGCGGAGCTGCGCGCGCGCGCCGGCGCGGCTTTCGACGTGCTGCGCGGGCATCCGCACGTCGATGCGGAGCGCCTCGCGGCGATCGGCTTCTGCTTCGGCGGCACGGCCGTCATCGAGCTGGCGCGCGGCGGGGCGGAGCTGAAGGCGCTCGTCGGCTTCCACGCCGGCCTCACCCCCGGCTCGGCCGAGGACAACAAGGCGGTGCGGGCGAAGATACTCCTCTGCCTCGGCGCCGACGATCCGGTCGTCACCCAGGCGCAGCGCGACGCCTTCGCGGCCGAGATGAGCGAGGCGGGGGCGGACTGGCAGATGCACCTCTACGGCGGAGTCCAGCACAGCTTCACCAACCCGGAGATCGACGCCTGGAACTATCCCGGCTTCCGCTACCACCCGACCGCCGACGCGCGCAGCTGGGCGGCGATGCGGGCCCTGTTCGACGAGGTGCTGGGGTGAAGCCCCTCCCCTTCAGGGGAGGGGCTAGCAGCCCAGGGTCCGCGTCGCGGCTCAAGGGTCGCAAAGAGTCTCCGTGCGGGCGGCGGCGGCGAGGTTGGCGACGCAGGCGGCGAGGTCGGCCTGCCGGAAGGGCTTGGTCAGCCGCGGCAGATCGGACGGCAGGCCTTCCAGATTGGCATAGCCCGAGACGATCAGCACCGGCAGATCGGGCGCCTCGACGGCGAGGAGGCGGGCCAGCTCGGTCCCGGACAGGCCGGGCATCAGATGGTCGGTGATGACGAGGTCGGGCGCTCGGGCGCGGACGAGGTCGAGCGCCTCGGCGCCGCTCTCCGCCTCGATCACCTCGTAGCCGAGCTCGGCGAGCATGTCGGCGGTGCTGGCCCGGACCAGCGGCTCGTCGTCGACGAGCAGGACTCGGCCCGCCTGCGCCGCCGCGCGCGGCTCCTCTCCCCTGGCGGGTTCGGCGGGCGCGGCGACGCCGTCCGAGACCGGCAGCCACAGCGAGGCGACCGTCCCCGCTCCCGGCGCGCTGTCGAGGGTGAGGCCGCCGCCGAGCTGGGCGGCGAGGCCGTGGACCATCGACAAACCGAGGCCGGTGCCGCGGCCGACGCCCTTGGTGGAGAAGAAAGGCTCGACGGCGCGGGCGAGGGTGTCGGAGTCCATGCCGAGGCCCGTGTCGGCGACGGACAGGCGCACATAGACGCCCGGCGCGACCCGCGCCGGATCGCCCTCGCCGACCCGTTCGAGCGACGCCGCGATCGTGATCGTGCCGCCGGCGGGCATGGCGTCGCGGGCGTTCACCGCGAGGTTGAGGATCGCCATTTCGAGCTGGTTGGCGTCGGCGCGGGCGAGCGGGAGATCGGCGGCGATGTCGCTGGCGATGCGGATCTGCGGCCCGGACGTGCTGGCGATGAGGTCGAGCATGCCGCCGACCAGGTCGGCGACGTCGACCGGACCGGGCTGGAGCGGCTGGCGGCGGGCGAAGGCGAGGAGCCGCTGGACGAGCGTCTTGGCGCGCTCGGCCGATTGCAGCGCGCCTTCGACCAGCCTTTGCTCGCGCTCGCCGCCCGCGCCCTTGCGGGAGAGCAGGTCGAGGCTGCCGATGATCGGCGTGAGGAGATTGTTGAAATCGTGGGCGACTCCGCCGGTGAGCTGGCCCATCGCCTCCATCTTCTGGCTCTGGCGAAGCGCCTCCTGGGCTCGGGCGAGCTCCTCCGCCCGCTCCGCCACGCGGTGCTCCAGCGTCTCGTTGAGGTCGCGCAGCAGCTCTTCGGCCCGTTTCTGGTCGGTGACGTCGATCTTGATCCCGTCCCAGAGGAGCGCGCCGTCAGGACCCTCGCGGGGCGCCGAGATGATCCGGCCCCAGCGCAGCGCCCCGTCGGCGCGGCGGAAGCGGGCCTGGACGTCGAAGGGCGCGCGGTCGCGTATCGCCGCGGCTTCCGCTTCGGCCAGGGCGGCACGATCCTCCTCGACGATCATCGCATAGGCGACGCCCGCATCGGCGATCAGCGCCTCGGCGGAATAGCCGGTCAGTGTCTCGCAGCTCTGCGAGACGAACAGGAAGCGGCGTTCGGATCCGTCGCGGCCGGTGGTGAGCTGGTAGACCATTCCGGCGGGGAGGTTGTCGGTGAGCGCGCGCAGCCGCGCCTCGTTCTCGCGCACCGCCGCCTCGGCGCGGTGGCGTTCGGTGACGTCGATCGAGACGGCGAGGATTCCGTACGGCTCGCCGGAGGGGCGGCGGATCACGGAGACGTGGTTGTTGACCCAGACGATCGAGCCGTCGGGGCGGACGTAGCGCTTCTCATGCGCGTAGGGCGTGCCGTCCGCGACCGCCCGCTCGAACAGGGGGACGTTGCTCGGCAGGTCCTCGTGATGGGTGATGTCCTGCATGCGCAGCGTCAGCAGCTCGTCGCGGGAGCGGCCGGCAATCTCGCAGAAGCGGTCGTTGACGAGGGTGAACAGGCCGGTGAGGTCGACCTGCGCGAAGCCGGCGGTCGCCTGGTCGATGAAGGCGGAGAGCTGGCCCTCGCGCTCCCTCAGCGCCTCCTCGGCGGCCTTGCGTTCGGTGATGTCGTAGACGGCGCCGTACCAGCGGGCGCGGCCGCTCGCCGCATCGCGCACCGCTTCGCCGCGACGCGCCAGCCAGCGTACCTCGCCGGTGTCGGGCCGGCGGATGCGATATTCGATCGGCTCGAGCGGCTCGTCGGAGGTGATGTGGTGCGCGTCCTCGACTCGGGGGCGATCCTCCGGGTGGATCAGCGCCATGAACGCGTCCAGCGGCGCGTCCTCGACCACCGGCACGCCCCAGATTCGGCAAAATTCGGGCGAAACGAGCATCCGCGCGATTTCCGGCACATATTCGAACGTTCCGACGCCGCCCGCCGCCTGCGCGATGCGCAGCCGCTCCTCGCTCGCCCGAAGCGCCGCCTCGGCGTCGCGCAGAGCGCCGCCGTCGGAGGGCGCGGGGGGCGGCGTTGAACCGGGTCGGTCGTCGGGCACGCGGGTCCTCGGCTCGTGGGCGAACCTTCGGCGCTATCACAGCCGGACGGAAATTCAATGGCTTACGGCAGCACCGCACGGACCGCGGCGGCTGGCCTTGCCCGGCCCGTTCGTCTATCGCCGGCGCAACGAGTCCCGTCGACGGAAGGCGCCCGCCCCTTGCATTCCAACCCCCGGCCAGGATTGGAAAAATCGCCCGACGACGAGGCGGCGGACCTGAGTGTAGTGGCACGAACACCCGATTGGCTCGGCTCCGCGGCCGTGCTCGAACAGATACCGGACGGCGTGATCGTCGCCGACGCGGACGGCCGGATCGTCCTGGTCAACGAAGCGGCGGCCCGCCTTCACGGGACCAAGCGGCTGGGCGTGGGCCTGGACGGGTATAGCCAGGCCTATGGCCTGTTCACGCTGGACGGCCGCCCCTTCCCGCCCGACGAGCTCCCCCTCGCCCGCGCCGTCGCCGGCGAGACCGTGACCGATGCGCGCTGGGCCATCCGGCGCCCGGACGGACGCGAGGTGGTGGCGATCGGCACGGCGCGCCCGCTGCTCGACGACGCGGGCCGCCCGCGGGGCGCGATCCTCACCTTGCGCGACGACAGTGCGCGCCACCGGGCCGAGCTCGCGGTGGCGGAGAGCGAGGCGCGGTTCCGCACCATCGCCGATTGCGCGCCCGCGCCGGTCTGGGTCACCGGCCCGGAGGGAATCGAGTTCGTCAACCGCGCCTATGTCGAGATTGCGGAGCGCCCGGCGGCGGAATTGCTCGGCCACGCCTGGATCGGCCATTTCCATGAGGAGGACATCGCCCACATCCTGGCGCTCCGCGACGAGGCGTGGCGCACCGGGACCCCCTATGAGTGGGAGGCGCGGTTCCAGCGGGCGGGCGGACAATGGGTGTGGGTGCGCGCCACCTGCGCGCCGCGCTTCGACGCCGAAGGCGGAGTCCTCGGCTATGTCGGCATGGCGGTGGACACCACCGAGAGCCGCCGAGCCGAGGCCGAGCTGCGCAGCAGCGAAGCGCTGCTGCGGGCGATGTTCGACAATGCCGGCGTCGGCATGGTGCTGATGGACCGCGACTGCATCATCGCCGAGGCCAATGCCGCCTTTGCCGGGATCACCGGGCGGAGCGAGGAGGAATTGCCCGGCTCCGACTGCCTCGGGCTCACCCATCCGGACGACGCTCCGGCCCAGCGCGCCTTGCTCGATGCGCTCGCCGCCGGCGGCGGACCCGCCGCCTTCGAGAAGCGCTACCTCCACAAGGACGGCCGGACCATCTGGGTCAGGATCACCCTGTCGATGATCGGCGAGCAGGTGCTGGCGGTGGTCGAGGACGTCACCGCCCGCAAGACGGCCGAGCTCCACCTCCGGCTGATGGTCGACGAGCTCAACCACCGGGTGAAGAACACGCTCGCCATCGTCCAGGGGCTGGCGCAGCAGAGCTTCAGCGGCACTTCGGTGCCCGGCGAGGTGATGCGCAGCTTCGAGGGCCGGCTGGCGGCGCTGGCGGCCGCGCACAACCTCCTCACCAGGGCGAATTGGGAATCGGCCGAGCTCCGCGACCTCGCCCACGAGGTGCTGGGGGTGCACAGCCCCGGCCGCTTCACGATCGAGGGGCCGCCGGTTCGGCTCGAGCCGAAGACCGCGGTCAGCCTCGCCATGGCGCTGCACGAATTGTGCACCAACGCGATCAAATACGGGGCGCTGTCGCAAGACGGCGGCCACGTCGCCATCCGCTGGGAGCTGCGCGAGCCGGCGAGGCTGGCGCTCAGGTGGGAGGAGAGCGGCGGACCGCCGGTCGCGGCGCCCGGACGTCGCGGCTTCGGCACGCGGATGATCGAACGGGCGCTGGCCGGGGAGATCGGCGGCGGCGCGCGGCTCATCTTCGCCCGCGAAGGCGTGGTGTGCGAGATCGACGCGCGGCGGGCCGGGTCGGGCGACGAACAACAGGAGCAGGCAAGGCATGAGCTTGGCGGGCAAGAGGGTGCTGGTGGTCGAGGACGAGCCGATCGTGGGCATGTTGCTGGAGGACATGCTGCTTGACCTCGGAGTCGCCGTGATCGGCCCCGCCGCCACCCTCGCCGAGGCGCTGGCGCTGACCGGCGAAGGGGGACTCGACGCGGCCCTCCTCGACGTCAATCTCGGCGGCGAGCGCAGCTATCCCGTGGCCGAGGCGCTGGCCGCACGCGGCGTCCCCTTCCTCTTCCTCACCGGCTATGGCGAGGCGGCCTGGCCGGGCGGCGGCGAGACCATCCAGAAGCCCTATCGCAGCGACCAGATCGCCGCCGGCCTCGAGCGGGTGCTTTCCCGCTGAGCCCGCATCCGCTACCCATGTTGCTGCCAAAGACCGATTTTGCTGGGGAGAAACGAGTATGAGCGCGATCGCCGCAGCCGTCGGGTTGCTCCTGTCGCCGGGTGCCGCGGCGGCCGCACCGGTGCGAGTCGAGGTCGGCTCGCTGCAGCAGCTGGTCGATTATCCGGCCGAGGCGATGCGCGAAGGACAGCAGGGCGTGGTGCGCTTCGACCTTCGAATCGATACCGAGGGCCGAGTCACCGACTGCCTGATCACGGCGTCGAGCGGGTCCGGCCTGCTCGACGCCAATACGTGCCGGTCGGTGATGCACCGCGCCCATTTCCGCCCCGCGCGCGACGCCGCCGGCAATGCGGTCCCCGCCATCGCCTCGAGCTCGATCAGCTACTCGCTCGCGCCGGCCGGGTAATCCAGGGGCCTTTCAGGTCGTCCTGGATTGCTTCGCTTCGCTCGCAATGACGTAGCGAACTCGCAATGACGGGTGAATCAGCCTGAGCCGATCGCGCCCTAGGGAAGGCTTGCGCTGCCCGGCGCCCGCGCGTCCTGCGCAACGCGGCTCACGGGCGGAAGCGCTATGTTGAGCCGTTGCAGCTCGCGGATCTCGCCGGCGTAGATCCTGCCCTCGATCAGCTCGGTGCCGGTCAACGCGAAGATGCGGCCGTCGGTGAAGATCGGGCGCGAATTGCCGTACCAGTCTATGCAGGACACCTCGCAGCTATAGCCGGGGATGCCGTCTTCGTCGTCCTCGGCGTCGCTGCCATAGTCGAAGCGCCGCTCCAGCTCGCCCAGGGGGCTCAGCCGGCCCCGGCCGTCTATCCTGAGAAAGCTCAGGTCCGACGCGCTGCTGCGCCAGGCGGCCCGGCTGCTCCGAGTGACGATCCCGATCGTCGGCAGGCCTATCACGCCGCTGCCGTCGGCCTCGATCAGGCTGTTGAAGGCGTGGCTGCGCCCCTCGCTTTCGAAGCGCCCGTCAAGCCGCACCGACGAGGCGATGCGCGGCCAGCGATCGAGGTCGATCAGCGTCACGAACAGCCCCTCCCGGTCGCGGTAGCCGGTCAGCACGATGTCGTTTCCCGCCTGCTCCGCCCGAACGACCGTGTGGCGCACGTCGAGCGGGCGCACCGTGCCCGGCGCCGCGACGGGCAGCACGTAAACCGGAGACACCGAATGCTGCGGCAGGCCGCGCCGGTACTGTCCCAGGGTTCCGTAGACCAGATAACGATCGGTGAAACGGTTGGCGACATAATAGGAATTGACGCCGGGCAGCGCCGTATAGCGCTCGCGCGCGACGTCGCTGACGGCGCGGCCGAAGCTGGACAAAGCCAGGTCCAGGAAAGCGAGCCGGGCACCCCGCCGCCGTTCCTGGCTGCAATAGAGCTGCCGGTCCTTCAGCAGGGCGAACAGATGTCCGTCGGTGGCCTGGAGGGAGAATTGGTCGGGCGGCACGCCCCGCGCCGCGACCACCCCGATCGGCGCCCCGGCCACGGGGACGCGGTAGACCAGCGCCGGCTCGAAGTCGCCGTCGCCGCCGCGTGGGAGGTCGCACGCCTGGGAATCGTAGGAATAAGTGGAACGGTCGGCCGTCCAGAGGAAGGCATCGTCCTGGGTTACATACCATTGCGAGGAATCGGGGCCGACGAAGGCGGTGGTGCGGCATTCGAGATCGCGACCGGAGCCGGCCGGGCCGAGGGGGCAGACGGACACGGTGTGGACGGTCGGATCCTCCAGGTCCCGCACCGGCCGGTAGATCGAGGTAGCGTCGAAGAGGGGGCGGCCGCGGCGGCTCGACTGATCGCTCGGTTCGCCTTCGATCCAGCGCCTGGCGACCGGCCAGCGAAAGCTGTTCTGGGCCATGTCCGCCGCTTCGAACGGCGTGTAGATGACGAGATTGTCGCCGATCAGGCGCGTCGCATAATTGCTCGAGCTGTAATAATCGTTGGACGAGATGTAGAAGACCCCCTCCCGGCCGAGGCGGCCGGTGGCGGTATCGAGGCGGAAGATCGACAGCTCCGTCGCCCGCTGGCGATAGGAATAGCCGGTGACGAGGACGCGGTCGCCGAACACCAGCATCTCGTCATACCACATAGTCTCGCCCCGATCGCGATAGACGTTCGTACGATCGGCGAGAACCAGGCGGCGGTTGCCCCCGCCCCCCGTATCGACCACGAAGAGGCGGCCGTCCTGCAGGACCAGCAGAAACTGGTTGATCTGCTTGACGATGTCGCCCTCCTCCACGTTGCGCATCTGGTTGTTGGTGATCTGGCCGTTGGTCACGGCTGCCTTGACGGCGCTCACGGAGCGGTTCGCCACGGGTATCCGGCTGCCGGTGACGATGACGTTGGCGGCATCGTCTCCCGGCGGAGCGGTGCACATCGGGTCCTCCGGGGGGCAGATCGGCTGGACGGTGTCGGACTGGACCTCCGCCTGCGTCGCGGCCTGGGCGAACTGGATGTTGCCCGCCTGGGCGTAATAGCCGCTGCGGGCCCGGTGGAGCGCCAGCAGCGCCCCGAGATAGCGCCGGAACTCCCCGTCGCTCGCGAAGCGGGTCAAGGCCGGGCTGGTGTGGAGCGCCACCTCCCGCCGGGCGGCCTCGATCTGCGCCGGGTTCGCGGGATGCCAGGCGCGCTGCTGCGCGCCGGCCGTTCCGCCCGCCGCGATCAACGCCAGCACGACAAGCGCAATCCGCCTCATCCGCATGGCCGGCTCCCCGTCAAACCGGGGGCAGCTTATCCCAAGATGCGCCTCCGTCCTAGCGGTGCGCTGGGGCCATCAAAGCGTGGCGTGCACCGTGGCCACGGCCTTCACAACCGCGCCGATGCGGGCGGCGGCCTGGATGGTCTCGGCCTTGACGCCGTGCTGCTGGAGGACGCGCTCGTGGCTGTCGATGCACATGCCGCAGCCGTTCATGGCGCTGACGGCGAGGCTGAACAGCTCGAAATCGTCCTTCTCGATGCCGGGATTGCCGATCACGTTCATCCTGAGACGGGCCGGAAGGGTGCCGTATTCCGGGTTCGAGACGAGGTGGACGAAGCGATAATAGACGTTGTTCATCGCCATCACCGCGGCGGCGGCGCGGGCGGCGTTCGCGGCCTCGGGCGAGAGCTTGCCCTCCACCTCCGCCTCGGCGGCGGCGACGATGGGGCGGTAGCCGGTGCCGTGGGCGCAGGCGAGCAGCAGGCCGTATTTGCGCTGGTCGCCGAGCGTCTGGTCGTTGAGCAAAGAGGAGAGGTTGAGCCTGAGGTCCTTCGCGTAATCGGGCAAGGTATCGGCGAATTGCTTGAGGGACATGTCTAACTCCTTCGCCCCAGCGAAGGCTGGGCCCATGCTGAGTCGGGTGCGGCGATGAGGCCGCTTGGATCCCAGCCTTCGCTGGAATGACGAGAGGGCGCGAGAACTCTCGTCCCCACGCCCCCTTCCTTCCGGCTCAAAGTACCACTTTGAGCCGATCGCTTACGCCGCCGGCCGCAGCGGCTCCTGGCCTTCCTGCCAGTTGCAGGGGCAGAGCTCGTCGGTCTGCAGCGCGTCGAGGATGCGCAGCGTCTCCTGCGGGTTGCGACCGACGTTGAGGCCGTTCACCGTGACGTGCTGGATGACGTTGTCGGGATCGACGATGAAGGTGGCGCGATAGGCGACGCCCTCGTCCGCCGCGACGATGCCGAGCGCGCCGGCCAGCTCCTTCTTGTTGTCGGCGATCCACGGGAAGTCGGCGGCGGCGAGCCGCTCGTCGGCCTTGCGCCAGGCATGGTGGACGAAATCGGTGTCGGTCGAGGCGCCGATCAGAAGCGCGTCCCGGTCGGCGAAATCCTGAGCGAGCTCGCCATAGCCGACGATCTCGGTCGGGCAGACGAAGGTGAAGTCCTTCGGCCAGTAGAAGAGGATCTTCCACTTGCCGTCGGTGCGTCCGAGGTCGAGCGTCTCCCCGGCGGGCAGGGCGCTGCCCTGCTGGACGGGGACGGTGAGGGCGGGAAGCTTGTCGCCGACGGTGAGCATGACGGTCGTTTCTCCTGTTAGGTGCGGGTGAATCTCTTGTGCGCTGCAGCATCTAGGGCGCTGGCATTGATCGTTCAAGTCGCTTAGAACGATCAAACTGATCGGGAAAAGCGATGACTGTCTATCTGCCGACCCTCAAGCAGCTCCAGTATCTGGTGACCCTCCACGACCACGGCCATTTCGGGAAGGCCGCGGAAAGCTGCTTCGTCACCCAGTCGACCCTCTCCGCCAGCCTGCGCGAGCTGGAATCGCTGATCGGAGTCACCCTCGTCGAGCGGACGCGGCGAGTCGTGCGCTTCACCCCGCTGGGTGTCAGGATCGTCGAGAAGGCGCGGCGTGTGCTGAGGGAGGCGGAGGAGCTGGCCGACATGGCGCGGGCCGCCGGTCAGCCGCTGACCGGCGAATTGAGGATGGGCGTGATCCCGACCATCGCCCCCTTCCTGCTGCCGACGATGCTGCCGCGGCTGCGCGGCGAATGGCCGAACCTCAAGCTCTATCTGCGCGAGGAGACCAGCCAGGCGGCCTGCGAGGCGCTCCACCGCGGCCAGCTCGACTGCGTCCTGCTGGCCCTCCCCTTCGCCTGCGGTGACGTGAATTCCGTCCCGCTGTTCGACGATCCGCTTTTCGTCGCCTTCCCCCGCGGCGAGGCCCCGGGCGGCGCGGCGGTCGACGTCGGGGCGATCGACGAGACCCGGCTGCTCCTCCTCGAGGACGGCCATTGCCTCAAGGACCATGCGCTGTCCGCCTGCAACCGGCCGGACCTGCGCGCCCACGCGGCGATGATGGGAACCTCGCTCCACACCCTGGTCCAGATGGTCGACAACGGACTTGGGGTCACCTTCGTCCCGGCCATGGCGATCGAGGCCGGAATTCTCGACGGCACCCGGGTCGAGGCCCGGCCGCTCCGCTCCGCCCGCGGCTTCCGCAGCATCGCGCTGGTCTGGCGCCGGTCGAGCCCGCGCGACAGCGAGTTTCAGCTGCTCGCCGACGCGCTGGGGCGGATCATGCGGAACCTTAGTCCAGGCCCAGGAGCCACCGGTCCAGCGGTACCGCCCGGATCCTGACGCCGGCGAGCGTGCTGTTCAGGATCGCTCGGTGGCGCATGATCCAGCCGAGGCAGCTTTGCTCGCTCTCGAAGGTCACGAAGTCGTCGCGGGTGGGGCGAAAGGTCCGGCTATCGACCAGGAACCGCCCGCCCCTGCGGCAGCCGGGGGCGCCGGCCCAATCCCGTTGCGGCGCAACGACCGCCGGCACCCAATATTGCCGGCTGGAATCGAGTTGGTCCACGTCGCGCCGGTGCATTGCGCTCCTCCTCTCCTCCACCCCGTCATTGCGAGCGTAGCGAAGCAATCCAGTGGCGCAAGCGTCGCCAACTGGATTGCTTCGTCGCTGCACTCCTCGCAATGACGGCCTAGGCAGCCGGTTCGGCGATCCCGATCGGCTCGACGCTGTCGGGGTTCTGCGGCACGTCGAAGCGGTCGGCGTTCATCACCTTGGTCCAGGCGCTGACGAAATCGCGGACGAACTTCTCCTCGCGGCCGCCTCGGTCGTAGCCGATGAACTCCTCGTCGCCGCTTTCGTCGACCACCTGCCAGAAGGTGTCGTTGTCGAGCAGGTTGACGAAGAAGTCGTTGGTGAGCTGGCCCTTGCGCCGGGTGAAGACGCCCTCCGGCCGGTCCTGATAGTTGGCGCCGAGGACTCGGAGGCCGCCAACGAGCACCGTCATCTCGGGGACCGACAGGCCGAGCAGCGACGCGCGGTCCAGCAGCAGTTCCTCGGTCTTCACGCTATGCTTGGTCTTGAGGAAGTTGCGGAAACCGTCCGCGACCGGCTCCATGACAGCGAAGCTCTCGGCATCGGTCCAGTCTTGCGACGCATCGCCGCGGCCGCCGGTGAACGGCACCTCGACGCTGAAGCCGGCATCCCGCGCCGCCTTCTCGACCGCCGCCGTTCCCGCAAGCACGATCGCGTCGGCCATCGAGAGACTTCCGCGCAGCGCCTCGATCCTCGCGAGAACCCGCCCCAGCTCATCCGGCTCGTTCACCAGCCAGCCGCGCTGCGGCTCGAGCCGGATGCGCGCGCCGTTGGCGCCGCCGCGATGGTCCGAGCGGCGATAGGTCGACGCCGACGCCCAGGCGGTCCTGACGAGCTGCCCGACGCTGAAGCCCGCGTCGAGTATCGTCGACCTGAAGGCGGAGAGATCGTCGTCCGACGGAGCCCGGCCGGCGGGAACCGGGTCCTGCCAGATCAGGTCCTCGTCGGGAACTTCCGGGCCGAGGTAGCGGACCCTGGGTCCCATGTCGCGGTGGGTCAGCTTGAACCAGGCGCGGGCGAAAGCGTCCTTGAACGCCTCATGGTCGTTGCGGAACCGCTCCGAGATCGCGCGGAACTCGGGGTCTTCCCGAAGCGCCATGTCTGCCGTCGTCATCATCGTCGGGACGCGCTTGTAGGGGTCGTGCGCCGCCGGCGCCATGTCCTCCGGCTTCTGGTCGATCGGCTGCCATTGCTGAGCGCCAGCGGGCGACCGCACCAGCTCATATTCGTAATCGAGGAGCAGGCGGAAGTAATTCTCCGACCATTCCGTGGGCGTGTTGACCCACGACCCTTCGATCCCGCTGGTGATCGTATGCTCGCCGAACCCGCTTTCGTGAGCGCTCGCCCACCCCAGCCCTTGAAGGGTGATGTCGGCACCTTCGGGGGCGGCGTCGACCAGGCTCGGATCGCCGGCGCCATGGGCCTTGCCGAAGGTATGGCCGCCGGCGGTGAGCGCGACCGTCTCCTCGTGGTTCATCGCCATCCGCTCGAACGTGATCTTGATGTCCCGCGCCGACTGGAGCGGGTCCGGCACTCCGCCCGGGCCTTCCGGATTGACGTAGATGAGGCCCATCTGGATCGCCGCGAGCGGCTGCTCGAGCTCCAGCTGCTCCTCGGGCAGGATTCGGGTCTTGTTGTCCGGGTGCCCGACGAACTGCTCCTCGGAGCCCCAATAGATGTCGCGCTCCGGCTCGAACACGTCCCGGCGGCCGCCGCCGAAGCCGAAGACCGGGCCGCCCATCGACTCGATCGCGACGTTGCCGGCGAGGATGAACAAATCGGCCCAGCTGATATGCTTGCCGTACTTGCGCTTGATCGGCCACAGCAGGCGCCGCGCCTTGTCGAGATTGCCGTTGTCCGGCCAGGAGTTGAGCGGAGCGAAGCGCTGCTGCCCGCTATTGGCGCCGCCGCGGCCGTCGGCGGTGCGGTAGGTGCCGGCGGCGTGCCAGGCCATGCGGATCATGAGGCCGCCATAATTGCCGTAATCGGCCGGCCACCACGGCTTGCTGTCGGTCATCAAGGCGGTGAGATCGGCCTTCAGCGCCTGGTAGTCGAGCTGGTTGAACGCCTCGGCATAGTCGAAATCCGCGCCCATCGGGTCGGGCGAGGTGCCGCCCTGGTTCAGGACCTCAAGCGGGAGCGACTCCGGCCACCAGTCGCGATTCTGCCTGCCGAGCAGCGATCGGACCGTGGTCGGCTTTGCCGCAGGGCAGCCGCCCATCTCACCGGTTTTTGCGTCCATAGTTCCTCGCCTCTTTTTTGGTTGTGGCCGCAGGCCTAGGCGCTGCGCCTCCCGGGCGGAAGCGAGGAATTGCGCTCAGATTGAGCGGAAAAATCGATCAGGCCCGCGCCGGACCTGCTCTCGGCGGGGCGCTTCGGCTGGCGCATTGAGCGGCCGCGAATCGGCCCAGCCCGCAAGTCGCCGCGGAGTCCGAGTCGCGGCCTCCGCAGCCCCGGAAAACACCCGCAAGAATAGGATTTGCGCAGAGGGAAAAAGTCCTATTTTCAAACAAGTGCTTGCTAAATAGGATTTCGCCTGTTCTTTTAATGTTCCTGTAGCCGCTGAAGGCCGGAACGGAGAGAGACATGAAGAACGGCGCGAACATCCTGCTGGCCGCCGGCGCGACCGCCGCCGCGCTGGCCCCCGCCGCGGCCCGGGCGAGCGAGACGATCGCCTACGCTTACGACGCCCGCGGCCGGCTGGTGCAGGTGGCTCACAGCGGCACCGTCAACGACGGCGTGACGACGCTCTACGCGCTCGACAAGGCCGACAACCGCACCGGGAAGACGATCCTCGGCGCGCCGACGATCGCCGACTTCTCGTTCGAGGCGCCGGCAATGGGCTCCGGCTATGCGTACAACCCGGCGGCGACCGGGGCGTCGTTCACCGGCCATAGCGGCGTCGCCGGCAACGGCAGCGATTGGGAGCTCGCCACGGCGCCCGACGGCACGCAGGCCGCCTTCCTTCAGGGCTCGGGCACCGCCACGCCGAGCTCGATCACGCTCGACGTGAGCGGCCTCCTCGCCGGGCAATGGTACACGCTGTCCTTCTACACGGCGCGGCGGACCAGCTACGCGGCCAACCCTCTCGAGGTCCGCGCCGGCGGCACTTTGCTCGGCACCTACACGCCCGCCTCGACCGCCTTCGCCGCCTCCACCACCCCCGCCTTCCAGGCGACGGGCGCGTCGACGACGATCGAGTTCCGGACCACGTCCAACGATGCCCTCATCGTCGCCGGCCTCGACAAGGTCACCCTCGCCGCCTCGCCCTGACCGCCTCGGGGGGTGGGTTCCGTCCTGCCCCCGCCCCCCGCCCCCTCCCCTCACGGGGAGGGGGACACGGCGCCCGGCGCCGCCCCATTTTTTTCGGAGAATTCCCATGAAGACGATGCCCCTGCGGGCGCGCAGCCTTGCGCTCGCCCTCCTCGCCACCACCGCCACCTGCGGCCTCACCGCGCAGCCCGCCCATGCGCAGACGACGAACGGCGTCGAGCGCCAGGCGCCGGACGAGAACGGGGTCGACGTCATCAGCGGCAAAATCAACGTGCCGCTGCGCTCGATCACCGCCGGCAATGCGGCGCAAGGCGGGCTCACCTACGCCCTCGGCTGGGCCGGGGGCAGCTTCTACGACACGTTCGACGCCTCCGTCCTCGGCGCTACCACCAACGACGCGACCGTCATCCTCTTCGGCACCGCGAAGCATTTCTCGAAGGACGCTTCGGGCAGTTTCGTCCCCGCCGATGCCGACAGCACGAGCCTGACCTACGATGCCGGCGCCGGGATCGCGACCTATACGATGCGCGACGGGGCCGTGATGACCTTCCGCAAGCTCAATTCGACGAGGTTCAGGCTCGACGCCGAGACGGTGACCCGGCCCGACGGAGAGGTCCTCGCCTATCATTATCGGGTGGTGCCCGGTGGCTGCAGCCCAGTCCCATGCAGGTTGGCAAAGGTGCGGGTGCAGTCGATCACCAGCAACCTCGGCTACATGCTCAAGGCCGGCTATGCCTCGAACGACGGCACCGATCCCAGCTTCGTCACCCTCGCAACGGTGGATGCGATCAACAACGCCGTCGATTATTGCGATCCCGATGCGGACAGCTGCGCCGGGCTCAGCCAGACCTGGCCGCGCCTGACGCTGGCCGCCTCCACCAGCGGCTCCACCACGACGCGGACGTTCACCGACAATCTCAGCCAGACCACCAGCGTCGCCTCGAACGCGGCCGGCGTGACCCAGGTGACCTCTCCGGCGGACCCGGCGGCCGACATGGCGGTCGGCTACGACGCGAACGGGCGCGTTTCGAGCCTGACGCGGGGCGGCGGCACCTGGGGCTACAGCTACGCCGACAGCGGCAGCCAGCGCACGACCACCGTGACGCAGCCGGTCGCCGGCTCGAAAATCTACGTGTCCGACCTCAACCTGAAGCGCGTCCTCTCGACCACCGACGAGCTCAGCCGGACGACCAGCTTCAGCTACGACAGCTTCGGCCGGCCGACCGGCACCACGCTTCCCGAGGGCAATTACACGCAGCTCGCCTATGACGGCCGCGGCAATTTGACGCAGGCGACCCAAGTCGCCAAGGCCGGGTCGGGCCTCTCGAACATCGTGACGAGCGCGAGCTACGACGCGGCCTGCGCGAACCCCAGGACCTGCAACCAGCCCAACAGCACGACCGACGCGCGGGGCAACACCACGGACTACACCTATGACGGCAATCATGGCGGCCTGCTGACGGTGACGCTTCCGGCCCCGACGACCGGCGCGGTGCGGCCGCAGACGCGGCTCGGCTATTCGGCCCTCTCCGCTTATTACAAGAACAGCAGCGGCACGATCGTCGCGGCGCCGTCGGCGGTCTACCGGCTTACGGCCGTCTCGGCCTGCCGGACCGGCTCATCCTGCGCCGGAACCGCGGACGAGGTGAAGACGACCGCCGCCTATGGCTCCTCGGGAGCGGCGAACAACCTGCTCGCCACCTCCGTCTCCTCGGGCGACGGCACCGGCACGCTCACCGCGACCACGGCCATGACCTACGACAATGTGGGAAATCCGCTCACCGTCGACGGCCCCCTCTCCGGCACGGCCGACACGGTGCGTTACCGCTGGGACGCGGACCGTCGGCGCGTCGGGACGGTGTCGCCCGACCCGGACGGGGCCGGCCCGATGAAGATGCGGGCCGAGCGAGTCACCTATAATGGCGACGGCAACGTCACCAAGGTGGAGCGGGGCACCGTCCTCAGCCAGTCGGACGCGGACTGGACGAACTTCTCCGCCGCCGAGGCCGCGGAGACGGCCTATGACGCGCTGGGGCGGCCGGTGACGCAGAGCCTCACCGCGGGCGGCACCACCTATGCCCTGACCCAGACCAGCTACGACGCCAAGGGACGGCCGGAATGCGCGGCGCAGCGGATGAACCCGGCCGTGTTCGGCTCGCTCCCCTCCAGCGCCTGCAGCCTCGGCACGCAAGGGAGCTACGGTCCCGACCGCGTCGTCAAGACGACCTACGATGCGGCGGACCAGGCGACCAAGACCACCTCCGCCTACGGCATCACCGGGCCGCAGGCCGACGACGCGACCGCGACCTACACCGGCAACGGGCTGGTCCAGACCCTCACCGATGCAGAAGGGAACAAGACCACCTACGACTATGACGGGCTCGATCGCCTGGCGAAGACCCGGTTCCCCGACACGACGAAGGGCGCCGGCACCAGCTCGACGACCGACTACGAGCAGCCCACCTACGAGACCACCGCCGGCGGCACCCGCACCTCGACGACGGTGGCGAGCCTGCGCAACCGGGCCAACGAGACGATCGGCTTCGCCTATGACGCCTTGGGGCGGCTGACCGCGAAGGATCTGCCGGGCTCCGAGCCGGACGTCGCTTATGCTTACGACCTGCTCGGTCACACGACGTCCGCGAGCCAGCCCGGCTATGCCCTCTCCTTCACCTACGATGCGCTGGGGCGCAACCTCACCCAGGTGAGCCCGCTCGGCACGGTCACGTCGCAATGGGACCTGGCCGGCAACCGGACGCGGCTCACCTGGCCGGACGGCTATTACGTCACCTACGATCACGACCTGCTCGGCGAGACCACAGCGATCCGCGAGAACGGAGCTGCCTCCGGCCTCGGCGTGCTGGCGACGTTCGGGTATGAGGATCTCGGCCGGCGCACCGGCCTGACGCGTGGCAACGGGGTCGTGACGAGCTACGGCTACGATGCCGCCTCGCGGCTGACCTCGCTGGGCCACGACCTCGCCGGCACGGCGGGGGACCTGTCGCTGGCCTTCGGCTATAATCCGGCAGGGGAGATGGTCGGCCGCACCGGCTCGAACGACGCTTATGCGTTCACGGCACTCACTCCGGGCAGCATTGCCTATGCGGCGAACGGGCTCAACCAGCTGACCAGCGCCGGGGCGGCAACGATCACCTACGACGCCAAGGGCAACATCACCTCGGACGGGACGCTGACGTTCGGCTATTCCTCCGAGAACCTGCTGACCAGCGCGGGCGGCGCGACCCGCTATGCCGGCGGCACGACGATGACCTACGACCCGCTGATGCGGCTCGCGTCGGAGGCGAGCTGGCTCAGCCCCCGCCACGTCTACGACGGGGACCATTCGATCGCGGAATATGATCCCTCGGGCGCCGTCATCGCCCGCACGGTGTTCGGCCCCGGCGCCGACGAGCCGCTGGTCTGGTACGGCTATGGCGGCCCGAGGCTGTTCGAGATCGCCGACGAGCGCGGCTCGATCGTCGCCACCACCGGCGACAGCGGCGCGCTGACCACCACCACCTACGGCGCCGCCCCGATCAACAGCTACGATGAATATGGCTACTCGCCCGCCCAGGACGACACCCGCCACCAATATACCGGCCAGCTGTGGCTGCCGGCCATCGCCACCGGCGTCTATTACTACAAGGCCCGGGTCTACCATGCCGGCCTCGGCCGGTTCCTGCAGCCGGACCCGATCGGCTATGGAGACGGCATGAACATCTACGTATATGTGAAAGGAGACCCGACCAACCGCAGCGATCCGGATGGCCTCACAGTCATCGTCAACGGACCAGACGGGGTGTGGGAATGCGAGGGGGATCTATGCACGTGGAGACCCGACATCGTGGTTACGGGAAAGCGCTCGCAGAACAAAGTTGAACTCAAGAATTCCGGCGCGGTCGCGGGGACGCCCAACCTGGCCAGGCCCACGATACCGACCGGGAGAGCGGGAGCGGGCGTAAATTGCCTTCATGTTTCGGGGATGGGGGAAGGCGGCGACTATAACTGCCGTTCAGCGACGACAAGCAGCAGTTCGTTGCCGCCACCTCCACCCAAGCGGACCGACGAAGAGAAGAGACTTCGAAATTGCGAGTTAGACGCCCGATCGATGAGCGACTTCGGCATGACGACCGTCACCACTCTTGGTGGAGTCGTCAAAGGGGCCGTAGGAAAGGCGTTCGGCGCCCTTGCCGTTGCTACTTGGTATCACGATGCAATTGTATTCGCCGATAAAAAGATCAACCGGTGCTCAGAGTAGGAGGAATATTGTGGTTAAGGTGCTGCTAGTCGTCATCATTTTGCTCCAATTCATTTCAATGGCTTTGAGTTGGTGGGCTGGACATTATGCGGGGGCATTCACCTTGGATTTCTCGACCATCCTTTGCGGTATGTTCGCCCTGCATAAGGTCAGAGAAATCGAATAACCCAAGGGGATACGTCGCGCACCGGGGCGATCAGGACTTGGAAGTCCGGTGGCAATCTCCATGGAAACGGCAAAATGATAGGCAGTATATGCAGATGATAGTATTAATGAGCATGCTTGCAACTCAGGCATTACCTTTGCCCGAACCTGTGACTTTACACCCTAGCGACCCACCGGGGCAGACTATTTACCTAAGCGAGGGGGGCGCCCGACCAGAAGTCTCTGAGTTTACAGAGACTGCTACACTCCCACATGATTTACGGTTCAGTATTAAGTATATCGACCGAGGAGACATTCACTTTTTCCTGATACGAGTTGATGATCATACGTACCGTATCTCAATCTCCAAGAAGATGGTGCAGCAGCTCGACATCGACAGCAAGACAATTTCACCGATCAGCCCGCGAAGGCGAGAGATTCTTATGGAGATCGAGTTCGGGAAGCGAATGTTCGAATGCCCTGGCGGCCCCAGGGACTCGTTGGTATTCCGAGTGGGGGCCGAAGCTAGCGTGGAACGTGAGGCGATCGAGAATTGCGTGCAGAAGCGCTATGAGATGTCCGCTAAGTCCGGGGTCATCATAAGGCGGCTCGACCACCCCTAATGAGTCGGTGACGCACCGAAATCAGGCAGCGTCGACTCGCGCCTCCGCCGAGGGTGAGCTCGGCTGCGTAACAAAGCGTGCTGGCGACGTTCGGCTATGACGATCTCGGCCGTCGCCCCGGGCTCACCCGCGGCAACGGAGTCGTCACCAGCTACGGCTACGATGCCGCCTCGCGGCTGACCTCGCTGGGCCACGACCTCGCCGGCACGGCGGGGGACCTGTCGCTGGCCTTCGGCTATAATCCGGCAGGGGAGATGGTCGGCCGCACCGACTCGAACGACGCCTATGCGTTCACCGGGCTCACTCCGGGCAGCATTGCCTATGCGGCGAACGGGCTCAACCAGGTGACCAGCGCCGGGGCGGCGACGATCGCGTACGACGCCAAGGGCAACATCACCTCGGATAGCACGCTGACGTTCGGCTATTCGTCCGAGAACCTGCTGACCAGCGCGGGCGGAGCGACCCGCCATGCGGGCGGCACCACCATGACCTACGACCCGCTGATGCGGCTCGCCTCGGAGGCGAGCTCGCTCAGCCCCCGCCACCTCTACGACGGCGACCATTCTATCGCGGAATATGATTCCTCGGGCACCGTCATCGCCCGCACGGTGTTCGGGCCCGCGGCGGACGAGCCATTGGTCTGGTCCGGCTATGGCGGCCCCAGGCTGTTCCAGCTGGCCGACGAGCGCGGCTCGATCGTCGCCACCACCGGCGACAGCGGCGCGCTGACCACCACCTACGGCTCCGCCCCGATCAACAGCTACGACGAATATGGCTACTCGCCCGCCCAGGACGACACCCGCCACCGATATACCGGCCAGCTCACACGCATCCGTTCGACCAGCCGGGACATCTGGCCCGTATCGGCGCCGATGATAGAAGGGTCGCCAGCCATGGTGTGTTGGTGATCGCCTACAGCAAACAGGGTTTTTCGAATATCACGGTCGGCAAGGAGGGCATGGTGAAGCGAGGAGCTTGTTTCCTGATGGTGGCCGCCGCACTTGCCGGCTGCAGCGGGCCGCGCGCTGAAACAACGAAGGAAGAGGCGTTACAAATTGCGGCCGCTTACACGAAGGAGCACCCGAGCATGGTCCCGGCTCATGCGGTGCCCACAGTATATGACGAAGGGCGATACTGGTTGGTGGCCTATGGCCCGCTCCGGGGCCCGGAGCCCCCTCCCGCGGTCGGCGTCGACAAACTCAGCCGCAGCATCGTGAGCGTCTGGAAGCGCGACAATCCTCCCGGAGACGGTGCTCAACGGCCCTAGCCCGGCCGCGCGGCCCGACCTGCGGGCGCAGAAACTGAGGGTGGGGGGGCCAGGAAACCCTAAGCCAAAGCCGACTAAAAAAGCGGAAGGCCACTGACGCGCGGTACGGAGGTCACGGTGAGGTTTTTCAGGATTAGCCATATTATGGCGCTGTCGCTGAGTATCGCATGCACATCCTGCGGGAATGACTTCTTGGTGGAGGTGGCGGACGGTGGCGTTGGGAACCCCCCCGAGCTTAGGTTCGCCCATGAATACCTCTGGTCGAGTCGTCCGTTCGCTCCCTGCATTCGTTTCCTGGAAGTCTACTGGATGACGCCGGCCCGCCCGCAAACAATTTGGTCGATTCGGGCGGCGCGCCCACCTTGTGTCCACATTCGCTCCCTGAGGCTCGGCATCGTCCCCCCGGGTTTTGTACAAGTCGGCCGATACAGACCCCCGGAGGCGGGTCAGCTATACCGCGTCGGAGCGCAAGATGGCGACGGCACGAATGGGTCTTCATATGATGTGAGGAGCTGAGGCGGTCGCGGCTGTGCGATCATGGGCGGAAGGTAGAGGATGTGAAGATGATTGCTGGACTCCTGGTCGCCCTTACCGTGCTCGCCAGCTGCAGCTCCAACAGCCGCGCTCCATCTGGAGAGGCGATGGCAAGAAAACCCTTGGCTCAGAAGGAGATCGTGTCTGCAAATGATAGCAAGATAGATTCTGGTGTACATAATTATGCTTCCGCGCAGGGTTTTGCTGTTTATCGGCAGGATATTGGCGGAGGAAGATATATATTCGATCTCTACCGCGAAGATCTCTTGATAACGGTTGCGAGACCCTTTGCGTCGCAGCCGGTTATCGTGACCGTCTTACCTCTATGCGCATGCGAGTCGGCGGCGCGTCCAGACTTGGGCGCAAATGCCAGGCAGGCGCTCCAAGAGCTCTCAGCGATCCTTGGCCCATAGAGCTCGAGGCGCTGGAGACGGGCAACGACGCCACGGCGGTTGAGATGGGAGAGGGTTGGATCGTCCGTTACCCTGCTCGCGACCCGAGGGCGAATGGAGGCATGGTGACGGTCGTGATCGATAAACGCTCACGTAGAGTCGTTGTAGGGTGCGCAGAGCAGTAAAGAATACGGACATATGACCAGCTACACGTACAGGAGCGGTGCATTGTCGGGTGAGTGAAAGGACATGAAGATGCAGATTTCTTCGCTGTTCCTGATCCTATCAGGCATTTCGGCAGTCCTGATTTTCGACGAGGCCGTAGCTGCTTCCGGGCAAGAGATTGCGATCAGGGGTGTTATTCGGTTTCATGGGGAGTTCGAGCTTTATCCGGAGAAACGCACCAGCCTACGATCCGAGATCGTTGGCCCGAGGGGATGCGTCAGCGGCGTCTCCGCCGGGAACATGCATGTCTATAAAGGGCTTGATGGGAAGCTTGTAGTAGTGCGGGGAAAGCTGATTAGTTACGATTCTTTGTCGAGCGAGAGATACCCTCACATGGCGATAGGCAAATCCTATGCCGGAAATACTGTACCGAATTATTGTTTGGGCACTCGAGTACTGATCGCTCGATCGATCAAGGAAAGCACCAGAAGGACCCGCCGCGCTCAACCCTGACCAGGTCAACCTCGCCGACGGCGGCCTCGCAGCGACCAGCGCCTTCACCAGCGATGCGGCGGGATTCGCCATCAAGGCCGAACCCGGCGCGGCCGACAGCCAGTCCGACGGCGAACCGGCTATGGAGAAACCTGAGCCCCGCGCACCGCGACGGCTTCTTGTTACTTGCCGCGGCGATCAAGGACGACGACCATATGAAGACCAGGATGGCCGTAGCGCGATTTATCGAGGCGATCGTGACCAGCGCGCAATGGTCGCAGGCGATGAAATGGCGGCGGCGCCAGGACTACGCCAGGGAAGCGGCCATTCTGGAGCATGTGGTGGACAGCCGACCCACACCGCTTCATCTCGCCGCACTCGGCGCCGCCTATTTCATGATGGGGAAAAAGGAAAAGGCCGCTCCGCTTTTCCGGCAAGCGGTCGCCGCCGGCGAGCGGGCACAATCCGACAATGGAAAATATATAAATGCCTATTGCCGGGTGTTCCTCTCGATTTTTGAAGATGTTGGCGTTCTCAATGATCGGCTGGACGAAGCCAGGAGCATTCAATGCTCTCGTCATTTCAAGGAATGGCTTACTTTGCCCCCAGGGTACTTCCAACCCAAATCCCGGGAACGCAAAGCCCGAAGGCAAACGCCCGATGACGCTTGAAGACGTCCCCACGATGTTGCGGTTCATGAGGCTATACTGGAATCAGATGGGCCCGGATATGTACGGATCGGTTGTAGGCGCCCTGCGGGATATGCTCACCGCCGGCGGAGAGGAAATAGCTCAACCGCTGCGCAGGGAGTTTATCCGCAGGGGGACGGCTCCAAATATGCGGAATGGTTTGCTCGTGCGCAGTCCGATGAGACGATCATCGCTCAGACCGGCGGTGCCCTCATCCTTCCCGAGGACGTGCCCCACCTCTTGATGGCCCTGGAGGAATTCTTCGGACGCGCGCCCTCGTGAGGGCGACCTCCTGAGCCGCCCGCCCGACGGCTGATGACACGATCGCCCGGCGCAAGTCGCGCAACCCGGCCCCTCTTTCCCGCTACCCGTCGGCGCCCATCCTGTGGCTCACCCTCGCCCCGGCTTGGCCGAAGGCGAGGCGGGGAAGGCCAGCGCCGCCCTCAGGCCGGGGGCGTTGTCGCCAAGCTCCAGCTCGCCCTGATGGAGGTGCGCGACGGCCTCCGCCAAAGCCAGTCCGAGGCCGGCCCCGGCGGTGCTGCGCGACGTGTCGAGGCGGCCGAAGCGGCGGCGGGCTTCGGCCTGCTCCGCCGCCGGGATGCCGGGGCCGCGATCGGCGACGCCGAGGCGCAGGCTGCCGCCCTCCATGTGCGCGAACAGCGCGATCTCCCCGCCCCCGGCGGCATATTTCAGGGCGTTATCGACGAGGTTGGTGAGCGCCTGGGCGAGGAGCTGGCGGTGCCCGAAGCAGGATTGCAGCGGTTCCGCCTTGTCGACCCGCAACGCCGCGCCGGCATCCTCGACCAGCGGCTCGTACATGTCGGCGAGCTCGTCGATCAGCTCGCCCGGCTCGAGCCAGGCGAACTGGTTGCGCGCCGTCATCGCCTCGGAACGGCCGATCTCGAGGATGGTGGTGAGGATGCGCATGAGGGCGTCGGCCTCCAGGACCACCCCGGCGAGGAGGGCGTCGCGCTCCTCCTCGCCGGCGCCGACGGCGGCGTCGACTCGGGCGCGCAGCCGCCCGACCGGCGAGCGCAGATCGTGGGCGAGGCAATCGGTCAGCATCCGCAATTCGCCCATCAGCGCGGCGATGCGGTCGAGCATGGCGTTGATCTGCCCGGCGAGCGCGTCGAAGGCGTCGCCGCTCCCCGACAGCGGCACGCGCTGGGCGAGATCGCCGCCGGTGATCCGGTCGGCGACCGAGGCGATGGAGTCGACTCGGCGGCCGACGTAGCGGGCGATGACGGCCCCGCAGAGGAGGCCGAGCAGCACCGACAGGATGCTTCCGAGCAGCAGCGAGCGTTCGAGCGTGCGCTGCAGCGCCAGCCGCTCGCCGAAGCCGCGGCCGCTGAGCAGCCAGTCGCCGCCGCCTATCTCCTGGAGGAGCAGCCCGGCCTCGATCGGGACCGAGCGGCCGCGCAGCCTCACCACGCCGGTGCGATAGCCGGAGCGCAGCGAATAATCGGGCTGCAGCACCGCGGCGACGTTGCCGGCCCGGCCGTTGCCGCGAGCATCGACGACGGCGGCGAGATATTGCGGGTCGCCCTCGCGCAGCGTGTCGGCGATCGCCCGCGCCAGCGCCGGCCGGCCGCCGCTGTCGTAGACCTGGCTCAGCACCAGCGACTCCTCGACCACCTGCCGGCGCAACCGCTCGGCATCGTCATTGTGGGTCCGCCAGTAGACGAAGCCCATGGCGGCGAGGTTGGCGGCGAAGGCGAGCAGCGCCGCCAGCAGGGCGACCCGGACGGTGATCGATATCCGCATCCCCGCGCGTCAGCCGGTCGCGCCGAGCCGGTAGCCGGCGCCGCGGACGGTGTGGAGGATCGGCTGGTCGAACCCCTCCTCCAGCTTGCGCCTCAGGCGGCTGACATGGACGTCGATGACGTTGGTGCCCGGATCGAAATGATAGTCCCAAACCTGCTCGAGCAGCATGGTGCGGGTGACGACTCGGCCCTCGTTGCGGGCGAGATATTCGAGCAGGCGATATTCGCGCGGCTTGAGCTCGATTCGGCGGCCGCCGCGGCGCACGGTGCGGGCGAGCGGATCGATCTCGAGGTCGCCGACCGACAGGCGCAGGTCGGCGGCGCCGGAGGCGCGCCCCTCGCCGCGGCGCAGCAGCGCATTGACCCGCGCCAGCAGCTCCCCGAATGAGAAAGGCTTGACGAGATAATCGTCCGACCCGCCCTCGAGCCCCTCGATCCGGTCGCTGACCGAGGCCAGAGCAGAGAGGATGAGGATCGGACTGGCGATACCCGCCGCCCGAAGCGCCTTCAACAGGCCGAGGCCGTCGAGACCCGGCACCATGCGGTCGAGGATGATGAGGTCGAAGCTGCCGTCGCTGGCGCGGAACAGGCCTTCGCGGCCGTCGGCGACATGCTCGACATTGTGGCCCTCCTCGGCCAGCCCGTGGACGAGGTAGCTCGCGGTCTCGCGATCGTCTTCGACGAGGAGGATCTTGCGGCCCATCGAACAGCTCCGGAAAGAGGATAGGTGGCCTGTCGCCGGGCCGGCGGCAAGCGCGTAAAAATTCCGCCCGGCGGGAGGGAACCGCCGGGCGGAAGCGCACAATAGGGAGTTTCGAGCGTGACCTCCCGCGTCAGCGGCTTCTTTCTGCCGCGGGCGCCCGAGGCGGCGGTGCGCTTCGCCGTTTCCGTTGGGCCGGCTCCTTCGAACGAGGGACTGGCCCCGCGGACGCCGTTCCTAGCGCCCGCGCCATCGCGACGCCGTGGCCGCGCGATTAAAGCTTTGTCATGATGCGCAAGCCCGGGCGCCGTCAGTCCATGTGGCGCAGGCCGGTGCGCAGATAGTCCCAGCCGGTGACGACGGTGAGGGCCGCCGCCGCCCACAGGCTGGCCAAGCCGACGAGATGCACCCACGCCCATTGCGGCACGGCGCCGCCGAGGATGAGCGCGCCCAGCGCGACGAACTGCAACGTCGTCTTCCACTTGGCGAGCTTGCTGACCGGCACCGAGACCTGCAGGCTCGCGAGGAACTCGCGCAAGCCGGAGACGGCGATCTCGCGGATGAGGATGATGAGGGCGGGGACGATGTGGAAGCCGTGGATCACCGGCTCGCCGCTATGGGCGCGGCTGGAGACGAGCATGACGATGACGGCCGCGACCATGATCTTGTCGGCGATGGGATCGAGAAAGATGCCGAGCCTCGACACCGCGCCGCGCGCGCGGGCGACATAGCCGTCGAAATAGTCGGTAATGCCGACCAGGCAGTAGAGGCCGAAGGTGATCGCATAGTCGAACCATCCCGGCCGCCACAGCAGCGCCACGAGCAGCGGCACGGCGACGATTCGGGACAGGGTGAGGAGGTTGGGAAGCGTCAGCATCGCGGCGGCCGCCTTAGCCGTTCCCGCGCCGCCTGTGGAGAGCCCCCCTTTTTCCGGCGGTGTGGGCGTTTGACCGCGGCCGATATGCGGCTATGACCCGCCACTCATGCTTGCGCACCAGAGCCCCGTGAGACCTTAAGCGCCGTGCAGGATTCGATGCACCTCATGCGCAAGCGGCGATTCCTGCCGCTCTTCGCCACCCAGTTCCTCGGCGCCTTCAACGACAGCCTGTTCAAACAGGCGGTGGTGCTGTTCGTCACCTACCAGCTCTATTCCGATCCGGCCCGCGAGTTCCAGTTCAGCGCGATCGCGCAGGCGTTGTTCATTCTTCCCTTCTTTCTGTTTTCGGCGCTGTCCGGCCAGCTCGCCGACGACCATGACAAGGCGCGCCTGATCCGGCTGATCAAGGCCGCCGAGATCGGCATCATGCTGGTCGGCGGCGCCGGAATCCTCCTCGCCAGCATCCCGGTGATGCTTGCGGCGGTGCTGGCGATGGGCATCCATTCGACCTTCTTCGGCCCGATCAAATACGCGATCCTCCCGCAGCATCTGAGGCGCGACGAAGTGCTCGGCGGCACCGGCCTGGTCGAGGCGGGCACCTATATCGCCATCCTGTTCGGGACGATCCTCGCCGGCGCGCTGGCCAGCCGTCCGAGCGCCGCGGCCGGGGCGGTGCTGATCTTCGCGATGCTCGGCTATCTCGCCGGACGCCAGGTGCCGCCGGCCTTGCCAGAGGCCGACCGGCTGCCGATCAACTGGCATATCGTGCGCGCCTCGATCGCGCTCGTCAGCGCGACCATGCACATCCGGCGGCTGTTCCTGGCCATCCTCGCGATCAGCTTCTTCTGGGCGATCGGCGCGGTGCTGATCATCATCTTCCCACCGCTCGTGAAGAACGTGCTGGGCGCCAACGAGCAGGTGGCGAGCCTGTTCATCGCCATCTTCTCCGTCGGCATCGCGATCGGATCGGTGGCGATCAACCGACTGCTGAAGAGCGAGGTCTCGGCCCGCTTCGCGCCCGTCTCGGTCATCTTCATGGGAGGCTTCGTCCTCCTCCTCCACTTCGTGGCGATGACCTGGGGCCGGCACGGGCCGGAGCTGACCACGCTCGGCAACTTCATCTTCCATCCCAGCGCCGGGTTCATGGTCCTCGCTTTGCTGGGCGTGGCCGTTTCGGGCGGGATGTTCGTCGTGCCGCTCTACGCCTTCCTCACCACGACCGTGCCCAAGGCGGAGACGGCGCGAACCGTGGCGGCGAACAATATCGTCAATTCCGGCGCGATGGTGGTCGGATCGCTGCTGGCCTTCGGGTTGAGCAGCGTCGGCATCGGACCGGCCGGCCAGCTGCTGCTGGTCGCCGCGATGTGCCTCGGCGCCGCCTGGCTCGGCTGGCGCCTCCACAAGGCCTGCGACTAGGCGAGCAGGGTCGAAAAGACGATCAGCCCCGCGGCGAAGGCGGTGGCGAAGAGCCGCAGGTCCGCCGAGATCGTGGTCGCCGCCTCCTCGAACCCCTCGATCGCCCAGGCGCGGGCGCGGCCGGAGCGCGGCGGAGCGCGCAGGATGAGCGGTGCGAAGCGGTTCATGGCGGCCGGTTAACGCGGCCTTCACCATGACGGCAAGGCCCCTCCGGCGGCGGCGGAGAGACTGTCCCAGCGGGGGCCGGATTGATCCATTTTATTGCCCGTCCTTTCGGGCGCGGAACATAAGCCCGGGCCGGCGATTACTGCCGGCGAAGTCGGTCCAGACAGGGGACAGGGTTGATGGGGATAGCGCGGCTGGCCCGGGTCTGCGCCTCGATCGTCACGGCCATCTTCCTGTCCGCCGCTTTTGCTGCGCCGCTCGCCGCGCAGCAAAGCCGCGCCCGTCCGGCCGCCGCCGCGTCTCCGGCCGAGGACGGCCAGTGGACCATGCCCTCCAAGAATTACGCGAGCACGCGCTATAGCGGCCTCAACCAGGTCAACCGCGCCAACGTGCGCGGCCTGAAGCTCGCCTTCACCTTCGACACCCACAACCGCAAGGGCCAGGAAGCCGCCCCGATCGTCGTCGGCTCGACGATGTACATCACCACCGCTTATCCCAACCACATCTGGGCGCTCGACCTCGCCAGGGGCGGCAAGCCGAAATGGGTGTTCCGCCCGCACCCGCAGCCGGCCAGCCAGGGCGTCGCCTGCTGCGACGTCGTTAATCGCGGCGCGATCTATTCGAACGGCAGGCTCTATTTCGCCACCCTGGACGGCAGCGTCTTCGCCATCGACGCGAACAGCGGGCGGCAGGTCTGGCGCGCCAACATGGCCAGCATCTCGCGCGGCGAGACGATCACCATGTCGCCGCTGGTGGCCGCGGGCAAGGTGCTGGTCGGCAATTCGGGCGGCGAGATGGGCGTTCGCGGCTGGCTCGCCGCCCTCGACGCCAATTCCGGCCGGCTGGTGTGGAAGGCCTACAGCACCGGCCCCGACAAGGAGGTGCTGATCGGGCCCTCGTTCAGGCCGTTCTACGCCATGGACCGAGGCAAGGATCTCGGCGTCCACACCTGGCCCGGCGAAGCCTGGAAGCTCGGCGGCGGCACGGTTTGGGGCTGGATCAGCTACGACCCGCAATTGAAGACGATCTATTACGGCACCGGCAATCCCGGCCCGTGGAACGCGCAGCAACGGCCCGGCGACAACAAGTGGACCGCCGGAGTCTTCGCCCGCGACATCGATACCGGCCAGGCCCGCTGGTTCTACCAGTCGAGCCCGCACGACATATTCGACCATGACGACATCAACGAGCAATTGCTGCTCGATCTGCCGATCCGCGGGCGCCTGACGCCGGTGCTCGTCCGCCCGGCCCGCAACGGCTACATGTACGTGATCGACCGGCGCACCGGCCAGGTCTATTCCGCCGACGCCTACGGCTTCATCAACTCGATGAGCGGAGTCGACCTCGCCACCGGCCGGCTGCAGATGGTCAAGGACAAGGAGCCCAAGGAAGGCCGGGTGACCCGCAACATCTGCCCGACCGCGTCGGGCGCTAAGGACTGGAACCCGTCGGCCTTCAGCCCCCGCACCGGCCTCCTATACGTGCCCCACGAGAATCTGTGCATGGACGAGGGGGTGTTCGAGGCGAACTACATCTCCGGCACGCCCTATGTCGGCGCGGACGTGAAGATGTATGCCGGCCCGGGCGGCCATCGCGGCGTGTTCACCGCCTGGGATCCGGTGCGGCGCAAGGCGGCGTGGGAGTTCACGGAAGACCTGCCGCTCTGGTCCGGCGCGCTCGCCACCGGCGGCGACCTCGTCTTCTACGGCACGATGGACGGCTGGTTCAAAGCCCTGGACGCGGTCCACGGCAAGCTGCTGTGGAGCAAGAAGCTCGACAGCGGCATCATCAGCCAGCCCGTCACCTATCGCGGGCCGGACGGGCGGCAATATGTGGCGGTGCTGACCGGGGTCGGCGGCTGGGCCGGCGCGATCGTCTCGGGCAACCTCGACCCGCGCGACCCGACCGCGGCGCTGGGCATGGTGGCGGCCATGGGCGACCTCAAGCAGAAGACCACGCCGGGAGGGACGCTGTATGTCTTCGCCCTGCCTCGGTAGCGCCCCCTCGTCATGGGTCCCTACGCCCTCATCCTCCCACGCGCCTGAGGGCGCGCGGGCCCCTCCTTCTCCCCACG
>DASWRU010000012.1:0-6159 GCA_036403015.1 Allosphingosinicella sp.
CGGCCCCCCTCCCCTTCAGGGGAGGGGCTGGGGGTGGGGGCTGTCCCCCGTCCCTTGGCCGGAGATGACAAGCCCCACCCCAACCCAGCTTCAGGTGAAACTGCCCCCGGCAGTTTCAGGTCGCTCCGGGGGAGCGACCGACCTGAAGCTCCTGAAGGGGAGGGGCTAGTGCGCGTCGACGACGGCGTCGTGGAGGGCGGCGAGGTGTGGATGTTCTACGATCCGATGATCGCCAAGCTGATCACCTGGGCCCCGACTCGGGAAGCGGCGATCGACCGGCAGATCGACGCGCTCGACAGCTTCGTCATCGAGGGCATCGGCCACAATGTCGATTTCCTGTCGGCGCTGATGCAGCATCCGCGCTTCCGGGCGGGCGAGCTGACCACCGGCTTCATCGCCGAGGAATATCCGGACGGGTTCGCCGGCGCTCCGGCCGACGCGCGGCTGGTCGAGGACCTCGCGGTGCTCGCCGCCTTCGTCGGCATGGAGACGGACGGCCGGGCCTGCGCGATCGGCGGACAATTGGGCGCACCCGTCCCACCGCCGCCCGAGCGGGTCGTGACGCTCCACGGACGGACCTTCTCGGTCCGGTTCGACGGCTTCGAAGGCGGTCTCATCGCCTGTGTGGACGGCGACGAGGGGCGGGAGCTGATCGGCCGTTGGCGGCCGGGCCAGCGCCTGCTCAAGGCAAGCATCGATGGCCGCGCCCGCACCGTCCAGATCGCCCGTCGCGGCCGCCAGTGGCGGCTTACCGCGCGCGGGGCCTCGCACGTCGTCGACGTGCTCCCGGCCCATGTGGCGGGGCTCAGCCGCTATATGATCGAGAAGATCCCGCCCGACCTTTCGAAATACCTCATCTGTCCGATGCCGGGCCTCCTCACCGCGCTCCACGTCGGGGCGGGCGATCGGGTGGAAGCCGGCGAGCCGCTCGCCGTGGTCGAAGCGATGAAGATGGAGAATATCCTGCGCGCCGGCAAAGCGGGCGTGGTCAAGGCGGTGACGGCTAGTCCCGGCGACAGCCTGGCGGTCGACGCGGTCATCCTGGAGTTCGAATAAGCTGGGCCCTGGAATCCCTCCGGTTCGGGCTTAAGGATCCCTCCCGGCGCTCGGCAGCCATACCTCGAACGCGGCCCCGCGCGCCGCGGCGCGGCAGACGATCGTACCGCCGCACGCGGCCAGCAGCGACCGGGCGATCGACAGGCCAAGGCCGGAGCCCCCCTCTCCCCGGCGGCTGGTGTGGAAGGCCTCGAAGATGCGCTCCCGGTCCGCATCGGGGATGCCCGGCCCGTCGTCGGCCAGCACCAGGGTCACGCCTTCCGAACCGCCGCTGGCCGCGATGTGGACGAGGCGGGCCCCGGCCTGGCGGCTATTCTCCACCAGTGTCTCGACGACCGCCTCGATCATTTCCGCCGGGGCGGCGACGCGGGGCAAAGTCGGGATTTGCGTTTCCACCGCGAAGGTCCCGCTCCGGTGGGCATCCGCGACGGCGAGGACGGGCGGTCCGATCTCGGTCGCCGCGTCCTCCGGCGCCACCGCCATGTCGGCGCGGGCGAGCTCGAGCAGCCGCCTCAGCAGGTGCGACAGCCGGTCCGCATCCGCACCGGCATTGGCGAGGAAGCGGCGGCGCTCGCGGTCCTTCATCTCCGGATGCTCGGCGAGCAGCTCCAGCGCCCCCTTGATGCCGGCGATCGGGGTCTTCAGCTCGTGGCTGACCGCGGCGGCGAAATCGCGCAGGTAGCGGGAGCGCCGCTCGATCCGCTCCGCCATGGCGGCGAAATTGAGGTACAAGGTGCGGATCTCGATGGCGGCGGTGGGCGGCGGCTCCGGTACCGCCACCTTGCCCCGCGCGACCTTCTCCGTCGCTTCGCTCAGCGCCTCGATCGGCCGCGAGATGCCGCGCGAGAGCAACGCCGCCAGCCCCAGCAGAGTCAGGAAGATCAGCGCCACGCCGAGCGCGATCTTGCCGCGATCCTGATAGATGCCGAGGAACAGGCCGCGCGGCGAGCGCGACAGCATCAGAACGCCGACGACCTGGCCGTTGGCGACGA
Organism: Allosphingosinicella sp.; assembly: GCA_036403015.1. GTDB lineage: Bacteria > Pseudomonadota > Alphaproteobacteria > Sphingomonadales > Sphingomonadaceae > Allosphingosinicella. The sequence continues at coordinate 2,049 of DASWRU010000012.1, forward strand.
TCGGGCGTGCGTAATGGACTCGTATCCCGGAGGCGCGGCTGAGGAATTCGAGGGCGTAGCGCGGCTGGTAGTCGCTCCGCGCCCGAAGCACCGTTCGAGGCCGGCCGGCAAGCGCGCTCGCCACTTCCGGCAGGGCCGCATAGCTGCCGCCGAGATCGTCGCGCCCGAGCACGACCGTGCCCCGTGCGTCGAGCAGGCGGATGGCGGCGAGGGTGGCTCGGCCGGTGTCGACGACGACCGGCTTCAGCCTGGCCGCCGCGGCCTGGGCGCGGGGATCGCGCGCGCCGCGAGGCCGTTCCGGCGCGGGCTGGCCCGGGAGCACGTCCATCGCGCTCAGATCGATGGTCGGCCGCTGCGGCCGGAGCGGCCCCGTCTCCGGCGCGACCGGCTCCGGCCATGCGGCCCGGTAGGCGCCGGCGAGGGCGGCGCCCTGCGCGATCAGCTCCGCCTCGGTCTGCTGCACCAGCGTATTTTCGTAGACCCGCAGGAACACCGCGCCGATGCCGGGAAGCGCGGCGACGAACAGGAAGGTGAGGAACAGGATCGTTCGGAGGCGGAGCGCCGGCCAGTGCCGCTTCGCCCAGTCCTTGAGCCTGCGGATCAAGCCGCGGGCTCGCCGAGGCAGCGGCCGATCCGGTAGCCGACGCCGGCGCGGGTCTCGATCAGGTCCGCCGCGCCGCGCTCGGCGAACTTGTGGCGCAGGTTGCGGATGTGGCTGTCGATCGTCCGGTCGGTGATCGCGAAGCCGGGGCCGTGCAGCCGGTCGATGATCGCGTCGCGGGTGAAGACCTTGGAGGGCATCGTCGCCAGCAGCAGCAGGAGCTGGAACTCGGTCACGGTGACGGGGACGGCGGCGCCCTCCCAATGCGCCTCCCACGCCTCGGGGTCGAGGCGGAGGCGCCCGTGCGAGACGGCCGCTTTGGTCCCCGCCTCGACCAGGCCGCGGCCGCCGCGCTTGAGGATGGCGCTCACCCGAGCCACGACTTCGCGGGGGCTGAACGGCTTCACCACATAATCGTCGGCGCCGAGCTCGAGCCCGACCACCCGGTCGATCTCGTCGTCGCGCGAGGAGAGGAAGAGGATCGGCAGGTCGCCCGACGCCCGCAGCCGCCGGCACACCTCCAGCCCGTCCATCCGCGGCATGTTGATGTCGAGCACGACGAGGTCTGGGCGTTCGCGCTCGACGCCCGCCAGCGCCGCCTCGCCGTCGGCGGCCTCGGCCGTCTCCATGCCGGCCTTGCCGAGCGCGAAGCTCAGCACTTCGCGGATATGGGCATCGTCGTCGACGATCAGGATCTTGTGGCTCATCGCGTACATGTCTTCACCGTGCGGCGCGGAGTGTCAAAGCCGGAACCGCCCCGTCGCGCAGGCGGCGCCCGAGGGGCCGGGATGCATCGCGGACGTGGAGCGCGCGCGGCGGGGGCCGCGGAGGTGCGGCGGGGATGACGTGCAGAAACGGTGCAGGCGCGGCTCGGGCGCCCCGTTCAGCCGCCGGTGCGCATCCGGATCAGTTCGTCGGGCGAGCGGCGGGTCCCGCCAACATTGGCCTCGCGGATGAACTCGGCCGTGACTCCGTAGTCGCGCAGGCGGACGATCTCGTCGGCGCCGATCCGGGTGTAGCCGAGCGCGCGCAGGTCGCGCACGAACTCGGCGGTGACGCCATGGTCGCGCAGCTGCACCACGCGGTCGGTGTCCTCCGCATAGCCCGCCTGGCGCAGCGCCCCGACGAAATCCGGCGAGACGCCGTGGTCGCGGAGGCGGATCACCTGCGCGAGGGGTAGCGAGTGGATGCCATTGGCCGCCAGCGCCCGCACATAATCGGCGCCGATGCCATGGTCGCGCAGGTCGATGAGGTCGCGCACGGGCAGGTCGGCATAGCCGAGCCGTCGCAGCTCGCCGACATAAGCGGGATCGACGCCATGGTCGCGCATCTCGACCAGGGTGTCGGCGGGGATGTCCTTCAAGCCGGCCGCGACCAGCCCCCTCACATAATCGGAGGTGATGCCGTGGTCGCGCATCCGGATCAGCGCGCCGAGCGAGCCCACATGGTAACCGAGGCCGCCTATCTCGCGCAGATAGATCTGGTCGACGCCGTGGTTCGCCGCGTCGACCAGCTCGCCGATCGACGGGCGGGCATAATTCTGCCGCGCGATCTCGTCGATGAAGGCGAGCCCGGTGCCGCTCATCGCGAGGTGGAAGAGGTCGGCCTCGGTGGCGGCGCCGTAGCCGCGGCGGGCCAACTCGCCCGCGAAGGCGGCGCTCGGCACGAACCGGCAGTCGCCGGTGCCGCGGCCGTGCCAGGCGACCCCCTGACAGTCGAACGTGCCCGCGTCGCGCACCATGCGGAAGGCGACGGGGCCGCTGGCGCCGTCGAGCGAAGCGCGGGAAAGGCCCGGCAGCTCGGCAAGATCCGCCGATCGGCTGTAGACGCTGTTGCTGTGGGCGGTGCGGTAGCTGAGCTCGAACTGGATCTTGCCGTCGCTTCTGCCGGCGGTATCGATCTGCCACTTCACGGCGGCCGGCACCTCGGCGCTGGCGGCGGGCTGGGCGCAGGCGGTCGCGCCCGGCAGCAGGCACAAGGCGGAGAGGGCGGCGAGGAGGAGGGGACGGCGCATCGGATCGGCTCCTGGAGGAGGGTTGCCCCCCGCCCGATGCAAGGAGCGGGCCAGGGCCGTTCGGTGACTCGCCCGCCCGCTGGCGCCTTCACAGCGGGAGGGAGACTGTCCGGATTCGGACCAATTGTCCGGGGGCGGACACTTCGCGCGGTACCGGTCAGTCGGCGAAGGGGTCCCGGACCAGGATCGTATCCTCGCGCTCGGGACTGGTCGACACCAGGGCGACGGGGCAGCGGATCAGCTCCTCGACCCGCCGGATATATTTGATCGCCTGGGCCGGGAGCTGCGCCCAGCTGCGCGCGCCGGCCGTGGATTCGGGCCAGCCGGCCATCGTCTCGTAGAGCGGTTCGACCGCGGCCTGGTCGCGGGCATGGGCGGGGAGATGGTCGAAGCGGCGGCGGCCGAGCCGGTAGCCGGTGCAGATCCGGATCTCGTCGAGCCCGTCAAGCACGTCGAGCTTGGTCAGCGCGATCCCGGTCACCCCGGCGACGGCGCAGGACTGGCGCACCAGCACCGCGTCGAACCAGCCGCAGCGGCGCTTGCGGCCGGTGACGGTGCCGAACTCGCGGCCGCGCTCGCCGAGCCGCTGCCCGATCGCGTCGTCCAGCTCGGTCGGGAAGGGGCCGGCGCCGACTCGGGTCGTATAGGCCTTGACGATGCCGAGGACGAAGCCCGCCGCGCCGGGACCCATGCCGGTGCCGCCCGAGGCCGTCCCCGCGACCGTGTTGGAGGAGGTCACGAACGGATAGGTGCCGTGGTCGACGTCGAGCAGCACGCCCTGGGCGCCCTCGAACAGGATGCGCCTCCCCCGCGCCCGCGCCTCGTTGAGCGTCATCCAAACCGGCCGGGCGAATTGCAGCACGAAGTCGGCGATCTCGGCCAGGTCCCGCTCGAGCCGGGCACGGTCGATCGGCGGCTCGTGGAAGCCGGCGCGAAGAGCATCGTGATGGGCGCAGAGGCGGTCGATCTGGGGGCCGAGCTCGCCGAGATGGGCGAGGTCGCAGACTCGGATGGCGCGGCGGCCGACCTTGTCCTCGTAGGCCGGGCCGATGCCGCGCCTCGTCGTGCCGATCTTGCCGCTTCCCGACGCATCCTCGCGCAGAGCGTCGAGATCGCGGTGGAAGGGAAGGATGAGCGGGCAGGTATCGGCGATCTGCAGCGTCTCCGGCGTCACCGTAACGCCCTGGTCCGCAAGCCTGGCGACCTCGCTCCGCAGCGCCCACGGGTCGAGGACGACGCCGTTGCCGATCACCGACAAGGTGCCCCTGACGATGCCCGAGGGAAGCAGCGAGAGCTTGTAGGTCTGGTCCCCGACCACCAGGGTATGGCCGGCATTGTGCCCGCCCTGGAAGCGCGCGACGACGTCGGCGCGGCTGGCCAGCCAGTCGACGATCTTGCCCTTCCCCTCGTCGCCCCATTGGCCGCCGATGACGGTGACGTTTGCCAATTCCCTGTTCCTTCGCCGTGCGTGCCGCCTCTAGGGAACCGGGCGCCGG
>DASWRU010000013.1:0-106797 GCA_036403015.1 Allosphingosinicella sp.
TAATAGCAGATTTCGAAGTGGAGGCCGGGCAGCTCGGCGGTCGTGCCCCAGTAGCGGCCGTAGAGGGTGTCGGCGCCGATCAGGTTCAGCGCCCCGGCGATCGGGCGCCCCCCCTCCCGCGCGAAGATGAGCAGCACCCGCTCCGCCATCCGCTCGCCGAGCAGCGAGAAGAAGCGGCGGGTGAGGTACGGCCGGCCCCATTTGCGGGAGCCGGTGTCCTGGTAGAAGGCCCAGAAGGCGTCCCAATGCGCCTCGGTGATCGAGTCGCCGGTGACATGCTCGACGCTCAGTCCGTCGAGCGCGGCGGCGCGCTCCTTGCGGATCGCCTTGCGCTTGCGTGAAGACAAAGCGGCGAGGAACGCGTCGAAGGTCGCATAGCCGTCATTCGTCCAGTGGAACTGGCTGTCGACCCGGATCAGCCAGCCGGCCGCCTCGAACAGCACGACCTCTTCGGGCAGAAGGAAGGTGGCGTGGGCCGACGACAGGCCGTTCTGCTCCACCACCGCTTCGGCCGCGCCGATCAGGGCGGGCGCCAGCTCCGGCCGCTGGGTCAGCAGGCGCCGCCCCGGTACCGGCGTGAAGGGCACCGCGATCTGGAGCTTGGGATAATAATCCCCGCCCGCCTGCTCCCACGCATGGGCCCAGCCATGGTCGAACACATATTCCCCCTGGCTGTGGCTCTTGACGTAGGCGGGCATGACAGCCGCCGGGCGGCCGTCCGCGCCGTCGATGGCGATCGGGACGGGCTGCCAGCCGGTGCGGGCGCTCGCGCTGCCCGATTCCTCCAGCGCGGCGAGGAAGGCGCGGGTGAGGAACGGGTTGTCGCTGCCGGCGCAGCGGTCCCAATCCGCCGCCTCGAAGCTCGCGACGCCGCCGGCGATCCGCGCCACGATATCGCTCATGCCGGCGCGGCTTCCTCGAAAATGATCTGATCCGCCTGCGCGGCGGCGCGGGCGCGATCCTCGGCAGTGCGCACGGTCCAGGTAAAGACGGGAACGCCCGCCCGCCGTTTCCGCACCGCAAAGGCGGAGCCGAGGTCGCGAACGTCGTAGGCGAGGAAATCGGCGTGGGCCCGGCGGAAGGAGAAGGCGCGCTCAAGCCTGCCGCGCAGGCCTCGCTTGCCGCTCTCGGTGACGACGAGGCCGCGCAGGCGCCCGGGCGCGTGGCGCGCGAACCAGCGGCCGACCTCGGGGTTGAACGACATGATTCCGACCGCGCCCGCATAGCCTTCGAGCGCCCGGGCGACGGCGCGGCAGAGCGGGACGACGTGCCGGTCGGGGGACTTCACTTCGATGAGCAAGGGAACGCGCCCGGCGATGAGGGTCAGCACGTCGGCCAAAACGGGGATGGTCTCCGCGGTTCCCAAGAGGCGCAGCCCGGCGAGCGCCTCGCCGGTCAGGTCCGCGACGCGCCCTGTCGAGCCGGTCAGCCGGTCGAGCTCATAATCGTGGAAGACGATGGCCGTGCCGTCGCCGGCGATCTGAACGTCGAGCTCGATGCCGAAGCCGCCGGCGATCGCCGCCTCGAACGCGGCGCGGCTGTTCTCCGGGCGCTCCGGACCGTGCAGGCCGCGATGCGCGAAGGGCCGCTCCCCCAGCCGCTCGAGCTCAGCGCGCCTTGACGGCGACGACGGCATCGATCTCGACCGCTGCCCCCAAAGGGAGGACCGGCACTCCGACGGCGCTGCGGGCATGGCGGCCCGCTTCGCCGAACACCTGCTCCATCAGCTCGGAAGCGCCGTTGGCGACCTTGGGCTGGTCGGTGAACCCGCTTGCGCTGTTGACGAACACGCCGAGCTTCACGACCCGCTCCACCCGCTCGAGGCTGCCGAGCGCCTTCCGCATCTGGGCGAGCAGCATCAGGCCGCAGGCGCGTGCCGCGCGCTGCCCGAATGCGAGATCGCGATCCTCGCCCAGCCGGCCGGTCAGCAGCGCGCCGTCCTCGAACGAGACCTGCCCTGAAATATGGAGGAGGTTCCCCACCAGCACGGTCGGCACATAGGCCGCGACGGGCGCGGCCGGTTCGGGAAGGGCGATGCCGAGGTCGGCGAGGCGGGTGGCGATGTCGGTCATGCGGCGCCGTAAGCACCGACTGGCGCGCACCGTCAAGCGAGTCGCCCGATCGGGCCGGCTCATCTGTCGCGCGCGACCTGGAAGCCCGCGAAGCTCTGGCTGACCGGCATCAGCTCCAGCGTGTTGATGTTGAGGTGGGGCGGCCGGCTCGCCACCCACCACAGAGTCTCCGCGATATCGTCGGCGGTCATCGGGTTCATGCCGCGGTAGAGCGTGTCGGAGGCCTCGCGGTCGCCGCCGGTGCGGACCAGGGTGAATTCCGTCTCGACCATGCCGGGCTCGATCGAGGTCACCCGCACCCCGGTGCCGTGCAGGTCGGAGCGCAGGTTCAAGGAGAATTGGCGGACGAAGGCCTTGGACGCGCCGTAGACGTTGCCGCCGGCATACGGATAGCTGGCCGCCACCGAGCTCAAGTTGAGGATCGCGCCTTTCCTGGCGATCAGCGTCGGCACCAGCTCGCGGGTGATGGCGACGAGGCCGAGGACGTTGGTCTCGATCACCTGCCGCCAGTCGGCCAGGTCGGAATCCTGTATGGGCGCCGTGCCGAGCGCGAGCCCGGCATTGTTGATCAGGACGTCGACGTCGCGGAAACCCGCGGGCAAGCCGGCCACGGCCGCGCGGATCGCCGCCTCGTCGCGGATGTCGAGGACCAAGGTATGGACCCGCTCCGGCCCGAGCTCCTCGGCAAGCGCCCGAAGCCGCTCCTCCCGCCGCCCGGTCGCGACGATCCTCCACCCTTCGCGGGCGAAGCGCCGCGCCGTGGCCGCGCCGATGCCGGCGGTGGCGCCGGTGATGAAGACGATTCCGGTCATGCTGGCTCCATGAGGGGGATGAGGGGGGCGGGACCCTGCTCGAAACGCGCGAGGATCCACTCCGTCGCCTCCGGCCAGCAGTCGAGCCGGGCGTGCGCCCGCGGCGCGGGCGGAGTCCGCGCGGCGAGCCGCGGCTCGGCGATCATATGCAGCCGCCAGACGTCCGGGGCGTGCTCCGCGACCGAGGCGTGGTGTACCGAGAGGTCGTCGACGAACACCGTCACCGAGGGCTCCATCGCGGCGACCAACTCGGCCAGCGGAGGCCCCTTGCCGCCCCGGTTGCACAGCACGCGGTGGCGGATCTCGAACCGCTCGAGCTGCTCCACCCGGGCCGCCTCGAACTCGTCGCCTATGTTGGTGAGGATGACGATATCGGCCGCTTCGCCGATCCGCGCCAGCGCCTCCGCCGCGCCGGGCACGACGTTCTGGCGGTGCATCTCGCTCGTGAAGAACTGGTCGAGCAGCGGCCAGACCCGGTCGGCGGGGAGCGGCTCGCCGTCGGCCCGCAGGAGGGCGTTGCGGAAGCCGGGCGCCTCGATGTCGAAGCTGAGGCCATGTGCTTCCGCCACCCACTCGCCGAAATGCGCGACCATGTGGAGGAGGACCTCGTCGCAATCGGTGACGAGGAGGGGCCGGCCGCTCATCGCTCCAGCCTCCGCCGCGCCTCGACCAGGTCGGCGGGGTCCAGCCCCAGCGCCTCCGCGCAGGCGACGAGGTCCGGCTCATACGCTTCGAGGAAGCCGAGGATCGCGGCCAGCATTCCGGGATCGCCGAGGCGGCGGCGCAGGTCGTCGGGGGCGAGGCCGGTCAGCGCGAGCAGCCGCTGCGCGCGCCCCTCTTCGGCCAGCGTCCAGCCGAGGGCGGAGAGCGCCAGCGCTTCCGGGTCCGGCAGGTTTGTGCGATCCCTGATCATCTTCTACAGGATGGGCCGGTGGGACAAAAAATCCTCGTTGTCGAGGACAACGAACTCAATCTGAAGCTGTTCTGCGACCTGCTGCGCGCGCACGGCTATGCGGCCGAGCCGGTGCGCGACGGACGCGAGGCGGTCGGGCGTGCCCGCGCCTTCGGGCCCGACCTCGTCGTCATGGACATCCAGATGCCGTACATCTCCGGCCTCGAGCTGATCGAGCAGATGAAGGCCGACGGCGAGCTGCGCCATATCCCGATCATGGCGGTCACCGCTTATGCCGCGAAGGGCGACGAGGAGCGCATCCGCGACGCCGGCGCGGAAGGCTATGTCTCCAAGCCGATCTCGGTCGTCCGCTTCGTCGAGGCGGTGCGGGCGCTGCTCGCCGCGCCGCGACCGGAAGCTGAGGACGAACCGACCGATCCCGTGGAGGTACGGGTCGCGCGCCGGTTCGACGCGGCCGCCGAGCGGGTGTTCGACGCATGGCTCGACCGGGAGACGGCGGGGCAATGGCTGTTCGCGACTCCGGGCGGCGAGATGCAGCGGGTCGCGATCGAGCCCTGGCCGGGCGGCCGCTGGGAGATCGTAGAGCGGCGCGAGGGGGAGGACGTCCTCCATACCGGCACCTACGAGGCCGTGGAGCGGCCGGAGCGGCTGGCCTTCACCCTGTCGGTGCCGAAATATGCGCCCGACGAGGCGCGGGTCGTGGTGGAGATCGCGGCGGAGGGGGAGGCGGCGTCGACCCTGACGCTGACCCAGGCGCTGCCGCCCGAATGGGCGGATCGGGCCGGGAAGGTGGCGCAGGGCTGGGAGACGATCCTCGACGGCCTGGCGGCGAGGTTGGAGCCTGCCTCCCTGTCGCACCGCGACGGGGAGCCCAAGATTACTTGATCTTGGCTTCCTTGAAGTCGACGTGCCTGCGCACGACCGGATCGTATTTGCGGAAGGTCATCTTCTCGGTGATGTTCCGGGGATTCTTCTTCGTCACATAATAGAAGCCGGTGTCGGCGGTGCTGACGAGCTTGATCTTGACCGTGGTCGGCTTGGCCATGACAGCCTCTCGAAAATTCGGGGTTCACGAAAAATAAAAGCGGCGTCCCCGCCGCTCTCAGTGCGCGGCCGCCTCTGCCGCGAAGCCGGCGCCGTGTCAAGGTGCGGCGGGCTTTAACCTTGCGGTAACCATATCGGCGCATCGTCTTCCTGTCGCACTGGAAGGGGAGCGGGAGATGCGCGCGGACCATGACGGGATGATGCTGGTGAGGGCCGAGCTTTGCGAGCGGCTCGAAAGCCTGCAGGCGCTGTCGAGGCGCGTTTCCGCGCGCGATTTCACCGAGAGCGTGGAAAGCCTCCGCCGCCTTGCCGCCGCCTACGGCATGATGCCGGTCGTGGCGCTCGCCGAGGCGCTCGAACGCGCGGTCGGCGAAGGCGGCGAGCGCGGCCGGCGCGACTGCCCGACGGCGCTCTATCTCGCCAGGCTCCAGGACGCGATCGGCTGCGAAAGGCTGGACTCGGAAGCGAGCGAAGCGCTGCTCGCCTCCATCTCCGTCCGCCTCTGCTGAGACTTGGAGCCTCTCCTCACCACCTTCATCGCCGCCGCCCTCGCCGAGTGGGGCGACAAGACGCAGCTGCTCGTCGCGGCGCTCGGTGCGCGCTACCGCCGCCCCGCTCCCATCCTCGCCGGAATCGCCGTCGCGGCTTTGGCCAATTCCGCCCTCGCCGCGTTCGGGGGCACCTACATACACGGTGTGATCACCCCCCGCGCGGTCTCGCTCCTCGTCGCCATGGCCCTGCTCCTCGCCGGGGGCGGCGGCTTCTTCCGCTCGAAGACTCCGGACATGGGCGCCGGCTGGCGGGTGGGGCCGTTCCTGACCACCGCCGCCTGCTTCTTCCTGCTCGAATTCGGCGACAAGACCCAGTTCGTCACCGCCGCCCTGGCCGCCCAGTTCGGCGCGCTCGCGCTGGCGGCGCTCGGCGCGGCCGCCGGCATCCTTGCCTCGAGCGTGCCGGCGGCGGTCCTCGGCGCCCGCTTCGCCGCCGCCATTCCGCTCCGGGGGATTCGAATCGCCGCGGGCGTGCTTTTCCTCCTGGCCGGCCTCGTCATCGCGGTGAATGCCCTGCGCCTCGCCTGAGCTTTGGTGCCGGGAGATAATGCTGTAGGGTCCGGTGTACGGATTCGTGCACGGGGATCAGGGATGAAGATGCCCTTGTACCTGATGGCTCTCGCTGCCGCGGCGCTTCCGCTTGCCGCGGTCGAAGCCGCGCCCGCCGCGCCTCGGCTCATCCCCACCGCCGCTTTGGCCGAGCAGCCGCTCATCTCCAGTCCCTCCCTCTCCCCGGACGGGACCAAGCTGCTGGCGATGCTCGCGACGCCGGGCCGAACCCGGCTCGGCCTCATCGTGGTCGCGACCGGAGAGATGCGCCTGTTCGACGTGCCGGGCGAATTCGAGATTCGCTCCTACCGCTGGGCCGGCGACGGCAAGGTGCTGATCAGCGTCGGCAAGACCATCGTCTGGGAGGGCCAGGATCTCTACATGACCCGCCTCGCCGCCTATGACGTGGCGACGCGCAAATCCACCTTCATCGGCCGCGACTCGGAAGGCCCGCAGGGCGACGACATCATCTATCTCGACCGCTCCGGGCAGTGGCTGCTCCTGTCGATCCAGCGCAGCGTCTACGATATGCCGTCGGTGTTCCGCGTCGACCTCGTCACCGGCTCGATGAAGGAGGTGGTCCACGCCCGCGACGACGTGTGGAACTGGTATGCCGACGCGTCGGGCGTGGTCCGCGCCGGGGTCGGCTTCGACAACAAGCAATGGTCGATGGTCTACCGCGCCGGCGACGGCGCCGGCTTCCGCCGGGTCGGCAATGCCAGCCTTGACGCGGGCAAGGACGCGCTCGGCCTGATGCGCTTCGTTCGCGACAGCGACGACGGCTACATCCTGTCGGACGCGAAGACCGGTCGGCAGGCGCTCTACCGCTACAATTTCGCGACCTCGACGCTCGGCGACCTCGTCTACCAGAATCCGACCAACGACGTCGCCAGCGTGGCTCTGACCGAGGACGGACGCGAGGTGCGGGCCGCCTTCTACACCGACGCGCGCGACCGGGTGGAATGGTTCGATCCGAAGATGAAGGCCCTCCAGGCCGATCTCGACCGGGCCGTGCCGGGGAAGGAAGCCTGGATCGTGTCGCGCAGCCGCGACGACAGCCGGATGCTCGTCCTGGTCACCGGCGCCAACGACCCCGGCTCCTATTTCTACTACGTGCCGTCCGAGGGCGTGATGCACCGCCTCGCCTGGCGCAACGAGAAGCTCAAGGGTCAGGCGCTCGCGCCCTCCCGGCCGGTGACCTACAACGCGCGGGACGGGCTTGCCATCCAGGCCTATCTGACCCTCCCGCCGGGGCGGCCGGCCAGGGGGCTGCCGCTCATCGTCCTGCCGCATGGCGGCCCGTTCGGCGTGCGCGACCGCGGCGACTTCGATCCCGAGGTCCAGCTGCTCGCCAATCGCGGCTATGCGGTGCTCCAGCCCAATTTCCGCGGCTCGGAAAGCTACGGGCGCGACTTCGAGGCCAAGGGCGACGGCCAATGGGGTCGGGCGATGCAGGACGATCTCGACGACGGCATGGACTGGCTGGCCGCGCAGGGCATCGCCGATCCGAAGCGGGTCTGCATCATGGGCGCGAGCTACGGCGGCTATGCCGCCTTGTGGGGAGCGACTCGCAACCCGGAGCGCTATCGCTGCGCGATCAGCTTCGCGGGCGTCAGCGACATCGGCCGCCAGCTTCGCTACTCGAACGATTATTTCCCGAACCGCGATGCGGCCCGGCAGTGGCGCGCGCGAGTCCAGGGCCAGTCGGGCTTCGAGCTCGCCGACGTCTCGCCGCTGGCGCAGGCCGAGCGCCTGCGGGTCCCGGTCCTGCTCGCCCACGGCAGCGCCGACCAGAGGGTTCCGCCGAAGCAGTCCAGCCTCTACGCCAAAGCGCTGCAGCGCGCCGGCAAGACGTTCGAATATCATGCCTATCCCGGCGAGGGCCACGGCCTCTCGACCGCGGAGGACCTCAAGGACTGGCTCGACCGCGTCGAGGCCTTCCTGAACAAGTACAACCCGCCGGGTTAGGGTCTGTCCTCTCCCCCACTGAACCGCTCATCCTGAGTAGGGACTGAGCCTGGCGAAGGCCCGTATCGAAGGACCGCCCAGAGCCGTGCGTCCTTCGATACGCCGGTTCGACAAGCTCACCGGCTACTCAGGATGAGCGGGCTGGTTCAACTTAATCAGGACAGAGCTTAGGGCCCTCGCAGCTCGATCAGCCACATGTCCGGCGGCGCGCCGATGCGCAGCGGCACGATGCTCGTGCCGAGGCCCGCCGACACGATCAGGGTCTTGCCCCCTTCCCGCACGATCCCGCAGGCGTAGCGGCGGCCATAGGCGGACTGGGTCGACAGCGGCCCGACCAGCGGCAAGGCGATCTGGCCGCAATGGGTATGGCCGGCCAGCATCAAGGTCACGTCGGGCGCGAGCCCGGCGAACGGATCGGGGCTGTGGCTGAGCAGCAGCTTCGCCCCGGGCAGCGCCCGCAGCCGCGCCAGGGTCCGGGGCAGGTCGGCATGGTCGGTAAAGGCATCGTCGAGCCCGCCGATCGCCAGCGGCCCCACGGCGGCGGCATCGTTGTCGAGCAGCCGCACGCCCGCGCCCGTCAGCGCCTCACGGGCCTGGCCGGCGTCGCGCCAATGGTCGTGGTTGCCGAGCACGGCGAATATGCCCAGCCGCGGCCTCAGCCCCTTCAGGGGCGCCACCGCGTCCGCATCGGCATATTGGCGGCCACCGGGCTTGTCGCCGATGAAGTCCCCCGCGATCAGCACCAGCTCCGGACGCAGCGCATTCGCCTGCCCGACGATCCGGGCGAGCCGCGCCGGCGGCATGTCCGGTCCGCCGACGTGGAGGTCGGACAGGAGCAGGACGCGCAGCGGCGGAGCCCCGGCTGCCCAGCCCGGGAGGGCGACGACGATCCTTCGCACGATCGGGTCGGCGGTCGCGCCGGAATAGCCCCACGCCAGCACGGCCAGGCCGAGAAGGGCGACGACGAGGAGCGCCCGCCTCAACCGAGCCGCCGCCCGCAAGGGAAGCAGGGGGGCGCCGCCGCCCCGCTCACGCGGCGGCGGGCTCCAGCGCCGGATAGTCGACATAGCCTTCCGGCCCCTGGCTGTACCAGGTCGCCATCTCGTCCTCCGCCAGCTCCGCCTTGTTGAGGAGCCGCGCGGGGAGGTCCGGATTGGCGATGAAGGGCCGCCCGAAGCTGATCGCGTCGGCGCGCTCCCCGGCCAGCGCCGCCTCCGCTCGATCGAAGTCGAAATCCGAGTTGAGCACGAGCGGCCGTGGGAAGACCTTGCGGATCGCGGGGGACACCGCCGGCACGTCGGATTTGCCGAACGTCCCTTCCGGCCCGGGCTCGCGCAGCTCCAGGAAGGCGATGCCGATCTGCGCCAGCGCGGCCGCGGCGGCGGTGAAGAGAGGTTCCGGATCGCTGTCCAGGCAGCCCTGGGTCTCGCTGTTGGGCGAGAGGCGCACGGCGGTGCGCTCCGGCCCGACCATCTCGGCGATCGCCCGAGTCGCCTCGACCAGCAGGCGGATGCGGTTCTCCACCGGCCCGCCATAATCGTCCTCGCGCAAATTGGTGCCGTCGCGCAGGAACTGGTCGATCAGATAGCCATTGGCGGCGTGGAGCTGGACTCCGTCGAAGCCCGCCGCGATCGCGAAAGCGGCGGCGCGGCCGTAATCCTCGAGGAGGCCCGGTATCTCCTCCGCCGCCAGCGGACGCGCCTCGGCGTAAGGCTGGCGCCCCTCGTAGGTGTGGGCCTTGTAGGGCGCGGTGGTGGCCGAGGCGGAGACCGGCGCCTCCCCGCCCAGGAAGCTGGGATGGACGACTCGGCCCATGTGCCAGAGCTGGCAGACTATGCGCCCGCCGGCTTCGTGCACCGCCTCGACGACCGGCTTCCAGCCCTCCATCTGCTCGGTCGTCCAGAGGCCGGGCGCATAGGGCCAGCCGAGCCCCTGCCGGCTGATCCCGGTCGCCTCGGTGATGATCAGCCCGGCCGAGGCGCGCTGCGCATAATAATCCGCCATCAAGGCCGTCGGGACATGCTCGCGCGTCGCCCGGCCGCGGGTCATCGGCGCCATAACGACTCGGTTGGGGCACAGGATCGCGCCGAGCTGGATCGGTTCGAACAGGGTGGGCATCGGCACTCCTTGACGGGACTGGGCGGCGACCCGTAGCGGGCCGCGGGCGGACATGCAGCAACTTCGATCACCATCCGAGGCGCAAAGCGGCCGCTACGCCTTCGCGGCTCTCATCCTCGCCAACCTGATGCTCGCCTTCGGCCCCTGGATGGTGCGGCTCGCCGACGTCGGACCCGTGGCATCCGGATTCTGGCGGATGGGGCTGGCGGCGCCCTTCCTCCTCCTCGTCGCCCGCCGCGGCGTCATTGGGCCCGCCGCGCCGTCCGCGAAAATGACGGCCGTGATCGTGCTCGGCGGCCTGTTCTTCGCGGCCGACCTCGCCGCCTGGCACGTCGGCATCCGAATGACCAAGATGGCCAACGCCACCCTGTTCGGCAATTCGTCGAGCTTCCTGCTCGTTGTCTACGGCTTCGTTGTCCTGCGGCGATTGCCGCGGCCGGCGCAGGCACTGGCCCTGCTCCTCGCGGCGATCGGCACCGCTTTGCTGCTCGGCTCGAGCTACGAGCTCTCGCACGAGCATTTCACCGGCGACCTGTTCGCGATGCTGGCGGGGCTCTTCTACTGCTTCTACCTGATCGCCATTGACCGCGCCCGGCGGACGCTCGCGCCGATGCCGGTGCTGGCCATCGCCACCGCGGCGGGAGCGCTGCCTTTGCTCCTGCTGGCGCTGGCCCTCGGCGAGACGGTGGTCCCCACCGTCTGGCTGCCGCTGATCCTCCTGTCGCTGGGCAGCCAGCTGATCGGCCAGGGCCTCCTCGTCTACGCGGTCGGCTATCTGTCGCCGGTGGTCGTCGGCCTCGGCCTGCTCACCCAGCCGGCGGTGAGCGCGCTGATCGGCTGGCTGGCGGCGGGCGAGCGCCTCAGCCTCGCCGACGCGATCGGCGCGGCGCTGATCGCCGCGGCGCTGGTCCTCATCCGCCTGCCGGAGCGGCCCGCGCTTGCATCCAACCGCGGCGAGGATCATTCTTGAATGATGGCCGCCCCCGCCCCGCAGGATATGATTCTCGACGAGCTGCGGGCGGCGCTCGCCCCCCTCATCCCCGGCAACGCGGCGTTCGACGGCTGGAGCGACAAGGCGCTCGCCATGGCCGCGGCCGAGCTCGGGGTGCCGGCGCCGCGGGCGCGGCTCTGCTTCCCCGGCGGACCCGCGCAGATGATCGACGCCTGGTTCGACGCGATCGACCGGGCGATGGCGGCCGCCTTCCCGCTGGAGCGGATCGAGGCGATGAAGATTCGCGAGCGCATCCGCGCCCTCGTCATGTTCCGGATCGAGACGGTGAACCCGCACAAGGAGGCGCTGCGCCGCGCCCTCGCCATCCTCGCCTTGCCACGGAACGTCCCCCTCGCCGCCCGCCTGGGCTGGCGCGCCGCCGACCGGATGTGGCGGATCGCGGGGGACCGCGCCACCGACTTCAATCATTATTCCAAGCGCATCATCCTGGCCGGCGTCTACGGCTCGACCCAACTCGTCTACATGGACGACGATAGCGAGGATCTCGCCGCCACCCGCGCCTTCCTCGACCGCCGCATCGACGACGTCATGAAGTTCGAGAAATTGAAGGCGCAGTGGCGCGGCAACCGGGAACGGCTGCCCTCGCTCAGCCGTTTCCTCGGACGGCTGCGCTACCCGGCGGTGTAGACCATGCGCGAAGACGAGCCCCATGCCAGGCCGAAATGGCCGCTCTACGTCGGCATCTTCGTCGCGCTGGGCAGCGCCGCGACCGTCGCTTACGCCTTCGTCGAAAGCTGGTGGGGCTGAGATGGGCCGGGGGGAAGTCCGGCCGGTCGCGGAGATCGCGAGCTACCACGCCCATGTCTATTTCGACCCGGAGACTCAGCGGGGCGACGCCCTCGCCGTCCGCGCGGCGACCGCGGAGCGCTTCGCGGTGCGGCTCGGCACCGTCTGGGACCGGCCGGTCGGTCCACACAGCCGCGCCATGTACCAGGTCGCCTTCGCGCCGGACTTGTTCGGTACCTTCGTCCCCTGGCTGATGCTCAACCGCCGCGGCCTCTCCGTGCTCGTCCACCCCAACACGGCGAACCAGAAGCGCGACCATCTCGACGACGCACTCTGGCTCGGCGAGCCCCTCGCGCTGGACGGCGAGGTCCTGCCGGCCGAAGACGGCGAGGCCGAGCTGGCCGGCCCGCCGAATACGGAGCCGACCCTGGCGCCTTGATTTCCCCTCTCCCTTGGGAGAGGGGAGTCGCTTACTTCCCGTCCAGCCCCGCGATCGTCGCGTTCATCGGCGGCTCGTCCTTCATCGAGGCCGCCACCCGTTCCACCTGCTCCATAGCCCTCAGCAGATTGCCGCCGGCGAGCCTGGCGAGGTCAGCATCGCTCCATCCCCGGCGGGCGAGCTCGGCGAACAGCGCCGGGTAGGAATCCACCCCCGGCATCCCCGCGGGCGCGTAGCCGCTGATCCCGTCATAATCGGAGCCGATGCCGACATGGTCCGCGCCGGCGATCCGCCGGACATGCTCGACATGGTCCGCGACAAGCGAGATCGGCACCGGCGGCTCGGCATGCGCCGCGCTCCACGCGTCCAGCGCCGCCTTGCGCCGGTCGGGCTGGCCCGGATAGAGGTTCTTGATCCGCGCCGTCTCCGCATCCTTGGCCGCGTTCCAGCCGCGCCAGTCGGCCGACAGGAAGCCCGGGAAGAAGTTCACCATCACCACGCCGCCATTAGCGGGGAGGAGGCGAAGCACGTCGTCCGGCACGTTGCGCGGATGGTCCATCAGCGCCCGCGCCGAGGAGTGGGAGAAGATCACCGGCGCCTTCGATCCGGCGATCGCCTGGCGCATCACGTCCGCCGAGACGTGGCTGATGTCGATCATCATGCCGAGCCGGTTCATCTCGTGGACGATCGCCTTGCCGAACGGGGTGAGGCCGTGATGAACCGGATCGTCGGTCGCCGAGTCGACGAAATCGTTGTTCACCGAATGGCTTAGAGTCATGTAGCGAACGCCCAGCGCGTAATATTGGCGCAGCACCGCCGGCGAGTTGCCGATCTGGTGCCCGCCCTCCACCCCGATCAGCGAGGCGATCTTCCCGGCCTTCTCGATCCGCCGGATGTCGGCGGCGGTCGAGGCCATTTCGAGCAGGCCCGGATAGCGCGCGACCATGCGGTGGACGATGTCGATCTGCTCCAGCGTCGTCTGCACGCCGGCCGCGCCAATCGTCTCCGTCGGGATCCAGACCGACCAGAATTGCGCGCCGACATGGCCGCGCCGCAGCCGCGGCAGGTCGGTCTGGAGCGGATGCTCCAGCTTCGACGTGTCGGCGGCGAGGTCGAGCGGCTTTCGCCAGCTGTCGTAGCTTTCCCTGATCTCCCAGGGCAGATCGTTATGCCCGTCGATGACGGGCGTGGCGGAGAGGACTCGCTCGACCCTCTGCTCGGGCGTCTCGGCCGGCTTCTTGGCGGCCGCCGCCGCGCCGGTGACGAGCAAGGCGGCGAGCAGGGCTGGAAGGTGCGGCTTCATGCGATTTCCCCTTTCCCGCGACAGTAGAGGCTTGACCGTTCTTGCCAAGAATTTTCGCCGCCGACCGAGCCGCTTGACTCACCGGCTAAGGTGTTGAGGATGCCGCCCTTTCCTGGGGAAGAATAGACATGCGCCTGTTGAAGACCTCGATTCTCGCCGCCGCGCTCTCCGGCGCCGCGATGACCGCCGCCCACGCGCAGGCGGGCGCCGACGATCCGTATCTCTGGCTGGAGGACGTCTCGGCCCAGCGCTCGATGGACTGGGTCAACGCCCACAACGCCAAGGCGCAGGCCGTGCTTGAGGCCGATTCGCGCTACCAGGCTTATTATGACGAGGCGCTCGCCATCGCCCAGGCCAAGGACCGCATTCCGTTCGGGCGGTTCCTCAATGGGCAGGTCTACAATTTCTGGCAGGACGCCGACCATGTCCGCGGCCTCTTCCGCCGTACCGGCCTCGCCGACTACCAGGCGCAGTCGCCGGCGTGGCAGACCGTGCTCGACGTCGACGCGCTCGCCACGGCGGAGAAGGCGAACTGGGTGTTCAAGGGCGCCAGCTGCGCCCGCCCGTCCGAGCGGCGCTGCCTGATCAACCTCTCCGACGGCGGCGAGGACGCGGTCACGGTCCGCGAGTTCGACCTCCCGACCGGCACCTTCGTCGAGGGCGGCTTCGTCCTTCCCAAGGGCAAGCAGCGTATCTCCTGGGAGGATGAGAACACCCTCCTCGTCAGCCGCGAATGGGCGCCGGGCGAGCTCGGCCGCACCGGTTATCCGTTCATCGTCAAGCGCCTGAAGCGGGGCCAGCCTTTGTCCGCCGCGACCGAGGTGTTCCGCGGCCAGGCCGACGACGGCGGCTACGGCGTCACCCCCTACGTCCTTCGCGACGGTCAGAACCGCACCCTCGCCGTCATCGACCGGCCGCTCGATACCTTCCGCTCCGAAACCTACATCCTCACCGCCAAGGGCGCGCAGCGCGTCGCCATCCCCGCCAAGGCCGGCCTAAGCGACCTCGTCGCCGGCCGGGTCATCGTCGAGACCCGCGAGGATTGGACCCCGGCCGGCGGCACGGCCACCTATCCCGCCGGCGCTTTGCTGTCGGTCGATCTCGCCCAGCTCAAGGCCGACCCGGCCCACCCGAAGCCGACCCTCATCTACGCCGCCGGCCCGCGCGAGGCGATGCAGGGCGCCTCCTCCTCCAAGGGCGTGCTGCTCGTGTCGATCCTCGACAATGTGCGCGGCCGCACCCTGCTGTTCACCCCGGGTCCCAGGGGGACGTGGAAGCGCGCCTCGCTCCAGCTTCCCGACAATTCGACCGTCGGCGTCGTCGATACGAGCGCGACCGACGACAAGGCGTTCGTCTCGGTCACCAGCTTCCTGACGCCGCCCTCGCTCTGGCTCGCCGACGCCGCCACCGGCCAGGCGCGACAGATCAAGACGCAGCCGGCCAAGTTCGACGCTTCGAACCTCGTCGCCGAGCAATATGAAGCGACGTCGAGCGACGGGACGAAGATCCCCTATTTCCTCGTCCACCGGAAGGACATCCGCCTCGACGGGACCAATCCGACCTTGCTCTATGCCTATGGCGGCTTCGAATCCTCCTCGACCCCGGCTTATTCGGCGACCAACGGCAAGCTCTGGCTCGAGCATGGCGGCGTCTACGCGCTCGCCAACATCCGCGGCGGCGGCGAGTTCGGGCCGAGATGGCACGAGGCCGGGCTCGGCGTGAAGCGGCAGATCATCTACGACGATTTCGTCGCCGTCGGCCGCGATCTCGTCGCCCGCCACATCACCTCGCCGCGCCGGCTCGGCATTCGCGGCGGCTCCAACGGCGGCCTCCTCACCGGCGTCGCCTTCACCCAGCAT
The DNA here is from genome assembly GCA_036403015.1 of Allosphingosinicella sp. GTDB lineage: Bacteria > Pseudomonadota > Alphaproteobacteria > Sphingomonadales > Sphingomonadaceae > Allosphingosinicella. The sequence goes on from DASWRU010000013.1 coordinate 15,367, forward strand.
CCCGAGCTGTGGAACGCGGCGCTCATCGAGGTTCCCCTGCTCGACATGATCCGCATCTCGAAGATCGCGGCGGGCGCGTCGTGGGAGGGCGAATATGGCAGCGTCGACAACGATCCCGCAGTGCGCGCCTTCTGGGAGAAGACCTCGCCCTACCAGAATCTGAGGAGGGGCGTCGCCTATCCCGAGCCCTTCATCTTCACCACCACAAAGGACGACCGCGTGGGCCCGCAGCATGCCAGGAAGTTCGCCGCCCGCATGGAGGAGATGGGCCTCCCCTTCCTCTATTACGAGAACACCGAAGGCGGCCACGCCGCCGGCGCGAACCTCAAGCAGGCGGCCCACACCAGCGCGCTCGAGATGATCTACCTGACCCGCAAGCTGATGGACTGACCTGGGTGCCTCCCCAGCCGGCGGCTGGGGAGGGGGACCAGGCGAAGCCTGGTGGAGGGGTAAAAGGCGAGGACGCCCGCGGCTCCCGCGCGCGATCCGCGCGCTACCCCTCCACCAGCTTCGCTGGTCCCCCTCCCGGCTTGCAACAGTGAGGACGTAATAGGAAACATCCTTTACATTCTGTTCCAAATATGTTCTCACCGCCGAATGAGCAGCACCCCCGATTCGCCCGAGCGTCCCGCCTTCCACTTCGATCCGGTCCGGGTACGGCACCGCCACGACGGATGGACGGCCGAGAAGCAGATCACCTTCATCGAGGCGCTTGCCGAATGCGCCTGCGTCACCGAGGCCGCGAAACGCGTCGGCAGGTCGCCGGAGGGCGCCTATGCGCTGCGGCGCCGGATGGACGGGATGAGCTTTCGCCTCGCCTGGGACGCCGCCCTCGATTACGGCGTGCGCCGCTTGTCGGATGCCGCCTTCTCGCGCGCGCTGCACGGCGTTGCGGTGCCTCATTATTACAAGGGGGAGCGGGTCGGCGAGCATCGCCGCTACAATGAGCAGCTGACGATGTTCCTGCTCCGCTACCGCGATCCCCTTCGCTACAGCCGCTCGCGGGACCGCGCCGACTGGACCGGCCATCAGGAGGGGCCCGCATTCGAGCTGTTCGAGAAGCTGGAGCGGCTGACCGAAGTGGCTTGCTTACAGGAGCTCGGCATGCCGCCGCCCCCTCCGGTCGGCCGCCCCACGCGCCCTTCCAGGGGCCCAGGGACCGATGTCCCCCCCGACGGGTCGTGAAGTTCATGAAGTTCCGGCGGATGTGGCGGCGGCTCGCCTCGCGGCGGCAGGCCAATGGACGATTTCACTCGCTATTGATAATCATTCGCATTATGTGGAAGAGATGGCCCTCCGCCTCGACCAGCTTCCCTTCCGTACGCCGGCCCGCGTGACCGGGATCGACTGGTCGTGCCTCACCGACAGCGACGCGAAGCGCCTGCGCAACCTCGGCTTCGACGAGGGGGTGCGGATCGAGGCGCTGCACGGCGCGCCGTTCGGCAAGGACCCGCTCGCCATCCGCGTCGGGCGGATGATGGTCGCCATGCGCCGCGCCCAGGCGCGCGCGGTGTCGGTGGAAACGGTCGAGCGATGAGCGTCTTCCCGCTGGTGGCGGTGGTCGGCAATCCCAATGCCGGCAAGAGCGCCCTGTTCAACATGCTGACCGGCGCGCGCCAGAAGGTCGGCAATTATCCCGGCGTCACCGTCGAACGGAAATCCGGGCGGCTGGCGCTGCCCGACGGGCGGCCGGTCGAGCTGGTCGACCTGCCCGGCGCCTACAGCCTCGAGCCGTCCAGCCCGGACGAGGAGGTGACTCGCGACGTGCTGCTCGGCAGGCAGGCGGGCGAGCGGCTGCCCGATGCGCTGCTGCTGGTGCTCGACGCGACCAATCTCGACAACCACCTCCGCTTCGCCCTCCAGCTGATCGCGCTCGGCCTCCCTTGCGTGGTCGCGCTCAACATGGTGGACCTCGCCCGCCGCGACGGGCTGGAGATCGACCCCCAGGTGCTGGAGCGCGAGCTCGGCGTGCCGGTGATCGCCACCGTCGCGGTGCGCCGCCGCGGCGGCGACGAGCTGAAGGAGGCGCTGAGCGAGGCGATCGGCGCCGCCCGGCGCCTGCGCGCCGGCGACGGCGCCGCGCAGGAGGATTTCTCCGCCCTCCAGCGCCGCGCCCGCGACATCTCGCGGCGCGCCACATTGAGCGAGCGGGGGGCGAGCCGGTCGAGCCACCTCATCGACGCCGTCGCGCTCCACCCGGTCGCGGGCCCGATCCTCTTCACTCTGGTGATGTTCCTGATGTTCCAGGCCGTCTTCGCCTGGAGCCAGGCGCCGGTCGCCTGGATCCAGAGCGGCGTGACGGCCGCGCAGGGCCTGGCGGCGAGCGTCACGCCGGACGGCTGGATGCGCAGCCTGCTGGTCGACGGCATCCTCGCCGGGGTCGGCGCGGTGATCGCCTTCCTGCCGCAGATCCTCATCCTGTTCCTGTTCATCCTCGTCCTGGAGGCGAGCGGCTACATGGTCCGCGCCGCCTTCTTGATGGACCGGCTGATGGCGCGGGTCGGCCTTTCCGGCCACGCCTTCATCCCGCTCCTCTCCTCCTTCGCCTGCGCGATCCCCGGCATCATGGCGACCCGGACGATCGAGGACCCCAAGCATCGCCTCACCACCATCCTCATCGCGCCGCTGATGACCTGCTCGGCGCGCCTCCCCGTCTACGCGATCGTCATCGGCGCCTTCATCCCGGCGCGAAGCGTCTTCTGGGGGTTCGGCCTGCAGGGGCTGGTCCTGTTCGGCCTCTACGGGCTCGGCATTGTCGGTGCGCTCGTCGCCGCTTTGGTCCTGCGCGTGACTGTGACGAGGGGGATGCCGCGCGGCTTCACGCTGGAAATGCCCAAATACCAGCTCCCCCAGCTTCGCGACGTGCTGATCGGCCTGTGGACCCGTGCGCTCATCTTCCTGAAACGGGCGGGGACGATCATCCTCGTCTCGACGATCGTGCTGTGGGCCCTGCTCTCCTTCCCTCGGCCCGGGCCGGGCGAGACGGCGCTAGACAGCTCGATCGCCGGCAAGATCGCGTCGGGGCTCGAAGTCGTGGTGCGGCCGATCGGCTTCAACCACGAGATCGCGCTGGCGCTCATTCCGGCGATGGCGGCGCGGGAGGTGGCGGTGTCGTCGCTCGCCACAGCTTATTCGGTGCAGGAATCCGACGAGGTGAAGGCCAATTCCACCCTCGCCCAGCGGCTGCGCGGCCGCTGGTCGCTGCCCACCGCTCTGGCCTTCCTCGCCTGGTTCGTGTTCGCCCCGCAATGCTTATCCACAGTCGCGGTGACCCGGCGGGAGACGAACGGCTGGAAGTGGCCCGCCTTCATGCTAGGGTATCTCTTTACGCTCGCTTACGTGGCGGCGGGCGCGACTTACTGGAGCGCGGTGGCGCTCGGCCTTTAGGAGAGACTGAAGATGGCGGGCGTCAACAAGGTGATCCTGGTCGGCAATCTGGGCGACGACCCGGAGAGCCGCTCGCTCAACAATGGCGGCGAGGTGGTGAACCTCAGGGTCGCGACCTCGGAGAGCTGGAAGGACCGCGACGGCAACCGCCAGGAGCGGACCGAATGGCACCGCGTCGTCATCTTCAACGAGAATCTGGGCAAGGTCGCCAAATCCTATCTGCGCAAGGGCTCGAAAGTCTATCTTGAGGGCCAGATCCAGACCCGCAAGTGGCAGGACCAGTCGGGCGCCGACCGCTATTCCACCGAGATCGTGCTCCAGCGCTTTCGCGGCGAGCTCGTCCTCCTCGACAGCCGCGGCGGTAGCGGCGGAGGGAGCGGCGAGGATTTCGGCGGCGGCCATGAAAGCGGCGGCTCCGGCTTCGGCGGCGGCGGCTCCCGACCCCAGGCGCGGCCGCAGCCCGCCGCCTTCGACAGCGACCTCGACGACGACGTCCCGTTCTGATCCCGCCTCTCGATTCGGAGAGGGGGGAGGAAGGCCTATTCCGTCTTCCCCTTCAGCGCCGCCAGCGCCGCGAAGGGGCTCGATTCGGCCCTCGCCTCCTCCTCGCTCTTCACGCCGGCCTCGCGCAGCGCCGCCTCGGCGCTCGGCGAGCGGGGATAGGGATTGAGGGCGAGCGACAGCGTCTCCGCCACGGCCTCGCCGACATCGATCGACTCGCCGTCGTAGAAGACCACGTCCAGCTCGCTCTCCGCCAATTCGACCTCCTCGTCCACCCCACTGCCTGGCGGGTGGGGGCGAAACTCGATCCGGAACGGCTCGTCGACGACCTCTTCCACCGGCTCTCCGGTGGCGACGCAGCTCTGCGTCACCGCGGCGCTGAGGGCACCGGCCGCGGTCACCGTCTCGCCGTGGCGGCTGAGCGCCGCCTCCGCGGCCAGACGCTCGATCGACATCAGGCCGAAGCGCCGGGCGAGCGCCGACCGTTCGGCCGCATCGGCTTCGATGGCGAGACTGCGCGCCTCCGCCCCGATCGTGTCGGCGCGGACGGGGCGGCTGAACTCGGCGGTCATGACGTCGCAAGCTCCCCCGCGAGAAGTTGTTCCAGAGGCATCGCGGCCAAGCTCCGATGCAGCGCCTCGAGTCGCGAGGCGACCAAGGCAAGCTCGCCTTCCGAGGGCGGGGCGTCCCGGAAGACATTGCGGCGGACGGCCGCCACGAAATCCTCCTCGCCGGCGAGGCCCCGGCGGAAGGCGCCGGCGCGGCCTCCCAGCGCTCCCATCATCTTGCCGACTCGCTTGCCGACAACGACGTCGCCGATGCCGAGCTCGCGCAGCGTCCCGTCCATATCGTCGACGAACGCCTCCGTGACCAAAACGGCCCGGCCGCGCGCCGCCTCGCCCGCCGCGTCCAGACGGATCAGCACCAGCGCCAGGACGGTCGAGAGCATGTCGAACCGGCCGTCGATCGTATCGGGGACCCCGCCCTCGCAATACCAGGCGGGTTCCCGCGCCATGCGCACCACGGCTTCGTAGAGCGGGCGCGCGGTGTCGCGGTCGCGGCGGCCCAGCAAGCGGGAGAGGAAGGTCAAGGGACGTGGCTCCGGACGGGTCGTACTTGCGCGGTTCAGCTTTTGTCGGATATTGGGTGCTGGTGCCGCCGCCCGCAAGGCAGGCGAGAAGGCGTCTCCTGCAGCGCCGGGGAATTCGGGAGTTATTTCAGCATGATCCTCCGTAACGGACGAAGCGCCCTGATCGCCGCCGTCGCCATGGGCTTCGCCCTCGGCGGCTGCACGCGCATCCAGGACCATCAGGGCTTCGTCCTCGACGAAACGCTGGCGAGCGCGATCCAGCCGGGCACAGACACGCGCGATTCGGTGATGAACACGCTCGGCCGTCCCACCTTCACCGGGGAGTTCGGGCAGAACGACTGGTATTATCTGTCGCGCAACACCCGCAACATGGCTTTCAACATGCCGCGGCCACAGGCGCAGACGGTGCTCCACATCCAGTTCGACCAGGCCGGCAACGTCGCCAAGGTCGAGCGCAAGGGGATGGAGCAGGTCGCCTCGATCCGGCCGTTCGGCGACAAGACGCCGACGCTCGGCCGCCGCAAGAGCATCTGGGACGAGCTGTTCGGCAATATCGGCGCGGTCGGCTCGGGCATGGGCGGCGCCGGCCAGAGCGGCGGGACCACCGACAACCCCAACCAGTAGGGCGCGGCGGCCCGCCGCCTATTTGACGATCTCGCCGGCGGCGAGCACCGCCAGCGTCACGAGGTCCGAGGCGCTCGCCGTCATCGGCGCGATCTGCACCTGGTGCTCCATGCCGACCAGCACCGGCCCGATGACGGCGTCGCCGCCCAGCTCCTTGAGCAGCTTGGCCGAGATGTTCGCCGTCTGCAGGCCGGGCATGACCAGCACGTTGGCGGGGCCGGTCAGCCGGCTGAACGGATAGACTTTCTGCATCGCGGGATCGAGCGCGACGTCGGGCGACATCTCGCCTTCATATTCGAAATCGACGTCGCCGCGCGCGTCCAGCACCTTCACGCCGTCGCGGATGCGCTCCAGATAGCTGCCCTCGGGATTGCCGAAATTGGAATAGGACAGGAAGGCGACGCGTGGCTCGTGGCCCATCCGCCGCGCCACCTGGGCGGTATGGACGGCGATCTCCGCGAGCTGCTCCCCGCTCGGCCGCTCGGTCACCGTGGTGTCGGCGATGAAGACGGTGTGGCTCTGCCCGACGAGCACATGGACGCCGAACGGCGTCACCCCCTCCTTGGGATCGAGCACGCGCATGATCTGCCGCAGATTCTGCGCGTAGGTCCGGGTGATGCCGGTGATCATCACGTCCGCTTCGCCGGCCGCGAGCAGCAGGGCCGCGAAGATGTTGCGGTCCTGGTTGACCACCCGCTCGACCTGGCGGGCGAGATAGCCCTTGCGCTGCAGCCGCTCGTAGAGCCGGTCGGCAAGCTCCTTGACCCGGGGATAGGTGCGGCTGTTGACGACCTCGAATCCGCCGGGATCGTCGACGCCCAGCTCGCGCAGCCGCTGGTGCACCGTATCGCGGCCGACCAGCACCGGAATGCCGTAGCCGCCGTCCCGCACCGCGATCGCGGCTCGAAGCACGACATCCTCGTCCCCTTCGGCGAACAGCACCCTTTTGGGGTCCGACCGCGCCGCCTGATAGGCGAGGCTGAGCACGGAAGTGGTCGGATTGAGCCGCGAGCGGAGCTGGGTACGATAGGCGGTCATGTCCTCGATCGGCCGCCGGGCGACGCCGCTGCGCATCGCCGCTTCGGCGACGGCGGCGGGCACCACCTCCATCAGCCGCGGGTCGAACGGCGCGGGGATGATGTAGTCCGGCCCGAAGCTGTGGGCCATGCCGCCATAGGCCGCCGCCACCTCCTCCGGCACCTGCTGGCGCGCGAGGCCGGCCAGCGCCTCGGCGGCGGCGATCTTCATCTCGTCGTTGATCGTCGTCGCGCGAACGTCGAGCGCGCCGCGGAAGATGAAGGGGAAGCCGAGCACGTTGTTGACCTGGTTGGGATAGTCCGAGCGGCCGGTGGCGACGATCGCGTCCGGCCGCGCCGCCTTGGCGTCGGGCGGGGTGATCTCCGGGTCCGGATTGGCCATGGCGAAGATGATCGGCCGCTTCGCCATGTCCTTGACCATCTCCGGCTTCAGCGCCCCGGCCGCCGAGAGGCCGAGGAAGATGTCGGCGCCGACCAGGGCCTCCCCCAGCGTCCGGGCGTCGGTGATTGCGGCGTGGGCGGACTTCCATTGGTCCATGCCCTCCGGCCGTCCCTGCCAGATGACCCCTTTCCTGTCGCACATCACGACATGGTCGTGGCGCACGCCCATCGCCTTGATCAGCTCGGTGCAGGCGATCGCCGCCGCGCCGGCCCCGTTCACCACCACCTTGACGTCCCTGAGCTCTCGGCCGGTGAGGTGGCAGGCGTTGATCAGCCCCGCCGCGGTGATGATCGCCGTGCCGTGCTGGTCGTCGTGGAAGACCGGGATGTTCATCCGCTCCTTCAGCGTCTGTTCGATGACGAAGCAGGCGGGGGCGGCGATGTCCTCCAGGTTGATGCCGCCGAAGCTCGGCTCGAGCAGGGCGACGGCGTTGACGAAGGCGTCGGTGTCCTCGGTCGCGACCTCCAGATCGATCGCGTCGACGTCGGCGAAGCGCTTGAACAAAACCGCCTTGCCTTCCATCACCGGCTTGGAGGCGAGCGCGCCGAGATTGCCGAGGCCCAGGATCGCGGTGCCGTTGGAGATGACGGCGACGAGATTGCCCTTGGCAGTATAATCGTAGGCCCGGTCGGGATTTTCGGCGATGGCCAGCACCGGCACCGCCACCCCCGGCGAGTAAGCGAGGCTGAGGTCGCGCTGCGTCGCCATCGGCTTGGAGGCGATGATCTCGATCTTGCCGGGCCGTCCCTGCGAATGGAAGTCGAGCGCCTCCTGCTCGGAGAATTTGACGTCGCTGCCTTCGCTCATCCTCGCGCTCCCGGGCCGTTTTGCGCTGCCTTAGGCGTTACCGGACAAGTGCGGCAAGCCGGGCGAGATTCCGCTCCTCCCCCTCCCCGTCGGAGCGAGGAGTTTTTCGTTCCCCGATCCGTGCTGAGCCTTTACCCTCGGCGCGATGGCCACCCAGGCAAAGATTCCCGGCGCACCGACGCCGATGATGGCGCAATACCTCGCGCTCAAGGCGGAGGCGCCCGATTGCCTGCTCTTCTACCGGATGGGCGACTTCTTCGAATTGTTCTTCGACGACGCCAAAGCGGCGGCCCAGTGCCTCGACATCGCGCTCACCGCCCGAGGCGAGCATGAAGGCGAGCCCATCCCGATGTGCGGAGTCCCCATCCATGCCGCCGAATCCTACCTTGCCCGCCTGATCAGGGGCGGCTTCCGCGTCGCCATCGCCGAGCAGGTGGAGAGCCCCGCCGAGGCGAAGAAGCGGGGCTATAAGGCGGTGGTCAACCGCGCCATCGTCCGGGTCGTCACGGCGGGAACGCTGACCGAGGAGGCCCTGCTCGATTCGCGCGCCGCCAACTGGCTGGTCGCGGTGGCGAAGGTGGGCGAGCGCCACGGCCTCGCCGCGGCCGACATCTCGACCGGCCGCTTCGAGCTCGGCTCGCTGCCGCCGCACGCGCTCGACGCGGAGCTCGCCCGGCTCGGCGCCGCGGAGATCGTCGCCGCCGAGCCGCTTCCCGGCCTCGCCGTCACCGAGCGCAAGGGCGGCTTCGACAGCCTCGCGGCCGAGAAGAGGCTGAAGATGCGCTTCGAGGTGGCGACGCTGGATGGCTTCGGAAGCTTCGACCGCGCCGCGCTCGCCGCCGCCGGCGGGCTCCTCGCCTATCTCGACGAGGTCGCCCGCGAATCGCTGCCCTTCCTGCGGCCGCCGGTCCTGCGCTCGTCCGGCGATCATATGATGATCGACGCGGCGACGCGGGAGAGCCTGGAGCTCACCCAGTCCGCGACCGGCGGGCGCGCCGGCACCCTGCTCGCCTCGGTGGACCGCACCGTCACCGGCGCCGGCGCACGCCTCCTCGCCGCCGACCTCGGCGCGCCGCTGCTCGACCGCGGCAGGATCGAGGCGCGTCTCGACCTCGTCGCCCGGTTCGAGCGTGACGCCGGCGGCCGCGAGGCGCTGCGGCGACAGCTGAAGTCGCTTCCCGACATCGGCCGCGCGCTGGGCCGCCTCGCCGCGGGGCGGGGCGGACCGCGCGACCTCGGCCAACTGCGCGATGGCCTCGACGAGGCCCGCCGCCTCCACGCCCGCCTCGCCGCCCTCGGCGATCGGCCGCCCTTGCTCGACCGCCTGCTTCCATCGCTCACCGGCCATGGTGAGCTCACCGATCTCCTCGCCCGCGCGCTCGTGCCGTCGCCGCCGATCGACGCGGCACAGGGCGGCTACATCGCCGAAGCCTACGACGCCGCGCTCGACGAGCTGCGCGCGACCGGCGGCGAGGGACGGCGCGCCATCGCCGCGCTCGAGGCGCGCTACCGGCAGCAGACCGGCATCGCGACCCTCAAGATCCGCCACAACGGCGTGCTCGGCTTCCACATCGAGGTGCCGGCGAAGAACGCCGACAAGCTGATGGCCGCCGACAGCGGCTTCACCCATCGCCAGACGCTGGCGGGCGTGGTCCGCTTCAATGCGCCCGACCTTCACGACCATGCCGCGCGGGTGAACCAGGCCGGCGCCCATGCCTTGGCCGCCGAGGCCGCCCATTTAGAGGAGCTGGTTGCCGCGGCCTTGGCGCGGGCCGAGCCGATCGCGGCCGCGGCCGACGCCCTGGCCCGCCTCGACGCGGCCGCGGCGCTGGCGGAGCGGGCGGCGGAGGCCGGCTGGTCGCGGCCGCATTTCGCGCACCACAATTGCTTCGAGGTGGAGGGCGGGCGGCACCCCGTGGTCGAGGAGGCACTCAAATCGAGCGGCGCCCGCTTCGTCGCCAACGATTGTGGCCTTTCGGAGGAGGAGCGCCTGTGGCTCGTCACCGGCCCGAACATGGGCGGCAAGTCGACTTTCCTCCGCCAGAACGCGCTGATCGCGGTCCTCGCCCAGGCGGGCTCCTACGTCCCCGCCGCGCGCGCGACGCTAGGCCTGGTCGACCGCCTGTTCAGCCGGGTCGGGGCGTCGGATAATCTCGCCCGCGGCCGCTCGACCTTCATGGTCGAGATGGTCGAGACCGCCGCCATCCTCAGCCAAGCCACCGACCGCAGCTTCGTCATATTGGACGAGGTCGGCCGCGGCACCTCCACCTATGACGGCCTCGCCATCGCCTGGGCCGTCGTCGAGGCGATCCACGACCGCAACCGCTGCCGCTGCCTGTTCGCCACCCATTATCACGAGCTGACGCGGCTCGCGGAGCGGCTCGACGCCCTGTCGCTCCACCACGTCCGCGCCCGCGAGTGGAAGGGCGACCTCGTCCTCCTCCACGAGGTGGCGAAGGGGCCCGCCGACCGCAGCTACGGCCTCGCCGTCGCCAAGCTCGCCGGGCTGCCCGCCCCGGTCCTCGCCCGCGCCCGCGCCGTCCTTGCCAAGCTGGAGCAGGGCCGCGCGGCCACCGGCGGGATCGCCGCCGGGCTGGACGACCTGCCCCTCTTCGCCGCCGCCGCCCAGGAGGAAGAGCAGAAGGCGCCGGACCCCCTCCGCGCCGCCTTGGCCGCCGCCGACGCCGACTCGCTCAGCCCGCGCGAGGCGCTCGAGCTTCTCTACCGCCTGAAGCAGCTCGCCGCCGAAGACGGCTGATGCCGACCCGCTTCGCCTCGGTCCCCAATAAGAGGGCGATTGTCGACCGCCGCGCGCTGGGCGACGCCCTTGCCGGCGCCAAGCCGAAGGACGCCGCCGGGATCCTCAAGCAGGCGCTCGCCGCCGGACGCGAGGAGATCGCCCGCCGGCTCGCCGACCGGCCCTGGCAGGGCAGCGAGACCGCGGCGGCCTACGCCTTCCTGACCGACCAGATCCTGCGCTCCGCCTACGATCACGTCGCCGCAACCCTGGGTCCGGCCGAGCGGCTGCTGCTGATGGCGGTCGGCGGCTACGGCCGCGGCGAGATGGCGCCGCATTCGGACGTGGACATCGCCTTCGTCACCGCCGAACCGGCCGCTCCGGGCACCCGGGCGATGATCGAAGCCTTGCTCTATCTGCTGTGGGATCTCGGGCTGAAGCTCGGCCCCTCGACCCGTACCCTCGACGAGCTGATCGCGGCCGCGGCGGGCGACCACACGATCCGCACCGCTCTGCTCGAAGCGCGCTATGTGTGGGGCGACGAGACCCTGTTCGACGAGGCCGAGGCGCGCTTCCGCCGCGACGTCGTCGCCGGCAACGTGCGCGGCTTCGTCACCGAGAAGCTGGAGGAGCGCAATGCCCGCCACCTCCGGATGGGCGACAGCCGCTACGTCGTCGAACCGAACGTCAAGGAGGGGAAGGGAGGCCTGAGGGACCTCCACACCCTCTTCTGGATCGGCAAATACGCCTATCAGGTCCGCCGTGCCCCGGAGCTGGTCGAGGTCGGGCTTCTGTCGCAACGGGAGCTGCGGCAATTCCACCGCGCCGAGCGATTCCTCTGGGCGGTGCGCTGCCATCTCCACATCGTCGCCGGACGGGCCGAGGAGCGCCTCACCTTCGACTATCAGCGCGAGATCGCGGCGCGGATGAACTATGCCGACCGCGCCGGCAGCTCGCCGGTCGAGCGGTTCATGCGCCATTACTTCCTGCACGCGAAGACGGTCGGCCACCTCACCGGGGTCTTCCTCTCCCATCTCGACGAGAAGTTCGCTAAGAAGGGCCTGCGCTTCGGGCTTCCGGCGCTGCGCCGCCGTCCGCGCAGGCTGGAGGGCTTCGTCCTCGACCGCGGCCGCCTGGCCTTGCCGGGCGACGATTGGTTCCGGGAGGACCCGGTGCGCCTGATCCGGATCTTCGCGCTCGCCGACCTTCACGGGCTGGAGATCCATCCGCTGGCGATGCGCGCCGCGGCCCGCGACGCCAAGCTGGTCGACGCCGCGGTGCGCGCCGATCCGCGCGCCAATGCCCTCTTCCTCGAAGTCCTGACCTCGCCGCGCGATCCCGAGACGGTGCTTCGCTGGATGAACGAGGCGGGCATATTCGGCCGCTTCGTGCCCGACTTCGGCCGCGTCGTCGCCAAGATGCAGTTCGATATGTACCACCATTATACGGTCGACGAGCATTCGATCCGCGCGATCGGCCTCCTCGCCCGGATCGAGCGCGGCGAGCTGAAGGAGGAGCATCCGCTCGCCAGCGCCCTCTTCCCCCGCCTGGCGTCGCGCCGCGCCCTCTACGTCGCCGTCCTGCTCCACGACATCGCCAAGGGGCGCGGCGGCGACCACAGCATTCTCGGCGCCGAGGTGGCCCTCGCGCTGGGGCCGCGGCTGGGACTCACCGACTGGGAGACGGAGACGGTCGCCTGGCTGGTGCGCTGGCACCTCTTCATGTCGGCGACCGCGTTCAAGCGCGACGTCGCGGACCCGCAGACGGTGCACGCCTTCGTCGAGCGGGTGAAGAGCCTCGAGCGGCTGCGCCTCCTCTTCATCCTGACCGGCGTCGACATCGACGCCGTCGGCCCCGGCGTGTGGAACGGCTGGAAGCGCCAGCTGCTGCGCGCTTTGTTCGAGGCGGCGGAGGAGAGCCTGCGCCTCGGCCACAAGCAGAAGGGCCGCGGCGAGCGCATCGCCGCGACCCAGGACGAGATTGCCGGCCGCCTCGGTTGGGAAGATGCCCGCTTCGCCCGCCTCGCCTGGCGCCTCCCCGACAGCTACTGGCTCGCCGAGCCGGCCGAGGCGATCGAGAAGAATGCGCGGCTGATGGACGCCGCCGACCGCGCGCCCGCGACCACCCGGCCGCTCGCCACCTCGATCGAGGAGGAGAGGGGCGCCACCCTCGTCAGCGTCTACGCCAAGGACCGGCCCGGCCTCTTCTACCACCTTTCGGCGGCGATCAGCCTCGCCGGCGGCAGCATCATCGACGCGCGGATCCACACCACGCTCGACGGCATGGCGCTCGACAATTTCCTCGTCCAGGATTCGTCCGGCGCGCCGTTCGCCGAGCGCCACCAGCTCAAGCGGCTGGAGCAGGCCGTGCTGCGGGCCCTGGAGGGCGAGGAGCCGGCGATGGAACGGCTGGAGGCGAAGGCGCTGCCGCTGCTCCGCGCCCACGCCTTCAATATCCACCCGGCGGTGTTCGTCGATAATCTCGCCTCGAGCCGCTACACGGTGGTGGAGGTCAACGCCCGCGACCGTGCCGCCTTGCTGAGCGGCCTCGCCCGTGCCCTCTACGAAGCGCGGGCGGCGGTCCATTCCGCCCACATCGCCACTTATGGCGAGCGCGCGGTCGACGTCTTCTACCTGACCGACCTGTCCGGCGAGAAGATCGTCAGCCCCACCCGGCTGAAGGCGCTCCACGCCCGCTTGCTCGCCGCCGCCGGCCGCCCGCGCACGGCCGCGCGCGACGCTGCCTGAGGAAGCGAAACGCGCCGGCTGCAGCGAGAGCAGCCGGGACGGCTTATCTGGCGGCTTCGGGAAAGAGAGCGGGGGACAGCCGGATAGGCTGCCCCCCGCTTAGCCTTGCGCCCTTCAGAAGCGGAAGCGGCCGGTGACGCCGAACGTGCGCGGCTCGGCGAGATAGCTCGAGAAGAGCTGGTTCGCCGTGGCGAAGCTCGGCGCGCCGAAGTTCGTCACATGCGCCCGCGAGTTGCTGCCCTGGAAGGGCGTGTTGAACGCGACCTGCTGGTAATCCTGGTTGAACAGGTTCTGCGCCCAGACCTCCAGCGCCCAGCGCTGCGCCGGCCCGCGGATGCCCAGGCGGGCATTCACCACCGTGAAGGCGTTCTGCTCCTTCTCCGGGAACAGGTCGGAGCCGGTATTGTAGTCCGAGCTCATGCGCGCGTCGGCATAGACGAGCGCGCTGAGGCCGCTGCCGCCGATCCGCGGCGTCCAGGTGAAGGATGCGGTGCCCACCAGATTGGGCGCGTTCGACAGATGGTCGCCCGGCAGCAGGAACAGCGCCGGGTCGAGCGGCTGGCCCGTGCTCCGTCCGACGAGGTCCTTCTTGTAGTGGGTGTTCGCATAGGTGAAGCCGGCGGTGATCTGGAGATCGTGCACCGGGTAGACGGCCGCCTCGACCTCGACGCCTTGCGAGATCACGCCCGGCTTGACGTTCTTCGGTGCGCAGCCGCCGGGGCCGGCGGGGCTGAGGCCGCCCACCGGATCCGAATCGGTGGCGCTGCCGCCGACCAGGCTGGAGCAGCCGTTGATGTTCTGGACCAGGAAGACCGAGCCGTTGAACGTGTTCAGCTGGAAGTTGCGGAACGCCTGGTAGAACAGGGCCGCATTGAGGACGATCGTGCGCGTCCCGAACTTGGCGCCGATCTCATAGGCCTCCACCTTCTCCGGATCGAACTGGAGGTTGGCCGTGCCGAAGCCGCCGGTCGCCGCCTGGCGCGGGTCGCTCGGCGAAAAGATCGGGTTGCCCAGCGCCGAGCGGTCGAGGTTGAAGCCGCCCGCTTTGTAGCCCTTCGAGTAGCTGGCGTAGAGCAGCAGGTCGTTGATCGGCTTCCAGCTGAGGATGCCGGTGCCGGTCCACTCGTCCTCCTTGCGCTCGTCGCGCAGGTTGAGGGCGTTGAGGGCGGTCGTCGCATTGCCCTGGCAGGTGAGGTTGACCACGCCCGCCACCAGCGGCTGGAGCGCCGCCGGCAACGGCGTCGTGCCGCCCGTTAGGAAGTTGGCGAAGGCGGCCTGCTGCACCGGGCAGACGGCATTGTTGTTGTTGAACTGGGCGCTGAATTTCTTGTCTTCGTTGGTGTAGCGCAGGCCGATGGTGAGGGCGACCTTGTCGGTGATGTTGAAGATGTTGTGGGTGAAGATCGCCCAGTTCTCGCTGGTCTGGTGATAGAAAGACGGGTTGTCGCCCACATTGTTGACGGTGCTGAGCCGCACCAGGCCCGACGCGATGAGCGGGCCGGCGCCGCCGAGCGCGCCGGTCGAGCTGAACGGGCTGCCGGGAGCCGTCGCCGCGGCGCTGAGGCAGCCCGGCGCCGCCGGGTTGCGAAGCACCGCCACCGGCGACACCGTCGCGACCAGCCGGCAGGCGGCGAAGGCGCCGTATTGGGTGCCGAACTTCAGGTTGTCGCTTACATCCAGTTTCTCGTGGGCGTAATAGGCGCCGATCAGCCAGTCGAGCTTGTCTTCGAAGGCGTTGCCCTGCAGCCTCAGCTCCTGGCTGAAGGTCTTGAAGGCGCGCTGGTAGCCGCCGCCGACCGGGTCGCGATAGAGGATGTCGACGTTGCTGTAGTCGGTGTCGGACGGCCCCTCCGATTTGTAGTCGCGATAGGCGGTGATCGACGTCAGGGTCGCATTCTCGCCGAGCTTCCAGTCGACCTGCCCGGATACGCCGGCGTCGGTGGTCTTGCCCCGATAGGTGCGGCCGGGGGTGATCGCGATCTGGCGGTCGAACGGATTGGGGGGGATGATCCCGCCGAGGCTCTGCAGCACGCTGACGATGCGGTTGCTCGCGGCGACCGCGAAGTCCCCAGGGACACCCGGCGTCGGGTCGGTCGTCTCGAGCGTCGAAAGGTAGACCGCGCCGCAGCAGCTTTCGTTACGGTGGCTGTAGTCGCCGATGAGGCGGACCGAAATCTGGTCGTTCGGCTCGTAGAGCAATTGGCCGCGCACGAAGTAGCGGTTGCGGTTGTTGACTCGGCGCTCCGAACCGCCGGCGGCGGTGATGTTCTTCAGGAAGCCGTCGCGCTTGCTCCAGACGCCGTCCAGGCGGAAGCCGAGGCCGCTGGCGCCGAGCGGACCGGTGATACCGCCGGACAGGCGCATCGCGTCGTAATTGCCGTAGGTGGCCTCGGCAAAACCCTCCATCTTGTTGAGGTTCGGCTTCTTGGAGATGATGTTGAGCAGGCCGGCCGAGGCGTTGCGGCCGAACAGGGTGCCCTGCGGGCCGCGCAGCACCTCGACCCGCTCGATCTCGCCGAGCTCGTTCAAGCCGACGCCGGTGCGCGAGCGGTAGACGCCGTCGATGAACACCGCGACCGAGCTTTCGAGGCCGGGATTGTCGCCGACCGTGCCGATGCCGCGGATGCGGGCCGAGCCGTTGGCCTCGGTGCCGGTGGAGGAAACGAGCAGCGACGGGGCCAGCTGGTTCAGCTGGCGGATGTCGCTGGCGCCCGAATTCTGGAGCGACTCCGCCGACACGGCGGAGACGGCGATCGGCACGTCCTGCAGGACCTGGGTGCGGCCCTGCGCGGTGACGACGATCTCGTTGGGATCGACGGTGTCGGTCGGGGAGACGTCGGTGTTGGGATTGACCTCCGCCGATTGCTGGAGCGGGCCGGACTGGCCCGTCGGCGTGGTGTTGTTCTGCGCGTGCGCCGGCGCGGCGCCGAGCGCCACGAGCCCGGCCGACATCAGCCAAAACGACTTCGACATGATAACCCCTCCCATTGGTCTTGTTTGGGCGCGAGGCTACTGAAAAGCAGAGGGGCGTTCCAGCGGAAAAGTGGCAGTTTCCCGCCAGTTCCCGCCGGTCATGGCAATTGCGCAACAATTCGGTTTCGAAACGAAATGCTGCGATGCGGCGGCAATACGGCTGCCGCTACGGAAAGCTCGAATTCCAATTCTTGCGCCGCCGCCGGTCTTTGGCGCCGCCGATACCCGCCGGATGGCCGGCAACCGCCACCGCGGCTATTTCGGTGCGAGCACCATCAGCATCTGGCGCCCTTCCATGCGCGGATGCTGCTCGATCTTGGCGCTGTCGGCGACGTCGCCCTGGACGCGCTGGAGGAGCCGCATGCCGAGCTCGCCATGCGCCAGCTCGCGGCCCCGGAAGCGCAGGGTGATCTTTACCTTGTCGCCCTCCCTGATGAAGTCGGAGACCTTCTTCATCTTCACGTCGTAATCGTGATCGTCGATGTTCGGACGCATCTTGATCTCTTTGATCTCCTGCGTCTTCTGCGATTTCCGGGCGAGGTTCGCCTTCTTCTGCGCCTCATATTTGAACTTGCCGACGTCGAGGAACTTGCAGACGGGCGGGTCGGCGTTGGGCGAGACTTCGACGAGGTCGAGGCCGACTGCGGCGGCCTGCTCGATCGCTTCGCCGGTAAGAAGCACCCCGATATTTTCGCCATTCTCATCGATCACGCGCACCTTGGGCACGGAGATGAATTCGTTGAAGCGGGGGCCGTTGAGGGGCGGCGCCTGCGGGCGCCGGATCATGGGCGGACGTATAACAATGTCTCCTGACGTTGAGGTTCAACGCCCCACCTAGTGGTTCCGACCCGCGAATGAAAGACGGCGAGTGCGGCAGCCCGTGTTTTCGCCAGCCCTGTGGCCGTTCGGTCGCGGCGACTCAGCCAATCACGACGAGAGCCTGCGATCCGCCCTGGACCGCCGCAGGCGATAAGCGACGGTCGAGGGTCGCAAGTCGCCCGCCGCGCGATACGGCCAGGGCCAGCAGATAAGTGTCGGTTACCTGGGCGGCCGTGGCCACCAGCGCGATCGTCACGTGGTCGGCGGAGAACAGGCTGATTCCGTCGCCCCAGAATTGATGGCCTGCATGGTTTCTTAGCCCTGCCACCAGCGTGGCTGCGGCGGCCGGTCGCCCCGGACCCTCCGGGTAGCGCGCGTGCCCCAGGATACGGATGGCACCATTCTCCGTCAGCGGGCATGTGGCCCAGCTCGCCTGCCCCTCCGCCGCGAACCATTTGTGGGCGAGCTGATGAAAAACGTGGTGCGGATCAATCAAGGCGAGGATGACATTGACGTCCAGGAGATAGGTCACTCCTCGTCGTCTCTGAGCGCGTTCACCAGCTCGAGGGTGACGACCACCTTGCTGTCCTTGGCACGCGTCAGGAGCGGGATACCGTTCCTCGTCTTCGCAGCGGGACGCTGGTTCAGCGACCTTCGCGCCAGTTCGGAGAGGACTGCGCCGACCGGTCGCCTCTGTTGAGCCGCAAGCGCCTTGGCGGCGAGCATGACGTCGTCATCGATGGCGAGCGTTGTGCGCATCCTGGACGTTTAGCACATCACGCATCACGCATCAATCAGGCGAGGTCCGGCGGCGTCGCCTCCGCCACCAGCCGCGCCACCGCCTCGTCCAGCCCCAGCACCTCCTGCCGCGCGCCCTCGCCAAGCGGCCGCAGCGCCACCGTCCCCTCCTCCGCCTCGCGCTTGCCGACGACGAGGAGGTTTGGGACCTTGGCGAGGCTGTGCTCGCGCACCTTGTAGTTGATCTTCTCGTTCCTGACGTCGGTTTCGACGCGCAGCCCCGCCGCCTCCAGCCGCGCCGCCACCTGCCGCGCATAATCGTCGGCGTCGGAGACGATCGTCGCCACCACCGCCTGCACCGGCGCCAGCCACAGCGGGAAGCGCCCGGCATGATGCTCGATGAGAATGCCGATGAAGCGCTCGAACGTGCCGAGGATGGCGCGGTGGAGCATGACCGGCCGGTGCCGCTGCCCGTCCTCCCCCACATAGGACGCATCGAGCCGCTCTGGGATCACCGTGTCGGCCTGGATCGTGCCCACCTGCCAGGTACGGCCGATCGCGTCGGTCAGATGGAATTCCAGCTTGGGCGCGTAGAAGGCGCCTTCGCCCGGCAACTCCTCCCAGCCATAAGCGGGCGTGTCGCGGCCGGCGGCGCGAACCGCGGCGCGCAGCTCCTGCTCCGCATGGTCCCATTCGGCATCGGTGCCGTACCTCTGGTCCGGGCGAAGGGCGAGCTTGATCGCATAACGCTCGAAGCCGAGTTCGCGGTAGATGCCGTCAAGCAGGTCGCAGAAGATCCGCACCTCCTCGACGACCTGGTCTGGCCGGCAGAAAATGTGCGCGTCGTCCTGCGTGAACTGGCGGACGCGCAGGATGCCGTGCAGCGCGCCGTGCGGCTCGTTGCGGTGACAGGTGCCCATCTCGGCCAGCCGGATCGGCAGGTCGCGATACGACTTGATGCCCTGGCGGAAGATGAGGACGTGCGCCGGGCAGTTCATCGGCTTCAGCGCCATCAGGTCTGCCGTTCCAGAGAAGATCGGCCCCTCGTCCTCGGTGCTGGGAATCTCGTCGGGCACGACGAACATGTTCTCGCGATATTTGCCCCAGTGGCCGGACTGCTCCCACTGGCGGGCATCCATCAGCTGCGGGGTCTTGACCTCCTCGTAGCCGGCGGCGTCGAGGCGGCGGCGCATATAGGCTTCGAGCGCGCGCCAGACGACGAAGCCGTTCGGGTGCCAGAAGACCGAGCCCTGCGCCTCGCTCTGGAGGTGGAACAGGTCCATGTCCTGGCCGATCCGGCGATGGTCGCGCTTGGCGGCCTCCTCGAGCCGCAAGAGGTGCGCCTCGAGCTGCTTCCTGTTGAGCCAGCCCGTTCCGTAGATGCGCGAGAGCTGGGGGTTGCGCTGGTCGCCGCGCCAATAGGCGCCCGACACGCGCGTCAGCTTGAACGCCTGGGGATCGAGCTTGCCCGTCGAGGCGAGGTGGGGGCCTCGGCACATGTCGAGCCAGTCGCCGGCGCGGTAGACGGTGAGTTCCTCGCCCTCCGGCAGCGCCGACGCCCATTCGGCCTTGAACGTCTCGCCATGGTCCTCGAACCAATGGATGAGCTGGGCGCGCGTCCACACTTCACGTATCAGCGGCGCGTCGCGGGCGATGACGCGGCGCATCTCCTCCTCGATCCCCGGCAAATCTTCCTCGGTGAACGGCCCACGTTCCGCCGGCGGCGCGAAATCGTAGTAGAACCCCTCCTCGGTCGCCGGGCCGAAGGTGATCTGGGTGCCGGGAAACAGGTTCTGCACCGCCTCGGCGAGCACGTGCGCGTAATCGTGGCGGACGAGCTCGAGCGCGTCCTTCTCGTCGCGCGAGGTGATCAGCGCCAGCTCGGCATCCCCCTCGAGCGGCCGGTTCAGATCCCGCACGTCGCCATTGACCCGCGCCGCCAGCGCCGCCTTCGCCAGCCCGGGCCCGATCGCCGCCGCGATGTCGGCCGGCGTGGTCCCGGGCTCGACCTCGCGCACGGAACCATCGGGCAGGCGGATGTGGAATGGCTTCGTCATAACGCATGTGCATGTAGCGAGCGGGGCCGCGAAGCTAAAGCCCCTGCGAACCCGCATTCTCCGGCGCGCTTGTGGAAGCCACTGCCTTCTCTCTCTCGCGCCCCTCAAGGCGCGTCTCGACGCCGAGCTCGCGCGCCCCGGCCGGGCGGATGACTGAGGCGAGGCAGGAGCGGCCGCTCTCGCGTAACTGCGCCAGAGCTGCTTTGCCTTTCGACGGACGCCGGCATTTTCCTACACCCCCTCGGCTGTGATAGACGAAGGGGATGTTCGCGAATCGTTCTTGGCTGCCGCTTGCGGACCTCGCCGCTGCCCTGCCCCCGCGGCCTCGGAAGGTTCAGCCGATATTTTACGCCTTCAGGAAGCCGAACCTTATAAACCTTCCGAAACTTCCGGGGCCCTCATGAACCTTTCGCACCTCCCCCGCGCCGGGCGCCGCCTCGCCTTTCGCCATCGCCGAGGCCGCGAGCCGACGATCGTCTTCCTGCCCGGCTACCGGTCCGACATGGAAGGCGCCAAGGCCGCCGCGCTCGACGCGTGGGCCGGGGCGGAAGGGCGGGCGATGCTGCGCTTCGACTATGCCGGCTGCGGGATGAGCGACGGCGAGTTCGAGGCGCAGACCCTCGCCGGCTGGCGCGACGACGCGCTCGCCATGGTCGATCGGGTGGAGAATCCGGTCCTGCTCGTCGGCTCGTCGATGGGCGGCTGGCTGATGCTGCTCGTCGCGCTGGCCCGGCCTGAGCGGATGGCGGGCCTGGTCGGCATCGCGGCGGCGCCGGACTTCACCGACTGGGGCTTCGACGAGGGGCAGAAGCATATCCTCCGCGAAGAGGGGCGGCTGGCGCAAGCCTCGCCGTACGACGAGCAGCCGGAAGTCACCACTCGCGCCTTCTGGGAGAGCGGCGAGGCGCTGCGGCTGCTCGGCCGTGAGATCGCCGTCGACTGTCCCGTGCGCCTGCTCCATGGGATGGCGGACCGGGACGTGCCGTGGCGCATCTCTGCCGCAACCCTCGAACGCCTCCGCACGCCCAATGCCCGCCTCACTCTGGTGAAGGGCGGCGACCACCGCCTGTCGCGGGGCGACGACATCGCCCTCCTCATCCGTACCTGCCGGGAGTTGCTCGAACCTGACAAGGAGACTGGACATTATATACATGACAAAGCATGTTCAGGAGCGTAGGGAGTCGGGTGACAGGCCGGCGCTAGAGATCACACCTCAGATGGTGGAGGCGGGCCGCGCCGTGCTGCGCGAGGCTTTCGGCGGGGAGACTGAGGGGCAGAATCGCTTTGTGGATTTTCCAGACGTTGCCGAATCTGTGATAAGGTCCGCCCTAAATCAGCGCTGACGCGCTTCATCTTGCGGGTGTAGAATTCCCCCCAAGTGAACTCGGTAGCCATAACCAACTCCCCTAGATCGGCAATCACCCCCTGTAGATCGTTGGTGCTAACCTTCTGATGTTTGGGTGGCTTGTTCGAGCGGGGTGACTTAACTTTAGCATGCAACTGGTCGGTGCGCCCGTGCACCACATACTCCGCGTGGATGAGTTCGTTTCGCCGGTCCGCGATCACCTTGGTTTTTTCGAGAACGAATTTCAGGGTTGCCGCTTGTCGCTTTGTCATTCGAACGGTCTGAAATGCCACCGCCAGCAAGTCACGTCGCGCTTGGTGCGTCGGCTGTCGATCCCATATCGCTTCAGCATAGCTAGGGCGTTTGGAGGCAACGAGAAGACAGAAGAGGCGGCGCAGGGCCATTTCCTGGCGATTCCAAAGGATGGTAATGACGCCTATCATCTCGGCTTCTTCGGGGAAGAAGTCCCGAATCTCGGGGCCATACCCCAAGGCGCCTAAGGGCCAGTACCACTCGGATTTAGGAGGCTTGACCATGGCCGAGGTTGAACTACCCAACGAGGACGACGTTCTTCGGCGCATGCTGGCGACGCCGCCGGAAAAGCACAAGCCGATAGGTAGGGCGGCAACCGGACGGCCGCCGCGGAAACCCCGAGGGTCGCAGGATTAGCAGCTCGGCCGATTTATCCACACAACGATTTGCAGATTCGTCTTGCAACCGGCGTGGTTGCAATGATTGCCGTTGACAATTTGATCGGGTGCGCGGCTATTGGAGCGGGCCGCCGTGGCGAAATTGGTAGACGCGCTCGATTTGCAATCGAGTCCTCGGCAGGGTGCGGGTTCGAGTCCCGTCGGCGGCACCATAGGAAGCCACTCTAGGAGACTATCATGGCGAGGACGAAAGCCGACATGCAGAAGCTAATCGATCAGCGCGACCAGCTGCTGAAGGAGATGGAGGCGCTGCGGAATAAGGTGGCCGGCATTGAAATGGCCATCACACTTCTCGATGGAGAAAGCGCATCGAGCTCTCCCAAATCAGGGCGCAGCGTCAAGGCCGTAGTGCTCGATTTGCTTAAGGAGGTTGGGACTACCGGCCTAAGCGCCACCAGTGCCGTCGAGATGGCGCACCGGCGGGGGATCACGCTCCACAGCGGCTCTGTCGGCTCGACACTGAGCCGCCTAAAGGGCCTCGGCGTAGTGGTCCTTCAGGGCAATCGTTACGTGCTGAGCGACTATGCTGCGAAGGGAGATGCCAAACCGGCCATGACGCTAGTGCAGCCCGCTTGGCCTAATTTGGCCTAATCCGCTAAAGCCGGGAAAAAGTTTAGGCCCCCTGTTTCCAGGGGGCCTTTTCTTTGGATTGGTGACGCACCGCTTTCGCGGCCCTCGGCAGGTTTTGGTCGCCACTCCGATGCCCGGTGTGCCAGCGTTGCTAACGTTGACAAAGCGATTTGTGATATGAATCGCCATTGCAATTAATTGCACTACGGCAAACCACATGAATGAACCTCTAATGCGAACTGACCACGCCCCCGAATTGTGGGACTAACCACTGGTCCAGCGCTTACGGCGTTCGCCGATGGGCTTGTGCGCTCTGTAAGTTTCAGGCGGCGAGCTGACTAATCCGCCGATAGGTTAGGCGCTTTCCCGCGATGCCCTTCAGCGCCTCGGAGGCGCGCTCGTCGTCATTGAAACCGTTGGCCATACGGTTGGTGTAGCGGAAATCGAACTCGGCGAGATAGCGGTGAAGGTGCTGCTGCCCGCAATGCTGATAGATGCCCTTCATGCCGCGTTTGAAGATGCCGAAGAAGCCTTCGATCGTGTTCGTATGGACGGTCGGATCGTCGCGGCGCACATACTCGCCGACGCGGTGGTTGACGCTGTAGTGGAAGGCGAACTCTTTGCCGGGGCGCTTGTAGTGGTTGGCCTCGTCGGTCTGCAAAGTGCTGGAGCGATGCACGTTCGTGTAGAGGATGTGGGAGACGGTTTCGGCGTTGAGCGCGTCCGTCACGACGAAGCTTGTCGCGCGGCCGGTGGCGCGATCTACGAGCGACACGATCTTGTTCATGTTGCGGATCGGGGTGCGTGAGGGCGGGGCCTTCTTGTCCTTGCCGAAGAAAGTCTCATCCGCCTCGACCGTGACGCCGGGACCGCCCATGGGGCCGCTGTCCTGCTTCATGGCTTCGCGAATGCGGTGGCACATGAACCAGGCGGTCTTGTACGTCACGCCGAGCATGCGGTGGATCTGATGGGCGCTGATCCCCTTCTTGCTCGACACCATCAGGTGATTGCACAGGAGCCACTTGTTCAGCGGCACCTTTGAGCGCTCGAACACCGTGCCGACCGTGACGGTGAATTGCTGGCGGCAGTCGTTGCACTGGACGGTGCCGGGACGGGCCTTGGTGCCTTGGAGCCGGGTAGCGTTGAACGAGCCGCAATGGGGACAGTAGGGACCTTCCGGCCAGCGCAGAGCTTCAAGGTGCTCGCGGGCCTTGTCCTCATTCGTGAAGCGGGGTGCGGTAAGGCTGGTCATCGGTCGTCTCCGTTGACCCGGTTCTGCTCTCCTCAGGTTGCTTTGTCAAGTATATAATGTCCAGGAGACTTGACAGGCTGCGACTCGCCATTGTAAAGACTCCTTGACAGTAACTCAAGGAGCCTTGACATGCTTAGCTTCAGCCCCGCGCAGCGGCGCTACAACAAACGGGTTATCGCCCTCAGCCTCGCTTATGCCGTCGCCCTGCTCGGCGTGGTGTGGGTGTTCCGCTTCTACCGGCCGGCGGGGCCCCTCGCCTGGCTGCTCGCGATCCTGCCCGCATTGCCCCTGGTCGGCGTCTTCCTGACCATGGGCCGCTACCTGGTCGAGGAGACCGACGAATATCTGCGGGCGGTGGAGACGCGCAAATCGCTGATCGCCTCCGGCTTCATGCTGACGGTGACGACCTGCTGGGGCTTCCTCCAGTCGTTCGGCCTCCTCCCGCATGTCGATTTCTACTGGGCCGCGGTACTTTGGTTCGCCGGCCTCGGCCTCGGCGGCTGCGTCCAGGCGCTGACGAAATGAAGAACCGGATCAAGGTCCTGCGCGCCGAGCGTGACTGGAGCCAAGGCGATCTGGCCGACCGGCTCGAAGTCTCGCGCCAGAGCGTCAACGCCATCGAGACCGGCCGCTACGACCCCAGCCTCCCCCTCGCCTTCCGGATCGCCAGGCTGTTCGGCCTGAAGGTCGAGGACATCTTTCCCCAGAACGACTGAACGAAAGGGCCCAGACATGCACATCGTCTCCAAGGCCGCGCTCGCCGCCGCCGCTTTCCTCGCCCCCCTCGCCCCTTCGGCGGCCGCCCCCGCCAAGCCGGCGGCGGAGGCCGCCGCGCCGACCCGCTTCACGGTGACGGTGGAAGGCGCCGGCCCCGACGTCATCCTCATCCCCGGCCTCTCCTCGCCGCGCGAGGTGTGGGCGGGGACGGTGGCGGCGCTGCGCGGCGACTACCGGCTCCACCTCGTCCAGCTGAACGGCTTCGGCGGCACCCCGGCCGGCGCCAATGCCGCCGGCGACATCTTGCCCGGAACGATCGCCGAGCTGCGCCGCTACATCGAGGCCAACCACCTCCGCCGCCCCGCATTGGTCGGCCATTCGATGGGCGGGCTCCTCGCCCTGATGCTGGCGGAGGCGGCGCCGGACCAGGTGGGGCGGGTGATGGCGGTCGACGCCTTGCCCTTCATCGGCTCCCTGTTCGATCCGGCCGCGACCGCGGCGAGCCTCGCCCCCCAGGCCGCGGCGATGCGCGACATGATGGCGACGCCCGCCACCGACGAGCAGCGCGCCGCCGGCGCCGCGCGGGTCGCCGCCGGGCTGGCGAAGACCCCGGCGGCCCGGGACCTCGTCGCCCGCTGGATCGTCGCATCAGACCCGAAAATCTCGGGCGAGGCGGTGTACGAGGACATGACCACCGACGTCCGCCCCGGCCTGGGCAAGATCGCCGCGCCGGTGCGGGTCGTCTATGCCTGGGATGTCACGAGCGTACCGGAGGCGCGGGCGAAGGCGCTGTTCGAGGGCGCCTATGCCGGCACCCCGCACGTCAGCTTCGCACCGGTCGAGGGCAGCTACCATTTCGTGATGCTCGACCAGCCGGAGCGCTTCCAGGCCGCGCTTCGGGCCTTCCTCGCCGAGAAGCCGTAACCGTTCAGGCGGGGTGCAGCGAACGCTGCTAAGCGGCCGGGGATGATCGCCTTCTTCCTCGTCGCCGCCGCTGCGGCCGCCGCGCCGCCGGTTACGCTCAAATCCTGCACCGAGCAGGCCAAGGCCGCGCCGGAGCGGGCGGCGGCGGCGGCCGAAACCTGGGCCGCGAAAGGCGGCGGCGCCGACGCTCGGCTCTGCCAGGGGCTCGCCCTCGCCGGCCTGGAGCGCTGGACCGCGGCGGCCGCGGCGTTCGAACAAGCGGCCGCGGAGGCGGCGCGGCGCCAGGACCGGCGCCGCGCCGATTTCTGGATCGAGGCGGGCAATGCGTGGCTCGCCGCCAACGAGCCGGCGCGGGCGATCAAGGCCTTCGATGCCGCGCTGGCCGCCAACCTGCTGGCGCCCCAGCTCCAGGGCGAGGTCCATCTCGATCGCGCCCGGGCCGAGGTCGCCTCGGCGAACGAGGCCGGCGCCCGGCTCGATCTCGACAAGGCCCTCGCCCTCGTGCCGGGCGACGGCTTCGCCTGGTATCTTTCCGCCGCTCTGGCGCGTCGCCAGAACGACCTCGCCCGCGCCCGCAACGACATCGCCAAAGCGGTGAGCCTCGCTCCCGACGACGCCGCCATCCTGCTCGAGGCCGGCAACATCGCCGGCGCGTCGGGCGAGCCGGACGGCGCCAAGGGCCTGTGGGAACGCGCGCTGCGGGCCGCGCCGGACAGCCCGGCCGGCAAGGCCGCGAAGGCGGCGCTCGCCGCCAATCCCGACGCGCCTATTCCGCCTCGCTGAACATCATCGGCGGCGGCGAAGCGCTTCATGGGCCGAGGCTATCGCTGGAACCCATGCGGGTCGAGCCTCTATAGGGCCGCCAAAGCGACGGAGCCCTGCCATGAAATACCTCCACACCATGATCCGGGTGTCCGACCCCGACGCGACCCTGCGCTTCTTCGGGCTGCTCGGCCTGCGCGAGGTCCGGCGCATCGCCAATGAGAAGGGCCGCTTCACCCTCATCTTCCTCGCCGCGCCCGGCGACGAGGACGCGCAGGTCGAGCTCACCCATAATTGGGACGAGCAAGGCTATGGCGAGGGCCGCAATTTCGGCCACCTCGCTTATCGGGTCGAGGACATCTACGCGACCTGCCGGCGGCTGATGGAAGGCGGCGTGACGATCAACCGCCCGCCGCGCGACGGCCACATGGCGTTCGTGCGCACCCCCGACGACATCTCGATCGAGTTGCTGCAGGCCGGTCCCGCTTTGCCGCCCGAGGAGCCGTGGGCCTCAATGCCGAACACCGGCACATGGTAAGCGCCTGGCCCGACGCGCGCTTCCTCGCGCTGGTCGGGTCGGAGCACCCGATCGTCCAGGCGCCGATGGCCGGCGCCGGCGGCGTCGACCTGTGCATCGGCGCGATCGAGGGCGGCGGGCTCGGCTCCCTCCCCTGCGGGATGCTCGACGCGGCGCAGGTACGCGAGCAGGCGGCCCAGGTTCGCGCCCGCACCTCCGGCCCATTGAACCTGAACTTCTTCTCCCACGCCATGCCGAAGCATGCCGACGATCGCGCCTGGCGCGCGCTCCTCGCCCCTTATTATGCGGAATTCGGCGTCGAGCCCAAGAGCGGCGGAACGACGCGCCTGCCGTTCGACGCCGCGATGGCCGAGGCCGTCGAGGACGTTCGGCCGGAGGTGGCGAGCTTCCACTTCGGCCTGCCGGAGGCGGGGCTGCTCGCGCGGGTGAAGGGGGCGGGCGCGGTGGTGATCGGCAACGCTACCACGGTCGCCGAGGCGCGCTGGCTGGTCGAGCGCGGCGTCGACGCCGTGATCGCGCAGGGCTGGGAGGCTGGCGGCCATGCCGGACGCTTCCTGGGCGGCGACCCGGACGAGGCGCTGGGCCTGTTCGCGCTGCTGCCGCAGGTCGCAGACGCCGTCGATGTGCCGGTGATCGCCGCGGGCGGCATCGGCGACCGCCGCGGCATCGCCGCCGCCCTCCTGCTCGGCGCGAGCGCGGTCCAGCTCGGCACCGCCTACCTCCATTGCCCCGAAAGCCCGATTTCCCCCGCCCACCGCGAGGGCCTCGCCCACGGGCCGACCGTCTTCACCAACCTTCTCACCGGCGGCCTCGCCCGCGGCAAGAGCGGCCGCCTCATGCGCGAGCTGGGGCCGGTCCGCCCGGAGGCGCCGCCTTATCCGCTTGCCGCCGCGGCGCTCGCCCCCATCCGGTCGGCCGCCGAGCCGCAAGGCGAGTTCGGCTTCGGCCCGATGTGGGCGGGCCAGGCCGGGCCGCTGGGCCGCGCCATGCCGGCCGCCGAGCTGACCCGCGCCCTCGCCGCCGAGGCGCTGGCGATCCTCGCCGGCGGCGCGTAGAACGGCGGCATGGAGATCGTCCGCGTCCCGGCGCTTACGGACAATTACATCTGGCTGGTGCACGAGCCCGCGTCCGGCGACACGATGGTGATCGATCCCGCCGTCGCCGAGCCGGTGCTGGCGGCGGCGGCGGCGCGCGGCTGGCGGATCGGGCAGATCTGGAACACCCACTGGCACCCGGACCACACCGGCGGCAATGCGGCGATCAAGGCGGAGACCGGCTGCCTCGTCACCGCCCCCGCCGCCGAAGCCGCCCGCATCCCGACGCTCGACCGCGCCGTGCGCCAAGGCGACCGCGTCCTGCTGGGCTCGATCGAAGCGGAGGTGATCGAAGTCCCCGCCCATACCGCCGGCCACATCGCTTATTACCTGCCTTCCCAGGACGTCGTCTTCGTCGGCGACACTCTCTTCGCGATGGGCTGCGGCCGCCTGTTCGAGGGAACGGCGGCGCAGATGCACGCCAATTTGCGCCGGCTCGGCAATTTGCCGCCGGAGACGAGCGTCTATTGCGCCCACGAATATACGCTTTCGAACGGCCGCTTCGCGGTCACGGTCGAGCCGGACAACGAAGCCCTCGCGCGCCGGATGGCCGAAGTCGAGGCGGCGCGCGCCGCGGGCGAGGCGACGGTTCCGACCACCATCGCGCTCGAGCTCGCCACCAATCCGTTCATGCGCGCGGCGTCGGTCGAGGAATTTGCTGAACGCCGCCGGGGCAAGGATAATTTTCGCGGCTGAGCGACCGAGTCGCAGGGCCGTTCGTTGTGCGTGAAGGAGGTCAGGATGAAGAAGCTCGCGATACTGGCATGTGCCGCCCTCTCGGCCGCGGCCTGCACCACCAACGAGCAGGCGGAGGCGGACCGCACCGCCGGCGAGGCGCAGCTTTCCACCGCACTTGAGGGTTACGAGCCGGCGGGGCCGCCGGTGTCCTGCGTCAACATGCGCGACCTGCGCGGCAACCGCTCGGCGGGCGAGACGGCGATCATCTTCGACGGCATCGGCGACCGTATTTGGGTCAACCGTCCGGCCGGCGGCTGCCCGGACCTCAGTTTCAACCGCGCCCTGCAAGTGAAGGCGACCAGCTCGCAGCTCTGCCGCGGCGACATCGCCACCGTGTTCGAGCCGGCCAGCGGCGTCACCTATGGCGGCTGCGGCCTCGACGATTTCCAGCCCTACCGCCGCCGCCCGCGCTAGAGCGGATTCGACCTGAGTTGAACCGCTCATCCTGAGGAGGGACTGAGCTTGGCGAAGGCCCATCTCGAAGGACCGCGACCGTGCGTCCTTCGATACGCCGGTTCGGCAAGCTCACCGGCTACTCAGGATGAGCGAGAGAGGGTGATTCAAATCAGCACAATCTCGCGCTAGCCGAGCTCCCGCGCCGGACCTCTCTCATATATCCAGTTGCCGGCCCTAACGTTTGTAGAGCGCGTCGAGCCGCTCGCCATAGGCCTGTTTGATGACGTGGCGGCGAATCTTTATCGAGGGCGTCAGCTGCTCGTTCTCGACCGTGAACGGCTCGTCGGCGAGGATGAAGCGGCGCACCTTCTCGATCACCGACAGCTGGGCGTTGACTCGGTCGACGGCGGCGGACAGCGCCTTGTGGAAATCGGGGTCCATGCGCAGGAAGGCCGGGTCCATGGGCTTGCCCTTCGCTTTCGCCCATTCCGCCGTCCACTCCGCCTCCGGAACGACCAGGCCGACCAGATAGGGCCGGCGGTCGCCATGGACCATCGCCTGGGCGATTTCGGGCTGGAGGGTGAGCATGCCCTCGACCCGCTGCGGCGCGACATTGTCGCCCTTGTCGAGGATGATGAGGTCCTTCTTGCGGTCGGTGATGACAATCCGGCCCTTCTCGTCGAGATGCCCGACGTCGCCGGTGTGGAGCCAGCCGCCGGCGATTGTCTTCTCGGTCAGCGAGGGGTTGCGCCAATAGCCCTTCATGACGAGCTCGCCGCGCACCAGGATCTCGCCGTCCTCGGCGATTCGGATCTCGGTGTTCTTGAGCGGCGGGCCGACGCTGTCGAGCCGGATTCCCGCCTTGGGGCGATTGCAGCTGATCACCGGCGCCGCCTCGGTCTGGCCATAGCCCTGGAGGAAGGTGAGGCCGAGCGCGTGGAAGAAGACCCCCACCTCCGGGTTGAGCGGAGCGCCGCCCGACACCATCGCCTTGATCCGTCCGCCGAACCGCGCTCCGATCCTGGGGCGCAGCGTCCGGCCGAGGATGAAGTCCATCGGCCGGTCCCACAGCTTCACGCCGCCGTTCATTTCCTTGGCGCCAATGTCGAGCGCGCGCTTCAGGAGGTAGAGGGTGAGCTTGCCCTGCTTCTCCATCTGCTTGAGGATGCGCTGGCGCAGCACCTCGAACAGGCGGGGCACGACCACCATGATCGTCGGCCGAGTCTCCTCGATGTTGGAGGCGAGCTTCTCGATTCCCTCGGCATAATAGATTTGCGCGCCGAGCCCGATCGGGAAGAACTGTCCGCCGCTATGCTCATAGGCGTGGCTGGCGGGGAGGAAGGAGAGGAAGACTTCGTCGTCCCAGCCGAAATCCTCGGCGATGATCTCCAGGCAACCCTCGACATTGTGGAGGATGGCGCCGTGGTGGAGCATCACGCCGCGGGGCGCCCCGCCGGTCCCCGACGTGTAGATCAGGCAGGCGAGGTCGCCGCGCTGGAAATCCGCCGCGGCGGCGCAGGCGGCGACGTCGCCGGCCTCGGCCGCGATCAACGCCGCCCAGTCGTGATATTGCACGTTGCTGGTCTGGCCGCCGGGCAGCGCCTCGATGGCGATGACGTGCTCGCAGCCCGACGTCCGCTGCGCGGCGGGGAGAACGGCTTTGGCCAGCTTCTGGGTGGAGACGATGACGGCGCGGGCGCCGCTGTCGTCGAGGATGTGCTGGTGGTCGCGTTCGGTGTTGGTGGTGTAGGTGGGGACGGTGACGCATCCGGCGGCCATTATACCCAGGTCCGCGATGCACCATTCGGGGCGGTTTTCGGAGACCAGCATGACCAGGTCCCCCTTGCGCAGGCCGATGCGGAGGAGGGCGGCGGCGAGGCTGGCGACCTGCTCGGCCGCCTGCCGCCAGCTGATGGCGCGCCATTCCTTGTCGATCTTCGCCCAAAGGAAGGGAGAATCGCCCTTTTCCGCCGCCCGCGTGAAAAACATCGCGACCAAGCTCGGGAAATGCTCGAACCGCCTCATTCCGGCGGCCGCTCCTGCGCGCTTCGCACGATCGGGGCGACCTCGCCGGTCTCGCTCATGCCGACGCCCTCGCTGCGCGGGTCGGCGGCGCCGGCCCAGCGCCCGCCCACCCGCTCGATCGCATTGGCCTTGAGGCCGAGCGGCGCGACCTGCACCTTGTGGCCGAGCGCGCGCAACGCCGGCGCCATCGTCTCCAGCGCCGTCCCCCTCTCGGCCATGGCGGTATCGCCCGGCGAATAAAGGAGGCCGAGCCCGATCGCGTCCTGAGCGCTCATCCGCCAGTCGAGCACCGCCACCAAAGCCTTGGCGACCTGGGCGATGATCGTCGAGCCGCCGGCGGCGCCGAGCGCGATCCGAACCCTCCCGTCGGGCCCGTAGACGATGGTCGGCGCCATCGAGCTCCTCGGCCTTTTGCCGCCCTCGACGCGGTTGGCGGCGAGCCAGCCCTCCTTCGCCGGAACGATGTCGAAGTCGGTCAGCTCGTTGTTGAGCATCGTCCCGTCGACCGACAGGCCCGAGCCGAACACGCTCTCGATCGTCGTCGTCACCTCGACGACGTTGCCGGCCCGGTCCGCGACGACGAGATCGGTCGTCCCCGCCGCCTCGCCGGGCGGCGCCCGAAGCCGCGCCGGAGCCCCGCGCGGCGCGCCGGCCGTCACCCGCGCCATCGTCCGGTCGGGCGAGATCAGGGCGGAGCGCGAGGCGAGATAGGCGGGGTCGAGCAGCCCGGCGACGGGCACCTGAACGAAATCGGGATCGCCGACATAGAGGTCGCGATCGGCATAAGCGAGGCGCGAGGATTCGGCGAACAAATGCCAGGCGACGGGCGAGCGCGGCCCGAGCGCGGCCATGTCGAACCGCTCCAGCTGCTTCAGGATCATCAACACGGTGATCCCCCCCGAGGAGGGCGGGCCCATGCTGCACACCCGATAGACGCGGTAGGTGCCGCAGACCGGCGGCCGCGGCTTCGCCCGGTAGCCCGCGAGATCGGCGAGCGTCATCTTCGACGGGTTGCGCGCCGCCCCGTTCACCGTCGCGACGATCTTGCGCCCCTGTGCCCCCGTGTAGAAGGCGTCGGAACCGGCCTTCGCGATCCGTTCGAACAAAGCCGCCTGCTCCGGGTTGCGGACCCGAGCGCCCGCCGGCAGCGGCTGCCCGCCGGCATCGAGGAACACCTTCGCCGCGCCGGCATCGATGAAGCCCGCATAAGAGCGCAGCAAATTGGCGAAGCGCGGGCTCAGCGTCCAGCCGCCCCGCGCCAGCCGGATCGCCGGCTGGAACAGGGCCGCCCAGGCGAGCTTGCCGCCGCCGCGATGCGCCAGCGCCATCGCCCGCAGAGTCCCCGGCACGCCGACGCTGCGCCCGCCCGGTACCGCTTCCTCATGGCTGAGCGGGGTGCCGTCGGGGCGGTAGAACCAGCGCGGGTCGGCCGCCTTGGGCGCCGCCTCGCGCCCGTCGATGGTGGTCGTGCCGCCCGACGCCGCGTCGAAGCGCACGATGAACGCGCCGCCGCCGATCCCGGCGCTCTGCGGCTCGACGACGTTCAGCGCCAGCATCGTCGCGATCGCCGCGTCGGTGGCGCTTCCGCCCTTGCGCAATATCTCGGCCCCCGCGGCGGCCGCGCGCGGATCGGCGGCCGAGACCATGCCAAGCTCGCCATGGGCCGGAGCGCGGGCGGGCCGGCGCGCCTCGACGGGCGCGGCAAGAAGGGCGAGGGCGGCGAGGAAGCAGGGCGCGAGGCGCCGTAGGGGCCGGATCGACATCGCGCGGGACACTAGGGTTCAAACTGAGTCCCCGCAACGCGCGTAATTACCCGGCGAGGTGCGTCCTTCGAGACGCCGCTTCGACTTCGCTCAGCGGCTCCTCAGGATGAGCGGAAGACCGGTCAAAACCCGCTCATCCTGAGGAGGGACTGAGCCCTGGCGAAGGCCCGTCTCGAAGGACCCGACGTGCCGGGGCGCTGCCGACCGCCTCCTCCAGCCTGGCGAATCCGTCCCGCGCCAGCAGCGCCTTCAGCTCCGCGGCGACGCGGCGGGCGAGGCCGGGGCCCTCGAAGACGAGCGCCGAATAGAGCTGGACCAGCGACGCCCCGGCGCGGATCCGCTGATAGGCGTCCTCGCCGCTCGCGATGCCGCCGGCCGCGATCAGGGGCAAAGCGCCGCCGGTCGCCGCTCGGAAGTCGCGCAGCCGCTGGAGCGCGAGACTGCGGAGCGGCCGGCCGGACAGGCCGCCCGCCTCGCCCGCGAAGCGGGAGCGGAGCGGCGGGCGCGACACACTGGTGTTGGAGACGATCAGCGCGTCGACGCCCCGCGCGATCGCTACCGCGGCGATGTCGTCGATGTCGGCCGGCGCCAGGTCCGGCGCGACCTTCAGGAACACCGGCGGCCCCGACCCGCCGCGCGCCGCCATGACGGCCGCCAGCAATTCGTCGAGCGCCGCCTTGTCCTGCAGCGCCCGCAGCCCCGGCGTGTTCGGCGAGGAGATGTTGATCGTGAGATAGTCCGCCACGCCCGCCATCGCCCGCACGCCCTCCGCATAATCGGCGATCCGGTCCGCCGAATCCTTGTTGGCGCCGACATTGACGCCGACGATCCCGGCGCCCCGCCGCGCCAGCCGCGCCCTTGCCGCCGCCTGGCCCCGGTTGTTGAAGCCCATTCGGTTGATCACCGCTTCGTCCTCGGCGAGCCGGAACAGGCGGGGGCGGTCGTTCCCCGCCTGCGGGCGGGGGGTCAGCGTGCCGATCTCGACGAAGCCGAAGCCGAGCCCGAGCATCGGCGCGAACACCTCCGCGTCCTTGTCGAAGCCGGCGGCGAGGCCGACGGGGTTGGGGAAGGCGAGTCCGGCGACGGTCGTGGCGAGCAGGGGGTCCGGCGCCGGAGGACTCCGGCCGGGCGCGAGCCTCAATGCCGCGATCGTCAACCGGTGCGCCCGCTCCGCGTCCAGCGCGAAGATCAGCGGCCTGAAAAGCGGGTAAGGGTTCACGCCCCGCCTATGCCGCACTTTCTGCCTCCCCGCGAGCGGCAGCTCGGGGGGATGAGCAGGCCCGCCATGCCCCCGGCATGGCTGCAGATTGCCGGGGGCAGTCCGCACCTGCTCATGGCCACCGAAGGTGGTGGAGGGGTAGCTGGCTCAGAAGCAGAGGATTGCGAGCGAACTACCCAATTCCGTGCCTTCTACCCCTCCACCACCATTCTGGTGGTCCCCCTCCCCATCTCGCGATGGGGAGGCACTAGTTGCGCCTTGATTTCCTCCCTTTACCCCGCCACATGCCAATCCGACCGAATCAGTCCGATTGGAGCCCATGCGCCTCACCAGCCTTGCCGATTATGCCGTCGTGATGATGGCCGCCGCCGCCCGCCACCCGGGTGGGGCGCGGCTGTCGGCGGGGTTGCTTGCGGGCGAAACCGGGGTGCCGCTGCCGACGGCGCAGAAGCTGATGGGGCGGCTCGCCTCGGCCGGGCTGCTCACTTCGGCGCGCGGCACCGGCGGCGGCTTCCGGCTGGCGCGCGAGGCGGGCGGGATCAGCCTTGCCGACATCATCGAGGCGGTGGAGGGGCCGATCGCGATGACCAATTGCATCGAGGGGACCGCTTACGATTGCGCGCTGGAGCGCAGCTGCCGGGTCAAGCCCCACCTCAACGCGGCCAATGTCGCGGTGCGCGGCGCCCTCCAGGGCGTAAGCCTTGCCGCTTTGTCGGAGACGGCGAAGTGAGCGAGGTCCGCAACAAGGAAGCTCAGGCGGCGGTCGACCGCGCCTCGACCTACGAATGGGGCTTCACCTCCGACATCGAGCAGGACTTCGCGCCCAAGGGCCTGAACGAGGACACGGTCCGCTTCATCTCGGCCAAGAAAGGCGAGCCCGAGTGGATGCTCGACTGGCGGCTCAAGGCCTATCGGGCGTGGCTGGAGATGGAGGAGGTCACCTGGGCCAAGCTCGACATCCCGCCGATCGATTTCCAGGACGCTTATTATTATGCCGAGCCCAGGCAGAAGCCGACGCTCGCGTCGCTGGACGAGGTCGATCCGGAGATCCTGCGCGTCTACGAGAAGCTCGGTATCCCGATCGAGGAGCAGAAGGTGCTCGCCGGAGTCGAGGGCGCGCGCAAGGTCGCCGTCGACGCGGTGTTCGACAGCGTCTCCGTGGCCACCACCTTTCGCGCCGAGCTCGAGCGCGCCGGCGTGATCTTCCGGTCGATCTCCGAAGCCATTCGGGACTATCCCGAGCTGGTCCGGAAATATCTCGGCTCGGTGGTGCCGCAGCGCGACAATTACTTCGCCTGCCTGAACAGCGCCGTCTTCTCCGACGGGACCTTCGTCTACATCCCTGAAGGCGTTCGCTGCCCGATGGAGCTTTCGACCTATTTCCGGATCAACGCCGCCAATACCGGCCAGTTCGAGCGGACTTTGATCGTCGCCGACAAGGGCAGCTACGTCTCCTATCTCGAAGGCTGCACCGCGCCGATGCGCGACGAGAACCAGCTCCACGCCGCGGTGGTCGAGTTGGTCGCCCTGGACGATGCCGAGATCAAATATTCGACCGTCCAGAACTGGTATCCGGGGGACGCCGAGGGCAAAGGCGGCATCTACAATTTCGTCACCAAGCGCGGCGCCTGCCGCGGCGCCCGCTCCAAGATCAGCTGGACCCAGGTCGAGACCGGCTCCGCCATCACCTGGAAATATCCGAGCTGCATCCTCCAGGGCGAGGCGAGCGTCGGTGAGTTCTATTCGGTCGCGGTCACCAACAACCGCCAGCAGGCCGACACCGGCACCAAGATGATCCACATCGGCAAGAACAGCCGCTCGACCATCGTCTCCAAGGGCATCAGCGCCGGCCGCTCGAACAACACCTATCGCGGCCTGGTCCGAGTGCTGGCCAATGCCGAGAATGTCCGCAACTTCACCCAGTGCGATTCGCTGCTGCTCGGCGACAGATGCGGCGCCCACACGGTGCCCTATATCGAGGTCCGCAACCCCTCGGCGCAGATCGAGCATGAGGCGACCACGTCGAAGATCAGCGACGACCAGCTCTTCTACGCGATGAGCCGCGGCCTCTCCCGCGAGGACGCCGTCGCCCTGATCGTCAACGGCTTCGCCCGCGAGGTCCTCCAGCAGCTCCCGATGGAGTTCGCCGTCGAGGCGCAGAAGCTGCTCGGGATTTCGCTCGAGGGGTCGGTGGGATGAGCACAAGCCCCACCCCAACCCCTCCCCTGAAGGGGAGGGGCTTGAGGCCTGCGAGGCGCATAGGCCGCTGGGGATTTCGCTCGAAGGATCGGCGGGATGAGCACATTCCCCACCCCCACCACTCCCCTGAAGGGGAGGGGCTATGACAAAGGGTGGCGGCCTGAAGCCCCTCCCCTTCAGGGGAGGGGTTTGGGGTGGGGCCTGTCCAATGCCCGGCTCGAGGAGCTTCACGAGCGCGCCGCCGGGATGCGGCGCAATCCGACGGAGCCGGAGAAAAGGCTGTGGCGGAATCTCTCCAACGGGCAGCTCGGCGGCCACAAATTCAGGCGCCAGTCCGTCGTCGGCCGGTTCATCGCCGACTTCCTCTGCCCGCAGAAGGCGCTGATCGTGGAGGTCGACGGGGATACGCATGACGAGCGGAAGGACCGGCTGCGGGACGACATTTTGAGCCGGCACGGCTTTCGCGTGGTGCGCGTCACCAACGATGACGTGATGGGGAACATGGATGGGGTGCTGCAGCACATCCTCCTCGCCCTCAACGAGGCGCCCGAGCGATGGAACAAGCCCCACCCCAACCCCTCCCCTGAAGGGGAGGGGCTAGAGGGGCGCGATCGCCCCTCCGGGGGGGAGGGGCTAAGCACCGGCCAAAAATGCCCCTCCCCTTCAGGGGAGGGGTTGGGGGTGGGGCCTGTCCGTGGGGAAGGGAGCGCCGGATGAGCCGCTTGCTCGCCGCTTTGCTGCTGCCGTTGGTGCTCGCGACCGGGTGCGCGGGCGACTTCGAGCGCCACTTCAAAAGGTGGCGCGGCTATGTCGAAGGCGGCGGGCCTCATTCGAAATGGGCGCGGTGCATCGACGACAGATCGGCCTATTACCTGACCTGGGACTCGGTCCCGGCGCCGGGCGAACCGCCCAGGCCCGATCCGGACAGCCCCCGCCCCCAGTTGTTCACCTACGTCCTGGCGGACTGCCGCGCGCTCATGTCGAGGCTCGACTGGGATAGTCTTCAGAACAAGCAGGTGCGGCGGCTGATCGGCGATGCCTGGGAGGCTTTTTCGGGCGTCGACGCCGACATCAAGGGCCGAATGGACGAGTCGATCATATGAGTCTCCGGATCCAAAACCTCCATGCCACGGTCGCCGGCAAGCCGATCCTCGCCGGCATGCTTGCCGCTTCGATACTGTCGGGCTGCTCCGGAGAGTCGGGAGCGGGGGCCGCTCCGAAGGCGCAGCTTCGTTGCAGCGACGTCCGGAACGATTACCAGAAGGACCGCGAGCGAGTGGCGAGGCGCGTCGAAGAACTGCGGAGGGCCCGCGACGCCGCGCGGCCTGCCGAGTCCGCTCAAGACCGCGAATTCCAGCGATTGATGGCTGACATTGAGAGATCGGAACGCCGGTTCGCCGTGCGAAGCAAGGAATGCGTTGAAAAGTGACATGCTGAAGATTGAAAACCTCCACGCCACGGTCGCCGGCAAGGTGATCCTCAAGGGCCTCAGCCTCTCCGTGAATGCGGGCGAGGTGCATGCGATCATGGGGCCGAACGGGGCGGGCAAGTCGACGCTCGGCTACGTGCTCGGCGGGCGCGAGGGTTATGAGGTGACGGAGGGCTCGGTGGCGCTGGACGGGCGCGACCTGCTGGCGATGGAGGCGGACGCGCGCGCCGCGGCGGGGCTGTTCCTCGGTTTCCAATATCCGGTCGAGATACCGGGCGTCTCCAACGTCCAGTTCCTGCGCACCGCCCTGAACGCGCAGCGGCGCGCGCGGGGCGAGGCGGAGATGTCGGCGGGGGATTTCCTGCGGCTGGCGCGCGAGCAGGGCGATGCGCTCGGCGTGTCGATGGACATGCTGAAGCGAGGCGTGAACGTCGGCTTTTCGGGCGGCGAGAAGAAGCGCAACGAGATGGTGCAGATGGGCATCATCGCGCCGCGGCTCGCGGTGCTCGACGAGACCGATAGCGGGCTCGACATCGACGCGCTTCGGGTGGTCGCGGACGGCATCAACCGGATCATGCGAGCGCCCGACAAGGCGGTCCTGCTCATCACCCATTATCAGCGCCTGCTCGACCTGGTCGTGCCGGACTTCGTCCACGTCCTCGCCGAGGGCCGAATCGTGCGCTCCGGCGGGCCGGAGCTGGCCCGCGAGCTCGAGCGCGAAGGCTATGCGGAGATCGCCGCATGACCCGCCCCTCGCGCGCCCGCGCGTATGACGCGGACTTTACGGACCTTTCGCGGGTCGCTCGGGCGGGTCGCCGATGAGGCTCGACCTTCCCTCCCCCAGGACCGAAGGCTGGCGGTGGAGCGATCTCTCCGCCTTGCCGGAGCTTGCGGCGCGCACGGCGTCGGGAGCGGCTCCGGCGAGGCTTCCCTGGCTCGCCTGCGAGGGACCGCGGCTGCTCTTCGTCGACGGCCGCCCGGATGAGTCGCAAAGCGATCCGGGACCGCTCTCGCTCGGGGCCGTCGAAGCCGAAGCGGGCGGCCATGCTTTGGCCCGGCTGGTGGGCGGTTCGGGCTGGGCGCTTCGGCTCGACCGCGACCATGCGCCGCAGGGGCTCGTCCAGATCGTCCATGTCTCGACGGGGGCCGCGGATCATCTGCCCGCCGTGATCGAGCTCGGCGCGGGCGCCCAGGCGTCGATCGTCGAGACCTTTGTCGGCGAGGGCTGGGCGAACCGCCTGACGCGCCTCACGCTCGGCGGCCACGCCCGGCTGATGCTCGCCCGGCGAATCCTCTCGACCGGCGGCTTCGTCAGCCTCACCGACCGCGCCGGGCTGGCCGAGGGCGCGAGCCTGATCGTCACCACGCTCGCCGGCGGCGGCGCCGACTCGAGGCTCGACGGCGAGATCGTCCTGGCGGGGGACGGCGCCTATGCCGAGGCGGGTGGCGCCCTTCTGGCGCGCGGCCGGCAGCGCCACGACGCGAACCTCGTCGTTCGGCACGAGCAGCCGGGCGGGACCAGCCGCCAGGTCTGGCGCTCGGTCGCCGACGATCGCGGCATCTGCTCGGTGGCGGCGCGGGTCGAGGTGGCGCGGGACGCGCAGAAGACCGACGGCGAACAGTCGCTGAAGGGCCTGCTCCTCTCCCGCACCGCCCAGGTCAACGCCAAGCCCGAGCTGGAAATCTTCGCCGACGACGTCAAATGCGCCCACGGGGCCACCGTCGGCGAGCTCGATCGCGACGCGCTCTTCTACATGGCGAGCCGCGGCGTGCCGCTCGCCGACGCCCGCGCCCTCCTCACCCGCGCCTTCGTCGCCGACGCGATCGACCGGATCGGCGAGGCGGCGGTGCGGGCGGCGTTCGGGGAAGAGGCGGAGATGTGGTTCGGCCAAAAGCCCCTCCCCTTCCGGGGTGGGGTGGGGGGGGGGGATGTAGCGACCGGCGCTAAATCCCTGACATCCCCCACCCCCGGCCCCTCCCCTGAAGGGGAGGGGTGATGGACGCTCTCGCCTCCGCCCGCCCGCTCGACCTGGTCGCCGATTTCCCGGCGATCCCGGAGGGCTGGTCCTATCTCGACACCGCCGCCACCGCGCAGAAGCCGCGGCCGGTGATCGACGCGATCGCGCGCGGCTATGCCGAGACCTATGCGACCGTCCACCGCGGCGTCTATCAGCGCTCGGCCGAGATGACGCTCGCCTTCGAGGCGGTCCGGCGGCGGACGGCCGCGTTCATCGGCGCCCGGTCGGCGGAGGAAGTGATCTTCGTCCGCGGCGCCACCGAAGGGATCAACCTCGTCGCGCAGAGCTGGGGCGGGACCTTCCTCAGGCCCGGCGACCGCATCATGCTGTCCGTGCTCGAGCATCATTCGAACATCGTCCCCTGGCAGATGATCGCCGGGCGCACCGGCGCCGGGATCGACGTCGCGCCGCTGACGGAGGACGGGCGGATCGATCTCGACGCGATGGCGGGGATGCTGACCGGGCGGCACCGCCTGGTCGCCCTCGCCCATGTCTCCAACGTGCTCGGCTCCGTCCTCGACGCGAAGCGGGCGGCGGCGCTGGCGCACAATGTCGGCGCCCTCCTCCTCCTCGACGGCTGCCAGGCGGTGCCGCGCATGCCGGTCGACGTGGCGGCGCTCGGCTGCGACTTCTACGTCTTCTCCGCCCACAAGCTCTACGGACCGACCGGGATCGGCGTGCTGTGGGGTCGGGGCGAGCTGCTGGACGCCATGCCGCCGGTCCAGGGCGGCGGCGCGATGATCGACAAGGTGACGTTCGAGCGCACCACCTACGCCCCCCCTCCCGCGCGGTTCGAGGCGGGGACTCCGCACGTCGTCGGCGTGCTCGGCCTGGAAGCGGCAATCGCCTATGTCGAAGCGATCGGCCTCGACGCCATCGCCGCGCATGAGGACGCGCTGGTGCTCGAGACCCGCTCGGCGCTCTCTTCACTGAACAGCGTCACTTTGTTCGGGCCGGAGGATTCGGCGGGTATCGTCAGCTTCGCCGTCGGGGGGGTGCATGCGCACGACGTCGGCACCATATTGGACGAGAGCCGGGTGGCGATCCGCGCCGGGCACCATTGCGCCCAGCCGCTGATGGCGCATCTCGGGGTCGACGCCACCGCGCGGGCGAGCTTCGGCGTCTATAACGGGCGGCAGGATGTCGAGGCGCTGGTGCGGGGAATCGAACGGGTAACGAGGATCTTCGGGTGAACGAGGAACGCAGGATCGAGATCGAGGAAGTGAGCGAGGCCGTCTCGCCGCCGAAGGCGCGCGTCGCCGACGCGGTGGAGACGTTCGAGCGCAAGCGCGACTATCTCGAAGGCTTCCTGGCGCACAAGCCGGCGGAGCAGGCCGCCGAGGCGCCCGGCGGGGACCTCTACGAAGGCGTGATCGAGGCGCTGAAGGACATTTACGATCCCGAAATCCCGGTCAACATCTACGATCTCGGCCTCATCTACGACGTCGAGATCACCCCCGAGCACCATGCGAAGATCAAGATGACGCTGACGACGCCGCACTGCCCGGTCGCCGAATCCATGCCGGGCGAGGTCGAGCTGCGGGTCGGCTCGGTTCCCGGCATCGGCGACGCCGAGGTGGAGCTGGTCTGGGACCCGCCCTGGGACCCGCAGAAGATGACCGACGAAGCCAAGCTGGAGCTGGGCATGCTGTGAACTAAAGCCCCTCCCCTTCAGGGGAGGGGTTGGGGGTGGGGAAGGTGATGGGTCAACCGCGCCGCGGCGACGGATCTGCACAGGCCCCACCCCAACCCCTCCCCTGAAGGGGAGGGGCTAAGGAGATAGAGATGACGACCGAGACCAAGACTGCCCCCCACCGCGCCCTCCCGGCCGCGGTCACCCTCACGCCCGCCGCCGAGGCGCGGGTGGCGGCGCTGATGGCGCGGGCGCCCGAAGGCACGATCGGAGTCAAGCTCTCCACCCCCCGCCGCGGCTGCTCGGGGCTCGCTTATTCGGTGGATTATGTGTCCGAGGCGCGGCCCTTCGACGAGCGCATCGACACGCCCGCCGGTCCCTTCTTCATTGACGCCGCTTCGGTCCTCTATCTGATCGGCAGCGTGATGGACTGGCAGGAGGACGATTTCGCCGCCGGCTTCGTCTTCGAGAATCCCAACGCCAAGGGCAGCTGCGGCTGCGGCGAGAGCTTCACCGTCTGAGCCGGCTCATTCGGCGGCGGCGGCGCTCCCGCCGGGGCCGAGCGGAGCGGCCAGCCGCGTCTCCAGCGCGCGGATGCGGGTCTTGAGCCGGCCGATCTCCGCCGCCCGCGCGCGCGCCGCGGCTTCCCGCCTCAGCACGACGTCGACGTCGCGGGCGACCGGCCCGGCGATCGTCTCGAGCGCGCGCCGCTCGTCCTTGCCGTAGAGGCTGCCGTCCGGACGCGGGCCGAGCAGGATCGCGCCGAGCGGCTCACCCTCCGGCCGCCGCAGCTCCAGGACGACCGGGAAACGGGGATCGCCCGTCTCGACGGGAGGGCCGCCGGCGCCCAGGTTGCGCGTGGCGACGGCGTGGCCCTCGACCACCAGCGCCAGCCGCGTCGCCCGCACGCCGCGCTCGATCCGCGCGAGCACCGCCTCGCCGAGCTCCGCCAGCCCCGCCGTCTCGCGCAGGTCGCCGACCTCGTCCGGGAGGAGCCGGCGCATCGCGATCAGCGCCTTGTGGAAGCGCTCCTCGGCCCAGCGAGTCACCTTGTGGTGAAGCGGCGTGATCATCAGCGCCGCGATCGCCGCGGCGACTCCGCCCGACAGCGCCGCCGCGCTGCCCTCGAACAGATGCTCGGCGAAAAGCTCCAGCCCCTTCTTGCTCGCCGCGAAGCCGATGAGGAGCCCCAGCGTCAGGATCGAATAGGCGGCGGACCGGCTGATCGCGGCCTCGGCGTCGTAGAGGCGGTAGCGGAGCAGCGAGACGAGCAGGCCGAGCGGCAGCAGGATCGAGGCCGCCGCGCCGGCCAGCACCGATGCGACGAACATCGCCGGCCCGGGCTCGGCGCCGAACAGGAGCAGGCGCGGCACGGCGACGGCGGCGGTGAGGAGGATGTAGCTCGCCGCGCCCGCCACCGCCCATTTGGCCTGCTGGCGCTCGGTGCCGCGCGGCAGGCCGCGGAAGCGAAGCACCAGCCCGAGGCCGCAGGCCAGCAACAATGCGATGGTCAGCCAGGAGGGGAGATAAAGCGGCAGCCGCCCGGTGAGCAGCTGAAAGAGCGCGAGCGCGACGAAGAGCGGCACTCCGCCCGCCACCAGCCAGCGGGTCCAGCGCGAGGGGAAGCGCCCGTCCGGAAAGGCGCTCAGCGCCACCGCGAGCAGGGCATAGAGGAATGACGCGAGCCACGGCTTGTAGCCGTCCACGCCGAGCCGGTGCCAGAACCAGAAGCCCGACCCGCTGACATGGCAGAAGAGCAGCAGCACGGTGCCGAACAGCAGGGCGACGGGGTCGCGGCGGCGGCTGCGGTAGAGCAGCAGCGCCGCGGCGGCGAGGAACAGCAGCCGGAGCTCGTCCGCGCCGAACAGGAGGGCGCTGCGCTGCCAGCCGGTGAGGCCGGTGCCCGCCACCTTCTCCGACCAGGCGTCGGGCTGCCGCGGCAGCCTGTGGACGCGCATTGCGCCGTCGGTCGAGCGGGTGACGATCGTCGCGACGTCGCCCTTCACCGCGCCGGTGAGGCGGCCGATGTCGTGCTCGCTGGCATGCGCGGGGACGGCATGGCCGTCGACCGAGAGGATGATGTCGTCGCGCTTGAGGCCGGAGCGCCGCGCCGCGTCGCTGCTCGCCGCGAACACCCGCACCTGCCGCGTGTCCGGCGCGGTCGGCGATCCGCTGCCGGTGACGAAGCCGAAGGCGAGATTGTTCGGCACCGTCACGAAGAAGTCGGTGGCGGCGAGCCAGCCGCCCCAGGCCAGCA
This sequence comes from Allosphingosinicella sp., assembly GCA_036403015.1. GTDB lineage: Bacteria > Pseudomonadota > Alphaproteobacteria > Sphingomonadales > Sphingomonadaceae > Allosphingosinicella. The sequence continues at coordinate 58,915 of DASWRU010000013.1, forward strand.
TCAGCAGGGTCAGGCCCGCGAGCCCCAGGAACGCGCCGCGGAGGGCGGCGCCGAAGCGCCCCTCGAGCGGCGGCAAGGCTGCCGGCAGATGCACGTCGATCCCCCCGCCGGGCCTCCCCCGGCTGCCGCTAAGTACAAGCGATCCCGCGCCTTTTCAAGGAAGCGCGGCCGCCGCCCTCGTCGCGCGCGTGGAACGAAATTCCGCCTTCGCGAATTTTCCCGTCCCTCCCGCATTTGGGAACAAGGAGGCGTCGCACATGGTTAGCGTGGCGTTAAGGATTGCGGCTTATCCTCGCTCGGGCACAAAGGGAGGGCGATGATGGACGCCGACCGCGATTTCCTGCTGCAGGTCCAGGGCTACGGCCTGATGACGGCCGAAATCAGCTATTACATGCCGGACCACCCCGCCCTCATCCAGCTGTTCGTCTGGCAGCAATATGACGTGGCGCCGCGTTTTCCGGTGCTGCACCGCTTCCTCGACCATTGGCGCACCGACATCGAGGCGGCGATCCACTCCGTCCGAATCGCCCACCAGCACCTCGTCCGCCCGGCCGAATGGCGGGCGGTGGATGGGGTGATCACGATCAATTAGAGTCCATCTGTTTAGGTTGAACGATCCCGCTCATCCTGAGTAGCCGGTGAGCTTGTCGAACCGGCGTATCGAAGGACGCACAGCGCTGGACGGTCCTTCGATACGGGCCTTCGCCTTCGCTCAGTCCCTACTCAGGATGAGCGGTTCAGTGTCAGCAATCCCGCGGGAGCCGGAGGAACGGACGCGGCTCGGCCCGGTCAGTCCTGGCGGGGCGGCGGGGGCGCTTCGGCGGTGATGTCGAGCGATTCGATTCGACCCTGCGCCGAATGGGTGGCGATTCGGGTCCCGGTCTGGGTTTCCATCAGCGAGGTGTAGCTGAACCGCTCGACCCGGTAGGTCGCCTCGGCGGCGCCCGCGGCGGGGGCATAGATGCGCCCGGCGATCGAGCTCAGCACCGGCTGGAGCCACTCGCGCGGCCCCTTGGCGCGGAGTATCTCGGCCTCCTGCACGCGGCCCTCGGGCGTGATCCAGAAGCCGACGTCGGCCCAATAATCGAACCCCTCGGTGGGCGTCATGCTCGCGACGCCGCGCTTGGGCATGCCGTCGCCGCCGGCCGGCGCGAACGCCATCGTCCCGGCGCGCGGGACGTCGATGGGCGGGGCATAGACCAGGGCCGGCTTGCGCAGGCCGAAGGCACGCAGCTCCGCGAGGAGGCGCTGGGTCGAATCGGCCTTGCCGGCGTCGCGGTCGATCCGCGCGAGCACCACCCGCGCCGCCAGCTGCTGCGTGCGGGTGCGCGGATCGGCGAGCGCCGCCACCTTCTCCAGCAGCGCGCGGCCGTCCGAATAGCCCAGGCGGTGAAGCAGCAGGCCGCGCCTGACCTCGGCCGTGGCGGCGAGGTCGGGACGGCCGATCCGCCGCGCCTTATCCGCCACCTCGCGGTAGAGCCGATCGGCGCCGTCGCCGTCGCCGAGGCTCGCCTGAGTGTCCGCCGCCTCGAGCTTGCCGCCGAGGATCCGCGCGTCCTCGGCCGGCAGCCCCGCCTGGAGCGAACGCACGACGCCATAGGCGGCGCTGCGGGCGCGGTCGCCCTCGCCCTGGTGCATCGAGACCCGGCCGAGCGCCCGGTAGAGCCCGGCCACGCCCACCGGATAGCGGTCCGCATGGCCGTGGTTGCGCCCGACCGAGCGCTGCAGCACGGCCGAGGCCTCGTCGTAATTGCCGGCGGTAAACAGCGCCTCGGCATATTGCAGGGTCGCCTTGATATCTTCGAGCGGCGGGCATTTGCGGGCCAGGCATTGCTCGAGCTGCTGGCGCGCGTCGCCGAGGCGGATGCCGGTCACGACGATCGGCGCCGACGGCTCCGCGGCAGCGGCGGCCGGAGCCGGCGACCCGACCGACAGTAGAACGGCGAGCGCCATCGCGGACATCGTAACCTCCCTGTAATCGCGGCGAGATTCCCCAGCCGCCGTTGAACCGCGGGTGAACGGCGGCCCTCAGAAGCCGAGCGTAAACCTTATCGCCGCGCCGAGGTCCTTGTCGATCGCGGCGATATGGCCGGGCTGGCGGCGGGCGAACAGATTGCCGCTCATTTCCCCGCCGAGCAACGGCACCGCATAAGCGGCTTCCAGGTCGATCTCCCGCCCGGTCGGCGCGAGATTGAAGAAGCGGCTTTCATAGCCCGCCCGCAGAGTCGCATAATCGTAGGAGACCGGCACCCGCAGGCCCAGCCCGCCGGAGCGGACGCGCAGCGGCTGCATCAGCCGAAGCGCCAGCCGGTCGCCGCCGAACAGGGCGTTGCGCTTCGACAGGTCGAACGCCCAGGCGTCGGTGGTCAGCCGGCCGCCCTGAGCCAGCGCCCCCGCCCCCGGCGCGGAGGTCCAGCCGCGCCGGTAGCTGGTATAGGCGTCCCAGCCGCGGCCGAGATCGAAGGCGGCGCTTCCGTCCACGAACCAGCTGGTCGCGCCGCCGACGGCCAGAACCCCGGAAAGCCGGCCGCCGAGCATCGTCTCGGCCTCGTCGAGCCGGCTCGCCCCCAGCGTCACCGCGGCCGGGCCGATCCGCCGGTCGAGGGCGATGCCGCCGACGACGTAGCCGGGCCGGGCGATCGAGCGCAGGATATCCGGCGTATAGACCTTGCCCCGCTCCGCCGTGACGGTGACGCCGAGCGGGCCGAGCCGCTGGCGCGCGCCGAGGCTCGTCGCACCGTCGCCGTAAAAGCCCATCCGAGTCATCGGATCGCGCGCGACCAGGAAGGCATTGGGATATTGCGCCGCCAGCCGCTGCTGGAGCGTCCGACCGCTCTCGGAGATGCCGAGCGCGACCGCGGTGCCTTGGCCGAGCTGGCTCACCGCCACGCCGGACAGCACCCGCGCCTGCCGCGCGTCCTCGTAGGTGAGGCCGAGCTGGGCGAAGCCGACCTGCGGCCGGCCGGCGAGGCTGCGCCGGACGGTGATGGACACCGCCATGTTGCGCGCCGAGGCGCCGGCGGTGGCGAGGCCCTGCTGGAGCCCGCTCGCCAGCGGCTGGTCGGCCGGGGCGCTGCGCAGCGCCGACTGCAGGTTGACGACGAAGGCGCGCGAGAAGCCGTCGAGCAGGATGACGCCGCCGAGCCGGCCGGTGGCGTCGCCCATCGGCCCCGCCTTGCGGCCGGTGCCGTCGTCCACGCTCTCCGCCACCGGAGTCTTGCCGTCCGGGAGCGAGAGCGTGCCGATCGGCTGGAAGGCGCGGGCGATGTTGAGGATGCCGCGGCCGTAGACGGGGTCCGTCCCCGCCGCGCCGGCATCGTCGGCGCTTCGGAACAGGACATCCATGATCTGCTGGCCGGTGAGGTTCGGGAAGGCCTGGGCGAGAAGCGCGACGGCGCCGCTGATGATCGGGGCGGAAAAGGAGGTGCCCTGCCAGAGGAACAATTTGCCGGTCTGGTCCGGCGCCGTGACGTCGACTCCGAGCGCGGCAAGGTAGGTGTTCGCGCCCGAGCCGGCCCTGTTGGAGAAATCGGCGAGGGTGCGGCCGGTGTCGACCGCGCCGGCGATGATGACGTTGCCCGCCGCCGAAGCGGCCAGCGCGAACCCTTCGGGATTGCCCCCGGTGGGGTCCGTGCCGGTGTTCCCCGCCGACATCACCACCACGATCCCGGCCGAGGCGGCGCGGGCGACGGCGTTGTTGACGGAGGTGCTCGGATCTTCGCCGCCGAGCGAGATGTTGATGACTCGGGCGCCGTTCTGGCGCGCGAGGTCGATCGCCCTGGCGATGTCGGTGCTGTTGTGGCTGCACCCGTCCGCATCGGTGCAGTCGGTCGGGTCGGCGGTGTTGTAGGAGAGGATGGTGGCGTCGAAGGCCACGCCCTCGATGCCGCTCCCGTTGCGCGCCGCCGCGGCGACCGCGGCCGTCGCGGTGCCGTGCCCCTCGCTGTCCGCGATGCCGCGGTTGCCGGCGACGTCGGCGCTGGCCGGATCGATCTTGCCCGCGAAGTCGGGAAGGTTCGGGTTTACGCCGGTATCGACGAGCGCGATCTTCACGCCGCGCCCGGTGGCGCCCGCTTCCCAGGCCGCCGCGCTGTTGGGGAAATTGGCGCCGGACGAGCGGTTATATTCGGAATCGCGGAAGGTGCTGGCTGGCGGCGGCGGAGGGGGCGGCGGGGGCGGGGGTGGCGGCGGCGGAGGCGGCGGGGGAGGGGGCGCCGGCGTGATCGGCGTGACTCCGGTGCCGCCGCCGGTGCCGCCACCGCCGCAGCCGGAAAGCGCGATCGCCACGACGCACACGGAGAGGACCAGACTGTTTCTGCGAACCTTGCCGCTCATCCGACCCTCTGCCTAAGCTGCTCAATTTTCTTGGATTTTGAGGCACTTGCTAGCAGGCTCATCCTTTCATTTTGCTGAAGGGGCAAGCTTGCGCTACGGGCAACCATGCTCCCCGCCCCGCTCCGGCACGTCGACAGCTGGATCTTCGATCTCGACAACAGCCTCTACCCGGCCTCGGCGGACCTGTTCGCGCTGATCGACGTCCGCATGGGCGAGTTCATACAGCAATTGCTCGGCTGCGGCCACGACGAGGCGCGGCGCCTCCAGAAAGGCTATTTCCGCGCCCACGGCACGACTTTGGCCGGGCTGATGGCGGCGCACGGCGTCGAGCCGAAGGCGTTCCTGGCCTTCGTCCACGACATCGACCTCGCCCGCCTGTCGGCCGATCCGCGCCTCGTCGCGGCGCTCGACCGGCTGCCGGGCCGCAAGTTCGTCTTCACCAACGGCGACGAGGCCTATGCGCGGCGCGTGCTCGACCGCCTCGGCCTCGCCAACGCGTTCGACGGCCTCCACGACATTCACGCCATGGATTACGTCCCCAAGCCCGATCCGCGCGCTTATGCCGCGATGTGCGAGCGCTACGCCATCGACCCGGCGCGCGCGCTCTTCGTCGAGGACATGGCGCGCAACCTCGCGCCGGCGAAGGCGCTTGGCATGACCACTGTGTGGATCGACAACGGCTCCGACCAGGCGAGCCACGCGGCCGATGGCGCCTTTATCGATTACCGGATCGCGGATATCGGCGAATGGCTCACCGGGATCACCGCCGAGGAGGGGGAATGACCGAGACGCTGCGGCAGACCATCGACGAAGCCTGGGAGCGCCGCGATTCGCTCGCCGGCGGCGAAGGCGACGTCGCGGCCGCCATCGCGCGGGCGATCGCGCTGCTCGATTCCGGCGAGGCGCGCGTCGCCGAGCCCGGGCCGGACGGCTGGACGGTCAACCAATGGCTGAAGAAGGCGGTGCTTCTCTCCTTCCGCTTCAGCCCCATGGCGCTGATCGAGGGCGGCCCCGGCGGCGCGGTCTGGTGGGACAAGGTGCCGTCCAAGTTCGCCGGCTGGGACGCCGCCCGCTTCACCGCGGCGGGCATCCGCGCGGTCCCCGGCGCCTTCGTCCGCCGCGGCGCCTTCCTCGGCAAGGGGACGGTGCTGATGCCGAGCTTCGTCAATATCGGCGCTTATGTCGGCGAAGGCACGATGGTCGACACCTGGGGCTCGATCGGCAGCTGCGCCCAGATCGGCCGCAACTGCCACATCTCCGCCGGCACCGGCATAGGCGGGGTGCTGGAGCCGCTTCAGGCCAATCCCACCATAATCGAGGACGACTGCTTCATCGGCGCCCGCTCGGAAGTGGTGGAGGGCGTGGTGGTCGAGCGCGGCTCGGTGCTCGCCATGGGCGTGTTCATCAGCGCCTCGACCAGGATCGTCGACCGGGCGAGCGGCGAGATCTTCACCGGCCGAGTCCCGGCTTATTCGGTCGTCGTCCCCGGCACCCTCCCCGCGCCCGGCGGCGGCCCCTCTCTGGCCTGCGCCGTGATCGTCAAGCGAGTCGACGCCCGCACCCGCGCCAAGACCGCGGTGAACGAGCTGCTGCGGGACTGAGCGACGGAGGCCCTACCCCCCGCGCCTGAACGCCTCCTTCACCAGCGCCGCCGCGCGCGGGCCCTCCCAATCCTCCTCGCCGGTCACCCGCCACACCTCGCGGCCTTCGGCGTCGAACAGGATGGTGGTCGGCAGCACCTCCACGCCGAGATCGCCCATCAGCGCGAGCTTGGCATCGAGATAGGGCTCCAAGGTCGTCAGCTTCGCCTTGCGGAAGAAGGCCTCGACCTTGTCGCGTCCTTCCATGTCCTGGCTGATCGCGACGACCTGCAGCCTGCCGGCCTGCGCCGCCGCGAGCCGGTCCAGAGTCGGCATCTCCTTGACGCAGGGCCCGCACCAGGTCGCCCAGAGGTTGACGAGCAGCGGCCGTCCCTCGAACCCGGCCAGCGTCGCCGCCTCCCCGTCCGGATCCTCGAAGCTCGTCGCGGGGGCCGCCTTGCCGGCATGGCTGCGGTCGATCTTCCCGGCCGGCGCCGGCTCGGCCGCGGCCCGATTGTCCTCCGGGGCGGGAGGCGCCGCCTCCCGCTGGCACGCGGCGAGAAGCATGAGGACGAGGAGCAGCCAGCGCATCGCCGCCCGCCTAGAAGGGCCGGCGTCCCTCGGCAAGCTTCGCCGCTTTTTCGGCGTGGCCTCGCCCCGGCGGCTCGGCTATGGGAGCGGCGGCCATGAGACGGACGATCGCCTTCGCCGCGGCGCTGCTGCCGCTCGCCGCCTGCGGCAGCGAGCAGTCGCTCGAGCCCGCCTCCGCCGCCGAGGCGCCGCCCAAGCCCGCCCTCGCCGCCCGCGCCCCCACCGCCGAAGAGCTGCTGACCGCCCCGCCGATCGCGCGGCCTGAGCGGCAGGACGACGGCCTCTCCCGGTCGCAGGAGCGCAAGGACGATCCGTTCGACCTGCCGCCGACCCGCTGACCCGCCTTTGACCCCCTGTCCGGAGACGTGATGAAGAAACTACGCAAGGCGGTGTTCCCCGTCGCCGGGCTCGGCACCCGCTTCCTGCCCGCCACCAAGGCGATGCCGAAGGAGATGCTGACCGTCGTCGACCGCCCCCTCATCCAGTACGCGGTCGAGGAGGCGCTGGAAGCCGGGATCGAGCAGATCATCTTCGTCACCGGCCGGAACAAGACCGCGCTCGAGGACCATTTCGACATCGCCTTCGAGCTCGAGGCAGTGATGCGCGCGCGCGGCAAGCCGCTCGACATCCTCGCCGGCACCCGACTCCCCGCGGGCGCGGTCGCCTCCGTCCGCCAGCAGGAGCCGCTCGGCCTGGGCCACGCCGTCTGGTGCGCGCGCGAGCTGGTCGGCGACGAGCCCTTCGCCGTGCTCCTCCCGGACGATCTCATGGTCGGGAGTCCCGGCTGCCTCGCCCAGATGGTCGAGGCCTATGAGAAAGTCGGCGGCAATATCGTCTGCGTCGAGCAAGTCGCGCCCGAGCGGACGGCGAGCTACGGCATCATCGCCCCGGGCCGCCGCGACGGCCCCCTCACCGAGGTCAGGGGCGTGGTCGAGAAGCCGAAGCCGGAGGAGGCGCCTTCCAATCTCGGCATCATCGGCCGCTACATCCTCCAGCCCGAGGTGATGCGCATCCTCGACAATCCGGTGAAGGGCGCCGGCGGCGAGATCCAGCTGACCGACGCGATGGCCGCGCTGATCGGCCGCCAGCCCTTCCATGGCATCGCGGTGGACGCCGAACGCCACGATTGCGGCGACAAACTGGGTTTCGTGAAGGCCAATGTCGCGCTGGCGCTGAAGCGCGACGACGTCGCCCCGGCTTTGCGCGCCTTCCTAGCCGGTCTGGCATGAGCTGCACGGCGATCCTCGTCGGCGACGGCCCGGTCCGCCCCGTCACCGCCGAGGAAGCCGCCGCTTATGCGGGGCCGGGCTTCGTATGGATCCACATCGACGACGAGGACGCGCCGAGCCTTTCGCTCCTCGCCGGTCAGGACATACCCGACGTCGCCGCCAACGCTTTGGTGGCGACCGAGACCCGCCCGCGCTGCGACCGCATCGAGGAGGGCGCGATCGTCAACCTGCGCGGGCCCGCCGCGGCCGGAGTCGACATTTCCGACCGTCTCGTCTCGATCCGCATGTGGATCCGCGCCGGCAAGGTCAATTCGCTGACCCGCCGCCCGCTGGCCGCCACCGCGCCGGTGGTGGACCTGATGAAACAGGGCCAGGTGCTCGACCCGGGCGATCTTGTCGCCGCCTTCGCTCGCGAGATCAGCCGGCAGCTCGACCCGGAGGTCGCAGCCCTGGGCGACGAGCTCGACGATTGCGAGACCCAGCTCGAAGGCCATGCCATCTACCGCCTGCGCAGCCAGATCACCCGCATCCGCTCCGAAGCGATCGCCTTCCGCCGCTTCGTCGCGCCCGACCGCGATGCCCTCCAGACGCTGGCCCAGCTCGATTTCGCCTGGCTCGCCGAGGACGACCGCCTCCACATCCGCGAGGCCGCGGACCGCTTCGCCCGCATGGCCGAGGAGCTGGAAGCCGTGCGCGAGCGCTCCGCCCTCCTCCACGAGCAGCTGACCGACCTTCGCGCCGAGGAGATCGACCAGCGCTCCCTGCTCATCTCGGTCGTCGCCTTCATCTTCCTGCCGCTGACCTTCATCACCGGCCTGCTCGGCATGAACGTCGAGGGCATACCCTATTCCCACGAGCCCTGGTCCTTCTGGGGCGTCGTCGGCTTCTGCGTGGTGGTGGGCCTGGCGGTGCTCGCCTGGTTCGCCCGAAGGCACTGGCTCCGGCGGTAGCCCTCGCCTCCACGCAAGGCTGAGGCTGCCTTGCTGCCAATGAACATGAATGGTCAGTCGATAAGTTCCTGACTTCGATCGTGGGGATAGACTCCAAATGAAAACCGCCCAAAATGCCGCGCGTGAGCCTGTGAGTCGCTGAGGCTTCGAAGGCGGCGGGCCTCAGGCCATTGCCCAATGCGGGGAGGACGAAGCATGAGGGTTCGTATCTTCGTAGACCATGCCAATTTCGATATTGCTTGGAGACATGAAGTCGGGAGTTGCGGCGGCGACTTAGCTTGGGAAGAGCTGCCTGGCGTGATCATGAACCACCTCAGTTCGATCAATTATCTGCAACGGGCCGAGATGGAACTGCGAGGCATCAGTGTCTACGCATCGACACGGCAACCCGGCCGCCAGGAAGACCGGCATTTCGACCATTGGCTCCGCTTCGAACTCGATCAGCTCCCGGGATACACAGTCAAAATCTCGCCGCGGCAAAGGCGAGTGGAACGCTGCGACAAGGGTCATGAATCCGTCCACTATGTCGAGAAAGGTGTAGACACGAAAATCGTGTGCGACATGATGGCCCTGGCGATGCGGGATCTCTATGATGTCGCCGTCGTGATCTCCGACGACTCGGACCTCGTACCCAGCGTTGAATGCGTGCAGGATGTACTCGATAAACACGTGGTGCATGTCGGCTTCGAGCGCTCCGGTGCGCAGATTCGGAGCGCCGCGTGGAGTCATTTGTTGTTAGACAACATGATCAGCCAGATGGTTCAGCCGCCAAGGCTTAAAGCTGTTCCCTCAGCGCCAGCATAGCCAGCGCCGCCTTGGCCGCCTCGCCGCCTTTGTCCTTCTCCTCGGGCCGGGCTCGCGCCAGCGCCTGGGCTTCGTCCTCTACGGTGAGAATGCCGTTGCCGACCGCGAGGCCGTCGAGGGTCAGCGCCATGATCCCGCGCGCGCTCTCCCCCGCGACGATCTCGAAATGGTAGGTCTCGCCGCGAATCACCACGCCGAGCGCCACGAAGGCGTCGTAGCGCCCGGTCTCCGCCGCCAGCGCGATCGCCGCCGGCACTTCGAGCGCGCCCGGCACGGTCACCGTCTCGTGCGAATGGCCGGCCGCCTCGATCGCCCTCCTCGCCCCCGCCAGCAGCAGGTCGTTAAGATGGTCGTAGAAGCGCGCCTCGACGATCAGCAGCCGCGCCATGCTCAGCCCTCCTGCCGGATCGGCCGCTCGCCGACGATGGTGAGGCCGTAGCCCGACAGCGCCACCGGCGTGTGGTGGGTGTTGGTGAGGAGGATCATGTCGTGCACGCCCAGCGCCGAGAGGATTTGCGCGCCGCCGCCATAGTCGCGCAGCTGGTCCATGTCCCTGGGTCCGCCTTTCCCCGCCCGCAGGTTGAGGATCTCCGAGATCGGCACCGGCCGGTTGAGCACGACGATCACCCCCGCCCCTTCCTCCGCGATCATCCTCATCGCGCCGGCGAGGAGGCCGCTCCGCGCATTCGCCTCGCCGAACACGTCGGAAAAGAGGCTGAGCTGGTGCATCCTCACGAGCGTCGGCTTCGAGGGATCGATCTCCCCCTTGACCAGGGCCACCGTCTCGCTGCCGAGCGCCTTGTTGAGGAAGGCCCGGGCCGTCCACGTCCCGCCCCAGACGCTGTCGAACGCCGCCTCGCCGGTCTGCTCGACGAGATGGTCCTTCTTGAGGCGGTAGGCGATCAGGTCGCGGATCGTGCCGATCTTCAGCCCGTGCCGCTGCGCGAAGGCGACGAGGTCGTCCATCCGCGCCATGGTCCCATCCTCGCGCATGATCTCGCAGATCACGCCCGACGGGTTGAGGCCGGCGAGGCGGGCGACGTCGACCGCCGCCTCGGTATGGCCGGCGCGGATCAGCACCCCGCCGTCGCGCGCCACCAAAGGGAAGACGTGGCCGGGCGTGACGATGTCCTCCGGCCCCTTCGAGGCGTCGATCGCGACCGAGACGGTGCGCGCCCGGTCGGCGGCGGAGATGCCGGTCGTCACCCCCTCCTTCGCCTCGATCGAGGTGGTGAAGGCGGTTTCGTGGCGTGTGCCGTTGTGGCGGCTCATCAGCTCGAGGCCGAGCTGATCGACGCGCTTGCGGGTCAGCGCCAGGCAGATGAGGCCGCGGCCGTGCGTCGCCATGAAGTTGATCGCTTCCGGCGTCGCCATCTGGGCGGGGATGACGAGGTCGCCCTCATTCTCCCGGTCCTCGTCGTCGACGAGGATGAACATGCGCCCGTTGCGCGCCTCGTCGATCAGCTCCTGTGGCGAGGAGAGGAAGCCGCGTTCCATAGTCAAGGCGGCCATCAGCCCCGCATCTCCAGCATCCGCCCGATATAGCGGGCGAGGATGTCGATCTCGATGTTGACGCGGCGGCCGGCGGCGATCCCGCCCAGCGTCGTTTCGGCCGCCGTGTGCGGGATGAGGTTCAGCTCGAAGCCGTCCCCCTCGACCGCATTGACGGTCAGCGACACGCCGTCGACCGCGATCGAACCCTTGGCGGCGATGTAGCGGGACAAGGCTTCGGGCACCTCGATCCGCACCGAAAGCGAATCCCCCACCGGCTCGACCGCCGCCACCATGCCGATTCCGTCGACATGGCCGGTGACGATGTGGCCGCCGAGCTCGTCGCCGAGGCGCAGCGAGCGTTCGAGGTTGAGCCGGCCGCCCTCGTTCCACAGGCCGGGCGCCGTGCGGCTGAGCGTCTCGGCCGAGAGATCGAGCGCGAACCAGTCCTCGCTTTTGTCGACGACGGTCAAACATACCCCGGAGCAGGCGATCGAGGCGCCGAGGTCGACCTTCGCCATGTCGTAGCCGCAGCTCACCTTGAGGCGGAGATCGCCGCGCTGCTCGGCGGCGGCGATCCGCCCGACGTCGGTGATGATTCCGGTGAACATTGCGTGCGTCCCTTAGCGCCTGCCGGCTTAGGTGGGAACGGATGAACTCCCCTCCCTGCAAGGGAGGGGCAGGGGGTGGGTAGGCGAGCGAAGCGAGACCCCGGGCGCCGCGCTTTGGCCGCCTTCGGCGGAACCCACCCCTTACCCCTCCCTTCCAGGGAGGGGGATTCGCTCGCGCTCGTAGACTTCGAGCCGGTCGATGCCAAGCATGCGCGAATCGACGGGCCGCCAGCGTCGGTGCGCCTCGGCGAGGCTGGTCAGGCCTATGTAGCCGATCGACGACTTGCCCTCCCCGATCAGAATCGGTGCGCGGTAGATGAGCAGGCGGTCGACGACGTCGGCGCCGAGGAAGGCGGAAGCCGTCGCCGAGCCGCCTTCGACTAGCAGGTCGTTGACGTCTTCAAGCCCGTATACCGCCTCCGGGCTGCCGAGCTTCGTCCACCCCTCGACGGACTCGCCGCGGGTCAGGATCGCGCGCCGCGGGGCCCGGTCCTCCAGCCCCGGCAGCCGCACGTCGAGCTTCGGTCGGTCGACCTCCCAGGTGCCGCGGCCGACCAGGATCATGTCGGCCCGGACGCGCTCCAGGTGGACGTGCGCGCGCGCATCCTCGCCGGTGATCCAGCGGCTCTCGCCCGAGGGCAGGGCGATCTTGCCGTCGAGTGACATAGCGAGCTTCAGCGTCACATAAGGCCGCCCGAGCCGCTGGCGGGTGAGGAAGCCGGCCATGGAGCGCGCCGCGGCTTCGGCGCCGGGGCCGGTCTCCACCTCGATCCCCGCCGCCCTGAGCCGCGCCAGGCCGCCGCCGGCGACGCGTCGATCGGGATCGCCGAGCGCCGCGACTACCCGCGCCACGCCGGCTTCGGCGAGGAGGTCGGCGCAGGCGGGGCCGCGGGGGCTCGCGTGGCAGCAGGGCTCGAGCGTCACGAAGGCGGTGGCGCCGCGCGCGGCCTCGCCCGCCTCGGCCAGCGCCATCGCTTCGGCATGGGGACGGCCGCCCGGCTGGGTCCAGCCGCGGCCGGCGATTCGGCCCTCGCCGACGATCACGCAGCCGACATTGGGATTGGGCGCCGTGCGCCCGCGCCCGCGCTCGCCGAGCGCGACCGCCGCCGCCATCCAGCGCGCGTCGTCGTTCAAATGCCGACTTTCTTGAGCTCCCGGTCGAGCTTCTGGAACTCGCGCTGCCGCGCCTTGCGCATCAGCTCCTTCCTCGCCTGGTCCTTCTTCTGGTCGGCCTTGATCTGGGCGTCGGTGCGGCTGGCGGGCCAGCTTTCCGCGTAGATGAGCTGGGGGCCCGGCGCGATGCCGTGCGAGCTGTCGTGGTAGAAGCCGGCGATTATCAGCACCGGCATGACGAGCGCGACCGCCAGGCCGCCCCACTGGTAGCGGCTGCGCTCGCGGGTGAAATCGCGAAGGTCGGCCCAGAGGGCACGGGGGGAGGCGGGGCGCGGGAACCAGGACATGGCCGCAAGATAGGCCCTGCCCGGCGCCCGCGCCAGTGCCCGCTCAGCCGCTGGGGAGCACCCAGCGGATCGCGTTGGAGACGGTGTCCATTGTCGGGCTGCCGCTGCTGTCGTGGGCGGGGGTGAAGCGCGCCCTCGACCGCATGATCCGGCAGGTCGCCGTGTCGAGCGCCGAGGAGCCGCTCGACGCGATGACCTTGCAGTCGCTCACCCGCCCGTCGGCTCCCACCACCAGGCGGAAGCGCGTCGTGCCCTGCTCCTCGGAGCGGATCGCGCTCGCCGGATAATCGTCGTTCGATACGTAGGAGGCGAGGTTGGCCCGCGCCCGCGCCGGCTCGATCCGCGGCGGCGGGGGTGGCGGCGGCGGCGGGGGCGGCGGCTCGGCGATCGGCCCCGTCCCCTCGCCGGCGAGCGGCCCCGGCGGCAGCGGCGGATAATCCTGCGCCTGGAAATGGGGCGGCCGCGGCGGCTCGAAGGGCGTCTTCACCACCGTGAAGTGCGTGTCCGGCTGGACCTGGGGATGCGGCTCGGGCGGCCTGGGCGGCGGCGGCAGGGTTTCCGGGATCGTCGTGACGACGATCGGCGGGTGTATGATCCGGACGATGTCCTCGCCCTTGGCGATGGCCAAAGCGGCCAGCGCGACGCCGTGGAGGAGGACCACCACGGCAACCGCGCGCCGGTCGATCCGCCTGGGCTCGTAGAAGGAGGTGGCTGTCGTCATGGCATCTCTCCTCATGCTCCGATACGATGTATGAGAGGTTATCTCATAACATGATGTTACAATATATCGTAAAACAGGAGAAGAGGCTTTGTTCCGCGAGATTGCGCTCCCTGCGTGCAGGGAGGGGAACGCCTTCAGGTCAGCCCCGGAGCCTCGCGATCGTCTCCTCGCGGCCGATCAGCGGCAGGAGGGCGGCCATTTCCGGGCCGCTGTCGCGGCCGGTGAGGGCGCGGCGCAAGGGGTGGAAGAGCGCCTTGCCGCTTCGCCCGCTTTCGGCCTTCAGCCGGGCGACGAGCTGCGCCCACGGATCGGCCGACCAGTCGAGCGCGGCCGCCGCGTCGGCCGCGGCGGCCAGGAAACCGGCGTCCTCCGCGGCCGCCTCGGCTTCGACATGGCCGTGGAGGATCGCCCACCAGTCCGCCGCTGCCGCGACGCTCGCCAGGTTCGGCCGGATCGCCGCCCAATCCTCGGGCCCCATCCCCGCGGGCAGCCGCCCCGCCACCGCCTCGAAGGGCAGATTGTGGACGATGCGGGCGTTGAGGCCGGCGAGCTCGGCCATGTCAAAGCGCGCCGGCGCTCGGCCGAAGGTGGCGAAGTCGAAGCCCTCGATCAGGGCTGCCGCCTCCATCATCGGCTCGACCGGCAGGCTCGTGCCGATCCGGGCGAGCTTGGCGAGGAGGGCGAGGGGCTCGATCCCCGCGTCCTGCATCGCCTCGACGCCGAGCGAGCCCAGCCGCTTGGAAAGCTTGCCTTCGGAACCGACCAGCAGCGCCTCGTGGGCGAAGGCGGGCGGCGCCGCGCCCAGCGCCTCGAACATCTGCACCTGCAAGGCGGTGTTGGCGACATGGTCCTCGCCGCGCACGACATGGGTGATGCCGAGCTCGATATCGTCGACCGTCGAGGGCAGCATATAGAGCCAGCTGCCGTCCTCGCGCCGCACCACCGGGTCGGAGAGCAAGGCGGGATCGAAATGCTGCGGCCCGCGCACAAGGTCGTCCCATGCGATCGGCGCGCCATGGTCGAGCCTGAAGCGCCAGTGCGGCCGCCGCCCCTCCGCCTCGAGCTTCGCCCGATCGGCGTCGCTCAGCTGCAGCGCCGCGCGGTCGTAGACCGGCGGCTTGCCGCGCCCGAGCTGGACCTTGCGCTTGAGCTCCAGCTCCTGCGCCGTCTCGTAGGCCGGATAGACCCGCCCCGCCTCGCGCAGCCGCTCCAGCGCCGCCTCGTAGCGGTCGAATCGCCGCGACTGCCGGTGCTCCTCGTCCGGAACCAGGCCGAGCCAGGCCAGATCCTCCCTTATGCCCTGCACGCAGGCCTCGCTCGACCTTTCCCTGTCGGTGTCGTCGAGGCGCAGGATGAAGCGGCCGCCATGCTTCCGCGCCCACAGCCAGTTGTGGAGCGCGGTGCGGATGTTGCCGACATGGAGCCTTCCGGTCGGCGCGGGGGCGAAGCGGGTGACGGCGCTCATGCCCGCGGCTCTACGGCCCCGGCCCCGGAGGGGCAACGGCGGCTTGCCTTCACCCGGCTTGCCCTTATGGAGTCGGCTCGCGCCCGGGAGACATGTTCAATGAAGCTGATGGCCGGCAATTCGAACCTGTCGCTGGTCCGCGACATCGCGGCCTATCTCGAAATGCCGATTACCGACACCAGCGTGCGCCGCTTCGCCGACGAGGAGGTGTTCGTCGAGATCAACGAGAATGTCCGCGGCGAGGACGTGTTCGTCGTCCAGTCCACCTCCTACCCGGCCAACGACAATCTCATGGAGCTGCTGATCTGCATCGACGCGCTGCGCCGCGCCTCGGCCAAGCGGATCACCGCCGTCGTCCCGTATTTCGGCTATGCCCGGCAGGACCGCAAGCCGGGGCCGCGCACGCCCATCTCGGCCAAGCTGGTGGCGAATCTGATCACCGTCGCCGGCGCCAACCGGGTCCTCTCGGTCGATCTCCACGCCGGGCAGATCCAGGGCTTCTTCGATATCCCGACCGACAATCTCTACGGCGCGCCGGTGATGTCGGAGGACATCAAGGCGCGCTTCTCCGGCCGGCCGATCACCGTCGTCTCGCCCGACGTCGGCGGCGTGGTCCGCGCCCGCGCGCTGGCCAAGCGGCTCGACAACGCGCCCCTCGCCATCGTCGACAAGAGGCGCGAGCGGCCGGGCGAATCGGAGGTGATGAACATCATCGGCGACGTCGCCGGCCGCTTCTGCGTGCTGATCGACGACATCGTCGATTCGGCCGGCACGCTCGCCAACGCCGCCGCGGCGCTGAAGGAAGCGGGGGCCGCCGGCGTCGTCGCTTATTGCACCCACGGCGTCCTCTCGGGCGGCGCGGTGCCGCGGGTCGACGGCTCGGCGCTCGAGGAGCTGGTCATCACCGATTCGATCGACGCTCGCGAGGCCGCCGCCGCGACCCGCAAGATCCGCCTCCTCACCATCGCCCCCCTGCTCGGCGAGGCGATCAAGCGCATCGCCGACGAGACGTCGGTGTCCAGCCTGTTCGACTGACCGGTCCGTTCGCGCCGACAGGCGCAGCGTGATCGCCGTCACATCCGGCCCTCGGACGGCGCGCTAGCTTGGCCCCTGCACAAGGAAAGATGGGGGACCTGCCATGAGACGCGCTTTTGCTATGCTTTCCATGTCCACCGCGGCGGTCGCGCTGACGCCTGCGCCCGCACGGGCCCAGCCGCCGGTGTCCTGGTCGGTCGCCGGAGCCGGCTGCGTGCCGACCGGCCAGACGGCGAGCGGCCCCGGCAGCTTCAACAGCGCGGGCGATTCGAAATTCGCCGCGGGCAGGGTGGGGGAGATCATCCTCACCTGCCCAGTCGCCCCCGTGCTGGCGCGGGCCCGCGTCTTCGCCATGACCTATCGCGATCCGGACGGCGCGGATCGGGCGACGCGCGTGCGGGCGGTCCTTCGCCAGAAGGAGCTTCTGACGGGAAACGTGTCCGACGTGGCCTGGGCGCGGCTCGATTCGAACGCCTTCCCGCCCGCGGCCTCCAACAAGCTGGTTTCGGCGCTGGCGCCGCGGGCGTGCGACGGCGCGGCGTTCGTCTTCGACTACGCCCGCTTCACCTATTACGTTCAGGTGAACATGGAGCGGCAGGCGCCGTCCGGGGATGTCCTGCTGGCGTCGGTGGAGCTCGGCAACGCCCTGATCTGCTGACCGCCGCGGGGGTCGGCAGGGGGGCGGGGGCGGTCGCGCGGGGGCGCGGCCGCCCTTGCCTTGCGCCGCCTCCCCCTCTATAGGCGCCGCTTCTTTCCAGCTTTGGAAGAATCGAACGGCCCGGCTGAAAGGGCTGCCGTGGCCGTTCACAAACGTCGCGCCTTCGTGCGCACAAGGAGACGAAAATGCCCAAACTGAAGACGAAGAGCGGCGTCAAGAAGCGCTTCAAGCTCACCGCGACCGGTAAGCTGAAGCACGGCGTGGCCGGCAAGCGCCACCGCCTGATCAGCCACAATGCCAAATATATCCGCCAGAACCGCGGTACCGAGGTCCTCTCCGACGCCGACACGGCGCGGGTGAAGGCCTGGGCGCCCTACGGCCTGAAATAAGGAGGGCTTGAACCATGGCACGCGTTAAGCGCGGGACCACGACCAAGGCCCGCCACAAGAGGATCCTCGAGCAGGCGAAGGGCTATTACGGCCGCCGCAAGAACACGATCCGAATCGCCCGCCAGGCCGTCGAGAAGGCCGGGCAATATGCCTATCGCGACCGCAAGGTGAAGAAGCGCTCGTTCCGCGCGCTCTGGATCCAGCGCATCAACGCCGCGGTGCGGGCCGAGGGCCTCACCTACGGCCAGTTCATGCACGGCCTGAAGCTCGCCGGCGTCGATCTCGACCGCAAGGTCCTGGCCGACATCGCGATGCACGAGGGCGAGGCGTTCGGCGCCATCATCGCCCAGGCCCGCGCGGCGCTTCCGCAGGAGGCCCAGGCCTGAGCCTGCCTTCGGTCGGCTGAACCGCCGGCAAAGGAAGAGGCGCGGGAGGCGATGCTTCCCGCGCCTTTTCTGGCTAGAGCGAGGCGGCTGCGTCCTGCAGCGCCTTCTTGGCCGCGGCCTTTGCCTGCGTCATGAGCTGCGCAGGTGAGGCTCGGCCCTTGACCGCCTGCGGCACGATGACGTGCACGACACGGTTCTTCGCCGCCTTCGTCTCGTACAGCGTCAGCGTGAACAGGTGATTTGCGGCATCGTAATGGTTCAAAGTGAAGGCCATGGATTCCTCCCGCCGGTAACGACGGCACCATCCTAGCCCAGACCCGCGCCCGAGCCTAATCGGGCCTCAGTGCAGCGATTCCGCCGCGATCGAGTAACGCCGCGTCGCCGAGCGGCTTTTCTCCGGGCAGCCGCTGAGCCGGGTCCACTCGGTCCGCGCCTTGCGCTCGCATTCGAACGGCCCGGCCATCGTCTCCGTGCCGGGGATGAGGGCGCGGAAGTCCGGGCCTTCATATTCGCCCCCGATCACCCAGTAGCGCTTGGTCATGTCGGGTCTCCTGCCTATTCCGCCGCGACGGCGGTGATGAACTGCTCGGCCTCGGTCGATTGCGCCAGAGCGGCGGTCGAGGCCTCGCCCCCCGCCACCGTCTGCGCGACCAGGTCGAAATAGCCGGTGCCGACCTCGCGTTGGTGGCGGGTCGCGGTGTAGCCCCCGGCCTCGCTGGCGAACTCGGCCCGCTGGAGCTCGCAATAAGCGGCCATGCCGCGGTCCCTGTAGCCGAGGGCCAGCTCGAACATCGCATGGTTGAGGCTGTGGAAGCCGGCGAGGGTCACGAACTGGAACTTGTAGCCCATCGCCCCCAGCTCGCGCTGGAAGCGGGCGATGGTCGCGCGGTCGAGCTTCGCCTCCCAGTTGAACGAGGGCGAGCAATTATAGGCCATCATCTTGCCCGGATATTCGCGCTGGACCGCCTCGGCGAAGCGGCGTGCGTCGGCGAGGTCCGGGTGGCTCGTCTCCCACCAGAGGAGGTCGGCATGGGGCGCGAAAGCGAGGCCGCGCCGGATGCAATGGTCGAGCCCGGTCCCCTCCTTCAGGCGGAAGAAGCCTTCGGGGGTGCGCTCGCCTGTGAGGAAGTCCCGGTCGCGCGGGTCGGCGTCGGAGGTGATCAGCCGCGCGCTCTCGGCGTCGGTGCGGGCGACAAGCAGCGTGGCGATCCCGCAGACGTCGGCCGCCAGGCGTGCCGAGTCGAGGTTGCGGATGTGCGCCTGGGTCGGGATCAGCACCTTGCCGCCCAAATGGCCGCACTTCTTCTCCGACGCGAGCTGGTCCTCGAAATGGACGCCGGCCGCCCCCGCCTCGATATAGGCCTTCATGATCTCGAAGCAGTTCAGCGGCCCGCCGAACCCCGCCTCGGCATCGGCGACGATCGGCACGAACCAGTCGCGCGCCCCTGTCCCGTCCTGGGCGCCGCCCTCGGCATGCTCGATCTGGTCGGCGCGCTGGAGGGTGCGGTTGATCCGCCGGCACAGCTCCGGGCCGGCATTGGCGGGGTAGAGCGACTGGTCCGGATACATCGCTCCGGCGGTGTTGGCGTCCGCCGCGACCTGCCAGCCCGACAAATAGATCGCCTTCAGCCCGGCGCGGACCATCTGCATCGCCTGGTTGCCGGTGACGGCGCCGAGTGCGTTGACGTAATCCTCGCTCCTGAGCAGCGCCCAGAGCCGGTCCGCGCCCCGCTTCGCCAGCGTGTGCTCGATCGGGAGCGACCCCCGCAGGCGCTCGACCTCCGCCGGCGCGTAGGGGCGGACGATCCCGTAGAAGCGGTCGGCCGGGGCGGGAACGAGGCGGCTGAAGTCGGTCATCGCGCGCTCCAAAGTGGACGAAGTGTGCACGAGTGAAGCCTGTTTGGCCGCTGCGGACCCGCAAAAAGGGGTCGCGATGTCACATCACGACTTGCGACTCTCGTAAATCGTTGACAATGTTCATGCCATGGCGGCTCCCGAACGCAAGCTCTATCTCGGCGGCCGCCTGCGCCGGCTGCGGCGGGAGCTCGGCCTCAACCAGAGCGCGATGGCGGTCGAGATCGGCGTCTCGCCGAGCTACCTCAACCATCTTGAGCGCAACCAGCGGCCGGTCACCGCGCAGGTGCTGCTGCGGCTTGCCGACGTCTATGACGTCGACCTGCGCAGCTTCGCCGCCGAGGGGCCGGACGGCACCGGCACCGACCAGCTCGCCGAGATCTTCGCCGATCCGATGTTCGCCGACCTCGGCATCCCGCGCTACGAACTGCTCGAGGTCGCCGACAACGCCCCCTCGGTCGCCGACGCCGTCGCCCGGCTCTACGCGGCCCTTGTCGAGCGGCGCCAGCACCCGGTCGGCGGCGCGCCGGACGAGACGTCATTGATCACACCCGAGGCCTGGGTGCGCGACCATATCCAGGCGCAGCGCAACCATTTCCCTTATATCGAGGAGGCGGCCGAGACGCTTGCCGGCGCGCTCGGCGATTCGAGCGGCACGTTCGACGCGCTGCGCCGCCGCCTCAAGGAGGCGTTCGGCATCGACGCGCGGGTGGTGCCGCCCGAATTGCTCGATTTCGCCAGCCAGCATTACGACCTGCACCGCAAGCGCCTGATGCTGTCGGCCTTGCTGAGGGCCGAGAGCCGGACCTTCGGCGCCGCCTATCAGCTCGCCCTCTTCGAGTTCGGCCCGATGCTGAAGCGGATGGTGGAGACGGCCGGCGCCCCCGACGCGCCGACCGGTCGCCTCCTGCTCATGAGCCTCGCCAATTATGCGGCCGCGGCGATCATGATGCCCTACGGGCGCTTCCTCGCCGCCGCGCAGAAGCACCGCTGCGACGTCGACCGCCTCTGCGCCGAATTCGGGGCGAGCGTCGAGCAGGTGTCGCACCGCCTCACCACTCTCAACCGCGCCGGCGCCCGCTTCATCCCCTTCTTCATGCTGAGGGTCGACGCGGCGGGGAACATCTCCAAGCGCTTCGCCGGCGAAGCCTTTCCCTTCTCCCGCTTCGGCGGCACCTGCCCGCGCTGGAACCTCCATGCCGCCTTCCAGACGCCGGGCCGCGTCGCCACCCAGATCGTCGAGACTCCGGACGGCGAGCGCTTCTTCACCATAAGCCGAACCGTCGAGCGCGCCGTCCGCCTCGACCCGCGCGAATCCTCGCAGCTCGCCATCGGCCTCGGCTGCGACGTCAAGCATGCGCCCGGGATCGTCTATGCCGACGGCCAGGACCTCGCCAAGCCGCTCGTCACGCCGATCGGCCCCGCCTGCACCATCTGCCCACGCCTGCGCTGCCCCCAACGCGCCGCCGCCCCCGCCGGCCGCACCCTGGCTCTGAACGAGATGCGCAAGACCATATCGCCTTATCCGTTCCTGGGCTGAGGCTCCCTCCCCCGCCTGCCGCCTGGTCAGACCTCGCGCGGCACCCTCGGCCGGCCCCGCTTGCACTCCAGCGCGGCGCGATCCCAGCCGCCGAGATCGGCGGCGGCGGCATAGCTGGTGTCGAGGAAGGCGAGCAGGGCCTCATCCGGGACGGGGGCGCCGCGGACGACCTCATAATCGAGGACGAACTCGCCATAGGCCTCGTCATAGCCCGCCTGCTGCGGCTCCACCCGCGCCTCCGCGAAGCCGGGCGGCGGCGGATAGGCGTAGGAATAGAAGAACGGGCCACCGCCCGCGCCCGCGCCGCCCGGCCAGAAGCCGGCGCTGGAGACTTCGTGGCTATAGGCCTCGCGAGTCACCGCGTCGGGGAGATGCGGGACCCCGCCCGGATGGGGCGGCGCCCGCCGGCCCGAGAAGCGAGTCACCGCGAGGTCGAAGCTCCCCCAGAAGAAATGGACCGGGCTCGCCTTGCCGAGGAAGCCGGAGCGGAACAGGCGCAACACCCGGTCCGCCCGGAGCAAGGCCCTCAGCAGCCGCTCGGCGCTGTCGCGGTCGTAGGCGCGCTCGGCCTGGTCCTCGGCGAAGGGCACGGCCGGGTCCAGTTCGTTCGGCGCGCCATGCAGGCGCACCGCCGGTCGTACCTCGGCAAGGAGCCCCGTAACCTCGCCATGGAAAGCCGCCAGCGTCATCGGCCGCAGCGGCACCTGCCGAGTCCCGCCGGCATCGGTGAAGGTGAAAACGTGGTCGGCGAGGTCCAGCCCCAGCTCGAAGACGCCCCCCGCCCCGTGGAGCGGCTCGGTCCTGAGGCCGCGCGGGTGGAGGTGGAGGGCGACGTGCCAGCTATGGTTGCGCCACGGCAGCAACGCCGCGGCCGCCTTGCCGACGATCTGGCTGACGAGGTGGAGCGTCGCGACGGTCGGTCCGTCGCGCTCGGCAGACAGTTCGGGCCACTGGCGGTGCGGCATGGCGTCCTTCTACCCTGCGCAGGCGCCGCGGGCCAGCACCCGCGAGGGTTTCAAAGCCGGGCCATATTCGTCTAGAGCCCGCGCCATGTCCGATCCCGACACGCTGAGCGCCGATCTCCTCGCCCGCATCGAGGCCGCGCCCGACCTCGCCGCGCTCGAGGCGGAGCGGGTGGCCGCGCTCGGCAAGCAGGGAGCGGTGACGCAGCTGCTGAAGACGCTTGGCGGCATGACGCCGGAGCAGCGCCAGGCCGAGGGCCCGCGCATCCACACCCTACGTGAGCGGGTGGCGGAGGCGATCGCGGCGCGCAAGGCGGCGCTCGACGCGGCGGCGCTGGCGCGGCGGCTCGCGACCGAGACGCTCGACATCACGCTCCCGGTCGGCGCCGGCCCCCGGGGCACCGTCCATCCGGTCAGCCAGGTGATGGACGAGCTCGCCGAGATTTTCGCCGATCTCGGCTTCTCCGTCGCCACCGGCCCGGAGATCGAGGACGACTGGCGCAACTTCACCGCGCTCAACATCCCCGAAAGCCACCCGGCGCGGGCGATGCACGACAGCTTCTATTTCCCGGACCGCGACTCCGACGGTCACCGCATGCTGCTCCGCACCCACACCTCGCCGGTGCAGATCCGCACCATGCAGTCGCAGCCGCCGCCCATCTACACGATCGCGCCGGGCCGCACCTACCGCTCGGACAGCGATTCGACCCACACGCCGATGTTCCATCAGGTGGAAGGGCTGGTGATCGACCGCGGCATCACCCTAGGCCACCTCAAATGGACGCTGGAAACCTTCGTCAAAGCCTTTTTCGAGCGCGACGACATCGTGCTTCGGCTGCGGCCGAGCTACTTCCCCTTTACCGAGCCCTCGGCCGAGATCGACGTCGGCTACACGATCGTGAACGGCCGCCGGGTGCTCGGCGGGGCGGACGGCTTCATGGAGCTGGGCGGCTCGGGCATGGTCCACCCGCGCGTGCTCACCGCCTGCGGGCTCGATCCGGAGGAATGGCAGGGCTTCGCCTTCGGCTGCGGCATCGACCGCCTCGCCATGCTCAAATACGGCATGGACGATCTGCGCGCCTTCTTCGACGGCGACCTCAGGTGGCTGAGGCATTACGGCTTCTCGGCGCTGGACGTGCCGACACTGAGCGGGGGCGTGGGGGCATGAGGCTCATGCTTTCGTGGCGCCTCCCCCGTTCGCCCCGAACGAAGTCGAGGGGCCGAATCGAGCGAAGCCGAGATCATGGAGCCTCGGCTCCGCTCGGCTGGGTGTCTCGACTTCGCTCGACACGAACGGAAGCCCAATGAAATTCACCCTCTCCTGGCTGAAGGAGCATCTCGATACGGCCGCGCCGGTCGACGAGATCGTGCGCACCCTCACCGCCATCGGCCTCGAAGTGGAGGGGGTCGAGAACCCGGCCGCGAAGCTCGCGCCGTTCACCGTCGCCCGGGTGCTCACCGCCGAGCGCCACCCGCAGGCGGACAAGCTCCAGGTGCTCAGCGTCGACACGGGGGCCGGGGAGCCGGTCCAGGTCGTCTGCGGCGCGCCCAATGCGCGGGCCGGCATGCTCGGCGTGTTCGGCGCGCCCGGCGCTTATGTGCCGGGGAGCGACCTCACTCTGAAGGTCGCGGCGATCCGCGGCGTCGAGAGCCGCGGCATGATGTGCTCGATCCGCGAGCTGGAGCTGGGCGACGAGCATGACGGCATCATCGAGCTGCCGCCCGAAGCGCCGGTCGGCGCCCGCTACGCCGTTTATGCCGGCCTCGACGATCCCGTCATCGACGTGAACGTGACCCCCAACCGGCAAGATTGCATGGGCGTACACGGCATCGCGCGCGACCTCGCCGCGGCCGGGCTCGGCACGCTGAGGCCGATCGAAGTGAAGCCGGTCCCGGCGGGCTTCCCCTGCCCGATCGAGATTCGCACCGACGATCCGGAAGGCTGCCCGGCTTTCTACGGCCGCGCGATCCGCGGGCTGCGCAACGGCCCTTCGCCCCGCTGGCTCCAGCAGAGGCTGAAGGCGGTCGGCCAGCGGCCGATAAGCGCTCTCGTCGACATGACCAACTACATCATGCTGAGCTACGGGCGGCCGCTCCACGTCTACGACCTCGCCAGGCTGGAGGGCGCGATCGTTGCCCGCCGGGCGCGGGATGGCGAGGAGCTGCTCGCGCTCAATGGCAAGACCTACCGGCTCGACGGCGCGATGACGGTGATCGCCGACGAGGCGCGGGTCCACGACATCGGCGGCATCATGGGCGGCGAGCATAGCGGAGTCACCGAGGCGACCACCGACATCCTCATCGAATGCGCCTATTTCGACCCCGAGCGGATCGCGCTCACCGGCCAGAAGCTCGGCCTCGCCTCCGACGCGCGCAGCCGCTTCGAGCGCGGGGTCGATCCGGCCTTCCTCGACACCGGCCTCGCCCTCGCCACCGCCATGGCGATCGACCTGGCCGGAGGCGAGGCGTCGGAGACGGCGCGCGCCGGCTCGCCGCCGGATCCGGACAGGAAAGTCGATTACCGCCCCGTCCGCGCCCGCGAGCTGGGCGGGATCGACGTGCCGGAGCCGCGCCAGAAGGATATCCTCCAGCGGCTCGGCTTCGCGGTCGAGGAAGGCGCGACCTGGCGGATCGGCATCCCCTCGTGGCGCCGCGACGTCGACGGCGCCGCCGACATCGTCGAGGAGGTCGCGCGGATCGAGGGCTATGACAAGGTCGCCGCCACCCCGCTGCCACGCGCGCCCGGAGTCGCCCGGCCGACCGCGACGGCGGAGCAGTTGGTCGAGCGCAAGGCGCGCCGCACCGCCGCCGCCCGCGGCCTCCACGAAGCGGTGACGTGGAGCTTCATCGCCGTGGACGAGGCGGAGCCGTTCGGCGGCTCGGCCTGGATCCTCGACAACCCGATCAGCGAGGAGATGAAGGCGATGCGCCCGTCGCTCCTGCCGGGCCTGCTCGCCGCCACCCGCCGCAACGTCGCGCGCGGCGCGCAGAGCGTGCGGCTGTTCGAGCTCGGCCGGCGCTACCTCGCCGACGGCGAGCGGCCGACGCTCGGCCTCGTCCTCGCCGGCGAGCGGCGCGCGCGCGACTGGCGCACGGGCAGGGCCGAGGGCTTCGACGCCTATGACGCCAAGGCGGAAGCGCTCGCCATCCTCGCCGCCGCGGGGGCGCGGACCGACAACCTCCAGGCGCTCGCCGGGGCGTCCGCCGTCTATCATCCGGGCCGCTCGGGCCGCCTCTGCCTGGGGCCGAAGACCGTGCTCGCTGAATTCGGCGAGCTCCATCCGGCGACGCTCAGGGCGTTCGACCTCGACGGGCCGGTCGTCGCGGCGGAAATCTTCCTAGACGCGGTCCCGCAGAAGCGCGCCTCGGGCCATAGGCGCGAAGCCTATGCGCCGCCCCCGCTGCAGGCGGTGAAGCGCGACTTCGCCTTCCTGCTTCCCGCCGATGCTCCGACCGACGCGCTGCTGCGCGCGGTGCGCGGCGCCGACAGGCAGGCGATCGCCGGCGTCGGCCTGTTCGACGTCTTCACCGGCCAGGGCGTGCCGGAAGGGCAGAAGTCGCTCGCCGTCGAGGTGACGCTCCAGCCGGGCGAGAGGAGCTTCACCGACGAGGAACTGAAGGCGATTGCCGAGCGCATCGTCGCCGCCGCGGCCAAGGTCGGTGCCCGCCTCCGCGACTGAGGGCGGCGAAGCCGCCGTCCGCGCCGCCTTCGCCCGGCAGGCGCAATGGGCGGAGAAGCTCGGCTCGCCGTTCATGGTCCTGCTGTGCACTTTGCTCGGCGAGCGGCTCGACCGCAATACGGAGCTGGGGCGGCGGGTGCTCGGCTGGCCCGGCACGGCCGATTCGTTCAAGGACGCGCTGCCGCTGCGCCTGACGGGCGGCCTTCACGCTTTGGTGCGCCGCGGCGACGCGCCGGCGCTCGCCTTGCTCTACCCGCCGAACCGGCTGCCCGACGCGGAAGCCCTGTGGGCGGCGGTGCGGCCGGTGCTCGCCGATCCGGCGCTGCTTCCCTGGCTGGACGGCGCGCCGCAGACCAACGAGGTCGGCCGCTCAGCGGTGCTGATGGGCGGACTGCTCGCCCTTGCCGAACTTTTTCCCGGCCCGATGGACCTGCTCGAGCTCGGCGCCAGCGCCGGCCTCAACCTCCTGCTCGACCGCTACGGCTACGATCTCGGCGAGACGAAAGCGGGGGATCCGCACTCGCCGCTCCAGCTGCGCCCCGAATGGAAGGGTCCGCCGCCCCCGCGCGGGATTGTGACGATCGTCCGGCGCCGCGGCGTCGACCTCAACCCGCTCGACGTCCGGCACGACGGCGAGCGGCTGCTCGCTTATGTCTGGCCCGACCAGCAGGCGCGGCTGGCGCAGCTCGAGGCGGCGCTCTCAATCGCCGCCGCAAATCCCCCGCCGCTCGACCGCGACGATGCCGCGGCCTGGCTCGAGCCCCGGCTCGGCGAGCCGTGCGAGAGCGGGACGATTCGGGTCGTCCTCCACTCGATCGCCTTCCAATATTTCCCCCCCGAAACCAAAGCGCGGATCGAGGCGGCGCTGGCGGAAGCCGGTGGGAGAGCCGGGTCCGAGGCGCCGCTCGCCTGGCTGCGCTACGAGTTTGACGAGCGGGACGAAAAGATCGCCCTGCGGCTGCGGACCTGGCCCGGCGGCGACGAGCGGCTGCTCGCCTACGGCCACCCGCACGGCGCCTCGATCAGGTGGCTGGCGCCTCCAGCGCGTTGATGGCGGCATGGACTCGGCGCTCCGCCTCGCCGCGGGGAAGGCCGGGTGGGATCGGCTCGCCGAAGCGCATCGTCACGATCCCCGGGCGCTTGACGAAGCTGCGCCGCGGCCACACCCGGCCGCTGTCCAGCGCCAGCGGCACGACCGGCAGGCCGAGCGCGCGGTAGAGTCCCGCGAAGCCGGGCTGGAGCTCCGGGCGGGTGCCGGGCGGGACCCGAGTCCCTTCCGGGAAGATCACGACCGGCCGCTTCTCGGCCCGCGCCTCCTCGCCCGCCTTCATCAGCCGGCGCAGCGCCGCGGCCCCGCCCGCGCGGTCCACCGCGATCATGCCGTAGCCCTGGGTCAGCCACCCCCAGAAAGGAATGCGGGCAAGCTCCCGTTTCATCACGATGCGGGGCGTGGCGAGGATCACGACCAGCTCGATCGTCTCGTACATCGACTGATGCTTGGCCGCGACCAGCACCGCCCCCTGCGGCACGGCGCCCTCGATGCGGGTCCGGATGCCGAGCAGGGCGGCGGCGCACCGGCGGTGGAAGCGCGCCCAGCCGTTCGCCACCGCCTGCACCCCGCGCGGACCGAACGGCAGGAGGAGCACGCCCGTCAGCACGAACAGCATTGTGCCCGCATAGAAGACCAGCGCGAACAGGGCCGAGCGCAGCAGGTTCGTCACAGCCCGACGAGCACCGCCGCCCGCCGCAGGAGATATTTGTTATATTCGGTAAAGAGCTGGGCCAGGCGGGGATTGCTCTCGACGGCGTCGGGATAGACCGCGACACCGTCGCCGAGCTGGCGCGACAGCTCGAAGCGCGCCCGCGGCATGTGCCAGTCGGTGGTGACGAGGCGGACGGTGCGGAAGCCCCGCTTCTTCACCCAGCGCGCGACCTCTTCGGCGTTGGAGCGGGTATCCACCGACTCGCGCCCCAGATCGATGCAGCATCCGAAGAGGGGCGCGCTGCCGGGATATTGGAGGGCGAGCTCCGGCGGCCGCACGGTGCGGGCGACGCCGGATACGAGCATGCGCTGGGCGTGGTGGCGGGCGACGAGGTCCAGGCCGCGCTCGATCCGCTTCGGGCCGCCGGTGAGGACGACGATGGCGTCGGTCTGCCGGTCGTCGCCCGGGCGCGGCAGCATCACCGCGAACAAGGCATAGCCTAGCAGGTAAAGGAGGGCGAGGAAGGCGGAGGCGCGGACGATCACAACATCCGTCCCAACGCGCGGAGGATGGCGCCGCGTGCCACCACCATCGCCAGGACGACCCCGAAGACGGGCAAGGCGACGAGCAGCAGCCAGGCGAGCGGCGGCAGCTGCGCCGATCCGAGCAGGTCGGACCCCAAAGCGGCGACTCGGCTGCCGATGAGGAAGAGCACCAGGGCGGCCGCGACCAGGCCGACGGCGCCGCCGAACAGCGCGTCGAGCGCGATTCGGCGCTGGAACAGCCGCGCGACCTGGACGTCGGTGGCGCCCATCAGGTGCAGCACCTCGATGGTGCTTCGGTGGGTGTCGAGCGCGGCGCGCGCCGCCAGCACGACCGTCGCCGCCGTCGCTCCGATCATCAGCAGGACGAGGGCGACGGCGAGCCATTTGAGCGCATTCATCAGCTGCCCGAGCGGTGCCAGCCACTGGCCGTTGTCGTCGATCCGGGCCGAGGGAGCGGCCTGCGTCACGGCGGCTCGGAGGCTGTCGAGCTGGGCATAGGCCTCCGGGGTCAGGTCGACGTCGATCATCGCGGGCACCGGCACGTCGGCTTCCAGTCCGCCCGTGCCGAGCCAGGGCTCGAGCAGCTTTACCATCTCCTTATCGCCTATCCGCCGCACCCCCGACACCCCGGGCAGCCGCTGGAGGACGGCGAGCGCGCTCCGCGCCTCCGCCTCGCGCCGGTCCGGATTGGCCTCGACGATCTGGACCGTGGCGCGGTTGCCGATGTCGGCGCTGAGGCTGCGCGCCGCGCTGCCGAGGCCGAAGCCCGCCGCCGCGGCGAGGACGGTCAGGAACATCATGATCGCGATCACCCACGGCATCGGCCCGGCAAGCCGCCCTTCCGGGAGCAGCCGCCGGTCGGCCGCGGCGAGCCTGCGCAGGCCCTCCTTCACGCCTCGGCCCGCCGCGGCGGGTGGCGCAGCGCCCCGGTCGGGTCGAGCAACTCGCCCCGGTCGAGCCGGAGCATCTCCGCGCGGGCGATCGAAGAGATGAGGTGGAGGTCGTGGGTGGCGACGACCACCGTGGTGCCGAGATTGTTCAGGCTGTCGAACAGGTGGAGGAGGCGTTTGGCCATTTCCGGGTCGACGTTGCCGGTCGGCTCGTCGGCGACCAGCAGCTCGGGCCGGGCGATGACGGCGCGGGCGATGGCGACGCGCTGCTGCTCCCCGCCCGACAGGGTCGCCGGGCGGGCGCTGGCACGGTGGCCGAGCCCGACCCACGACAGCATCTCCGCCACCGGCCCCTCGAGATCCCGCTCCTCTACCCCGGCGACGCGGAGCGGCAAGGCGACATTGTCGAACGCAGAGAGATGCGGGACGAGTCGGAAGTCCTGGAAGACGACGCCGATCCGCCGCCGGAAGCCGGGCAGGCGCTTCCTCGCCATGGTGACGATGTCCTCGCCGAACAGCTTGATGAGTCCGCGCGAGGGCCGCTGCGCCAGATAGAGCAACCGCAGCAGCGACGTCTTGCCCGCTCCCGACGGGCCGGTGAGGAAGTAGAAGCCGCCCTCCCGCAGCGAGAAGCTGAGGTCCGACAGGGTTTCCGCCCCCGTGCCGTAGCGGAGGCCGACATTGTCGAACTGAACGATGGTACCGCCGGTGCCCAGAACCCGTCTCCGCTTCCCCCGCGCCTCTTGCGGTGCACAATGGCATGGCCGGCGGCGGCGCGTAAACCATCGAAAGTGCCGCTTTTGCTTGCTTGGCGCGTTGCACCTGTGCTTGATTCAGGCATGAGCACCATATGCGCGGCCTCCAGTAAAAGATGATCCTCAGCTGCCCCGCCTGCAAAGCGCGCTACGTGGTGCCCGACAGCGCGATCGGCACGGCCGGGCGGCAGGTTCGGTGCGCCTCGTGCCGGCACAGCTGGTTTCAGGCACCGCCGCCGCCGAGGCCTGCCGCCGCGGAAGGTCGGCCGACTCCTCCGCCTCCCCCTCCGTCCGCGCCTGTCGCGGAGCGGCGTCCTCCCCCCGCCTTCGCCGCGCCGCCGGCGCGCGAGCTGCCCCAGGCGGCGAGGCCGAGCGCCGCCTCGCTTCTCGGCACGGCGCCGGCACCGGAGGATTTCGACGCCTTCGCCCACGAGCCCCCCTTTCGTCCGCGCCGCAACCCGGCGAAGGTGCTGACCCTGATCGCGATCGCCGCCGCCTTGCTGATGCTGGCGGCAACCGCCGCCGTCGCGATCTGGGGCGTGCCGCGGATCGGCGGCGGCTTCGCCCTCACCGGCCAGGCGACCGGCACCCCGCTCCGCATCGACGGAAAAGGCGTCCGTCAGGACATGGCGAGCGGCAACAAGCTGCTGACGGTGAGCGGCCGCATCTGGAACCCGACGGGCGCGGTCCAGCGCGTGCCGCCGATCCGGGCGGAGCTTCGCGACGAGCGCCGCCGCGTCGTCTACGGCTGGTCGATCTCGCCGCCGGTCACCGAGCTGCAGCCGGGCCAGAGCGCCACCTTCAACGCCGCCGAGGTCGACGTGCCCCCCAACGCGGCCGAGCTGCACCTCGCCTTCGGGCCGACCGTCTAGGCGGCCCATGCGCATCGGCGTCCTTACCGGCGGCGGCGACGTGCCGGGCCTCAACCCCTGCATCCGCGCGCTGACCCTCTCCGCCGTCGACCTCGGCTGGGAGGTGATCGGGTTCCGCCGCGGGTGGGAAGGCGTGCTGGCGATCGACCCTGACGACCCGGCCAGCGTCGCGGCGAACAGCCTCGCCCTCACCCGTGAAGGCGTCCGCGGCATCGACCGGATGGGCGGCACCATCCTCCACACCTCGCGCAGCGACCCGCGCACCTTGAAGGCGGGCGACCAGACGGCGCGGGTGCTCGACGTGCTCGCCCGGCTCGGCGTCGACGCGATGATCACGTTGGGCGGCGACGGCACCTTGCGCTTCTCGGCCCACCTCGCCGCGCAGGGCGTGCCGGTCGTCTCCATCCCCAAGACGATGGACAATGACGTCTACGGCACCGATTATTGCATCGGCTTCTCCACTGCCGTCAGCCGCTCCGTCCAGGCAATCAATGCGCTGCGAACGACCGTCGAGAGCCACGAGCGGATCGGCGTCATCGAGCTGTTCGGCCGACGGAGCGGCGAGACCGCCTTGCTCTCCGGCTTCCTCGCCCAGGTCGACCGGACGGTGATTGCCGAGGTGCCTGCCGAGCTCGACCTGCTCCTCCCCCTCCTCGCCGAAGACAAGGCCTCCAACCCGGCACGCTACGCGATGTGCGTCATCTCGGAAGGCGCGACGATCGGCGGCGAGGCGGGTGAGGAGGATGCGCTGTCGAGGCCGGCGAGCCAGCGCGGCATGGCGGGCGTCGGGCAACGCCTCGGCCGGGCGATCGGCGAGCGCCTCGGTTGCGGCACGGTGATCCAGGAGCTCGCCTATTTGATGCGGGCCGGCGAGCCCGACGCGATGGACCGGATGGTCGGCCTCGCCTTCGGAGCGCTCGCCGTCCAGCTCCTCCAGCGCGGCGAGAAGGGCCGGATGGTGACGTTAAGCGGCGGCCATTACGACCACGTGCCGATCGATACTTTGCTTCAGGGCCGCAAGAGCGTGGACGTCGGCGGGCTCTACGATCCGGCCGCCTATCGCGCCCGGCTGATGCGGGTCGAGGGCATGCCGATGTTCCTTTACTAGGGAGGCCATTGCGCGCTTCCGAACCCTTTGCTAGACGCCCCGCTCCTGCCAGCGCCGGACCTCATCCGGCGGGTTTCACGTGCGGTCGTGGCGGAACTGGTAGACGCGCAGCGTTGAGGTCGCTGTGGCCGAAAGGCCGTGGAAGTTCGAGTCTTCTCGACCGCACCACGTGACGCCGACTAGAAGATCGTCCGGGGGACGGTCTCAGGCGTCGCGTCCTCCCAAGGAGGTGGAAATGGCGGCCTCACCCGCAAAACGGCGCCCCTTCGGCTTCTGGATCTGCCTGGCCCTCGTCGTCGGCAACATGATCGGCTCGGGAGTCTACCTGATCCCGGCGACGCTCGCGCCGTTCGGGTGGGCGGGCGTGTTCGGCTGGCTGCTGACGATCGCCGGCGCGATCTGCCTCGCCTTCGTGTTCGGCCGCCTGTCCTCCGCTTTCCCGAAGGCGGGAGGGCCCTATGCGTATACGCGGGAAGCCTTCGGCCCCTTCGCCGGCTTCCTGGTCGCCTGGATCTACTGGGTGTCGCTGTGGATCGGCAACGTCGCCGTGGCGACCGGCGTGGTGGCGCCGCTCGGGACCCTGATGCCGGCCATAGCCGCCCATTCGGCGGCGGCCACCCTCGCGATCATCTGGTTCCTGACCTTGGTCAATTGCCTCGGCGCGCGGCTGACGGGCGGCATCCAGCTGGTGACGACCGTCCTCAAATTCCTCCCTTTGCTCGCCGTCATCCTCCTCGCCTCGCTCGTCCTCGGCCGCCAGGGCATTGCCGCGCTGCCGCCGCTGCGGGCGGAGCAGCTCGCCTTCACCGGCCCGACCGGAATCGCCGCGGCGGCGGCGCTCACCTTGTGGGCCTTTCTCGGCCTCGAATCCGCGACCATTCCGGCCGAAAGGGTCGAGAATCCACGTCGGACGATCTTCCGCGCGACCCTCGTCGGCACCGCGGTGACGGGCGCCCTTTACCTCTTCGCCTGCTCGGCAGTGGCGCTCCTGCTGCCACCGGACCAGGCGGCCCGATCGGGCGCGCCGCTCGCCGATTTCGTCGCGCTTCACTGGGGTGCCGGGGCTGGCGGCCTGCTCGCTTTGTTCGCCGCCGTCACCGCCTTCGGCGCGCTCAACGGCTGGATCCTGCTGCAGGGCGAGATGCCGTGGGCGATGGCGAAGGACGGGACGCTTCCGCGCTGGCTGGCGGCGACGTCGCGACGGGGCACCCCGGTGCGGGCCCATGTCGTCTCCAGCCTTCTCCTCTCGCTGGTGTTGCTGACCAACGCCTCGCGCTCCACGATCGACCTGTTCAAGTTCCTCGTCCTGCTCGCCACCACGGCGTCGCTCGTTCCCTATCTCGTCTGCGCGCTCGCCGCGCTCGCGCTGGGCGCGCGGGCGCGGATGAGCGCGGGCCTCCTGCTTCCGCCGGTGGCGGCGCTCGCCGCGCTCTACTCGGCATGGGCGATCTGGGGAGCAGGCTGGGAGGCCAACAAATGGGGAATTGGGCTCCTCGCCAGCGGGATTCCGGTCTACCTTCTGATGAGGCGCAACCCGAGGGCGGGTGAAGCCGTTGAGGAGCAGGGTTAATCGTGGGGACGACCGGCACATGGACGAGCGAGAACGGATGAACATGTCCGAGCGGGAGTGGCGCGAGCGCCTTTCGGACGAGCAATATCATGTGCTGCGCGAAGCGGGCACCGAACCGCCCTTCGCCGGGCGCTACGTCGACAATCACGAGGCGGGGACGTATCGCTGCGCCGGCTGCGGCGAACCCGTGTTCGCGAGCGACGCCAAATATGACAGCGGCAGCGGCTGGCCGAGCTTCACCCAGCCGGCGGGCCCATCGGTGAGCGAGCATGCCGATGCCAGCCACGGCATGCGCCGAGTCGAGGTGAGGTGCGCGAAATGCGACGGCCATCTGGGCCACGTCTTCCCCGACGGTCCCGGCCCGACGGGCCTGCGCTACTGCATCAACAGCGCCGCGCTGGATTTCGAGAAGGGGGATTGAAGGCCTGCGCGGGCGACCGCTTGTCGGGGGAGTCGCGAGGCCCTAGGCTGGCTTTCGCATGGCCCGTGACGTTTCTCCCCGGTCGCCGCTCAAGCGGACCCTGATCGGGCTCCTCAAGTTCGGGCTCTATTCCGGCATCGTCGGCCTGATCGCGCTGATCGTCGCGGTGGTCGTAGCGATGAACCAGCTGCCCGGCTACGAGGAGCTGGTCCGCCGCAACGACCTCGGCCAGATGATCCGAGTCCACGCCGCCGACGGCTCGGTGCTGGTTTCGCTGGGCCCGAGCTTCGGCGACTGGCTGCCCTACGACCAGATACCCGACATCATGAAGAAGGCGATGGTCGCCGTCGAGGACAAGCGCTTCCGCTCCCATATCGGCGTCGATCCGATCGGCCTCGCCCGCGCCTTCCGCGTCGGGATCGGCAAGGGGCGCTGGACGCAGGGCGGCTCGACGATCACCCAGCAGCTCGCCCGCACCATCTTCCTCTCCAACAGCCGCACCTTCGGCCGCAAGGGGAAGGAGGCGATCCTCGCGCTCGCGCTCGAACGGCGCTTCAGCAAGGACCAGATCCTCGAACTCTACCTCAACCGCGTCTATTTCGGCGGCGGGGCCTACGGCATCGACGCCGCCTCGCGGCGTTTCTTCGGCCATTCGGCGAGGACGCTCAACCTGTCGGAGGCCGCGATCATCGCCGGCCTCGTCAAGGCACCGTCCAACTACGCGCCGAGCGCCGACACCGAGGCGGCGCGGTCGCGCGCCGGAGTCGTGCTCAGGCTGATGGCGGAGAATGGCGACATCAGCCCCGCCGAGGCGGAGGCCGCCGTGCCCGCCGAGGTACGGATCATCCCGAGCGCGAAGCAGAACAGCGTCCGCTATTTCACCGACTGGGTGCTGCCCCAGCTCGACACCCTGATCGACGAGACGGTCGAGCCGATCGACGTCTGGACGACGCTCGACCCCAACATGCAGAAGCTCGCCGACCAGGTGATCAACGCCACCACCCCGGCCGGCGCCCAGGGCGGCCTCGTCGCGCTCGACCGCGACGGGGCGGTGCGGGCGATGATCGGCGGGCGCGACTATGTGAGCTCGATCTACAACCGCGCCACCCAGGCGGCGCGCCAGCCCGGCTCGGCGTTCAAATTGTTCGTCTACCTCGCCGCGCTGGAGGCGGGCTACAAGCCGGATTCGATGGTCTCGGCCGATCCGATCAGCATCAACGGCTGGAGCCCGCGCAACAACGGCCACGTGATCAGCGGCCAGGTGACGCTGCGCCAGGCCTTCGCCCAGTCGATCAACACCGTCTCCGTGCGGCTCGCCCAGGAAGTCGGCTTCGGCACCGTCGCCGACATGGCCAAGCGGCTGGGCATCACCACCCCGATCCTCACCCACCCCTCGATGGCGCTCGGCGCGAACGAGGTAAGGCTGCTCGACATGACCCGCGCCTTTGCCGCCGTCGGGCGCAAGGGCGTCGCCGTCATCCCCTACGGCATCCGCCGGGTGACGACGGCCAAGGGCGAGCTCCTCTACCAGCAGCAGCCCGACGAATCGCGGGTCCTCTTCGCCCCCTATGTCGCGGCGGAGATGACCGACCTCATGCAGACGGCGGTGATGACCGGCACCGGCACCGCCGCGCAGATCGGCCGTCCGGTCGCCGGCAAGACCGGCACGACCACCTTGAACAAGGACGGCTGGTTTCTAGGCTTTTCGAGCGGCCTCACCACCGGGGTGTGGATGGGCCGCGACGACAACAAGGTGGTTCCCGGCCTGCAGGGCGGGCGGGCGCCGGCGCGCGCCTTCCACGATTTCATGGTCCGTGCGGTCGCCAACCGGCCAATCGAGAATTTCGACGTGGCGGTGACTCCGCCCGACTGGCAGAGCGAGCCCGACGACGAGGCCTGGTTCGGCGCGCCCGACAATAGCCAGCAGCCGCAGCAGCAGCTCGTCGACCCCGACGGCAATCCGATCCCCGCCCCACCTTCGCAGGCCTCGCCGACGGACCGCGACGGCGATGCCGCTCCGGCCGACGCCACCGACGGGCCGCCCGACCGGCCCGACCGCGACCGGCTCGATCAGGACTGGCTCGACCGGGCCGTGGGCCGCGACCGGGGCTCGCGCGAGCCGGCGCCGCCCCGCCGGCCGTTGCCGCGCGGCGTGCCCCCCGCCCCGGGGCCGCGGTCACCGTCGGGCGATGCGGTGGAGCGCCGGCCCGTGACGCCGCAGCCATAAGCGCGCCGGCTTCGGGTCCCGGCCGAGCAGGTCCGCGACCAGGGCATGGAAATCGGGGCCATGATGCATGTGCACCCGGTGCGCGACTTCGTGGGCGACCGTCGCCCGCCTGACCCAATCGGGCGCGAGGACGAGGCGCCAGCTGTAGCGGATCGCGCCCGAGGACGAGCAGCTCCCCCAGCGCGAGACCGGATCGCCGACCCCGACGCGGCTGACCGAGACGCCGGCCCTGGCGGCGAACTCGGCCGTCTCCTTCGAAAGCAGATCGAGAGCCCGGCGCCGCAGCCAGCGCGCGAGCCGGGCTTCCAGGCCCTCGGCTGGTCCGCCGACGAATATCCGGCCCTCGTCGAGCTTCGGCACCCGCGAGCGCGCCGGCTCCCAGACGATGTCGTGCGGCTCGCCGTGGAGCGGCACCGGGCTTTCGGGGCCGAGCGCCGCTGCCGGGACGATCAGGGTGAGCTGCTTCTCGACCCATTCGCGGTGCTCCGACGCCCATTCGAGCGCCTT
The DNA here is from genome assembly GCA_036403015.1 of Allosphingosinicella sp. Classification (GTDB taxonomy): domain Bacteria; phylum Pseudomonadota; class Alphaproteobacteria; order Sphingomonadales; family Sphingomonadaceae; genus Allosphingosinicella. Next base: position 95,254 of record DASWRU010000013.1, read on the forward strand.
GCGGCGCGATACGCGGCGGGGGACGGTGAGGACGACGTCCCCCGTGCGCCGGTCGACCCTCAGTCGCATGACGCGGGCGCGGGCGGAAACGTTGAGCTTCAGCTCGGCGGAGCGGCCGCCCGCCTCGAAGCGCAGCTCAGAGCTCACGGTCGGTGACGTGCAGCTCGAGGTCGCCCGCTTCCCCTTCCGAAATCGTCCAGCCGCGCACCGAAATGCCGGCGCGGTGCACCGCCTCCCGGTCACCGCACACCAGATAGTGCCATTCGGGGAGCGGCTTGCCCTCGGCACGGAGCCGGTAGGCGCAGGTCGACGGCAGCCAGGCGTGGCGCGAGACGGTGCGGGCGGTGAGGCGAATGCAGTCCGGCACGAAGGCCCTGCGGCCCCGGTAATTGGTGCAGCGCGCGCTATGCGTGTCGAGCAGATTGCAGGCGACGTTGGTGGCGTGGACCTCCCCGGTATCGGCGTCTTCGAGCTTGTGGAGGCAGCATTTGCCGCAGCCGTCGCACAACGCCTCCCACTCGCCCCGGTCCAGCTCGGCGAGCGGCTTTTCCCAGAAGTTCATTTCACCCACCGCTGAAGCGACGCGACGATGCCGCCGACGCCGCCATCCTGCGGCAGCAAGGCGACCGGCCGGTCGGCGGGGTCCATCAGGATCGCCACCCGGCTGTGGTCGACGCCGTAGCCGCCACCGGGCTGAGGATCGTCCTTGTGATAATAGATGGCGTAGCTTTTGGCGGCCGCGGCGACCTGCGCCGGCGTGCCGGTGAGGCCGACGAGGCGCGGGTGGAAGGCGGCGGCATATTCCTTGACCACCGCCGGCGTGTCGCGCTCGGGATCGACGCTGATGAAGAGCGGCTGGACCCTGGCGCCGCGGGCCGGATCGGCCTGCTCGAACTTCCTCAGCGCCTGGCCGATGGCGGCGAGATCGGTCGGGCAGACGTCGGGGCAGTGGGTGAAGCCGAAATAGACGATGCGGTATTTGCCGGCGAAGCTGCGGTCGGTGACGGTCCGCCCGTCGCCGTCGACGAGGGTGAACGGGCCGCCGATTCGGGCGCCCTTGAGCGGCGGCTCGGCGGTCGCGCCCGAGCAGGCGGCCAGCGCGAGGCCGAGCAGCAGCGAAATGAGCAGCAAAAGGCGGCACTTGGCGCTTTCGTTCATGGCGCAGGCAGCCTTGCTTTGCTAAAGGCCAACGATCAAGTCCGAGAGTGACGGGCAAGTCCGAGAGTGACGGGGTAGACAAGTGGCCAAACCTTTCAGCCGCGGGCTCGCGGCCGCCATGGCTCTGGCGCTGGCCGCCGCGCCGGCCGGGGCGCAGCATTATTCCAACGGCTATACCTTCATCAAAGCGGTCAAGGACCGCGATGCCGCCAAGGTGACCGAGCTGGTCAGCGAGCCGGGCACCACCGTCCTCAACGCCCGCGACGCCGATACGGGTGAGGGCGCGCTCCACATCCTGGTGCGCGGCCGCGACTATACCTGGCTGTCCTTCCTGCTCGGCAAGCGCGCCAAGCCGGACCTCCAGAACGGCCAGGGCGAGACTCCGCTGAGCCTCGCCGCGCAGATCAGCTGGCTCGAGGGCGCCGAGCTGCTGCTCGGCCACGGCGCCAGCGTCGACCTCGCCAATACCCGCGGCGAGACGCCGCTGATCATGGCCGTCCACCACCGCGACATCGCCATGGTGCGCCTGCTGCTCGGCCACGGCGCCAACCCGAAGAAGACCGACAATCTGGCCGGCTATTCGGCGCTCGATTATGCCAAGCAAGACCCACGCGCCCTGCCCGTCCTGAGGCTGCTGGAAGCGGCGCAGGCCCCGGCGGCCAGGCCGGCCGCGGGGCCGAAGCTTTAGGCTCTGTCCCCTTGCCACTGAACCGCTCATCCTGAGTAGGGACTGAGCGAAGGCGAAGGCCCGTATCGAAGGACCGTCCCGAACCGTGCGTCCTTCGATACGCCGGTTCGACAAGCTCACCGGCTACTCAGGATGAGCGGAAACCGTTCGATGCAAATTAAGCCGATTCTAAGCGAAGCCGGCGAGGCCTGGATCGAGATCGCCGACCAGGCGCCGGGCGGCGCGGCGGGCGAAGCGCAGGGTTTCGGCCTTGCGCCGCGCGGGGGCGAGCTTCCTCACCGGTGCCTCCCGGATCATGACCGCGTCGTAGCGGTCCGCCACCAGCAGGCCGCACAGACCGGGCTGGAAGCTCTCCAGCTCGAACGGCGAGAGGTCGAACCCGGCCGGCACCGCCCAGTAGAAACGGTCGCAATAAGCTAAGTAATCCAGCCACTTGCCGTCGCCCATCAAATCGGCGCGCGACACCTTGATCTCGACGATGGTGATGGTCCCGCCTGAATCGATCGCCATCATGTCGGCGCGCCGGCCGTTGGGCAGCGGCACCTCGCAGAGCGCGAACACGTCCTGGTTGAAGAACAGCCGAGTCACCCCGCGAGCCACGTCCCGCGCGGCGAGCGGCGCGTCCGCGAAGCAGAGCTGGGGCTGGAGACTCGGGGAGGCGGCCATCGCGCCCACATTAGAATGAAAGGCGAACGCGCGAAAGCCGGCGAATCAGCGGTAGAAGACGTGATTCCCCACCGAGGCGACTCGGGTGAGGCCGCGCCAGCCCGGCGCGACGCTGCGGGCGTGGAAGAAGAGCGCTCGGGGCGCGGCGCCGTCGGCGAGATCCTCGATCGCCACATGCGCGATCGCGACCGCCTTGCGCCAGGCGGCCGAGCCGCGCGCGATCGGCGGGAAGCCGCCGCGGCGGACGAAGGAGAATTGGCCGCGCTGCTTGACGACGCCGCAGGCGGTGGCGGGGAAGCGGCCCGAGCGGGCGCGGTTGAGGATCACCTCGGCGACGCTGAGCTGGCCTTTCAGGGGCTCGCCCTTGGCCTCGAAATAGACCGCGCCGGCGAGGCATTCCTCCTGGACGTCGCGCGGAGCACTGGCGGCGAGGGCGGCGACCAGGCCGGCGAGGCTGCGCGGCAGCTGCGGCGCGGCGGGCGAGGCTTCAAGGGTGATGGCGGGAGCGGGCGCCGCGATCTCGATCGGGGCGGGTGCAGTCTGCTCCGGCGCCGCGGTGGCGGCCGGCATCGCGCTCAGGTCCCAGGCGCGGGACGGTGCCGCATAGAAGGTGCCGACCAGGGTGAGCAGCACCGCCGCGGCCGACGCCGCGGAACGTTTCAAAATCCGCATTCAACTTCTTGTCAGTGCGGCGGGCGGTCGAACGCGGGGAGCGGAATAAGAACGAGGCTTCCCGTGACCGCCTTCCGTCTCGCGTGGCCGCCCGCCTCTTACCCCGGCTGGGAACGGCCCCCCGCTGTCGCTCGAAAGGTGAGGCGCGGCTAGGTTGTGCGGTGCAGCAGAGTCAATCTTGGCCGTTCATTTCAGCGGCGAACCGTTCGGCAGACGGGACGTCCAGTTCAACCACCCACAAATCCGGGTCGAAGCGCCTCCGCCGCGCGATAAAGGAAGGAACTTCAGCAGGATTTTCAGGGGGTTGGCTCGCGCTGGCGGCCCACAGATAGTCGCCCGAAGGCTGCAGCAGCCGCTCGTAAGCCTTGGGATTCATGCCTTTTTCCGTCAGGAAGACGAGGATGGCGCCGGCCGTCTCGTCGCCCTTGGCGAGGACCGCCGCGAATCCCCCTCTCGACTCGGCCTGGCGGATCAGCGCGCCGACCAGGACCGAGCTGGCGAGCCGCGGCGTCATCGGCCGGGGCAATAGCCGTCGAGGCTGGAGAGCGGGATGTGGGAGCGCATGAACGTGCCGGTCCCCCGCGCCGCCTCCTCGCCGCTCGAGTCGACCAGCCGCGCCTCGCCGACGAAGACGCGGCGCCGCCCGCTCGCCCACCGCCCCTCCGCCACCGCCTCGCCCGCGCGCAGCGGCCGGGTGAACAGCAGGTTGAACGCGGTGGTCAGCAGGAAGCGGTCGGTGACGAGGCTGTTGCAGGCGTAGAAGGCGGCGTCGTCGAGCATCTTGAAGTAGAGCGTGCCGTGCGCCGCCCCGGCCGCGTGGTAGATGTCCTCGCGCACCTCGAAGCGGATTCGGGCGAAGCCCTGCTCGACGATCTCCAGCCGGGATTCGAACAGCCGGTTGACCGGCGCCGAGCGATAGAGCGATTCGAGCGCGCGGAAGTGGGCGGCGGCCCCCGCCGCTTCGCCCGGCTCAGGCGGCATTGCGGCTTTCGATCCCCGCCAGCAGGGCGAAGATGGCGTCGCGCGAGCGGGCGCCGCGCAGCTTGGCGACGGTGTTGCGGTCGCGCAGGACCCGGCTCACCCCGGCCAGCGCCTTCAGATGGTCGGCGCCGGCATCGGGCGGCGAGAGGATCAGAAAGACGAGGTCGACCGGCAGCCCGTCGACCGAGTGGAAATCGACCGGCGAGGCGAGGCGCGCGAAATAGCCGAACACCCTGTCCAGCCCCCCGATCTTGCCGTGGGGAATGGCGACGCCGCCGCCGAAGCCGGTCGAGCCGATCTTCTCCCGCTCGCTCAGCGCCGAGACGATCGTCTTGACCGGCAGGCCGGTGCGGCGCGCCGCGGCGGCCGCGAGCTGCTGGAACAGCCCCTTCTTGTTGGCGGCCGCCAGATCCTCGTCGATGCGGTCGACCGTGAGGAGGTCGGAGAGATCGTTCATGCGTCACCGGTGGGGCGCCCCCGGCCCCGCATAGAGGAGAAAGAGAAGAGATAAGCGCTCCGGCCCCCGCCCGCCAGTGCGGGGCCGCGGATCAGGCCTCGTCCGGGCCTGACCCCTCGTCGCCTCGTCGATAGGAATCCTCGCCGGCGGTCTCGAGCGCCTCGGCCGGCTCGGCGCGGTGATCCTTCACCTTGCGCATGTGGCGGCGCATCTGCTTCTCCACCTTCTCGGCGGCGGCGTCGAAGGCGGCGCGGGCGTCGGCGGCGCGGTCGGTCGCCTTCATCACCGTCCCCTGCGGCGCATAGGCGACGATCTCGCAGGTGAAGCCATGATCGTGCGGGCCCTTGCCGAAAGTGACCTAGGCCGAGATGAGACGCGCCGAATATTTCGCATCGGCGGCGCGGATCCGGGTATCGACATGCCCGCGCAGCGCTTCCCCCGTGTCGACCTGATGTCCAGAGACCCGGATGTCCATTCAGCTTCTCCAGCGAAATCGAGGCGCGGATTAGGCCCCGCCCGACCGACGCGTCAACCGCCCAGCCGGTTCCAGACCGGATCGCCGATCGTCGCGACGAAGGCGGCATGCGCCGCAAGTTCCGCCTCGCTCGGCGCATGGGGCCGGGGCGGCCGGACATGGATCGCGATCGGCACGGCCGCGTCCGCCGGCACTTCCTCGATGGTGCCGATGACGATGTCGGCGAGCCCGAGGCCGATCTGCCGTCCGCCGGTCAGCTCGACATAGCATTGGGCGAGGAGCTGCGCATCGATCAGCGCGCCGTGCTTCACGCGGATGCTGCGGTCGACGCCGAAGCGGGTGCAGAGCGCGTCGAGGCTGTGCTTCGCGCCGGGATGCTTCGAGCGCGCGATCTGCAGCGTGTCGACCATTCGGCTGAGGCAGACCAGCGGCCGCCCACAATTGTTGAGCTCGTGATTGAGGAAGCCGAAGTCGAAGCTCGCATTATGGGCGACGAGCGGACACTCGCCGAGGAACTCGAGCAGATCCTCCACCACCTCGTTGAAGCGTGGCTTGTCGGAGAGGAAGATGTCGGAAAGGCCGTGGATGGCCTCCGCGCCGCTCGGCATCGAACGGTCCGGATTGAAATAAGCGTGGAAGGTGCGACCGGTTTCGACCCGGTTGAACAGCTCGACGCAGCCGATCTCGACCATCCGGTCGCCGGCGAGCGGGCTGAGGCCGGTGGTTTCGGTGTCGAAAATGATTTCCCGCATGGCCGAATTATGAATCGCCGCGGCCGGCGAGGCAAGCGAGGATGCGGCGAACCGAGGCGCGAGTCTCATCCAGCGGGCCGCCGGTAGAGATGACGAAATCGGCGCGCGCGCGCTTCTCAGCATCCGGCATCTGCCGGGCGAGGATGCGCTCGAATTTATCCTCGCTCATGTCCGGCCGCCCCAGCACCCGCGCCCGCTGCACCCCCTCGGGCACGGAGACGACGACGATCCTGTCGACTTGGCTCCACCCCTCCGCCTCGAACAGCAGCGGGATGTCGAGCACGACCAGCGGTGCGTCCGCATGCGCGGCGAGGAACGCCTCCCGCTCGCGCGCGACCGCCGGATGGACCAGCGCCTCCAGCCGGCGCAGGGCCTCCGGCTCGCCCAGCACGCGCTCCGCGAGGGCGCCCCGATTCACGCCCTCAGGCCCTGTGGTGCCGGGGAAATGCGCCTCGATCTCGGCCACCAAGTCGCCCGCAGGCCCCTGTAGCCGGTGCACCGCGGCGTCGGCGTCGAACACCGGAACGCCCTCGGCCGCGAACATCTTCGCCACGGTGGACTTGCCCATGCCGATGGAACCGGTGAGGCCGAGCTTGATCATCGGGTGAGCAACTCCCGGAGCTCGGCGTCGTGCTGTCGGGGCGGCTCGCCGTCGAAGAAATGGACGAAGGCATAAGCGGCCTGCCCGATCAGCATGGTCAGGCCGTCGACCGTCCTCAGTCCCCTCCGGCGGGCGGCAGCGAGAAGCGGCGTTTCTATAGGATTGTACACGATGTCATAGACGATCGCGGAGGGGAGCAGTGCCGTCAGGTCGAAATCGACCCGAGGCCCTCCCGCCATCCCGATCGGCGTCGCGTTCACCACCAGGTCTGCGGACGGCAGCCGTTCGCGTAGCGGATGCCAGCGGCCTTCGGCGAGCAGTCGATCGGCGAGGGGAAACCTGGGCTCCTCCCTTCGGGCCATGATCTCGACCGGTCCGAAGCCAAGCGCCGCGAGTGCCGTGAAGATGGCGCGTGCGGCGCCGCCGCTCCCGATCAGAAGGGCCGTCCCGCGATCTGGAAACACGTCTCGAAACGGCTCTGCGAAGCCTCTCATGTCGCTGTTGGTTCCAACCAGGCCGCTATCGTGACGGACGATCGTGTTGACGGCCCTTGCGACCTTCACTTCCGGGAAGACCCTGTCCAGCAGCGGTTCGACGCGATGCTTGAGAGGCATGGTCAAATTGCACCCGCGCCACTCCGGATCGGCACGCCGCTCCCGCAGATAGGCTTCAAGACCCTCGGCAGTCACACGCGTGCGGCGGTAATCCCCCTCGATCCCCAGCTTCTCCAGCCAGAATTTGTGGATGACCGGCGATTTGGAATGGGTGATCGGATCGCCGATCACCTCGGCATAGGGGATTCCCATCAGCTCTGCGCCACGCCCCGCTCGCGCAGATAGGCGAGGAGCGGGAGGAGGGGCATGCCGAGGATGGCGAAGTGGCTGCCCTCGATGCGGTCGAACAATTGCGCGCCCGGCCCCTCGATCCGATAGCCGCCGACGCTCCAGCGTATCTGCTCCCATTCGCCGTCGAGATAGGCGCGGAGGAAATCGTCGGTGAAATGGCGCATGGTGAGCGCCACCGTTTCCGAATGCCACCAGACCGCCTGGCCCCCTTCCGCGATCACCGCGGCAGAGTGCAGATGATGGGTCGCTCCCCGAAGGGAAACGAGCTGGCCCCACGCCTCATCGCGTGAGGCCGGCTTGCCGAGCAGGGTGCCGTCGTCGCGCTCGAGCGTCTGGTCGGAGCCGAGCACCAGGTCTCCCTCGGCCGCTTCGACGGAAATGGCCTTGAGCTGGGCCAGCTCCTCCGCCACTCCGCGCGCGTCGAAGCCGGCGCCCCACAAACCCGCCTTGGCCGCTTCCTCGTCGAGCTCGGCCTCCACCGCTTCGAACGGGATTCCGGCGGCCTCGAGCATCGCCCGGCGCGCCGCGCTCTTCGAGGCGAGGAGGAGCCTCACGCGCTCTCCCGGGAATCGATCCGCTCGTTGCAGAGCTTGACGATGGCGAAGGCCGTCTCCTCGATCGAGCGGCGGGTGACGTCGATCACCGGCCAGCCATTGTCGGCGAACATGCGGCGCGCGAAACCGAGCTCGGCATTGACCGCTTCCAGATCGACATAATCCGTTTCCGGCGCCTGGTTGAGCGCGAGCAGGCGGTTGCGGCGGATCTGGATCAGGCGTTCCGGATTGGTGGTGAGGCCGACGACCAGCGGGTGGCGCAGGACGAAGAGGTTGGGGGGCGGCGGCGCTTCGGGGACCAGCGGGATGTTGGCCACCTTGTAGCCGCGATTGGCGAGATAGATGGCGGTCGGCGTCTTCGAGGTGCGGGAGACTCCGGCGAGGATGATGTCCGCCTCCTCCCAATTGTCCGAGCCGATGCCGTCGTCATGGGCGATGGTGAACTGGATCGCGTCGACTCGGGCGAAATAGGCGGCATCGAGCGCATGCTGCCGGCCGGGGCGGCCCTTCGCCTCCCGTCCGAGCACGGCGGAGAGCGCATGGACCACGGGATCAAGCACCGACACCGCGTAGATGCCGCGGCGGCGGGTCTTCTGCTCGAGCTCGCGGCGGATGGTGCTGTTCACCAAAGTATAGAGGACGAGGCCGGGCCGCCGTTCGACATCGTCGAGCACGCGATCGAGATGGCCCTCCGAGCGCACCATCGGCCAGAGGTGCTGCAGCACTTCGACCCCCTCGAACTGGGCGAGGCAGGCCTTGGCGATCAGCTCCAGCGTCTCGCCCGTCGAGTCCGACAGGAGGTGGAGGTGGAGCCCCGCGGGCATCAGCACGGCCTGTGGATAAGCATGTTGAAATCGCTAGCGGAAGCCTCGGGGCGCTTGCAAGGAAAGGCTTTGCCCCCGCAAACCGCGTTTCGATCCACAGACTCGCAAAGGTGAAAAAGTTCCGAAGGCCGGCATGTGGATAGCGGGGATAGGACCCGCGAATCCGCGGCGTTGCGCGACCCGGCCGGAGTCAAGCTGTTTGCAATTTCGGGTGAAGCCAATAAACCCCGCCTTCCGCCCTTCTACTGCTTACTACAGACTCTCTTATATAAGATTCTAATAGAGAAGAGGGGAGCCCCGTTTCGCCGATGCCCGCCTCCGAAAAGCCGCTGCTCGGTGTCCTCAGGGGCAAAAAAGCTGAGAAAACTCCCATTTGGCTGATGCGGCAGGCGGGCCGTTATCTGCCGGAATATCGCGAGCTGAGGGCAAAAAGGGGCGGCTTCCTCGATCTTGCCACCGATCCTGAGGCGGCCGCCGAGGTGACCCTCCAGCCGCTCCGGCGGTTCGGCTTCGACGGGGCGATCCTGTTCTCCGACATATTGATGGTGCCGTTCGCGCTGGGCCAGGACCTGCGCTTCGAAGCCGGCGAGGGTCCGCGCCTCTCGCCCCCGCTGGCCGACTCGGCGCTCGCCGCGCTGGAGCGAGTCCCGGCCCGGTTGGAGCCGGTTTACGCCACTGTGGAGAAAGTCGCGGCCTGTCTACCGGAAAGCACAACCTTCCTCGGCTTCGCCGGCAGCCCGTGGACGGTCGCGACCTATATGGTCGCCGGGCAGGGGAGCCGAGACCAGGCCGAGGCGAGGCGCTACGCCTATCGCGATCCCGTCGCCTTCGAGGAGATCGTCGCCGCCATTGCGGAGGTGACCGTCGACTATCTTTCCAGGCAGGTCGAAAGCGGCGTCGAGGCGGTGCAATTGTTCGACAGCTGGTCCGGGAGCCTGGCTCCGGCGCAGTTCGAACGCTGGGTGATCGCGCCGACGGCCCGAATCGTCGCCGGCCTCAAGGCCCGGCATCCGGATACGCCGGTCATCGGCTTCCCCAAGGGCGCCGGCGGCAAGCTGCCTGCCTATGCGCGGGAGACCGGCGTGGATGCGATCGGGCTGGACGAGACGGTCGACCCGGCCTGGGCGGACGCGTCGCTGCCCCGGGGCATGCCGGTCCAGGGCAATCTCGATCCGCTGGCGCTGATCGCCGGCGGCGAGGCGCTTGAAACTGCGGTGGAGCGCATCCTATCTACGCTGGCGGAGCGACCGCACGTCTTCAACCTGGGGCATGGCATCTTGCCGGACACACCGATTCCGCACGTCGAGCAGCTTCTCCAGCTGGTGCGCCGGTGATATATGACCTGCAGGCGGCGCTCAGCTTGACCTATGCCTGGATCAAGGCGGGCCACGTCATCTTCGTCATCTTCTGGATGGCCGGGCTGTTCCTGCTGCCGCGCTACTACATCTATCACCAGGAGAGCGCGCCCGGCTCGGCCGAGGAGAAGAAGTGGATCGAGCGCGAGCGCAAGCTCAGGAGCATCATCATCACGCCCGCGATGATCCTCGTCTGGATTTTCGGGCTGATGCTGATGTGGACGATCCAGGCCTGGACGATGCACTGGTTCCAGGCGAAGTTCCTGCTCGTGCTGGTCCTCTCGGGCTATCACGGCTGGATGGTGGCCTACGGCCGGCGGCTCGCCCGCGGCGAACGGCCGGTTAGCGGGCGGTCGCTCAGGATCATGAACGAGATACCGGGCCTGGCGGTCGTGCTGATCGTCGTCCTGGTGATCGTAAGGCCCTTCTGACGGCGCTCCCCTCCCTGGAAGGCAGGGGGATTCTCCGCCGGCCCTGTTGACTTGAAAAAGGGCGGAGCTTAACGCCGGACCCAGTCGTTCGCCCGCCGTCCGCGTGGGCAGATCCAGCCGCCATCATTCCTACCTCGCGCGACTGGACGACCATTCCCGAATTCGAGTAAATTCCACATGCATCTCAAAGACTTGAAGCAGAAATCCCCCGCCGAGCTGGTGGCTATGGCCGAAGAGCTCGGCATCGAGGGCGCCTCGACGCTGCGCAAGCAGGAGCTGATGTTCTCCATCCTCAAGGTCCAGGCCGAGAATGGCGAGGAGATCATGGGCATGGGCACGATCGAGGTCCTGCCCGACGGCTTCGGCTTCCTCCGCTCGCCCGAGGCCAATTATCTCGCCGGACCGGACGACATCTACGTGGCGCCCAACCAGGTGCGGAAGTTCGGCCTTCGCACCGGCGACACGGTCGAGGGCGAGATCCGCGGGCCCAAGGACGGCGAGCGCTATTTCGCCCTCACCCGCCTCGCCAAGGTCAATTACGACGACCCCGAAGCGGTCCGCCACCGCGTTAACTTCGACAACCTGACGCCGCTCTATCCCGACGAGAAGCTCACCCTCGACAGCGCCGACCCGACCCAGAAGGACAAATCGGCGCGGGTGATCGACATCGTCTCACCCCAGGGCAAGGGCCAGCGCGCGCTCATCGTCTCGCCGCCGCGGGTCGGCAAGACCGTTCTCCTCCAGAACATCGCCCGAGCGATCACCGACAACCATCCCGAGGTGTTCCTCATCGTCCTGCTCATCGACGAGCGGCCGGAGGAAGTGACCGACATGCAGCGCTCGGTGAAGGGCGAGGTCGTTTCCTCGACCTTCGACGAGCCGGCGCAGCGCCACGTCCAGGTCGCCGAGATGGTGATCGAGAAGGCCAAGCGCCTCGTCGAGCACAAGAAGGACGTCGTCATCCTGCTCGATTCGATCACCCGCCTCGGCCGCGCCTACAACACGGTGGTGCCGAGCTCCGGCAAGGTGCTGACCGGCGGCGTCGACGCCAACGCCCTGCAGCGGCCGAAGCGCTTCTTCGGCGC
>DASWRU010000014.1:0-33453 GCA_036403015.1 Allosphingosinicella sp.
GAACCGTTTCGGGCTCCGCTGCGGCGCCGGGGTCTTACTCGTTCACGGCTTGCTTACCATTCCTGCCTACAGATCCGGCCATGAACGCCGAGCTGAAGATCGCGCCGGGGCTGCGCCGCGAGGACCGGCCCCGCTCCGCCGTAAGCACGATGGTCGGGGTGGTCGGGCTGGCGGGGCTGCTCACCTGGCTCGGCATCGCCCGCGCCTTCGAATTCTCCGGTCCCCACGCCGCGCTTTGCGCCGTCGCGGCCTGCGGCGGGCCGATGATCCTGTGGTCGCTCCTCGTCGACAAGGTGCATCGCAACCCCGGCAACGGCATCGACTGGGCTTCCCCTCCGCGGCCGCTTTCGGACTCGCTCGACTATAGCATCGTCAAGATCGCCGCCCTCTGGGCCACCTGGGCCGCCATCGCCTTCCTCTACTGCATGGCGCGCTGGTATTGGGACAATCGCTACGGCGACACATTGTTCGCGATGAAGACGTTCGGCTTCGCCGCCGCGCCGCTCCTCGTCCTGTCCGTCCCCTACGTCGTGTCGATGGACCGGAGGCTGAAGGACCCGCGCGACGGCGCCTGGCATTTCGGCCAGCTGCTCATCGGCAAGTCGAGCCTCGTCAGCCGCCCCATTCTCTTCGATTATTTTCGTTGCTGGGCGATCAAGGCGTTCTTCCTCGCTTTCATGGTGTCGATCGTGCCGGGAAACTGGTTCGACGCGGTGACGCCGCGCGGGCCGGACATCGTGCGCAACATCGTCACCCTCACCCACTGGCTGATCGCGGTCATGTTCATGATCGACGTCTGCATGGCGACGATCGGCTACGTGCTGACGCTGAAGCCGCTCGATGCCCATATCCGCTCCGCCAACCCTTATGCGGCGGGCTGGACGGCGGCGTTGATCTGCTACCCGCCGATCATTCTGATGAGCCAGAACGGGCCGCTGGACTATCATATCGCCAATGCCGACTGGAGCTACTGGCTGGACGGCTATCCGCTGGCGATGACACTCGTCGCCTTCCTCCTGGTCCTGCTCACCGGCTTCTACGCCTGGGCGACGGTGGCGTTTGGGCTGCGCTTCTCGAACCTCACCCACCGTGGCATCCTGACCCATGGCCCCTATGCCTGGACCAAGCACCCGGCCTACGTGTCGAAGAACCTCTTCTGGTGGCTCGCCGACCTGCCGTTCCTCGCCACCAACGGCGACATGACGGACATGGTCCGCAACACCTTCGTCCTCGGCCTGGTGAGCGGCGTCTATTACTGGCGCGCCCGCACCGAGGAGCGGCACCTCGCCGCCGACCCGGCCTATCGTGACTATGCGGATTGGATGGCCCGCAACGGGCCGGTGACGCGGCTGCTCGCCCGGCTGTCGCCGCGGCGCCTGGACGGGCCGCTTCCCGCGGAATGACGACCCGAGTCCTCCTCACCGTCGACACCGAGCTCGCCTGGCGCCACGCCGCCGCGGGCTTCGGATGGGAGGAGAATTACGCCCGCTCGGTGGAGCCTGCCGGGGTCGGCCTCAGCTACCAGCTCGACCTGCTCGAGCGCCACGGCCTCAAGGCCTGCTTCTTCGTCGATCCGATGCCCGCTTGCCGCTACGGGATCGAGCCGGTGCGGCGGATGGTGGAGACGGTGCTCGCCCGCGGGCAGGAGGTCCAGCTCCACCTCCATCCCTTCTGGGCCGCGGCGAGCGGGCCCGTCTTCGAGCTGACCGGCCTTCCGGAGAGCGAGCAGCGCGCGCATGTCGAGCAGGCGCGCGCGCTCCTCACCGAGGCCGGGGCGCCGCCGCCGACCGCCTTCCGGGCCGGCAGCTTCGGCGCCGACGACGCGACGCTCGCCGTCCTCGCCCGCCTGGGGTTCCGCCACGACAGCAGCTTCAACGCCAGCCACAGCCCGTGGCCCTGCGCCATCTCGCTGGGCGCTCGGCAGAACGACCCCATCCGCCATTGCGGCGTCACCGAAATCCCGGTGAGCCATATCGAGGACGCCAGCGGATCGCTGCGCCACCTCCAGCTCTGCGCGGTGTCCTGGAGCGAGCTTCGTCAGGCGCTCGCTTATGCCGCGGCGATGCGCCAGCAGGTGGCGACGATCGTCAGCCACAGCTTCGAGATCGCGACGCGCGACGGGCTCAGGCCGAACAGCGGCGTCCAGCGCCGCTTCGAGCGGCTGTGCGCCTGGCTGGCCGAGCAGCGGGACGCGCTCCCCACCTGCCACTTCGCCGACCTCGCCGCCCTTCGCTTCGACGAGCGCACGCCCTTGCTCCGAGCCAGCCCGTGGCGCCGCCTGAGCCGCATGGCCCAGCAGGCGGTCGGCAACCTCTTCTACGAAGGCCGCACCTGACGCCCGATCAGGTTGGCGAGGATTCGATGCCCCGCCGGCGTCAGGATCGACTCCGGGTGGAATTGCAGGCCCACCTGTATCGCCCCGGCATCGCTGATCGCCATCGCCATGCCGTTTATCTCGGCATGGACCCGGAAGCGCGGCGGCAGGTTGCGAGTGCACAGCGAATGGTATCGGCCGATCTGCACCGGCCCTTGGATGCCGGCAAACGGCCCCTCCCCGTCATGATCGAGCAGCGAGGCCTTGCCGTGCACCGGCTCGGGCGCGCGCGCGACCTCGCCGCCGCCCTCCAGAACGATCGCCTGGTGGCCGAGGCAGACTCCGGCAAGCGGCACCCGCCCCTTCGCCAGCGCGATCAGCTCCAGGCAGCAGCCGGCGTCCCGCGGCGTCCCGGGCCCGGGCGAGAGCATGATCGATGCGCCGCTCTCCTGGGCCGCCTCCAGCGCCGCGGCGGCCGCCACGCTGTTGCGCAGCACCCGCACCTTCGCCCCCAGCCGCTGCATCGCCTCGACCAGGTTGAAGGTGAAGGAATCGAGGTTGTCGATGAGGAGCACTGAGCCGCTCATGCCGCGCCTCCCGCGGCGTGCACGGCGGCGAGCACGGCGGAGGCTTTGCGCCGAGTCTCGTCGGCTTCGCGGGCCGGATCGGAATCGGCGACGATTCCGGCCCCGGCGCGGACGAAGGCGGTGCCGTCCTTCACCACGGCCGAGCGGATGACGACGCCGGTGTCCATCGCCCCCTCCCCGTTCAGCCAGCCGACCGCGCCGCCATAGGGCCCGCGCCGGGTCCGCTCCTCGCGCCGCAGCAGCTCCGTCGCCTTGAGCTTGGGCGCTCCCGACAAGGTGCCGACGTTGAGGCAGGCCTGGAGCGCGTGGAGCGCGTCGTAGCCGATCGCCAGCGCGCCCTCGACCGAGGAGACGAGGTGCATCACGCGCGCATAGCGTTCGACGCCCATCAGCTTCGCGACCCGGCGCGTGCCGGCCAGGCTGACCCGCGCGACGTCGTTGCGGGCGAGGTCGACCAGCATCATGTGCTCGGCGATCTCCTTCTGGTCGAGCCGGAGATCGGCTTCCATCCGGTCGTCCTCGTCGCCGTCGGCGCCGCGCGGGCGCGTGCCGGCGATCGGCTTCACTTCCACGGTCGGCCAGCCGCCCTTCCGGGTCACCCGCACCGACGTCTCGGGCGAGGCGCCGAACAGCACATGCTCCGGGCCGGAGACGAAGAACATGTAGGGGCTCGGATCGAGCCGCCGAACGGCGGCGAAGGCGCGGAGCGGATCGGCGCAGGGCGCGCGAAAGGTCCGCGACGGCACGATCTGGTACACGTCGCCCGCGTAGATATGCTCCTTCATCCGGGAGACGACGGCGCCATAAGCCTGGTCGTCCAAATCGGCCTCGGCCTCCACCGGCCCCGGCGTCACGACCGGCGCCTCGATGGCCGGCAGCGGCCCTTCGCAGCGCGCGGCGAGCGCGGCGAGCCGCTCGGCCGCGGCGAAATGGGCGCGCTTCCCGTCCTCGTCCTCCCCGTCCCCGAAAGCGGTGCAGACCAGCCGCGGCGCCAGCCCCGGCTCGCTGACGACGAGCGATTCGGCGAGCCAGAAAATGTAGTCGGGATAGCCGAGCGGGTCCTCCGCCGGCGCCGGCAGCGCCTCGAGGAAGTCGACATGGTCGAAGGCGATCACGCCCACCAAAGCCAGTGTGAACGGCTCTTCCGGGCTGTCGCTGCGGATCGCCGACGTCAGGGCGCGCAGCGCATCGAACGGCGAGGAGGCGAGCAGCCGCGCCTCCGCATCGTCGCCACCGGGTGGCGGAAAGACCAGCCTCACCTGCGCATCGGCCTGCTCGGCGACGCGGTGCGGAAGGCTCCGCGCGACGCTGCGCAGCACCGAGCGGCCGCCGGCGGTGAGGGCGGCGAGCACCACCTCCAGCCCCCGGCATTCCACCCGCAATGCCGCCTGCTCCATGATCAGGCTCGGCCCCGCCAGCGTCTCCAGCAGCATAGTGTCCGCGCGCCGGCCGCCGTCGCTCAGCGCCGCATAGAGCGCGAGCCGGTCCGGCGCGCCGTTCAACCGCCGGGTCAGCGCCTTGGCCGTCCCTACCGCGGGCAGCGGCGCGCTCATGCGAGCTGGCGCCCGACCGCGGCGGTCACCGGCCCGAGCGCCGCCATCAGCACCTCGAAGCCTTCCGGGTAGAGCGACTGGGCCCCGTCCGACCAGGCAACGGCGGGATTCTCGTGCATCTCCACCAAAATCCCGTCCGCCCCGCAGGCCGCCGCCGCCAGCGCCATCGGGATCACCAGGTCGCGCACCCCGGTGCCGTGCGAGGGATCGACCAGCACCGGCAGATGGGTCTTCTGCTTGATGTAGGGAATGGCGTTGAGGTCCAGCGTGTTGCGGGTCGCCGTTTCGAACGTGCGGATGCCGCGCTCGCACAGGATCACCTCCTCATTGCCCTCGGCGAGGAGATATTCGGCGGCGAGCAGCAAATCCTCGACCCTCGCCGCGATGCCGCGCTTCAGCAGCACCGGCTTGCCGCAGCGCCCGACCGCGCGCAGCAGCGAATAATTCTGCATGTTGCGCGCGCCGATCTGCAGCGCATCGGCATATTCGGCGACGATGCCGACATCGGCGGTCTCCATCACCTCGGTGACGACCGGCAGCCCGAACTCGTCGCCGGTGGCGCGCAGGATCTTCAGACCTTCGAGGCCATGGCCCTGGAAGGCATAGGGGCTGGTGCGCGGCTTGTAGGCGCCGGCGCGAAGCCCGTGCGCGCCGGCCTTCTTCGCCGCCGCAGCGGTGTTGCGCATCTGGCTCTCCGTCTCAACCGCGCAGGGCCCGGCGATGACGCAGAAGCCGCGCCCGCCGATCGCCGCCTTGCCGAGCCGCACCACCGTGTCGTGCGGGTGGAGCTCGCGGCTGACCAGCTTGTAGGGGGCGAGGATCGGCTTCAGCGATTCGACCATCGGGTGGCCGTCGAGCGCGAGCTCGGCCAGCACCCTTTCATCGCCCAGCGCGCCGAGCACGACGCGCTCCGCGCCGGGCATGTGCAGCGGCTTCAGGCCCTTTTCGGAAATGCGGTCGAGTATCTCCTGTGCGTCTTCGGGAGTGGCTTCGGGCTTGAGGACGATGATCATCTGGAT
Source organism: Allosphingosinicella sp. (assembly GCA_036403015.1). Taxonomy (GTDB): domain Bacteria; phylum Pseudomonadota; class Alphaproteobacteria; order Sphingomonadales; family Sphingomonadaceae; genus Allosphingosinicella. Next base: position 5,474 of record DASWRU010000014.1, read on the forward strand.
CTTTCCGGCTTCGGGGACAAAAAAAGGCCCGCCGTGGGGCGGGCCTGCTGTCGCTTGTGAGAAGGCCTTGCGGTCTTCAGGTCATGCGAGAGAAGCGCGCCGCGGCGACGTCGGTCGGCCAGCGCCACCAGCGGACGGAGGTCGCGAAAAGCGGCGCCGCGGCGGACGCCCCCGAAAAGGAAAGGCTTTTCATGACCATAAGAAGCAAAGCGTAACGCCGCCCGGTGCGGCTGGCAAGCGGCTTCGCGCGCGAGTTGCGCAAGCCCCCTCGGCCGTGACAGAAACGCGCCGCCGCCACCACGGAGCCCGCCCGATGCCGCCTCTCGACCGCCGCCGCTTCCTCGCCTCGACCGCGGCCCTCGCCGGGCTCCAGGCCCTCCCCGGCTGCATGAGCTGGCAGGGTGCGCCGAGCGCGGAGGACGACGCGTCGGTCGAACGCAAGCTCGCGGCCGTGGCCGAAGAGCTGCTCGCCGAATATCCCGAGAACGCCTCCTCGCTGGGGCTGGACAAAGCGGAGCGCGCGCCGCTCAAGTCCAGGCTGACCGACCGCTCGCTCGAAGGCCGCGCCCGCCACGCGGCGGCGGCCGCCGCCCGCCTCGCCCGGCTGCGCGCGATCGAGCAGACCGGCCTCGCGCCGGCGACGTCGATCGATCTCGACGTGACCGCCACGGCGCACCGGCTCGCATCCGAAGGCTTCCGCTTTCCCTATGGCGACGTGGTCACGCTCAACCAGAACTGGTCCTACCGCAACGCGCCTTACGTCGTCGCGCAGAATACCGGCGCCTTCGTCGAGATACCGGACTTCCTCGACAGCAGCCACACGATCGAAACCCCCGCCGACGCGGAGGCCTATCGCGCCCGGCTCGACGCCTATGCCGAAGCGCTCGACGGGGAGACGCAGCGGCTGCGCCACGACGCGGGGATCGGCGTGATCGCCCCGGACTTCCTCCTCGACAAGACGCTGCGCCAGATGAAGTCGGCGCGCGCGCAGCCGGTCGGCGAATGGGGCCTCGTCACCTCGATCGCGAAGCGCACCCGGGCGATGGGCGGCGATTTTGCCGGCCGCGCCCGCCGCCTCGCCGAGCAGAAGGTCGCGCCGGCCTTGGACCGCCAGATCGCCGAGCTCGCCCGCCACCGCGCCCGCGCCGATTCCCGCGCCGGCGTCTGGAAGCTGCCCGACGGCGAGGCTTATTATGCCTGGGCGCTCCGCGCCGGAACGACCAGCAACCTCACGCCGGACCAGGTCCACGCCATGGGCCTTGCCCAGCTCGCCGAGCTCCAGTCGCGCATGGACCCGATCCTGCGCGCCCAGGGCCTCACCCGGGGCAGCGTGGGCGAGCGGATGACCGCCCTCGGCAAGGACCCGAAGTACCTCTTCCCCAACACCGATGCCGGCCGCGCCCAGATCCTCGACTATCTGAACGGCCGCGTCGCCGACATCCGCACCCGCCTGCCCCGCGCCTTCGCGACTTTGGTGCGCGGCAACCTCGTCATCAAGCGGGTGCCGCCGGAGATCGAGGCGGGGGCGCCGGGCGGCTATGCGGCGGCGGGGACGATCGACGGCTCCGTCCCGGGCAATTACTACATCAACCTGCGCGACACCTCGATCTGGCCGCGCCATGCGCTCCCCACCCTCACCTATCATGAGGGCATTCCCGGCCACGTCTGGCAGGGCGAATATACCTACAAGCTGCCGCTGATCCGCTCGCTCCTCGCCTTCAACGCTTATTCCGAAGGCTGGGCGCTCTATGCCGAGCAATTGGGCGACGAGCTCGACGCCTATGACGGCGATCCGATCGGGAGGCTCGGCTACATGCAGTCGATCGCCTTCCGCTGCTGCCGCCTCGTCGTCGACACCGGCCTCCATTCCAAACGCTGGACGCGCGAGCAGGCGATCGACTGGTTCGTCAAAACCAACGGCTCGACCCGCGAGGAAGTGCAGAGCGAGGTCGACCGCTATTGCGCCTGGCCGGGCCAGGCCTGCGGCTACAAGGTCGGCCACAGCGAGATCAACCGCCTCCGCGACAAGGCCCGCGCCGCTTTGGGGGAGCGCTTCGACCTCAGAACCTTCGACGACGCCCTCGTGCTCGGCGGCAACGTGCCGATGACCCTGCTCGAGCGCGTCATCGACCGCTATGTCGCGTCCCGGCTCACCTGATCCTTCCGCTCCCGCCGCCACAGCAGGTAGGAATAGGCCACCGGCACCGCGACCATGAGACCGATAATCGCGGCGAAAGCGGCTGAAAAAGGGCCGGAGGGGACCGGCAGCAGGGCCAGCACGATCAGGAGCAGCCCACCGGCCACCATCAGCTTGCCGCCGAGGCGGTGGGTGCGGATCCACACCTCCTCGCTGGCGAGCGTCCACGGCGTACGAATGCCGACCAGATACATGCTGCGGGACTTGCCGAGCTGGTTGCCCATCATCGCGAACATCGCACCGATGGCGGCGGAAAGGACATGAAAGACTCGCCAGTGCCAACCGAACGCGACCGAGATGGTGACCGCCTCCACCGCGACGAGCAGCAGCAGGATCGACGCCCACGCCCACATATAGAGCCCCTGGCTGCGCGCGAAGTTCTTCGCCCGCGGCTCGAGCCTGGGCAGGAGGTAGAAGAAGCCCGACAGCCCGGCCGCGATAGCCGCCGGGATCAGCAGGGCGACCCACTTGCCGGCATAATTGTCCGGCTCGCCCGCGATGTTCCAGTGAATCGGCAGCCGGACGTCGCCGGGTATCGAGGCCGCCACCGCGGCGGCCGCCACGGCCATCAGCAGCACCAGTGCGAGCGATGCGATCCCCATGTTGGTACGGTTCATTGCCTGTCCTCCTGCGGCTCGCCGTTGGCGCCCATCCGGCCCATGAAGCTCAGCAGCACTTCCTCGAGCACGCTCATGTTGAGGCTGTAGAAGATGGTGGTGCCCTTCTGGTCCGCCTGGATGAGGCCGGCTTCCTTCAGCTTGGCGAAATGGCCCGACATGGTCGGCTTCGACACGTCGAACGCCTCGGCCAGCTCGCCCGCCGTCTTCGACCCGCTCTTCAACAATTCGAGGATGGCGCGCCGGGTCGGGTGCGCGAGCGCCTCGAACACCTTGTTCATCGCGGCGGCGGCGCGGTGACGAACGCGGCGATGGCGTCGGCCGCCCCCGGTGCGAGCGGCAAGACCGGATCGGCATAGGTCGCAAAGTTCGCCGCGCGGTCGTCGGAGCCCACCGTTTTCAGCACGTGGTTCATGCCGGGCATCAGAGCGAGCCGCGCCTTGGGGTCCGCCGCCGCGAGCCGGCGCGCGTCGGCCACCGACACCTGCAGGTCGCGCTCCCCCTGGACGATCAGCACCGGCATCCGGACGGCGCCGGCCAGCGTGGCCGGGTCGTAGGAGAGGAGGCTGATCAGGAAGCCTTGGACCTGCGGCGCGAACAGCGGCAGCAAAGCCGGGTTCATCGCCGCAATATCCACCGACCGCCCCGCTTCGAGCGCGGCAAGCGCGGGCAGCGCCTCGCCGAGCACCGGCGCATTGCCCGGATTCGCCTGCAGCTGCTCGCGGATCACCTCGCCGAGCTTGCGTCCCGGCGCGGCGACGAGGACCAGCCCGCACATGTCGGCCGGCGCCTGGGCCGCGGCGAGCGCGACGAGGCCGCCCTCGCTATGCCCCAGCACCCACACGCATGGCGCGCCGGTCCTGGCCTTGGCGGCGCGGACCCACTGCCGCACGTCGGTGGCGTAATCCGCGACTGTGACCGCATTGCCGTCGGCGACCGCGGCCCTGCTCGCGAACATGCCCCTCTTGTCGATTCGGACGCTGGCAATCCCGCGCTCCGCCAGCGCCTCCGCGAGCAGCTTGTAGGGCTGCGCCTTGACCCCGAGCGGGTTGTTGCCGTCGCGGTCGGTGGGCCCCGAGCCCGGGATGATCAGCACCACCGCGCGCGGCTTGCCCGCCGGCGCGAGCAAGGTGCCCGAGAGCGGCGCCAGCGGCCCCGGCGCCTGGACGGCGGTTTCGACCGGCGCGGCCGAAGCCATGGCAGCCGCCGAGGCGAGCGTGAGAATCATCATGACTTCTGCCCTCATTGTTCGTTGATTAGCTAAATAGCGAACAATGGATCGGGCGTCAAGCGCCAACCGAAGACAACAGCCGCTCGGCCATGCCGGCATAGCTTCCGCCGAACAGGCGCAAATGGAGGATCGCCGGGAACAGCTGGTAGAGCGGCCTGCGCTCCGCCCACCCAGCCCGCGGCGCGCCATAGGCGTTCCAGAACTCCCGCGAAGGCGTGTCGAACAGGCTCAGCATGGCGAGGTCGACCTCGGCGTCGCCATGATAGCAGGCGGGGTCGATCAAAGCGGCGAGGCGCCCGCCTTGCACCAATATGTTGCCGCCCCAGAGGTCGCCATGGAGGTGCGACGCTGCCGGGGCGGCGGGCAGCAGCTCGGGGAGCCGCGCCGCCAGCCGCTCGATCCGCTCGCGCCAGGGCCGATCGAGCAGGCTCGCCGCCGCGACCAGCCTCTGCTCGCCCCAGAAAAGCGGCCAGTCGCCGCCGCTCCGGTTGTCGAGCTCGACCGTGCCGATCCGGTAGTCGAGCGGCCAGCCATAGGCCTCGCCCGTGCGGGCGTGCAGCCGGCGCATCGCCTCGCCGATCGACGCCCAGGCCGCGGCGCTGAACACGCGGTCGTTCTCGACATATTCGAGCAGCAGCACGCCGTCATGCTCGGCTTCGACCGCCGGCGCGGGCACCCCCGCCTCGGCCAATGAGCGAAGCATCGCCGCCTCGGTCGCGACCGACGCGCCCGCCTTCGCCACCGACAGCCGCCCTTCCGCCCTCCGGACGAGCAGCACTTCCGACAGGTCGCCGCCGGCGAGCCGCTCCAGCCTCGCCTCGGCCACCCCCGTCAGCGCCGCGACCCGCCGCGCGAAGGCGGTCACCCGCCCGCCTCGGCCGCGATCCGCCGCGCCAGCGCGCGCGCGCCTTGCGTCACCTCCGTCCAGGCGTCGTCGAAATGCGCATCCTGCCCGTAATAGGGATCCGCCACCCCCTCCCCCTCCCGCCCCTCGACATGGTCGAGGAGCAGCGAGAGCTCCGCCTTCGCGTCCGCGGGCCGCATCCGCCGGAGGTCGTGCAAATTCTTTTCGTCGAGCGCGACGATATGGTCGAAGCGGCGAAAGTCCTCCGGCCCCACCTGACGCGCCCGGAGGTGCGAGATGTCGACGCCTTTGCGCGCCGCGACCGCCGCCGCGCGCGGATCGGGCGGATAGCCGATATGCCAGTCGCCGGTGCCGGCGGAATCGATCTCGACGTCGAGCCCCAGCCGCTCCGCTTCGGCCCGGAACGCCGCTTCGGCCAAGGGCGACCGGCAGATATTGCCGAGGCAGACGAAAAGCACCGACTTTCGCATTGGGACGCGCCGTTTTGCCAAATCCGGCGTCTCTGCTAGCCATGTGCGGGGAGCAGCACAACGAGGGCTCGCATGGACGGCGAACGCGGCGAAGCGACGGGCTCGAGCTCCCTCAGGATCGGCGCCTACGGCTGGTATGCGCTCATCGTCCTGGTGCTCGTCTACGTCGTCAATTTCGTCGACCGGCAGATCATCTCGATCCTCGCCCAGGACATCAAGCACGATTTGCATGTCGACGACGCGCAGATCGGCTTCCTCTACGGGACGGCGTTCGCCGTCTTCTACGCTTTGTTCGGTATCCCGCTCGGCCGCCTCGCCGACAGCTGGTACCGCGGCCGCCTGATCGCCATCGGCCTCGGCCTCTGGTCGTCGATGACGGTCCTGTCCGGGTTCGCCGGCTCGTTCGGAATGCTGGCGACCGGGCGCATCGGCGTCGGCATCGGCGAAGCGAGCGCTTCCCCGGCCGCTTACTCGATGATCTCCGATTATTTCCCTAAGGAGCGCCGCGCGACCGCCCTCTCAATCTATTCGAGCGGCCTCTACATCGGGGGCGGCCTCAGCCTGCCCATCGGCGGGCTGGTGAGCAGCCGCTGGAACGCCGCTTGGCCGAGCGCGGCCGACGCCCCGCTCGGCCTGGTCGGCTGGCAGGCCGCCTTCCTGGCCGTCGGCATACCCGGCCTGCTGCTGGCGCTGTGGGTGCTGACGCTGCGCGAGCCGCAGCGCGGCGCCTCAGACCGGCTCCCCCAGCCCATCGTCCGCCCCGGTGCGTGGCGCGATTTCGGCGGCGAACTGGTCGCGATCCTGCCGCCGCTGACCCTGCTCAGCGCCGCCCGCACCCCCAGCGCCCTGCCGGTCAACCTCGCCGCTTTGGCCGCGATCGCCGCCGCCGCCGCCGCCCTGATCCGGCTGACCCACGACGCGCCGCAATGGATCGCCTATGCGATCGGAGTCTACGCCATCTTCTCCTGGGTCCAGTCGCTCCGCCACCGCGACCCGCCGGCCTACCGGCTGATCTGGGGTACCCCGACGGTGGTGATGCTCGCCATCGCCTTCGGCAGCATCTCCTTCATCACTTATGCCACCTCCTTCTGGGCGCCGCCCTACGTGCTGCGCACCTTCTATGCCGATCCGGCCGCGCCCGCCCGGATCATCCGCGGCATCACCGCGCGCGAGGAAGCCTCCGCCATCCTCGGCTGGTCGGCCGCGCTCGCCGCCGCCACCGGCGTGATCATGGGCGGCATCCTCTCGGATATGTGGCGCCGGCGCGATCCGCGCGGGCGGATCTTCGTCAACATGCTCGCCGTGATCCTGCCGGCGCCGGCGATCTGGTTCATGTTCACCACCGACAGCCTCGGCGCCTTCTACCTCGCCAGCCCGATCGCCCAGTTGTTCGGCTCGGCCTGGGTCGGCGCCGCCGTCGCCACGCTGCAGGATCTGGTCCTCCCCCGCATGCGCGCCACCGCCGGCGCCACCTACGTCCTCGGCACCACCATGGTCGGCCTCGCGCTCGGGCCTTATTATGCCGGGAAGATGTCGGTCGTCACCGGCAGCCTCAGCGCCGGCATCTTCTGCCTCTACGTCGTCCCGCCCTTCACCTTGCTCGCCTTGTGGCTCGGCTCCCGCCGCATCGCCGACCTCGAGGCGACGAAGGTCGAGCGCGCCCGAGCGGCGGGGGAGCCGGTCTAGCCGGGCGTGAGCACGCCGCAGGCGATGCGGGCGCCGGAATTGCCGGAGGGGTCGGTGCGCAGATCGTCCGGCTGGGCGTGGACGACGACGGCCGTGCCGTCCGCGTCGAACAGGATGGCGGGCGCCCCGGCGTAGAAGCCGCCGCCGGCGATGCTGTACTCGAAGCCGCCCTTGCCGTCGGCGCCCACCATCAGATTGGGCAGGTCGCCCATGTGCATCCCCTGCGGATTGTCCTTGCCGTGCTGGCGACCGGTCGGGTTCCAGTGCGGACCGGCGGAAGCGAAAGCGGGCGGATCGCAGCGGCCGACGGCATGGAGGTGGGTCCCGTAGACGCCGGGCGCGAGCCCCGCCGCCTCGACCCGGACTCGGAGGCTGTCGCCCGCCAGCTCCACGAACGCGCGCGCGACCACCCGGCCGCCGGGCTCGTGCAGCTCCGCTCGCGCCACCCTGGGCGGCGGCGGGGAATCGGCGGGGATCTGCCTTGGCGCGCAACTGCCGATGCCGAGTGCGAGCGCGCCTGGGAGCCAGAGCCGGTGCAATCTCATCTCGTCCCTCCTGCATGTGCAGGAGCGAACGATCCGGCAGCGAAACGGTTGCGGATCAGCTCAGCGGCGCCCGGCCGATGCCGAACCAGCGCAGCCCCGCCTCCGCCGCGTCGTCGGGCGGATAGACGTTGCGCAGGTCGACGAAGATCGGCTCGGCCATCGTCCTCGCCAGCCGCTTGAGGTCGAGCGCGCGCAGCACGTCCCATTCGGTCACCAGCACCACCGCGGCCGCGCCCGCGGCCGCGGCATAGGGATTGTCGTGGAACTCGACTCCGGGCATCAGCGGCCGCGCCTGCTCGATCCCTTCCGGGTCGTAGCCGCGCACGAGCACGCCGGCGTCCTGGAGCGCCTGGACGATGCTGAGGGACGGCGCGTCGCGCATGTCGTCGGTGTTCGGCTTGAAGGTGAGGCCGAGCAGGGCGACGATGCGCCCCCTGGCCTCCCCGCCCAGCGCTTGGACGACCTTGCGGCCCATGGCGCGCTTGCGGGCCTCGTTCACCTTGACCACCGATTCGACGATGCGCAGCGGCGCCTGGTGGTCCTCGGCGGTCTTGAGCAGCGCGAGCGTGTCCTTGGGGAAGCAGGAGCCGCCATAGCCTGGACCGGCGTGGAGGAACTTGGCGCCGATGCGGTTGTCGAGCCCAATGCCGCGGGCGACGTCCTGGACGTCCGCCCCCACCGCCTCGCACAGATCGGCCATCTCGTTGATGAAGGTGATCTTGGTGGCGAGGAAGGCGTTGGCCGCATATTTGGTGAGCTCGGCGGTGCGCCGGCTGGTGACGAGGAGCGGCGCCTTGTTGAGGTAGAGAGGCCGGTAGACTTCCCGCATCAGCTCCGCCGCTTCCTCATGGTCGGTGCCGACGAGGATTCGGTCCGGCCGCTTGAAATCCTCGATCGCCGCGCCTTCGCGGAGGAATTCGGGGTTGGACACCACCCAGGCGGCGGCTTCGGGCGCGGTCTCCCGGATGATGCGCTCGACCTCGTCGCCGGTGCCGACCGGGACCGTGGACTTGGTCACCACCACCGCCGGCCGAGTCAGCGCCCGCGCGATCTCCTCGGCGGCCCCGAACACATAGCTCAGGTCGGCATGGCCGTCGCCGCGGCGGGACGGCGTGCCGACCGCGATGAACACCGCCTCGGCCTCGGCGACGCCGGCGGGAAGGTCGGTGGTGAACGAGAGGCGGCCGCCGCGCACGTTGCGGGCGACGAGGTCCTCCAGCCCGGGCTCGAAGATCGGCATGACGCCGCGGTTCAGCGCGTCGATCTTGCCGGAATCCTTGTCGACGCAGGTCACGTCGTGCCCGAAATCGGAAAAACAGGCTCCGGAGACGAGGCCGACATAGCCCGTCCCGATCATCGCGATGCGCATTCACGTCCCCCGGGGCGGATCGAAGGTGCCGACGCGCTTAGCCGCTGATCGCTCCGGCTCACAAGCGCTTTTCCGCGCGCCGGCGCGGCCGCGGCCCGCCCTCCGCTCCCGGGCCGGCCCGCCGCGGGCAGGAAAACCGGCCGCCGCGGGCAAGAAAAAAGGAGCCGGCCCGAAGGCCGACTCCCTCTTTCCTGGCACTCCTCCGCCGAGGCGGAGGCGGCCCGACCTTACCAGCCGGAGCCCGGCCCGTAGGTGATCTCCACGCGCCGGTTCTGCGGCTCGCGGACACCGTCGGCGGTTTCGACCAGCGGACGGCTTTCGCCGAACGCCTGGGTGGTCATCACGCCGTCGGGGATGCCGTGACCGGCAAGATAGGCACGGACGTTGTCGGCGCGGCGCTGCGAGAGCCCCACGTTGTACTGGTCCGAACCCGACTTGTCGGCGTGGCCGGCGATCATCACCTGGGCTTGGCCGCAGGTCTGATACGCCGCCGCGGCGTTGTCGAGGATCGCAGCCGCCTGCGGGGTGATGTCCGACTTATCCCAGTCGAAGAACACCATGAACGGCCCGGCCTGGCACGCCGGAGGCGGCGGCGGAGGCGGAGGCGGCGGGGGCGGCGGGGGAGGCGGCGGCGGCGGCGGAGGCGGCGGCAGCGGCGGCGGGGGCGGCGGCGGAGCGCCGAAGTTGAAGGTTATCCCACCGAGCAGGCTGTGCGACCGGAAGCGCATCTTCGTGTCGAGACCGTTCCAGGCCACCATCTTGATGTCCGGAACGTTGAAGAAGCGATACTTCACCGTCACGTCGATGTTCGGGGTGACCGCCTGGCGGACGCCGGCGATGACCTGCCACGCGATCCGCGAATCCGAATCGTTGAGGAACGGCCCGAGCGTCGAAAAGGTGTGCCAGTTGTTCGCCTTGACGCGCGCCATGCCGACACCGCCGCCGACGAAGCCGCTGATGCCGTCATCGTCGCCGAAGTCGAGCATGCCGTTCAGCATGAAGCTGAGCGCGCTGGTGGTGCCGTCGGCCGCGCCCTGCGTCGCGAACGTCGCACGGTTCTGGCCGGTCAGGGCGACCTGGGTCAGATACCCGTCGATGTCCGCCTTTTTATAGGAGACTTCGCCCTCGATCCGGAAAGCCCCCAGATCGTAGCCGACGAACAGGCCGCCATCGTAACCATATTCATGGTTGACGGTCCACGCGTTGTTCCGGCCGCCGACGTCGACGTTGATATCTTCGACGATCATCGCACCGAATTCGCCGCCAACGTACCAGGCGCCATCGCGCGCAAAGGCTGGAGTTGCGAGCAAGGTGGATGAAAGCGCCACTGCGATGGCGAGCTTCCGCATAAATCAATCCCCTTTCATCTGCGTCCCAACGGGAACGACCGTTCAACTCAATACGGTAAGCGGAGTTTCGGTGCAAGCACGCTTATCCCCACATATGTTGCCGAAATGCCTCAGTGGAAGAGGTATGAACCCCAAGGCCCCTCGCCGTATCAGGCCGCAAACGACGCTATCCCGCGTTGGTTTCACGCAGAGAACAAAAAAGTTCAGCCGACCAGACCGTGTGACATTAATGCCGCAATCAGGGCATTGATCGCCCCCCGGGCCTCCGCGTCAATTATTGTTCCGCCAGAAGGACTTGGCACGCCCGGCTGGCGCTCCGCGACGACCTGCTGCCCGCCGACAACAATCCCGGCGCACGATATCTCCCCGCCGGTCCAGGCGGCGCCGTCCCACCGGAGCGGCACGCCGGCGGCCTTGTTCCACGCCGACAGGCCCGGCCGCGGCGCGACGTGGCGCCATCCGCCGCTCGTCCACATCGCCAGGCTATGGTCCTGGCCCGCCCAGGCCCCCGTCGCTCCGGCGGCGGCGATCCAGCATTGCCCCTCCGCCGGATCGGCGGGCGGGTCGGCTCGCGGCCCCTCCTCGACGGCGGACGCCAGCGCGGCGTCGATCCGCACCAGCGCCTCGTTGTGGAACAGCTCCTTCTGCGCCTGCCCGGGAAGGATGAAGGGCAGGCCGAAACGCGGGGTCGCATCGCTCATGGTCTTGTCTCCTGGTCAATCGAGGTTGAGGATGGCGGGCCGCGACGCGGCGGCGGCGCCCAGTTGCACCGCTTCGATGCGCAGCGGCCCGGCGGCGCCGTCGGCGGCCTGGTCAGCGGCGGCGTAGACGAAGGCCGGGCCGTCCGGCTCGGCGACGCGCCGGGAGGACGCGGTCGTCAGCGTCAGCCGATAGGCTTCCCGTTCCTCCCCGAGCGGTGCGTCGGCGCCGTCGAGCCATACCCAGCCGAGGCGGCTGCGGCGGACCCAGTCGACCGCCACGTCGCCGCCGGGCAGCCGCCGAGCGGCGAGGTGGACGGGCGAGGGCGGCCGCATCGCTTCGCCGGTGACGGCGATCGCCGCCGGCTCGGTATCGGGCCCGTCGCCAAGGCCGGCGGCCAGGATCCGCGCCTCCGCGCCGAGCGCCGCCAAAGGCGGCTCGACCGCGACCAGCACCGCCGCATCGATGAGGGCGAAGGCCTCGCCCGGCGCATGGCCAGAAGCCGCCCATTCGGTGCCACGCCGCCCGCGCAGCAGCCGCGACAGGCGGAAATGCCGCCCGCCGAGCGGCTCGGCGCGGCCGAACTGGATCAGCTCGTCTCCCAAGGCGGCGACATTGGCGCCGCCGGCCAGCGCGCCGTCGGTCCGGCTCTCCAGCCACATCTCGTCGCCGAGCAGCTCGACGTCGAAGCGGCCGTGCTCGTCGAGCAGCGCCGAGCCGGCGGGGCCGGGCACCGACAGGGCCGTCCCAATCACCGCCGCCGGCGCCGTGGCGCCCGCGCCTTGCCAGCTCGTGCCGCTATCGTAGCTGACGCTGAGCTCGGCGCGCCGCCACCCCGCCTCGGCGCCCGCCGCGAGCACGAGGAGCCGCGGGCGCGGCGCGGCCCCGTCGCCGGCGAGCGGCGTGTCGAGGAGGACGAGGCGGGTCGGCCCCGCTCTCAGGTCGGGATGGCCGATCGGCCGTCCGGGCGTGGCCGCCGCCGCCCCGGCCGCGACGGGCGCGAGGCGCACCAGCTCCAGCGTCAGCGCCGTCCGCTCGAGTGTGAAGCGGACGACGCGCCACAGGCCGGCGTGCCCCTCCACCGTCACCACCGTGCCCGGCCGTATCCGCGTCCGGCTCCACGGCAGGTGCACGCTGGCGCGCTCGCGTCCCGCCCACAGCGACTGCAGGCGCCGCTCGGCCAGCCCCTTGGCCTGCGCCGCCGTCATCGCCGCCGCGATCCCGCGCCGCTCGCCGCGTATCCCGGGGGCGCCGTAGGCCGCGCGCTGCAGCCCGGTCTGGAAATCCCGTTCCGGGTCGTAATAGGCCAGGCTCACCTCGCCCGGCACCGACCCCGCGCCCTGGCGGACAATTTCGGCGCGCGCGCCGCCGGCATCCATTTCCTTGCGCCGCAGCGCGACGGCCGCGTCCCGATCGGGCTCCCCCAGCACGGTCCCGCCGTCACGCTCGGCGAGCGCGAGGTCCGCCGCCGCCGCCAGCGCCTCGATCACGCTCCGCACGCTGTCGCCGCTCGCCGCATAGCCGACCAGCGCCGGGCTCGGCCCCGCGGCAATCTCGCCCCCGCTCAGCGCTTCGGCGATCCCGGCGACGGTGACGGGACCCGAATCCGCCTCCACTTCGAAAGTGAGGGAGGGGATGCGGTTGCCGTAATCGGCAAGCTCGAAATCCTCGAACAGCGCATAAGCGATCCCGCGATAAGCCGGCGCCGCGCCCGCGCCCTCGACGGAAGCGATGAGCGGGTCGATCGGCTGCGCCTCGTCGCCGGGATAGAGGCGGTAGCCGGTGCGGCTCTTGAAGTCGCCGCCCGCGCCGCGCAGCAGCTTGCCGTCCGCCCAGATCCGTCCGACGCCGCGGATCGGGCGGCCGGACAGCGCCACCGCGAAGCTGGCGGAATAGCTGTAGTCGACGGTCTTGGGCTGGCCCTTGCCGCCCCCGTGGCTCGCCCGCCGCTCCTCCAGGTCGGTCGACCAGATCACCGTCCCCGCCACCCGCATCCGGCCGAACACTTTCGGGATGTCGCTGCCGTAGCTGGAGGTCTGGACGGCGAGGTCGGTCAGCCGCGGCCCCTGCCGGGGTTTGGGCGCGAACAGGCGCTGGTCGACCTGTTGGCCGAGGAAGGCGCCGATCGCGCCGCCGATCGGCCCGCCGACCACCTGGCCCACTGCGGTGAGGACGAGCGTCGCCATCAGCTCAGCCTCCGCGACGGGCCCACCAGTTCGGGCGCCATCGGGTCGTCGGCGGCCACGGCGAAATGGCGCCAGGCGGAGACGATGGGCCACGGCACCGCCCCCGGCACCTCGACCGTCCGCCGCCGCCGCATGTCGGCGTGGAGGAAGCCGGTGTCGGTAAGGATGAGCAGGTGGAGCGCGCCGGCGCCGGGGCGCACGAGCAGCAGGTCGCCGTCCTTCGCCGCGGCCGGCGCGATGCGGATGAAGCCGAGCTCGGCGATCTCCTCGTTCATCCGCTCGGCGGTCATTGAAGACGGCACGATATAATCGCGCCGCACCTTTTCCTTTGGCACTCCCATGGCCATCGTCACCACTCCTATACAGTCCAGTCCCTGTTCGGGGTCGCGCCCCTGGAGGCGGAAGCGCACGCCGATCAGCGCCCGCGCGCGAGCGACGATCTCCTCTCTCTTCACGGTTCAGGCGCCGGGATAGCGGGTCAGCAGGTCCATCCCGGGCAGATGCGGCTCGCCCCTGAAATTCTCGGCATTGGCGAACCGCCCGGTGCAGGTGGCAAAGCTCTTGTCGCAGCCCTCGGCAATCTCAACGAGGTCGCCCGCGGCCGGCGGATGCGGCGGCGGGTCCCGAAGCGTCAGCACCGTGCCCGTGGAGGCGAGGATGCCGCTCGCCAGCCCGCTGTTCGCGCCGCTCAGCCAGCGCAGCCGCCCGAAGGCATAGGCTCCGGCCCCGGCCGGCGCCGCCTCGATCTCGATCGTCCCTTCCGTCGGCGCCGCGGCGACTCGGGCGACTCGCACCCGCCCCGCCATGTCGATCCGGCACCTCTTGTCGCCCAGCTCGGCTCGGCATTCGGGCGAGGTCTGCTCGACCGCCGGGCGCTCCAGCCGCGCCGCCGCGCCGCGCAGCTCCGCCTCGAAGCCACCGCTTTTCATCGACACGTCGCCAAGCTCGCCCTGCGCCAACGCCAGCCGCTCACCTTCGGGCGCTTCCCAGTCGACCATGAACAGGGCGACGGCGGCGCCGTCCCAGCGCCCCGCCGCGAGGTCGTCCGCCCGGATCGCGTCGCTGGTCAGCGCTCCCGACACGTCGAGGCCGCCCGCCTCGAACCCGTCGCCGAGCGACACCGCCGAAGGCAGCATCCCGGGCGCGGCGCGGTACGCCATATCGTCGATGACGAGGTCGCGGTCGTGGCTGGTGAAGCCGAGGCACAGGCCGTCGCGCCGTTCCAGCCGCCAGCAGAAGGCGATCGTCGTCAGCGCCTTGTCGAGCATCGCCACCTTTCAGCCCTCCCTGATCTCGACGAGCGGCACCGACGGCGCCTCGCCCGCCGCGAAGGTGGCGAGACTGAAGCCGAGCCGGTCCTCGGCGAAGCGCACCGGCACGTCGAAGGCGAAGCTCGCCCGCACCTCGGCCCCCGCCGCCGGCGGTTCGTCGAAGCGGACCAGGCCGAGCGGCCCCAGCGTCCAGCCGCCGAGCCGCTCCTCGCCCGCCACCCGCACCCGCACGCTGCCGACGACCGGCCGAGTGATCCGCCGCACCTGCGCGCCGTAGCTTTTCACCAGCGCGAACTCGGTGCGCACTCCGTCGCCGGCGCCGAGCCGCTCATCCTCGGCATCATGGTCGAACGGGTCCTTGAACCGGAAGCCGACCGCCGCCCCGCGTCTCGCCCGGAAGAAAACGAGCAGGTCCTTGAGCTCCTCCTCCCCGCGCAGGCCCGGCCCGGCGTCGAAGCGCAGCCGAGCGTCGGCCCAGTCGCTGTTCCTCTGCTCCGCCCCGCTCGCCGTCGTCACGATCGCGGTCGAGAAAGCGGGCTCCACGCTCGCCTCCCGCCCGAGCGCGATCGGAAAAAGCACGTCTTCGAAGGCTTCCACCTCATCCTCCTCTTCCTGTCCCGAGCCCGGATCGAACCAGGCGAAGCCGTCCCGCAGCACCTGCGGCAGCGCCCAGACGAAGACTTCCCCCGTCCCGCGCGCCCGCGCGTCCGCGACGGCCCGCGCGATCGCCTGCCACTGGTCCTTGTCCTCGCCCCGAAGGACGAAGCCCGCGAAATAATGCTGCCGCTCCGGGCCGTAGCCGAGCCGCGCGCCGGCCTCCGCCACGCCGCGCGCGCTCGCCCCGGCATTGCCGCTGGTGACCCAGTCATAATCCTCGAGCTGCAGCACGTCGAAGGCGGGAAAGGCCCAGGCGGCTGGCAGGTTCGCCCGCCGCACCTCCGGCCCGTCGAGGACCGCCGGCAGATAGACGAGGAGCAGGGCCTCCATGTCCGGATGCTCCGCTCTGACCGCCGCCCCCAGCGCCGCGGTGGAGGCCGCCAGCACCGCCCCCGCCGCCTCCAGCGTCGCCCGCTGCGCCGAGTCCAGCGCGCCGCGCACGTCGCCGATCGCCACCGGCGCGAAGGCCGCGACCGCCGCCGCGTCGTAGAGGCAGATGCGCCCGTCGGGCCTCACCCACCACCATGGCTCGCCGATCTGCAGCCGCACCCTCAGCCCCGCCTCCGCCGCGATCGCCGCGAAGGCCCTGGCGACCAGCCGCAAATAGCCCATCGCGCCCTCATGGGCCGGCGAGAGCAGGGCCGATGGCGGGTCCCAGCCGGTCAGCGCCGGCGATCCGTCCCCGGTCCGCTGCTTCCAGTCGTTCCAGCAATGCCGGTCGAGCAGCTCGTAGGACAAGGACAGGATGAGCTCGAAGCCGAGCGCCTTCGCCCGCGCCGCGAAGTCCCGGTGCCACGCCGCGCACGGCCCGTTCAGCACCCCGCCCGCCAGGCTGACGTAGAAGCCGCCGCCCAGCGCCTCGAGCCGGAAATAATGGCTCATCCCGACATAATGGTCGATCGGCCCGCGATAGCCGAGCTGCAGCACGTTCCGCAGCACCCGCGCCGGCGTCAGGTGATAGAGGTCGTCATAGCCGGTCGCGATGCGCAGCCGGTGCCCGGGCACCAGCGTGTCGCCGATCGCCAGCACCGAGCCGGGCCCGTCGCAGCTTATGCCGCTCAGCTCCGCCCACCCTTGCGCCGGCGCCGCCAGCGCCTCGTCCGCGCCGGTGAAGCCGGGCGGCACCAGCGACACGAACATCCGGTCGACGTCCGCCGCGAAGACCGGATCGTCGCGGCCCCACCCGCCGGCGATCGCGGCGAAATCGAGCGTCACCGCCGCGTCCTCGCCGCTCCCTTGCGCATAATTCCACAGCCGCACGTACCAGCTGCGCGGCCGGCCTTCCTCGTCGCGCCCCTCGATCGTCAGCGTCGGCCCGTTCACCGCGTCGAGCGGCATCGTGCCGCCGCTGCGCCAGCGGAACGACAGCCGGCACGCCCTGAAGTCGCGGCTGGTCTCATAGGCGAGCAGCGGATGGTCGAACCGGTCCTCCGCCTCCCAGATCAGCCCCGCCAGGTCGTTCGCCTTGTAGAAGACGGCGTCGACCCGCAACCCGTCCGGAGCCGGCGTGGTGACGCTCGCCATCATCGGCCGCGGGAAATTGACCGACCAGAAGCGCGCGTCGAACCGTTTGACATAGCCGGTCTGCTTCGCGCTCCCCGGCGGAGCGAGCCAATGCGCCATCGCCTCAGCCCTCCGCCTGCTCGAGCGCGCGCCGCACCGCCCGCGCCACCTGCCGTCCCGAGCGCGCCAGCGCCTGCGCCTCGGTGCCGGCCGGCGCGTTGATGACGATGCTCATCCGGATGTCGCGCCCGCCTGGCGCCGCCGCCTCGACTCGCCCGCCGGCGGTGGGCACGAACAGCTCCGGCCCGCGCTCGCCGACCATATAGGCCCGCCCCGGCGACACCGCCCCGCCCGTCGCCCGCCCCGACGCGCCGAGGATCGAGGACAGCAGCTGCCCGAGCACGCCGAGACCGGCCGCGCCCGCGCCCTGCCCCGCCGCGCCGCCGGCCAGCGCCGCCAGCCCGCCCCGATAGGCCGCCGCCGCGATCTCCCCCATCGCGGAGAGCGCCACCTTCTTGAGGTCCTCGAACCCCAGCTTGCCGGTCCTCACCGCCCGCAGCAGCGCCGTCTCGATCGCCCGCCCGGCCCGGTCGACGCCCTGGGCGAGCGGCCCTTCGAGCTGCCCGCGCATCTCGGCGACGTCGCGCGCGAACGCGCCCGTATCGGCCCGCACGCTGACGAGCAGCCGTTCAATCTCTTCGTTCATTTCAAGTTCCTCCCCATCGGGAGATGGGGAGGGGAACCACCCGAAGGGTGGTGGAGGGGTACCCCGCCCCAGCTCTCGACTTTCAGTCCGGAAACCGCTCCATCAGCCGCGCCAGCTCGCCGCTCGAGACGCCCTCCGGCGCCGGCCCCGCCAGCGCCCGAAGCACCCCCGCCAGCTCCGCCGGCGTGGCCGTCCAATATTCATCCGCCCGCCACCCCAGCAGCGCCCCCGCAAGGCCGGCCAGCTCCGCAGCGGCATCGGCGAACCAATCCCCTCTCCCGGGGGAGAGGGGTAGGGGTGAGGGGTTCGGGCCTATCCGACGAGTCACGGCCCCCTCGCCCCCACCCCCTCTCCCCCCATCAATATCTGCCCGAGCAGCGCCTTCAGCACCGGCGTCGCCGCCACCAAACCGCGCTCGGCAATCGCCGCGCCGATCCGCTCGCGGGTCACGCCGTCGCCGCGGTCCTTCACGCAATGCCAGAACAAGGCGGCCATCTCGGCGAGCTTCAGCCCGCCCGCCGCCGCCCGCTCGACCAGGGCGAAGAGCGGCCCCAATTCCTCCTCGGCCGCGACCAAAGCCTCGAAGCTCGGCCGAAGCACCAGCACCTCGCCGCCCACGGCCAGCGAGGCCTCGCCCCGCGCCGGATTGGCGGGCCTCATGCCGCCGCCACCGGCCCGGCGCTCTCCAGGCTGAGCGCGTAATTGCGCTCGCCATTATAGTCGCCGGAATAATCGAGCCGGGTCACCAGGAAGCGTCCGCGCAGCCGCTCGCCGCTCTCGAAGCTCAGCTCGTAATCGTCGGTGAGGCCGGCGAGCGCATTGGCCTTCACCCTCAGCTCGGCGGCGGACCCGGTGAAGATCCCGCTCGCCCCCACTGAGACCGAGCGCACGCCCGCCCCGGACAGCAATTCGCGCCACCCGCCCGAATCCTTGCTGGTGACGTTCACCGCCTCGCCGTTCACCGACATCTGCGTCGTCCGCATGCCGGCGACGGTGGCGAAGGCCGGCGGCGCCGGGCCGTCCCCGATCTTCAGCAAAAAGGCACTTCCTTTTTCCGCGCCCATGGCTCATTCTCCTCTGTGTTCAAAATGTTGCACTGGAACTCGCGATGATTTCACATGTGCTTCTCGTGACCCTGCTCGCAGCGCCGGCCCCCGTTTCCACCGCCAATCCCAGCCAGGCCCGCAAGGTGCTGGCGAGTTGCCTCAACGACGCGGTGAAGGCCGATCTCGAGGCCCGGACCGAGCCGCCGGCCTTCCAGACCAAGCTTCCCACTTTGTGCCCGAACGAGAAGGCGGCCTACAAAGCCGCCTCGGTCGCCGCCGACGTCGCCGGCGGCATCCGCCGCACCGCCGCGGAGCAGAATGCGACGATGGATCTGGACGACGTCGTCGCCAGCACCTTCGATCGCTACAAGGACTTCTTCGAGACCAACACCAAGCCGCGCTGAGCCTGCCTCAGCCGGGGCCGGGCCGGGCGATCATCCGCGCTCGATAGTCGATCCTCGCCAGCCAGACGCTGTCCGCGCCGCGCCCCTCGCGCGCCACCCGGCTGCGCAGGAAGACGAAGCTGACCAGCCGCCAGTCGGTCAGCGGCGCCAGCCCGTCGAGCGCGGTATCGGCCGAGCCGATCAGCGCGTAGATCCGCGCCGGGCTCTCGCCGGCGTCGCGCAGCGTCAGCGTCAGCATCACCTCGCGGCCGATCCCTTCCTTATAGCCCCAATCGCCTTCCGCTCCGGTCTCGACCAAGGCGTAAGGCGGCACCGCCTGGACCGGCGCGCCCGGATAGACTCCGCTGAATCCCGCGACGCCCCGAATCGTCGTCATCGCCGCCGTCTGCAGCGCCTCGGTGGCTCCCGTCATGTCGTCCTCCCCTTCAAATCGTCCACGGCCCTTGCCCGGGCCACCTTCTCGGCGCGCCGCCGCAGCGCCCGTTCGCGCGCCAGCTCCGCGGCGCGCGCCATCAGCCTCTCGAACATCGCCCCGCCCCTCAGACCAGCCGAAGCCGCCGGTACGGCCGCCACAAAGCGGTGACCGCCGCCGGCGGCTCGCTCCGCAATTCGCCGGCCTCGCCGCCGCGCAGGCTGTAAAGGTGCGCGGCGAGGCGGGTGACGCCGTGGCGAAGCGCCGCCGGCACCCCGTCCCACTCCACCGCGATCCCCGCCTGGTAGGAAATCCGTACCCGCCGAGCGGCCGCCGGGTCGGCGATCCGCACCCAGCCGTCGCCCTGCGCATCGATGTCGAGCGCATAGGCCGCCGCCGGCAGCGCCTCGGGCGCCCCGGCGGGCGGCACCGCCTCGATCCCCGATATCGCCCTTACCGGAGTCCGCCCAAGCCGCTGCCAGGCGCCGTCCGGCCGAAGCGTCTGCGCGAAGCCGCGGGCGAGCAGCACGAGGCCCGTGAACCGCTCGCACAGCTCCGCCGCGCTCTGGGTCAGAGCGCCGATCAGCGCCTCCTCGCCCGCCCCGCCGGCGCGCAGGAACCCCGCCGCCTCCGCCGCCGCCTGCGGCGGCAGGGAGAGCGCATCGCTCTCGATCATGTCATGTCTCCCGAATGTGTGAGCGCGCGGGCGCGCCGAGCGAGTCCGCGATATTGGCCAGAGGCGACCCCACTTCGCCTCTCCCAAGGGGAGAGGGATGAGCAGGCCCGCCATGCCCCCGGCATGGCTGCGGGTGTCCGGGGGACACCCGCACCTGCTCATGGAGAGGGGTTCGTGCGTTTCCGGATAGGGCGGAACCCCTCACCCCCGGCCCCTCTCCCTTGGGAGAGGGGAGTTGAGGCCACTTCGGTCCGCTCGCCTAAGCGAACTTCATCAGCTTGATCGCCTCGCTGTTCGACACCTGCCCGCCGATCCGCTTGGTCGCGTAGAAGTGGACGAACGGCTTGTGGGTGAACGGGTCGCGCAGGATCTGCGTCTCCGTCCGCTCGGCGATCAGGTAGCCCGCCTTGAAGTTCCCGAAGGCGATGGACAGGCTGTTGGCGGCGATGTCCGGCATGTCCTCCGCCTCGACCACCGGATAGCCGAGCAACGTATCCGGCTGGCCGGAGACCAGCCCCGGCTGCCACAGGAACGCTCCGTCCGCCGTCTTGAGCTTGCGCAGCCGCGACACCGTCGCCGAGTTCATCACGAACACCGCGCCCTGCCGGTAGGGCGGCCGAAGCGCCTGGATGAGGTCGATCAACTTGTCCTCGGCGCCGGTGCCGAAGCTGCCCGCCGTGCCGGTGCCGAGATATTGGAGCGTCCCGAACGGCCGGCTGGCGTCGTCCGCGGCGGAGGTCGGCGCGGCGAGGAAGCCCTTGGGCTGGTTCACCCCCGATCCGCCGACGAACGCCGCCCCTTCCGCCCGCGCGAACTCGGTCGCGATCTCGCTGGCCAGCCACGCCTCGACGTCGAACGCCGCATCGTCGAGCATCGCCTGGCTCGCCGCCGGATTGGCGTAGAGCTCGCCGAACGGCGGCGCGACCTCGACGAAGCTCGGCGTGTTCGTCTCCGGCCGCCCGGCCGTCTCCGACACCCAGCCGGACGGCGTGCCGCCGGTCGTCACCAGCTTGCGATAGCCGGCCGTCCCCACCTTCACCACGTTGGCGATGGCGCGGATCGGCGAGACGGCGGTCAGCAGCCGGTCGATCTCGGAGTCGATCTCCTCCGGCACCGCATAGCCGCCGGCCGCGTCGGAGGTCCCCGACAGCGCCTTCATCTCCACCCCGTGCTCCAGCCCCTTCCTCAGATAGCCCTCGACGAACGGCGAGGTTTCCGCCTTCGTCCCGGCCAGCGCCGGCCGCGCCCCCGCCATGCTTTGCGCGTCGAGACGCGCCTTCAGCTGCGCCATCTCCGCCTTGAGCTGAGCGACATCCTCATCCTCCCGCTCAAGCGCCTCGAACGAGGCCTCCAGCGCATCCGCTTTCACTTCGAGCATTCGTCTTCTCCTCACCAATGGACACACGTCCCCGTCATTCCGGCAAAGGCCGGAATCTCTCTTCTTCCTCTTCGGAAATCCGCTATTCCCGCCGGGTGACCCCGGCCCGCGCCCGCCCGAAATGCTTCCTGCTCGCGCTGCTTCTCGCCTGGGTCGTGGCCGTCTTCCTGAGCAGCGCGCTGATCGCTTTGGCCCACCTCTCGCCCTTGGCGCAGGCGAGGCGCTTCCCCGCCTCCGTCTGGGCCGTCGCCGACGAGGTCGGCCCGGCCGCCAAGCTCGCCTTCGTCCTGCTCCTCGCGCCGCTCCTCCTCCTCGCCGAGGCCCTCGCCCCGCCGCGGCTGAGGGCCGCTCTGGCCATCCTCCTCGCCTGCGCCGCGATGCTGCTGGCGCTGGCCCTGGTCCCGGCCGCCTGGTCGCGCGGCTTCGGCATCGGCCTCACCGGCGCCCGCTTCGATCCTTCGACCCTGCCCATCTACCTGGGCAGCGCCGCGCTCGCCGGGCTCAGCTTCAGCCTCTCCCTCGCCCGCTGCGGCGCCCTGCTCCCCCGATGAGGCGTCGACGACCTCCTACCCCCCCTCCACCGCATGCACCTGCGCCCTGGGCTGCATCGGCAGCCTCACCAGGCTGACCTCGATCAGGTCCAGCTCGGTCAGCTCGCGCGGCGCCTCGCCCGTCGCCGAGCGCACCCGGTAGCCGAAGCTCAGCCCGCGCACCGCCCCCTCCTTCAGCAAGGCCGCCGCCTCGCGCCCGGCGCGCCCGTCCGACAATCGCGCGATCACCCTCAGCCCGCGTTTGTCCTCCCTCAGATATTCGATCCGCCCGATCGGCCGCGCCGAATCGTGCTGCCACAGCAGCGGCACCGCGCCCGCCCCGCGTCCCAGCGTCCGCGCAAACGCCCCGGCCCGCACCACGTCCCCGCCCCGGTCCGCTTTGTCGAACACCGCCGCATAGCCCGCGAACCTCATTTCAGCATCTCCCACCAATGCAGCCTGACGCTCATCCCCAGCACCAGCACGGCGAGCAGGATCCTGACCGCCCAGCTCACCACCGCGTTCCACGCCGATTTCTTGGCGTCGCGCCAAGCCTGGAGCAGCTCCCTCAGCTCATCCATGTCGCGCCGCGCATTGGCATCCTTGAGCCCGAGCGCGCCGAGCGCCCGCTCCGCCCCCGCCTCGCTCGCCTCCTCGACCAGCCCGCGCAGGGTGACGAGGTCCGCCCCCTGCGCCCGCGCCTGCCCCAGCATCAGCGCCAGCATCGATCCGCCGGTCTCCTCCGCGCTCATCCCTCGCCTCCTTCATTCCCGAAGCCCAGCATCTCCCTCTTCTCCTCGCGAGTGAGGAAATCGGCCGCGCTGACCTGCGCCCACAGCCGCTCGCGGTCCTCGGCGAGCGCCGTCACCTGGTCGATGTCGACCTTGAGGCTCGTCCCCGGCCACCAGGCGGCGAGCGCCGCCGACACCGCGGCGAGGATTCGCTCGGCGAGCGGAAGCACGGTCAGCCGCCACAGCGCCCGGTTCGCCTCGCGGTAATTGGCGTAGGTCGAATCGCCGGGCAGGCCGAGCAGCATCGGCGGCACCCCGAACGCCAAAGCGATCTCCCGCGCCGCCGCCGCTTTCAGCCCGACGAAGTCCATGTCGGCCGGGCTCAGGCTCATCGCCTGCCATTTGAGGCCGCCCTCGAGCAGCATCGGCCGCCCGGCATTGGCGGCGCCGGCGAACTCCGCCTCCATCTCCGCCTTCAGCCGCTCGAACTGGGCGGAGTCGAGCGCCTCGCCGTCGCCCGGATCGTAGACCAAAGCGCCCGACGGCCGAGCCGCATTGTCGAGCAAGGCCTTGTTCCAGCGGCTCGCCGCATTGTGGATCGCCACCGCGCCGGCCGCCGCGCCGAGGCAGCCGAGGCCGTAATGGTCGTCGAGCGGGTGCATCGCCCTGACGTGGACCAGCGCGGGCCGCCCAAGCCCGTCGCGCGCGGGCAGCCGGGTCTTCGCCTCCCCCGCCTTGTAGACATAGGCGGCCGGCCAGCCGAGCGCCCCCGCCTCCACCTTGACCCGCTCGGGCCGAAGCGCGAACAGCTCCGCCGGCGCCCCGTCCCCGTCGAGCAGGATCTGCAGATAGGCATTGCCGTGAAGCAGCAATTGCGACGCCGCCGAATCGAGCAAGGGCGGCGTGACGAGCGCCGGCCCCTTCTCCCCGCCCCGCACGAGGCTGCCGCTCCCAGGCGCTTGATAGACCGGCGCCCACGCCACGCTCTCCGCCACCAGCCGCACCGCCCGCTGCGCGACCGGGTTGCCGAGATAGGCGTCCCTGACCTGCGCCTCGTAGCTCCTGGGCCACTCCCCGAGCGGGGGCGCCGAGCCCCACGGACGCAACAAAAAAGGCCGGGCGCCCTCGCGCCCGGCCTTGCGGCCGAACCAATATTTCATCTCTTTTCTCCGCTTTTCGTTTGGGACTTCTACCTGTCCGTCCCCACGCTCACCCCAGATACCGCGCCACCACGCTGTCGTGCAGCGGCCGGTCGAAGGCGAGGCCGGCGCGCCCGCCGTCGGCCCAGGCGACCCGCGCCGCCCAGCTTTCCAGCCCCGGCAGCTTGAGCCACACCCGCGCCCCCGCCTCGAGGTGGCACATCGCCTCGATCCCGCAGCCATGGGTGGAAAGGTCGACGACGACGATGCTGCTCGCCGGCCGCCCGTCTCCGCCGAGCCCCGCGCCGAGGCTGACCGGCCGGCGCACATATTGCCGCCGGTCGTAGGCGCTGCCCCGCTCGAGCGATGCGCTGAGCCGCATTGTCCTCACCCCACGCGACGGACTCGAAACACCAGCCTAGCGCCCGCAAACCTTCCCAAACCGTTAGCGCCCCCCTCTCCTTCCCCTCTCCCTCGCTTCCCCTCTCCCAGGGGGAGAGGGGCAGGGGTGAGGGGCTCCAGCGCCCGCGAAAGAAACGCCGTCGCCCACGCCCCAAAAGCCGTAACCCCTCACCCCCGACCCCTCTCCCCCGGGAGAGGGGAGAAAGAGAGGAGCCAAGCTACAACCGCCGCACCCGCGGCTCCGCGCGCCTGCGCCCCAGCATCAGCTCGGTCATCGCCCACACCATCGCGTCGGCCCGGTCCGGGCTCCGCCCCGGCCCTTCGTAGCCGCCGCCGATGGTCAGCCCCGCCAGCTCGTCCTCCAGCTCCGGAAAGGCCCCCGCGAACTTCGCCCGGCCCGACGCGAACAGCCCCGCCACCGGCTCGGCCCGGGCGCTCTTGCCGTGCGTGGCGTGGACGATCCTCACCGGCAGCCCCGCCTCGACGCTTCTGAGCACGCTCTCCACCATCGCCCCGCCCTGATTGCCTTCCGCGACGATCCGGTCGGCGCCCCAGGCCCGGGCGGCGTCGGCCACCCGCCGGGCCCAAGCCTCCGGCCGGGCCCGCTCGAGGCTGGCGTCGGCGAGCACATAGGCGATGCCGTCCGCCCCCAGGGCGCAGACCGATATCCCGCACGCGTCGCCGCCCGCCGAGGCCGGCGGGTCGACCCCGATCACCACCCGGCGCAAGACGCCCGGCGGAGCGGCCCGGCATGTCTCGATCAGGTCGCGCGGCCACAGGCTGCCCTCGACGTCCTCGATCAGCTCGCCGTCCAGCTCCTGCCGCCCCAGCCGGGTGCCGCCATAGGTCTCGCTCATCGCCGCCAGGAAGGCGGCCGGCAGGTTGCTCGCATTGTCGGCGGTGCAGCCGCGGGTCACCACGACGCCCGTCTGCGCGATCAGCCCCCGAACCAGCGGAGTCGGGCGCGGAGTCGTCGTCGCCACCGCGCGCGGCAGGTCGCCGCGCCTCAGCCCCAGCATCAGATTGTCCCACGCCGCCTGCCCGTGCGCCCATTTGCCGATCTCGTCGGCCCAGGCGATATGGTGCTGCGGCCCGCGCAGGCTGTCCGGCTCGGCGGCCGAATAGAGGAAGGCCTGGGCCCCGTTCGGCCAGCGCAGCCGGCCCAGCGAGGGCTCCCAGACCGGTCGCTCGCCGGGCGCCGACACCGCCAGCAGTCCGCTCTCGCCCTCCACCATCACCGCGCGCGCCTCGGCCATCGTCGCGCCGACCAGGGCGATTCGCGCGCCCGGTTCGCGCATCGCGAAGCTGCGAACCCATTCGGCGCCGGTCCGGGTCTTGCCGAAGCCTCGGCCGCCCATCACCAGCCAGGTCCGCCACCGCCCGTCCGGCGGCCTCTGCGCCGGCCGCGCCCAGGTCGCCCAATGGTGGCGCTGGGTTTCGATCTCCGCCGGGCCGAACCCGCGCAGCAGCCCCCGCCGCCGCTCCGGCGCCAGCCCCGCGATCCGCTCCGCCACGGAACGGCCATGCTTATCCTTCATCCTGCTTCTCCTTGTTGGCCGCGTCGCCCGCGGCGTCTCCCTCGATTTCGTTCAGCCGGGCGACGAGGCGGTCGAACACCCCCTCCGCGCCGCGCCCGCCGGCTTCGTCCCGAGCCCGCATCGCGGCCACGCTCGGGCGGTGGAGATGGAGCAGCCGGAGCGCCGCGGCGTCCGCATAGACGCGCGTGGTCGCGGTCTTGACGCCGAGGTGGAAGACGTCCTTCTCGACTCCGAACCGGGCCCGGTGAAGCATCTCCAGCTCGAGATGGTCGTAGCCTTCGCGAAGCGCCTCCATCCACGCCGCCCGGAAGCCGGAATCGCGCCGCCGAAGGTCGTAAAAGACCCGCGCCGAGCGCCGCGCCGCCTTGGCCGAAGCGGTGACGTTGCAGGTCAGGCCGAGCGTCGCGAGGAACTTCGTCCGCTGCCGCGCCGTCAGCGCCCTCTTATGCTTCCTGCGCCGCTGCGGCTGCCCGAAGCAGCGATCGCCCCGCGCCCGCTTCAGCTCGGTGCCGGCGCTCCCTGCCGCCATGTCCCGCCTCCCGCTCCAAAAAGAAGCGGCCGCCCCGCCGAAGCGGAACGGCCGCGCCTGCGCCCGGCGAGGGGATCCGCGCCGGGCAACAAAAAAGCCGCCGCGGGTAAGGCCCGCGCCGGCTTCGTCATCGTCGATCAAGGAATCGGCCTACACTTGTCGACGATGACTCTCTTGTGCCATGTCAGCGTGACGCTGTCAAGGACTTTTCACCGTTCCGGTAAATCCTATTTTCTGCGGAAGACCGGGAAAAATAGGATTTCCGCGGAAAAAACAAAGCGCGCCAACTATTTTTTCCGCCCCCTTAACTCCGTCATTGCGAGCAGGCTCCCCTCCCTGGAAGGGAGGGCTGGGGGTGGGTAGGCCGAAGGCCTCCGGCTCGGACGAGAGCATTGGTCGTTCAGATCGAATCGTCGTCCCGGATTTATCGGGGGACCGCAGGCAGTGCGGTGCCTCGCTCTAGCCCCTCCCCTTCAGGGGAGGGGTTGGGGTGGGGCTTGTCGGTTTCGAGGATTGCGAGGAGGGTGGTGGGGTCACATCCCCCACCCCAACCCCTCCCCTGAAGGGGAGGGGCTTTTGCGACGACGCGACGCCGCCCCGCCGGGAGCCGCTTCGGCGGCCTCCTCTTTCATGTTATGAAGGCCCCGGAGGTCGTCACGTGATCTGGCCGATTGCCCACTCGATCCTGTCCCTGTGGCCTCTCATCCTGATGGCCGCCGCAGCCTTGATCTTCGCTCGGCCGGCGGGGCGGCTGGTCTTCTTCCTGCTCGGGCTCGCCTTCTTCCTGGCCGTCTGGTTCGTCCCGTGGCATTCCGGCCTCCACGGCGAGGGCCTCTGGTTTGCGTTCCCGGGCCTGGCGCTGTGCGCCGCGGCGATGCTGGCGGAAGCCGCCGTCCGGGCCGCCGGGCTGCTGCGCCGATGGCGCGTGAGGCACGCCTGAATATCAGGGCTCGATGATTGCCTCCGCCGCCGCGACAGGATAGGCATTGCCCAAAGGAGAGGCTGATGACCCACGAGCGAGCGGCCGAGCGCCCGGCCCCCAAAGCCCCCTCCGCCCCGGCCCCCTGGCAGCGCCCCGAGGTCCGCCGCCTCACCGCCTACGGCGCCGAGACGGCGGGCACCTTCAACGCCGAGGGCAGCGCCTTCACCTCCTAGGGCCCCGTTACCCCCCCGCCCCACAATTCCCCCCTCCCTGCAAGGGAGGGGAGCCTGCTAGCCGCCCGTCGCCTCGCGCTCGCGCTGCGCCCGGACCAGGGCCACGCCGCAGGACAGCTTCCCGGCGATGGGGCTCTTCTCATCGATGACTCGCCAGAACGGCGTCACCTCGGCAAGCGGGGTTCCGGCCGCGGCCTCTTCGAGCGCCGCCTCCGCGGCGATGCGCGCGAAGATGCTGGTCGAGAGCGGACACGAGATTTCCGCGCCGTGCCTCTGCGCCAGATCGGTTCGCATCCGCGCGATCGAGCGGCTTTCTCCCGCCGGGACATTGCGCATATAGTCGTCGACCAGGCGGGGCGTCGCCACCAGCATCTTCGCGCCGGGAAGGGCTCCCCCGAACGGCTTGTCGAGGATCTCGACATGGGCGGGCCGGCCGCCCTCCAGCTTCTGCTTCCACGTTTTGGCCATCATCCGCCTCCGGCTTGGGACCGCCGACACCGCTAGGGTGTCCGGAATGAAAGGACAACGTCGCTCCGCCCCACAATTCCCCCCTCCCTGCAAGGGAGGGGCCGGGGGTGGGTACGCGCGAAGCGCGCCCGACCCCCGATCCGCCCCCGACGCCGCGGGCCTCCGGCCTACCCACCCCCAACCCATGAGCCGGCTGGATCATGCCGGGGGCATGATCCAGC
>DASWRU010000015.1:0-34148 GCA_036403015.1 Allosphingosinicella sp.
CCCTCCCTGGAAGGGAGGGGCCGGGGGTGGGTACACGCGAAGCGCGTTCCGGGTAGGCGCGATGCGCGTCCCGACTCCAACGCCGCGGGCCTCCGGCCTACCCACCCCTAGCCCCTCCCTTCCAGGGAGGGGAAGGCCCAGGGAGGGGAATCCTGGTGACCGGTGGGGCTTAGCTGTCGGTCCGGCTGCGCCGTTCCAGCAGGGAGAAAGTGAGCAGGCCGGCGCCGATCGCGGCCGAGACGATGATGTGGATCGCGTCCCGCGCGCTCAGCGGCTCGAACATGTCGACCGCGTAGAGGCCGATGGCGCTGCCCATCGCCGCCCAGAAGCCATAGGCATAGGCCCTGGCGCGGTGGCTTCGGGTGAGCTCGTCGTTGAGCAGGCCGCGCACCTTGCGGCCGCGGATCAGCATGCCGCCGCTGGCGAGCAGGAAGAGGAGCAGGATCGCCGTTACCAGCCAGGCCGAGATCTTGACCTGGGTGACGGCGCGGACCCGGTCGTGCGCCTGCCCCTGGAAGTAGAGCGCCTGCCAGCCGAGGAACAGCACCGCCTGGACCGCGAAGATGCGGGCGCGGCTGCGGCCGAGCCGCTCGGCTTTCTCAACGTCGGCTGCGTCGACCATCTCGGCCCCCTTCAAATCCGGCCGCTCGGGAGGAGCGGCTCGAGGCTCGGCACGCGCAGGCCCTCCAGCACATGGATCGCGCCCGCCTCATCCGGCGCCGGCGCGGTCTCGGCCAGCCCGAGATGGCGCAGCGAGAAAGCCGGCGCGGCGACCAGCGAGACGATCGCCAGGGCCGTCAGCAGAGCGAGGAGGCCGGCCGCGCTTTTGCGCGGCAGAGCAGGATCAGGCCGCCGCATCGGATATCCCATCGTCGAAAATGTCCTCGATCCGCCGGTCGAACAGGCGCGCGAGCTTGAAGGCGAGCGGGAGCGAGGGATCGTATTTGCCGGTCTCGATCGCGTTGACGGCCTGGCGCGACACGCCAAGCCGGCCGCCAAGCTCCGCCTGGCTCCAGTCGCGTTCCGCCCTCAAGACCTTCAAGCGGTTCTTCACGCTGTCCCCGAACCCCATTTCGCCCCGCGCCTCTCGCCACCCCGACGCGAGCCGCCGGGGATGCAGAGGGTCTAGCCCCCGAGTCGGGCTGTGTCAAGCACACATTACATATAGTCAGTGCCTCATTGCATTATGCTAGCTGACATGGCTGAACGTCATCCTCCCCTGTCACTGGCCCCGCGCGCGGATGAAGGCACGTACGTCCCCGCTGAGCTTCGCCAGGTCCTGGTCGCGCACGTACATCATGTGGCCCGCATCGTAATAATGGAACTGGATGCGGTCGCCCGGGATGCCGGTTCGGTTCAGCGAATATTCGGCCGCGAAGAAGGGCGTGGCGAAGTCGTACCAGCCTTGCGCGACGAATATCCTGAGGCCGCTATTCTCGCGCAGCGATTCGCCGATGAAGGGCGCGACCGTCATATAGCCTTCGTTGTCGCGGACGCCCTGGACCTTCCAGTCCCAGTCCTTGACTCCGCCGATGGTGACGTACTGGCGGTCCGTCTGAAAGCCGAGGTCGCCGCGCGCATAGGCGTTGAGCGCCGCCGTGTAGGCGCCGTCGATCGCGTAGAAGCTCGGATCGTTGTCGAAATTCTCCCCGGCATTGTCATAGTCCCTGCCGAGATAGCGCGTGTCGAGCCGGCCGATCGTCTGGCCGCGATCCCTCAGCAGCTCCTTGAAGAAGCGGAACGGGACGACCCGCAGGTCCGCCTGGTCGAGATAGGTTTCGGATAGGCCGGTGTAGCGGGAGAGCTGGCGGCGGACCTCCGCTCGCTCGTCCGCGCCGAGGCGATTGCCCTTCACCAGCGCGGCGAGATAGGGGCCGGTCGCGAACCGGCGGGCCTCCTCGGCGAACTGCTCGACTCCGGTCGGCGGGTTGGCGACCTTGCGGTGGTAGAAAGCGGCGGTCGCCATCGAGGGCAGGTTGACGACATAGGCCATTTCGTTGCCCGGCGCCTCGGACGCCAGGCCGAAATCGAGGATGGTCGAGATGAGGATGATGCCGTTCAGCGCGACGTCGTTGTAGCTCCCCATCAGCTCGTGCGCGACCGCGGCGGAGCGGGTGGTGCCGTAGCTCTCGCCGCCGAGGAACTTGGGCGCGTTCCACCGGCCGTTGCGGTCGAGCCACAGGCGGATGAACTGGCCGATCGATTTCGCGTCCTGGGTGACGCCCCAATATTCCTTCGGCTCGGTCTTGCCGAGCGCGTGGCTGAAGCCGGTGCCGACCGGATCGATGAAGACGAGGTCGGTGACGTCGAGGAGGGAGTTGAAATTGTCGATGATGGGATAAGGCGGGGCGCCGTCGTCGCGGGCGTCGGTGCCGGGGATCACCACCCTCTTGGGGCCGAACGCGCCCATGTGGAGCCACAGCGAGCCGGAGCCGGGGCCGCCGTTGAACAGGAAGGTGACCGGGCGAGCGGGGTCGCGCGGCCCTTCCTTCACGTAGGAGACGGAGAAGAGGCTGGCCTTGGGCGTCCCGTCCTCGGCCTTGAGGTAGGTCTCGGAGGCGGTGGCGGTGTAGGCGACCGGCTGCCCGCCGAACACGCCCTTGTGGTGGGTGACCGAGACCGTCGGCTCCGGGATCGGCTTGTCGGCCGCTTCGGGCCTGGCCGGCGGGTCGGTCGCCCGCAACGGGGCGGCGGCGAGGAAGAGCGACAGCGCGGCGGCGGCAAATCTGGCGTTCATGGGCGTCTCGTGCAGCGGAGCGGCCGAGCTATCGCACGGCCTTTTTCTCTTCGCCAGCTTCCCGTAGAGCGGCGGCATGGACCTGACCCATCTCGGCCGCTCCGCCCCCCTCCCCGCGTCTCCGGACGAAGCGAAGCTCGACTATGTGCCGAACCCGCGGCCCGGCAAGCCGTATCTGGTGCGCTTCACCGCGCCCGAATTCACCTCGCTCTGCCCGGTCACCGGCCAGCCCGACTTCGCGCATCTGGTGATCGACTATGCGCCTGGCGCGACGATCGTCGAATCCAAGTCGCTGAAGCTGTTCCTCGGCGCGTTCCGCAGCCATTGCGGCTTCCACGAGGACGTGACCGTGGGGATCGCCGAGCGGCTGACGGCCGAGATGAAGCCGCTCTGGCTGCGCATCGGCGGCTATTGGTATCCGCGCGGGGGTATCCCGATCGACGTCTTCTGGCAGAGCGGCGACCCGCCCGCGGGCCTGTGGGTGCCGGACCAGGGGATGCCTGGCTATCGGGGGCGGGGGTGAGACGTAGATCAGGCATAATCCGTTCGCCCCGAGCGAAGTCGAGGGGCCAGGTCGAGCGAAGCCGAGACGGGATGGGGTCTCGGCTGCGCTCGACGGGGTGTCTCGACTTCGCTCGACACGAACGGTGACGGCTTCTCCGCGCATCGCCGTCCTCGGCGCAGGATCGATCGGCTGTTTCGTCGGCGGCGCCTGGGCGGCGGCGGGGGTGCCGGTGAGCTTCGTCGGGCGGGAGAAGATCGGCGCCGCGATCGCTCAGGACGGGCTGACGCTCACCGATTATTCGGGATGGCGGGTGCGGCTGGCGCCGGAGCGGGTGGCCTTTTCCACCAAGCCCGCATCCCTCGCCGAGGCGGAAGTGATCGCGCTCTGCGTCAAGAGCACCGGCACGGCCGCCGCCGCGAAGGAGATCGGGCGGCATGCGAAGAAGGGCGCCATCGTCCTCAGCTTCCAGAACGGCGTCAGCAACGCCGAGACGCTGGGGGGCCTGCTCAAGGGCCGCTTCGAAGTCGTGCCGGGCATGGTCCCCTTCAACGTCGCCTATCTCGGCCACGGCCGCTTCCATAAGGGCGTGGCGGGAGAGCTCGTCGCGAAGGACACGCCGCTCACCCGCCGGCTTGCGGAGGCCATCGGCGAGGGTCCCGCGGC
Organism: Allosphingosinicella sp.; assembly: GCA_036403015.1. Taxonomy (GTDB): domain Bacteria; phylum Pseudomonadota; class Alphaproteobacteria; order Sphingomonadales; family Sphingomonadaceae; genus Allosphingosinicella. Next base: position 3,906 of record DASWRU010000015.1, read on the forward strand.
GCTTCGCCTCACAGCGGACATGACCGGGATCGCCTGGGGCAAGCTCCTCATCAACCTCAACAATGCGGTGAACGCGCTCTCCGGCCGCACCCTGCTCGAGCAGCTGAGGGAGCGGGACTATCGCCGGGTGGTGGCCGCTTCGATCGTCGAGGCCCTCGGGGTGCTGGACGCCGCGGGCATCCGGCCGGCGAAGATCGGGCCGGTGCCGCCCAACCTCCTCCCCCACGTAATCGCCTCCCCCAACCTCATCTTCAACAACCTCTTCCTGAAGATCCAGAAGATCGACGCCCGCGCCCGCTCCTCCATGTACGACGACCTCGCCGCCGGGCGCGAGACGGAGGTGGATTACCTCAATGGCGAGGTGGTGAAGCTGGGCCGAAAGGTCGGGCGGCCGACCCCGGTCAACGCCAGGATCGTCTCGCTGATCAAGCAGCGCGAGGCCGGGGTCGAGCATCTCTGGACGTCCGGCAAGCTGCTCGAACATGTCCTCGAAGGCACGCGGGTGGCGCCGATCTTCGGCTACTGATTTGACAAGCTTCTGAGTCACTTGCAGGGCACGGGCGCCCCCGTCCCGTGGAGTTCCGTTCGCATGCGCCCTCGTACCGCCGCCTCCCTCCTCGCCCTCGCCGCCGGCCTCGCTCTTGCCGGCTGCGCCACCAACGGCACCGAAGCCGCCACCGCGCCCGCCGCCCCGGCCCCGCTCGGCGCCCGCGATATCCCGACGCAATTGCCGCGCGGCGTCCGCCCGCTCCAATATGCCCTCTCCATCACCCCCGATGCCGCCAATTTGCGCTTCGGCGGGTCGGCGCTGATCGACATCGAGGTGAAGGAGCCGGTGCGCGAGATCACCCTAAATGCGGTGGACCTGAGCTTCAGCCGAGTCGCGCTGGCGCCGCTCGCCGGCGGCGCGGCGACGCCGGCGAGCGACACCGCCACCGACGAGGACCGGCAGACCGCGACCTTCCGCTTTCCCGGCACGATCCAGCCCGGCCGCTACCGCCTCGCCATCGACTATGCCGGCAAGATCTACAGCCAGGCCGCAGGCTTCTTCGCGCTCGATTACGACAGCCCGCAGGGGCGCAAGCGCACGCTCTTCACCCAGTTCGAGGCGCCGGACGCGCGGCGCTTCTTCCCAGGCTGGGACGAGCCCCAATTCCGTACCCCCTACAACCTCACCGTCACCGTTCCGGCCGATCAGGACGTGATCGGCAACATGCCGCAGGCGGGCGTCCAGCAGCGGCCCGGCGGGCTGAAGACCGTCACCTTCCAGACCACCCCCGCCATGTCGAGCTACCTCCTGTTCCTCGGCGTCGGCGATTTCGACCGCATCACGACGACGGCGGCGGGAACGGAGATCGGAGTCGTCACCAAGGCCGGATCGGGCGAGAACGGCCGCTGGGCGCTGCAGGGGGCGGCCCAAATCCTCCCCTGGTACAATAATTATTTCGGCACGCCCTTCCCGCTGCCCAAGCTCGACAACGTCGCCGGGCCGGGCAGCAGCCAGTTCTTCGGCGCGATGGAGAATTGGGGGGCGATCTTCACCTTCGAGAGCGTGCTTCTGCTCGACCCGTCGATCACGTCCGAAGCCAGCCGCCAGCGCATCTTCGAAGTCGCCGCGCACGAAATGGCGCACCAGTGGTTCGGCGACCTCGTCACCATGGCCTGGTGGGACGATCTGTGGCTCAATGAGGGCTTCGCCTCGTGGATGGCGACCAAGGCCACCCAGGCGCTGCATCCCGAATGGGAGCCCGGCCTCGGCATCGTCGAGGGGCGCGAGGCGGCGGTGCGGCTCGATTCGGTGGCGACGACCCACCCGATCGTCCAGCACGTCACCACCGTCGAGCAGATCAGCCAGGCCTTCGATTCGATCACCTATCGCAAGGGCGAGGCGGTGATCACCATGCTCGAAGACTATGTCGGGAGCGAGGCGTGGCGCCGCGGCGTCCAGGCCTATATCCGCGCCCACCGCCTCTCCAACACGCAGACCGACGACCTGTGGCAGGCGGTCGAGCAAGCGGCCGGCAAGCCGGTCACCGCGATCGCCCACGATTTCACCCTGCAGCCGGGCGTGCCGCTGATCCGGGTCGAGGAGGCGGCGTGCCGAGGCGGCAAGACCGTCGTCACCCTGCGCCAGACCGAATTCACCCGCGACCGGCCGGACAAGGCGCCCCTGGCGTGGCGCGTGCCGGTGATCGCGGCGAGCCTCGGCGGCGGCGAGGCGCGGACGCTGGTGACCGGCGGCGCCGGCACGGTGACCGTGCCCGGCTGCGGCGCCGTGCTCGTGAACAGCGGCCAGAGCGGCTATTACCGGACCCTCTACGCTCCGGCCCTGCTCGATCGGCTCACCGCCGGTTACGGCCGCCTCAAGCCGATCGACCAGATCGGCCTCCTCGCCGACAATTGGGGCCTCGGCCTCGCCGGCTACCAGTCCGCCGCTCGGGCGCTCGACATGGTCGACGCGGCGCCGGCCAATGCGAATCCGCAGCTCCTGACCCGGATTGCCACCATCCTCGGCCAGATCTACGACCTTTACGACGGCGATCCGCGGCACCAGGCGATGGTGTCGCTTTATGCCGGCAGGGTGCTCGGCCCGGCCCTCGCGCGCGTCGGCTGGACCGCGAAGGCGGACGAGCCGGCCACCGCGGCGGTGCTGCGCGCCGAGCTCATCCGATCGCTGGGCGGGATGGGCGAGCCCGGCGTCGTCGCCGAGGCCAACCGGCGCTACGCCGCCGGCGATCCGCTCGCCACCGCCGGGCCTCTGCGCACCACCATCCTCGCCATCGTCGCGCAGAATGCCGACGCCGCCGGGTGGGACCGGCTTCATGCCCAGGCGCGGGCGGAGACGAACCCGCTGGTCAAGGCCTCGCTCTACCGGCAGCTGGGCGCCGCCCGCGACCCCGTGCTGGCGCAGCGGGCGCTCGACCTCGCGCTCACCGACGAGCCGGGGGCGACGACGAGCTCGGCCCTCATTGCCGCGGTGGCCGAGCAGCATCCCGACCTCGCCTTCGATTTCGCGATCCGCAACCGCACGCGGGTGGAGCCGCTCGTCGACAGCTCGTCGCGCTCGCGCTTCCTGCCCAGCCTCGCGACAGGCTCGTCCGATCCGGCCATGGCGGCCAAGCTGGAAGATTATGCCGGCCGCTATATGACGGCGCAGTCGCGCCGCCCGGCGGACGCGGCCATCGCCTCGGTCCGCGACCGCGTCCGGGTGCGCCAGACGCGGCTGCCGGACATTACGCGGTGGCTGGAGGCGAAGGGGAGCTAGGCTCTATCCCCCCTGCACCCAGGGAGGGGGCTAGGCTGAATCGACAGCCAGAATATTTCGCGCTGAGCCGGCCCCTTCTTGCCTCCCTGCCGCGAAGCGGCGGGGAGGGGGACCACCGAAGGTGGTGGAGGGGTAATTGGCTCGGCCTCCGAGGTTCAGGTGGGAACTCTCCGGCCACGGCGCCTACTACCCCTCCACCACCTTCGGTGGTCCCCCTCCCCAGCCGACGCTGGGGAGGCAGGAAAGCAGGCAGCCTCGGGCTCAGCGCCGAATGTCGATACAGCCTAGCTCGCCAGCTTCGCGCTGCGCCGGTACAGCCACAGGCCGACCAGGGCGAAGAGCAAGGCGCCGCCCCAGACGGCGATCGGACGGAAGCCGTCGCCGACGATGGCGAGCGGCGCGGAGCTGCCGCTGCCGACGACGATGCCGGCGAGGAGGACTCCGAACAAGCTCTCGCCGACGATGAGGCCGGTGGCGGCGAGCACGCCCGTCCGCTTGTACCGCTCCGGGTCCCTGGCCCGAGCGGCGCCCTTGTCGTAGATCCAGCCGGCGATGGAACCGACGATCACCATCAGGGTGGCCGACATCGGCAGGTAGATGGCGATGCCGATGGCGAGCGGCGGCAGGCGCATGCGGCCGGCGCGGCCGAGCATCGCGTCCATGAGGATGAGACCGAGGCCGAGCAGGACTCCCCAGCCGATCATCGTCCAGTCCATGTTGCCGCCGAGCACGCCGGCGGCAAGGGTCGAGATCAGGGCCGCCTGCGGCGCGGCCAGAGCGTCCGGGCCGGCGCCCGCCACTCCGGCGAAGCCATAGCCCTGATTGAGGAGGTCGAGCACCGGCGGCACCACCGCCGCTCCGAAGAGCACGCCGAACAGCAAGGCGACCTGCTGCCGCCAGGGGGTCGCGCCGACCAGCTGCCCGGTCTTCAGGTCCTGGAGGTTGTCATTGGAGATGGTTGCGACGCCGAACACGATGCCGGTGACCATCAGCGCATAGGCGACGAGCGGCTTCGGATCGCCATGGCGGCCGAGCACGAGGACGAGGAGCAGCGAAACGCCGATGGCCGAGAGGATGCCGATGCCGGAGACGGGGCTGTTGGAGGCGCCGATCAGGCCGGCCATGTAGCCGCACACTGCGGCGATGAGCGCGCCCGCGACGAGGATGAAGACGAGGCTGCCCGCGACGACCAGCGGCGCGCTGCCGCCGGCCGCTCCGCCGAGCTCGTACCACAGCAAAGCGGCGATCGGCACCAGCGCCGCGACGGTGCCCGCGCCGACCCAGCCGATCGGTATGTCGCGCTCGTGGAGCGGGAGGAAGGCGCCCGCGCCGGCCCGCCGGGTGCGCGATGCGGCGAGAGCCGCCGCGAGGCCGCGGACGATCGGCCCGATGACGATGGCGAGCGTCCAGACGGCGGCGATGCCGATGACCCCCGCGCCGAGGAAGCGGACCTGATGGACCCAGACGTCGCCGGCAATCTCCTCCAACCCGGTGCCGGGCGCGGCGGGCGCGTAGGCGCTGAGCAGCGGCACCGCGACGCCCCAGGCGATGAACGTACCGAGCGCCATCGCCATGCCGACCGATATTCCGACGAGGTGGCCGACGCCGATCAGCGAGAATTGGAACCCCGGGTTGATCCCGCTCACGCCGGCCCCGACGCGGAAGAAGCCCGACGCTTCCGACGCCGTCAGCTTCATCGCGGCGAGCAGCGCGTAGAGCGCCGAGACGACGGTGCCGGTGGCGATGGCGGCGACGCCGCGATCGCCCTCCACCGCCGCGTCGCGCGCATTCTCGCCGACGCGCAGCACCTCGGCGGCGGCGACGCCCTCCGGGTAGGGGAGCGGCGAATCGGTCACCAGCGCGCGCCGCAGCGGGACCGAGAAAAGCACTCCGAGCACGCCGCCGAGGCCGGTGATGAGCGCCGTCTCCCAATAAGGGAAACCCTGCCACCAGCCGATCATCACCAGGCCCGGCAGGACGAAGCAGATCGCCGCCAGCGTGCCCGCCGCCGAGGCGACGGTCTGGACGATGTTGTTCTCGAGGATCGAGGAGGAGGCGAACCAGCGCAGCACGGCCATCGAGATGACCGCGGCCGGGATCGAGGTCGCAAAGGTGAGGCCGACCTTGAGGCCGAGATAGACGTTGGCCGCAGTGAAGACGAGGGTGATGAGCCCGCCGAGGACGATCGCACGGAAGGTGAGCTCGCGCCCCGGCCGGTCCCGCGCGGCGGCCGCATCACTCACAGCGCAGGTCCTCGCTCTTGGCCGCCCTGAACCACGTTTCCGTCTCCCCTTCAGTGCGGCCGGCCAGCAGCGGTCGGGCCGTCAGCGGCCGGGCCGGGCCAGCTCCAGGCCGAAATAGCCGGCCGGCGTGTTGCCGCGGCGGACCAGCACCAGCACCGAATTGCGCCCGGCCGCCCGAGCCGCGGCGACGGCCGCGGCGGCCTGCTCCGGCGTCGCGGTGGCGCGCTGGTTGATCGACAGGATGATGTCGCCCGGCTGGAGCCCCTTGGCGGCCGCGTCGCTGCTCGGGTTGACCGCGGACACGACCACGCCCTTCAAATTGACGTCGTTGAGCCTGAGCGAGCGCGCGATCTCCGGCGTCAGCGTCTGGACGGTGACGCCGAGGCTGTCGCGGGTCGAGCGCTGGCTGGTCGACTGCTCGGAGGTGCCGGGGTCGCGCACCGGCTGTTCGTCCTCGACGCCGTTGAGGCGCGCCAGCTCCTCCTCGGTCGGCCGCTCGCCGATCGCGACGGTGACGGTCTGGTGCTGCCCGCCGCGGACGACCTCCAGCGGCACGCGCGAGCCGACCGGCTGCTGCGAGACGAGATAGGCGAGCGACTGGTCGGGCGTGACCGGCTGTCCGCCGACGCTGATCACCACGTCGCCCTGCTGGATGCCGGCGCGGGCGGCGGGGCCGCCGGCGGTGACGCCGCGGATCAGCTCGCCGCGATTCTTCGGCACGCCGAGCGATTCGGCGATAGAGTCGTCAATGTCCTGGAGGCTGACGCCGATATAGCCGCGCTGGACGCGGGCGCCGCGGCGCAGCGCCTCGACCACCGGCCGCGCCTGCTCGGAGGGGATCGCGAAGCCGATGCCGATATTGCCGCCTGTGGGCGAATAGAGGGCGGTGTTGATGCCGATGACGTTGCCGTTGAGGTCGAACATCGGGCCGCCCGAATTGCCCATGTTGATGGACGCGTCGGTCTGGATGTAGCGGTCATAGACGCCGGAGCTGATGTTGCGGTGGAGCGCCGAGACGATTCCGGCCGTAACCGTGCCGCCGAGGCCGAACGGATTGCCGATCGCCACCACCCAGTCGCCAACCCGGGTGCGGGTCGAGTCGCCGAAATTCACGTAGGGCAGGTTGGTGGCGTTGATCTTGAGCAAGGCGAGGTCGGAGGCCTGGTCGCGGCCGACCAGCTTTGCCTCATATTCGCGGCGGTCGGCGAGGATGACGGTAATCGATTCCACCGTCGCGCCGGTGCGCGCCGGCGAGATGACGTGGTTGTTGGTGACGACATAGCCGTCGGGCGAGATCAGGAAGCCGGAGCCGAGCGATCCGCCGCGCTGCGTGACCGGGCCATTGCCGTCGTCGCCCTGGCCGGGGACGGGGGCGCCGAACTGGCGGAAGAATTCCTCGAAGCCGGGCGGCAGCTGGCTGTTCTGGGTGGTGCGGATGGTCTGCTTGGTCGAGATGTTGACCACCGCCGGCTGCAGGCGGGCGGCGAGGTCCGCAAAGCTCATCGGCGCGCCGCCGCGAGGCGCGGCGGACGAGATCGCCCCCGGCTCGTTCTGGGCGGTCTGCGCACCGACCGGGCCCACGGTCAGCGTCGCGGCGGCACCGCCCACCAGCAGGGCGGCGGAAAGTCCATAGACATAACGCACGTTCGCAATCTCCTCACATTCATCGCGCCCGGGCGGGCAGGGCCGGGCGGTTCAAGAGCAATCGCACGCTATGTGGTGCGGCTGAACGGGAATTGAATAGCGCCTTCACACGCTATTTGCGGCCGCGAAACTCCCTCAGATAGTCGTTGTCGGGCGACAGGATGATGCTGGTCCGGGCCTGGTCCTGATTCTGCCCCTGGCCTTCCTCCGGCGGCGTGAAGGTCGCGGCATAGGACTGCATCGCGCGGTAGAAATCGTAGAAATCGGGATCCTTGTTGAACGCCTCGGCATAGGTGCTGGCCGCCTCGGCGTCCGCCTCGGCGCGGATGATCTGCGCCTGCTTGTACCCCTGCGCGCGGATCGATCCCGCCTCCTGCTGCCGCGCGGTGCGCATCCGCTGATAGGCGGAATCGAGCGGCGTGCCTTCGGGAAGGTCGGCGCGCTTGATCCGGACGTCGACGATCTGGGCGCCATATTGGTTGGCGACGCGGTTGAGCGCGTTGCGGATGTTGGCCATCATCTGCCCGCGCTCGGGGCTGAGCAGGGCCGCGAACGGCCGCTTGCCGAGCTCGTTGCGGATCGCTGAGCCGACGATCGGCTTCAGCTGGGCGCTGACATTGTCCTCGGTCTTGGCGGTTACGTACATGCGCAGGGGATCGACGATCCGGTAGCGGGCGAAGGCGTCCACCTGGAGGCGGAGCTGGTCGGTCGAGAGCACCTGCTGGCGGTCCATGTCGATCGAGAGGATGCGCTTATCGATCCAGACGATCTGCTCCATGAACGGATAGCGGGCGATGAGGCCGGCGCCCGTCCGCCCGAAGGCCTGGCCGCTGTGATAGGGGTTGATCACCCGTTTGGGCTTGCCGAAGCCGACGATCACGGCCTGCTTCGTTTCCGGCACCGTCGCGAAGGTCGCGCCGGCGAGGACGAGGAGAGCGATCGCGAGGAAGGCGATGGCGATGGGATTGCGCAACGTCCGGGTCACCGGTCGGCTCCTTCGGGCTGCGGCTGCGGCTTGGCCCGGTTCCTGATCTCGGGAAGGGCGAGGTAGGGCGTGACTCCGGGCGTCTCGACGATCGTCTTGTCGACCTTGGAGAGCACCCGCTCCATCGTCTCATAATACATGCGGCGGCGGGTGACCTCGGGGGCAAGCTTATACTGGGCGTAGACCTTGTCGAACGCCGCCGCCTCGCCCTGGGCGCGGGCGGTGACCTGCTGGGCATAGGCCCGCGCCTGGTTGATGTAGGACTGCGCCTCCTGCTGCGCCGCCGTCACTTCCTTGAACGCGTTGTTGACCGCGGCGGGAGGATCGGACTGCTTGATCGCGATACCTTCGATGCGCACGCCCGCGCCGTAGCGGTCGAGCATCTGCTGCATCAGCATGGCGACTCGGCCCTCGATGTCGCTGCGTCCGGCGCCGATCGCTTCGTCGAGCGTGACCGTGGCGACGACGGCACGCATCGCGCTCTCGGCCACTTCGCTGATCGTCTTGTCGGGATTCTCGATCTGGAACAGGTACATTTGCGGGTCGCGGATCGTCCAGCGCACCGAATAAGCGAGATCGATGATGTTCTGGTCGCCGCTCAGGACGAGATACTCATTATTGGCGTCGGGCGAGCCGATGTCGGTGGTGTGGATCTCGCTCGTATCGACCTTCTGCAGGCGCTCGATCGGCAGCGGCAGGGTGAAGTTGATGCCCGGGCCGACGGTGCGCTGGTAGCTGCCGAACAGGGTGACGACTCCGGTTTCCTGCGGGGCGATGAGGTGGAAGCTGGTAAAGATCACCCAGAGCAGGACGAAAACCGCCAGCCCGTACGCCCAATAGGGGCGCCCGTCCTGCTGCGGGAAGCGGCCGCCGAAGCGCTCGCGGCCCTTCTTGATGAAATCCTCGAACGAGGCGACGTTGCCGCCGCCGAGCCCCGGCCGGCGCTTGCGCGGGGGCTGGCTCCACGGGTTCTTCGGACCGCCGCCGCCGCCCTCGCCGCCGGAGCCGCCGCCGGACGGGCCCCAGGGGCCGCCCTTGTCCTCGTTCAAACTGGCCGCATGGCGCGCGCCCCACCCGAAAATCGATCTCATGAAGCCCTTATAGGAACGCGCCCGGCGGAAAAACAGTGGCAAGCCGCGCGCGGAGCCCTATCTGCCGGCGGGTGAGCGAAGACACCGCCCCCCTGGAAGCCGCCCTCGCCGCAGTCCCCGCCGCCGCCGGCCGCGCCTCCGCGCTGCGGCTGAAGGAAGGGGTGGCGAGCCTGGTCCTGGAAGTCGGCGGAATGCCGGTAGATGCTCGCCAGAGGCTGGAAAGCGACGTCCGCGAGGCGCTCGGCGCCGTTCAGGGGGTGGCCGAGGTGCGGGTCGCCATGACCGCCGAGAAGGTCGAGCGCACGATCGTCGCGGTCGGCAGCGGCAAGGGCGGCGTCGGCAAGTCGACCGTCGCCGCCAACCTGGCCATCGCCCTCGCCCGCGCCGGCAAGAAGGTGGGGCTGGTCGACGCCGACATTTACGGCCCCTCGCAGCCGCGGATCATGGGCAGCGAGGGCCGGCGCCCGGAGCTCGCCGGGAAGCAGATCGTGCCGCTCCGCGCCTTCGGGATACGCATGCTGTCGATCGGCCATCTGGTCGAGCCCGGCCAGGCGCTCGCCTGGCGCGGGCCGATGGCGGCGAGCGCGCTCGGCCAGCTGATCGAAGGCGACTGGGGCGACGCGGAGCTGCTGGTCGTCGACCTGCCGCCGGGCACCGGCGACATCCAGCTCTCGCTGATCCAGAAGTGGAAGCCGGCGGCCGCAATCATCGTCTCGACGCCACAGGACCTCGCTTTGATCGACGCCACCCGCGCCATCGACCTGTTCCGCAAGATGGACGTGGCGGTGGCGGGGCTGATCGAGAACATGTCCGGCTATGCCTGCCCGCATTGCGGCGAGGTTTCGGACCCGTTCGGCGCCGGCGGCGCGGAAGCCGCGGCTCGGGTGATGGGCATCCCCTTCCTCGGGCGCATCCCCCTCACCCTCTCGCTGCGCATGGCGTCCGACGCCGGCGTGCCGCCCGCCGCGGGCGCCGGCGCGGAGGCCGACCTCTTCGCCGCCCTGGCGGCACGGCTGCTGGCGGAGCTGGCCTCCGCTTAGCAGAGATTGGCGGGGAGGAATTCACCTGTTATGAAAACGGAATGGCCAAACCGCCTGCAGCGCCTCAACAGCCCGAAAGCTGGCGACGGCTGTTCTTCACGCTCGGCCTGGCCGCTACTATCACGAGCGGCTTTGGGCTTGTAGACACCTGGGCGGAGGGAAAGCAGAGAACGTACCAGGAGCAATGCACGATCGCTCAACAGATAGTGGGAGACGAAACACCCAATCCCGCGTTGACAAAGCAAGTGAGCCAAACGATCGGCGGTTTGGCGGCAACCAGGGTGGAACAATGCCTGGGAGATGAGAAATGACGGTGTTCTGGCTCGCGTTGATGTTCCTAGGTCTCTCAATGATGATTTACGGGTTGATCGGCTCCCGAGGGTCCGGCGCGCGATCGAATTGATGGCTCGCTAGCGGAATTTGGCATGCCCCTGACCCGCGACCAAGACATAGCCGAGCTCCTCGCGAGCACCCGCACGATCGCGATGATCGGGGCATCCGACCGGCCCGACCGGCCGAGCTACGGGGTGATGAAGTTCCTCCAGGACTGGGGCTATCGCGTGTTCCCGGTCAATCCGCAGATCACCGGCGAGCACGTCCATGGCGAATATGTCTGGCGCGAGCTGTCGCAGATCGGCGAGCCGATCGACCTCGTCGACATCTTCCGCCGCCCCCAGGCCGCCGGCCAGGCAGTGGACGAGGCGATTGCCGCCGGCGCAAAGGCGGTCTGGATGCAGATCGGCGTGATCAACGAGGACGCGGCCCGGCGCGCGGAGGCGGCCGGCCTCAAGGTCGTCATGGACCGTTGCCCGAAGATCGACATCCCGAGGCTGAGGGTGCCTAGGGTCAACCAGTGAACGAAGAAAAGCTGCGCGTTTACCACTTCGTTCCAGAGAGATTCGGCATTCTCGATCTCATAAACCGGCGGATCAAAATCGCCCGCATCGCAGACTTAAATGATCCCTTCGAGTTCCTCCCTGCTTGCCCTACGGCTGCCGGTAGAAAGATTATTCGAGATTTCAAGCGACGAGCTCATGAAAGTATCGGTCTAATTTGCTTCAGCAAAGGCAGGAGAAATCCGGTCCTGTGGAGCCATTATGCAGACGGCCATAAGGGCTTGTGCTTCGGCTTCGACGTGCCAAAGGCGCATGTCAAAAAGGTCAAATACTCCGCGACGCGAACCGTCGCCGACATGCCCAGTATCTTCGCGGGTATGGAATCCGGGGAGGCCGAAATTCGTCGCTGGCTCGGGACCAAGTACAACCATTGGAGCTACGAGCAAGAATTGCGCACCGAGGTTATCCTGAAGGACGATGAGCGGCATGCGGACGGAAATTGGTATCAGGATTTCAGCCCGGATCTTCGTTTGGCTGAAGTGATAGTCGGCGAACGATGCAAGCTAACGCGGCTGAGTGTGAACAACGCGCTAGGAGAACTCGCGCCACATGTCGAATTGTGGAAGGCGCGACTTGCTTTTGGCAAACGATATGAGGCCGTTCGCCAGCACAGCCGAAAGATGTGGCCGTGACATGTTATGAGCTTTCCGCAAGCTTGTGTCCGAAGATCGACGTCCCGCGGTTGAGGGTGCCGCAAGTCGCCTGATTGCCTCCCATCCCCCGGATGGGGAGCAGGTTAGCCGCGCTTCCTGGCCGGGGCGGCGAGGGCGACGCTGGCCCAAGGGGCGCGCTCGGAGCGGCCGGGGGCGAGCAAGGTTACCCTACGGTTGGCGAAATCCACCGACACCCTGGCGAACAATCGGAGCGCGTCCATGCCGAGCAGGATGGCGGGACGGTCGCTGAGGCCGAGCTGGCGGAACGGATGGACGTCCGCGAACGCCACGGGGAGGTCGTAAATGTCGACTCCGCCGAGGCGGATATGCTTGACCAGCGACTGGTCGGCGGTGATCCGCCCGCCGGTGACGCTCAGCATCTGGATCGGGGCCAGCGGCTTCAGCTTGCCCTTCTTCTCCAGCCGGTGGAGGAGCATGGAATTTCCGACCGTCACCTGCGCGCCGGTATCGACCACCACCCACACCTTCTGGCCCTCGACCGTGGCGTCGACCAGCACGAGATGGCCGAAGCGGTTCTTGGCGACGACGACGATGGCGTCGTCCGCCCACCTTTCCTCGTGCCGGCGGGAGGGGACCACGGTCATCCGCTCGCGGGCGAAATCGAAGGAGACGCGCTGCGACTGGAGCGAATCCACCCCCAGCATTCCTTCCGCCCCGAGGTTGCGCCGGAGCAGCGCGGGCGCGCGTATGTCGCGCACCTCCTTGCCGCCGACGTCGAGCGTGGGGATGGCGACGGTCGGGATGTCGCTCACCTCGGTCATCGAGTGGACCCGGGTGCTGCCCGCCGCGCTCAGCTGCAGGGTGGAGGCGAGCTCGCGGGCGATGACGGTGCGCTCGGCGCCGGTGTCGACGATGAACTTGTAGGGGCCGCTGGCGCCGATATTGACCGGCACCGTCATCCGCTCGGTGCGGTCCTCGGAGATGTCGACGGCGAAGCCCTGATCGGCCCCCGCGGGTACGGCCTCGGGCGGGACGAGGGGCTGCTCCGCCGGCGGCGCACCGGGCGGCGGCGCGGCGCCGAGGGCGAGGGCGCAAAGCAAGGGAAGGAAGACAATCTTCATCGCAGTCTCCAGGTCGAGGCCATGCTACTCCTTCCGGCGGGGGAAGTCGAAGGGCCCGCTGCGAAAGCGGAAAGCGGCGCGACGAAGCTCCCCTCTCCCTTGGGAGAGGGGCCGGGGGTGAGGGGTTCGGGAGCGGCCCGGTTCGCTATTTGGGCTGAGCGGCTAACGGCAGGCGCCGGAGCCCCTCACCCCTGCCCCTCTCCCCCAGCGAGAGGGGATTTGGCGGCGTCAGACGACCGCCAGCGCCCGCTCGCGCAGCCGCTCCGCGGCGGCCGCGTGGATGGCCGGCGTGGCGACGAGGACTCCGAACGCTTCGCCGGCGGCGGTGTTGAACGCCAGAGGCTGGCCGAGCGCGCCGGTCACTGCGGCGCCGGCCTCGGCGGCGATCAAGGCCGCCGCCGCTATGTCCCACTCGAAGCCCCATCTGAGCGTCGCCACCAGGTCCGCCTCGCCCGCCGCCACCAGCGCGATGCGCAAGGCGATCGAATTGGGCTTGGGAACGGCGCGAAGATCGGCGTCGGCGGGCGGCAGCTGGTCGGCGGGGACTCGGGCGCCGGCGAGCTCGCGCCGGCCGCTGACGCGCAGGCGCTCGCCGTTACGGAAGGCGCCGCGGCCCTTGCGGGCGGTCCAGTGCTCGCCTCGCGCCGGGGCGTCGAGGATGCCGATCACCGGCACGCGCTCCTCGACCAAGGCGACCGAGACGCACCAGCCGCCTCGGCCGCGCAGATAGTCGCGCGTGCCGTCGATCGGATCGACCACCCACAGGCGCGGCCGCTCGATCCGGTCGGAGGCGTCGAGCGTCTCCTCCGACAGCCATCCCGCCTCAGGATCGAGCGCGGTCAGCCGCTCGCGCAGGAAGGCGTCCACTTCGAGGTCGATCTCGCAGACCGGGTTGCCGGGGGACTTTTCCCACCGCTCGAACGGCCCGGCCCAGCGCTCGGCGGCGATCCGTCCCGCCTCGCGGACGACGGCGGAGACGGCCTCAAGCACCGGCGATCGTCATGCCCTCGATCCGCAGCGTCGGCACGTTGATCGCGCGGCGGAAGTCGAGGTCGCTGGCCGGGGTCAGCCGGCGGAACATGTCGAGGAGATTGCCGGCGATGGTGATCTCCGCCACGGCCGGGCCGATCTCCCCCTTCTCGATGATGAAGCCCGAGGCGCCCCGGCTATAGTCGCCGGTGACGGCGTTGACGCCCTGGCCGATCAGCTCGGTGACGTAGACGCCGCGGCCGATGTCGCCGATCAGCTCCGCCGCGGAGAGCGGGCCCGGCACCATGTGGACGTTGGTCGCCGCCGCGCCCGGCGGGCCGGAGCTGCCGCGGGCGGCGTGGCCGGTCGGCTCGAGACCGAGCTGCCGGGCCGACGCGCTGTCGAGCAGCCAGCCGGTCAGGCGCCCACTCGCGACGAGGTCGCTCGGCCGGGTCGGCAGGCCCTCCGCGTCGAACGGCTTGGAGCGCAGGCCGCGGCGGCGGTGCGGGTCGTCGCGGATTGTGACGCCTTGGGCGAACACCGGCTCGCCCTCGCGGCCGAGAAGGAAGCTGGTGCGGCGCGCGATCGCGGAGCCGGCGATCGCTGCGAGGAAGTGCGACACCAGCCCGGCGCCGACGCGGGGATCGAATATCACCGGCATCGCGCCGCTCTCGACCTTGCGGGGGTCGAGCCGGGCCACCGCCCGCTCCCCGGCGAGGCGCCCCAGAGCTTCGGGCGGATCGAGATCCTCGTAATGCCGCACGCCGTGATGGGCATGGTCGCGCTGCATGTTGCCACCCGCCCCGGCGATGACGCTCGCGGTCCCGGAATAGCCGCTGGTCGTGTAGCCGCGGCAGAAGCCGTGGCTGGTGGCGAGCGCGATCACGGTGCGCCCGGCGCTGACGCTCGCCCCTTCGCTGTTGGTGACGCCCGGGACGGAACGCGCCGCCTCCTCCTCGGCCAGCGCCCGCTGCTTGAGCTCGGCCGGCGCGGGGTCGCGGCCGTCGTCCCCCTCGACGTCCGGCAGGGCGCCCCGCGCGAGCCAGTCCTTCGGGGCAAGGCCGGCCCAGGGATCCTCCGGCGCCTCGCGCGCCATCGCGACGGCGCGCTCGACCAGCCGCGACAGCGCCTCTTCCGACAGATCGGACGAAGTGACGCTGGCCGAACGCCGCCCCGCGAAGACGCGCAGGCCGATCGCCTCGCCTTCCGAGCGAGAGACGTCCTCCAGCTCGCCCAATCGGACGCTGACGCCGGTCGAGGCGTCGCCGAAATAGAGCGCGTCGGAGGCGTCGGCGCCGGCCCCGGCGGCGCGTTCGACCAGCGCCGCGACCCGCGCTTCGGCTTCCCGGGGATTGAGCATGGCTGCGCACCTAGGGTGCGGCGGCGCGGATTGCAAAGGCTCAGGAGGTGCCGACGACCAGGCAGGCGAGGAACATGAGCAGGCCCGCGAAACGGTTCGAGCGGAACTTGGCGAGGGCATCGGCGCCGTCGGCTGGCCGAAGCATCGCGGCCTGATGGGCGAGGTGGACCGCCATCGGCAGCAGCGCGATCAGCGCCAGGCCGTCGGGGCGCACCCGCCACAGCGCCGCCGCCCAGAGGAGCAAGGCCACCAGGTAGGCCACGGCCACGCCCGCCCGGACGCGGCTGCCCAAAGCGCGCGCGGAGGACTTTACGCCGACCAGCGCATCGTCCTCCAAATCCTGGATCGCGTAGATCGTGTCGTAGCCGACCACCCAGCAGACCGCGCCGGCATAAAGGAGGAGCGCCGTCAGGCCGATTTCTCCCGTCACCGCCGGCCATCCCACCAGCGCGGCCCAGGAGAAGACCAGGCCGAGCCACGCCTGCGGCCACCAGGTGACCCGCTTCATAAACGGATAGGCGGCGACCGGCGCGAGGCTGGCGAGGGCGATCAGCTGCGCGGTGCGGCCGAGCTGGAGCAGGACGAGGAGGCCGACCAGGCTCAGGAGGACGAGCAGCGCCCAGGCGCCGGCGAGGGTGACGCGGCCGCCGGCGAGGGGCCGCAGGCGCGTGCGCTCCACCTTCGCGTCGAGCTCGCGGTCGACGATGTCGTTGTAGACGCAGCCGGCGCCGCGCATCGCCCAGGCGCCGAGCGCAAGCCACAGGATCAGCGTGAGCCCCCGCGGCCCCAGCCCCGCCAGCGCCACCGCCCAGGCGCCCGGCCAGAAGAGCAGCCATGCCCCGATCGGCCGGTCGAGCCGCATCAGCGAGGCATAGGGCCGCAAGGGCCCGGGCAGCGCCCCGATCAGGCCGCGGCGTTCGCTGTCGGGCACGATGTCGGATGCGGAAGTGTCCATCGCCCGACCCTATCCGGTTGCCCGGCGCCAAGTCGAGGGCGCTCCCGCGGGTACCGAGGGTCTCGGCTTCGCTCGACGGGGTGTCTCGACTTCGCTCGACACGAACGGCTACCTGACGGGATGCCCGCAACTCCCGCCTGGCCGCCGTCCAGCCTGCCGCGCCTTTTCGTCGACGCGGCGCTGTCGGCTGGCTTGGCGCTCACCCTTGACGGGGCGCCGGCCAATTATCTCGTCAACGTCCTCCGCCTCGGCCCCGGCGATGGCGTGAAGCTGTTCGACGACCGCACGGGCGAGTGGCTGGCCGAGATCGTCGAGGCGGGGAAGAGGCGCGTCGGCCTCGCCGTCGGAGCGCGGCTGCGCGAACGCGAGGCGGTTCCCGACCTCTGGCTCCTGTTCGCGCCGATCAAGCGCGGGCGGATCGACTGGCTGGTCGAGAAGGCGACGGAGCTGGGCGTCGCCCGCCTCGTCCCAATCCTCACCCGGCGAACGATCGTCGAGCGCCTCAACCTCGATCGCCTGCGCGCGCATATCGTGGAGGCCGCCGAGCAATGCGAACGCACGTCGCTGACCGAGCTCGCGGAACCCCGCAAGCTCGACGCCCTGCTCGCCGCCTGGCCGGCCGAGCGCGCCTTGCTGTTCGCCGATGAGGCGGGCGGGGAACCGCTGGCCGCCGCGCCCGGCCCCGCCGCGATCCTGATCGGCCCGGAAGGCGGCTTCACCGACGAGGAGCGCGCGGCGATCCGAGCTTTGCCGCAGGCGAGGCCGGTCAGCCTCGGCCCGCGCATCCTGCGCGCCGACACGGCCGCGCTCGCCGCGGTGGCGGTCTGGATGGCGGCGGGTGGAGATTGGCACCGGAACGGCCGCCGGTAGCGATCCGAAACGGACTTGGCGGGGCCGGTGCCGCGCGGCTACAGGCGGGCGATGACGACGCGCACCGAGACGGCCAAGGCCGATCCGCCGATCGAGAGCCGCGAGGATTTGCTGCGGCCGTTCGTCGAGGGCGAGAAGCCGAAGGCGGACTGGCGGATCGGCACCGAGCACGAGAAGTTCGTCTATCGCCGCGACGACCATCGCGCCCCGTCCTACGAGGAGCCCGGCGGCATCCGCGACCTGCTGGGAGCGATGACCGAGTTCGGCTGGAGCCCGATCGAGGAAGGCGGCAACGTCATCGCCCTGTCGGGCGCCGACGGCAATGTCAGCCTCGAGCCCGCCGGCCAGCTCGAGCTTTCCGGCGCGGCGCTGGAGCATCTCCACCAGACTTGCGCGGAGGCCGGCCGCCATCTCGACCAGGTGAAGCAGGTGGGCGAGCGGCTCGGCCTGGGCTTTCTCGGCCTCGGCATGTGGCCCGATAAACGTCGCGACGAGCTGCCGCGCATGCCCAAGGGCCGCTACGCGATCATGCTGCGCCACATGCCCCGCGTCGGCAGCCTCGGGCTCGACATGATGCTGAGGACCTGCACCATCCAGGTGAACCTCGATTATGCCTCCGAAGCGGACATGGCGCAGAAGTTCCGCGTCGGCCTAGCCCTCCAGCCGCTCGCCACCGCGCTCTTCGCCAACTCGCCGTTCACCGAAGGCAAGCCCAACGGCTATCTCTCCTACCGCAGCCACATCTGGTCCGACACCGACCCGCACCGCACCGGAATGCTGCCCTTCGTGTTCGAGGAGGGCTTCGGCTACGAGCGCTACATCGACTATGCGCTCGATGTGCCGATGTACTTCGTCTACCGGGACGGCCGCTACATCGACGCCGCCGGCCTCTCCTTCCGCGACTTCATGGCGGGCAAGCTCGCCGTGCTGCCGGGGGAGAAGCCGCGAGTCTCGGACTGGACCGACCATCTCTCCACCGCCTTCCCCGAGGTGCGGCTCAAGAGCTTCCTCGAGATGCGCGGCGCCGACGGCGGGCGGTGGAGCAAGATCTGCGCGCTTCCCGCTTTGTGGGTGGGCCTGCTCTACGACCAAAGCGCGCTCGACGCGGCCTGGGACGAGGTCAGGCATTGGTCGCTGGACGAGCGCCAGCGGCTGCGCGACGAGGTGCCCAGGCTCGGCCTCGCCGCCCGCACTCCGGCGGGCGAGAGCCTGCGCGAGCTCGGCGCGCGAGTGCTGGCCATCGCCGAGGCCGGCCTCAGGGCCCGCGCCAGGTTCAACGCCGCGGGGGACGACGAGACCGGCTTCCTCGATCCCCTGCGCGAGATCGTCGCACGCGGCACCACGCCCGCGGAGGTGCTGCTGGAGCGCTATCGGAGCGAATGGAACGGCGACGTCGGCCGCATCTACGACGAGATGAGCTTCTGACCGGCCCCGGCGGAGGAACCCGAAGGCCGTCATGCCGGACCCTTCGACGGGCTCAGGACAGGCTTGATCCGGCATCCACCTTCCTTTCTACTCCGCAGCCCTGAAGAAGATGGACCGGGGAGGGACGAAATCCGTGCCTGACGACGACCGCCGCAGCCTCTATCCGCCGATCGAGCCCTATCGCTCCGGCATGCTCGAGGTCGGCGACGGCCACAGCCTCTACTGGGAGCAGTGCGGCAATCCGCGCGGCAAGCCCGTCATCTTCCTCCACGGCGGCCCCGGCGCCGGCTGCAGCCCCGACCACCGGCGGCTGTTCGACCCGGAGCGCTACGATCTCCTCCTGTTCGACCAGCGCGGCTGCGGCCGCTCGACCCCCCATGCGAGCCTGGAAGCCAACACGACCTGGCACCTCGTCGCCGACATCGAGCGGCTGCGGGAGACAGCGGGGATCGAAAGCTGGCTGGTGTTCGGCGGCTCGTGGGGCTCGACCCTGGCGCTGGCCTACGCCCAGGCCTACCCGCGGCGCGCCACCGGCCTCATCCTTCGCGGCGTCTTCCTGTTCGGACAATCGGAGGTGGACTGGCTGTACCGCCCCGGCGGCGCATCGCTCGTCTACCCGGACAAATGGGAGGATTTCGCCGGCCCGATCCCGGCCGGCGAGGGCGAAGACCTGGTCGAGGCCTATCGCCGCCGCCTCCACGATCCCGATCCCGCCGTGCAGCTGGAAGCGGCCAAGGCGTGGAGCAAATGGGAGGCCGAGACGGTCACCTTGCTCCCCAATCCGGCCCTCGTCGCCGCCTCGGTCGGCGACCTTTACGCCGTCGCCATCGCCCGGATCGAGAACCACTACATGGCCCATCTCGGCTGGCTGGAAGAAGGCCAGCTCCTCCGCGACATCCCCCGCATCCGCCACCTGCCCTGCATCATCGTCCAGGGCCGCCACGATTGCTGCACCCCCCCGAAGGCGGCGTGGGACCTGCACAAGGCCTGGCCCGAAGCGGATCTGCGCATCGTGCCAGACGGCGGGCATGCGTTCAGCGAGCCGGGGATAATGGACGGGCTGGTAAGGGCGGCGGACGAGATGGCGGGTTAGAGCCAAAGCCTTCGGCACCACGGGCCTGGCGCCAACGCCAGGACGAAAGGCGTGCCGAATAACTCCGGATTATGCTGCATAGGCCGCTAGCTGTCTTGAGGATCACGCGACCGGTCAAATCCACTCTGATCAGCCTCGGGGTATTGCTTCCCATTGCACTGACTTCGTCCGATTGGAGCAGAGCTTTGGCTTACGGTGCGCCGATCCTTCTCATTTCGATGAGCGCATACACCCTCAACGATCTCCACGACGTTGAGCGCGATATGGAAAATCATCCCGAGCGGCCTCTACCGCAACAGGACCTGTCGCTGCGCAGCGTGGCGATTCTCTTTTTCGTTCTGCTCGCAACAGCGCTCGTCCTCATCGAGGCTTTCTTGCCGAGTGCCGCGAAGTTTATCTTGGCCGTCTCGATCATCGCCTCGATAACCTACAGCTACGTAATTTCGCACTTTCCGATGCTGAAAAATGTCTACGTGGCGCTGATATCGATCCTCCCGCTGCTCGCCATCCGCCAAGCTTTGGGGGAACTGGCTCCGCCCATCGAATTCGGATTGCCACTTTTCCTGTTTGTAGCCGGCGTTGAGATGCTGAGCGACATCAATGATCGGGCGGGAGACGGATTAACCCTCGCTAACCGGCTTGGTCCAGTCACAACTGGCATTCTAGGATTTGCCCTGAAGTTGATTGCCTCCCTACTGTTCTTTGTATTAGCAGTAAGTAGATTGCATCTCCTCGGCGCGCTGC
This sequence comes from Allosphingosinicella sp., assembly GCA_036403015.1. Taxonomy (GTDB): domain Bacteria; phylum Pseudomonadota; class Alphaproteobacteria; order Sphingomonadales; family Sphingomonadaceae; genus Allosphingosinicella. The sequence goes on from DASWRU010000015.1 coordinate 24,221, forward strand.
TGAATCTCACTTTCGAGGTGTTGCTGATCGGACTTTGGATAGCGGGGGTTCGCAAGCCGCTCATTATAAAGTCGATGGCCATTCAACTCGTGCTCGCGGCCTCCCTGCGGCTGTATCCTAGTTAGGATGCAAGGTGAGAGATGAGACCGATCAGCGCGACGATGATCGTAATGGCGATGGGGATGTCGCTCAGCGTGAGCTCGAGTTGGCCCTTCGCTTCGGCCTTGCGCACCCGGTCATATTCAATCTCAAGTGAGCTACGAGCGAAAGCGGAAAGGTGGCCCTGTGCAAGCTCATCTTGCAGGCTGCGCGCCAATATCTCATTCGACTGATCATATAGTCGGCGAAGGACGATACGTGGATAGAAATTGAATACGACGATCGCAGGAGTCGCGATCACGAGAGGGAGGAGCAGTAGAATCTTCGCGGACGGCCCGATCGGGTACACGAACTCAAACGGCCCCCGATAGAAGCCAGAGACATGAAAATAGGTCATGATTACCACCATCGTCGAGACGATGTTAACGAACCCAGCTATGCTCGAGAGACCTGATTTCATCAGGTCTCGATCGATGCCAACTTCGCTGATCGCGCGGAAGATATGAGCGACGAAGTAGATTTGCCTCCCAACGAATACGCCAAGGGCGTACTGAATGCAGGCGAATATGACGAGAAAAGAGTTGCCCAGGCCGTGAATTGGGAACCTACAAATGGAGAATATGCCGTAGGCTACGGCGACATACACGGCGCTGAAGGCGGCCGCCTCCGACACACTCAGATAACGCCGCCTGAAATAGGGATATGAGGTAGCAGCTAGTGCATCCTGATTGAACACGCGGTCGATCAGAGCCGGCACTCCACGATAAGATAGCATGACAAAGACACCCGTGCCGATCGCTAATCCGCCGGAAACTAGGCAGTTGTATGTGGTGACGAAGGCTTCGATATACGCCGCGGTCCTGGCTGGATCATATATCCATACAAGTAAGCTGCTGACGCCGCCGTATAGAAGGCTCGCGAGAAATCCAGCGAACACCACGTGAAACAGCTTTAACAGGTGGTTCGAAACCATAATCCGGAGTTATCGCCCCCTTTTTGCGATGGCTAGACCAAGTGCGTTATGGCTCCAACACCCGAAGCAACCACTTTGAAGGAAATCGCCGCTACCGCCCTCCCCGCCCGTGGTCGGGATCAATCGAGGAGCCGGGAATTGCTGGTGACCACGGAGAGCGCGGCGGCTTATGTCCGTCGGCTGAAGGCTGCGCGCGATCCTTCGGAGCATACGCTGCGGGCTTATGCGTCGGATCTCAGGGACTATGGCCGGTTCCTCGCCGCGCGGCGGCTGTGCGCGGGGCGGGGGGAGACGGTGCTCGCCTATGCCAGCCACCTCATGGCGGAGCGGCGGGCGGCGCCGCGGACGTTGCGGCGGCGGATGGCGTGCCTCAGGGGCTTCTACAAGGACCTGGTCCGCTCCGGCACCATCGATCGATCGCCGTTCCGCGACCTGGACATCCAGCTGCCGCGCCCGCGGCAGCTTCCGCGAACGCTCACCCGCGGCGAAGCCGGACGCCTCGCGGCGCGGGCGCGGCGGTGCTGCGACGGGCCGGGGCCGCTCTCCGGCAAGGCCTTTCCGGCCGCCTTGCTCCTCCTCATTTCCACCGGCCTGCGCGTCGGCGAGTTGGTCAGGCTGCGGCCCGGCGACTTCGATCCGGACCAGGGCGGCCTGCACGTCTTCGGCAAGGGCCGGCGCGAACGGCGCGTCTTCGTCGTCGACGCGGGCTTGCGCCGGCTCATCGCCCGCCTTGCCCGCCGCCCCGGCGCCGCTTCGCTCCTCGCCCCGGACTGCCGCGCCTGGACGACCGAGGCGGTGCGCCGGACCCTGCGCCGCTTTGCCGAGGAAGCGGGCGTGGAGCGGCGGGTGACGCCGCATATGCTGCGCCACAGCTGCGCCACCTTGCTGCTCGAGGACGGAGTCGACCTGCGCGTCCTCCAGCGGCTGCTCGGCCATGAAGATATCGCCACGACCGCGCTTTACGCCCATGTCGGCGACAGCGGTCTCAGGAAGGCGCTGGAGAAGGCGGCGCTGCTGGGCAGCCTGGCCGGCTAGCGGCCCCCAATCACGATCCGGGGCGGTAGACGCGCTCGGTGTGGGCCTTGAGCTCGTCGGGGTAGAAATAGACTTCGCGCAGGTCGCCGGTGGCGTAGCGCCGGGCCTGATCGTTGAAATGGGGTGTGCCGGGGTGGCCGCTCTCGCCGCCGGCGGTGACGGCGCGGGCGCGGACTCGGGGGCCGAACTCGACGACGGCGACGAAGCTGTTGCCGCCGGTGCCGTACCAGCGCTTGCTGCCGTTCCGCGGCGCGGCGCCGAACGAGGCGAGCGAGCCCCAGCGGGCGGAGGAGAAGCCGACCGGGATGCTCGGGCCGGCATCGCTGAACGGATGGACGATGTCGTCGGTCAGGCGCTGGAAGCGGTTGACCTCGCCCCATGGCGTCGCCCAGCGGCCGAAGTCGCGCTCGAGGCGGTCGAGGGCCCCGGCGAGGGCTTCCAGCTTCAGCGCGGCCGGGGCGCGATCGATCTTGTCGTAAGTGGCGAGGCCGGCCTCCCATTCCTCGCCGGCGGCGCGGCGCCACATCTCGTCGGCCCAGAAATTGGCGAGGCTGTTCGGCACCGAGGCGACGCTCCAGCGATAGTCCCAGCGCCTCAGCGCCGCCACCGGATCGGCGAGGCGTCGCTTCAGCGCATTGGCCGGCGCCGCGTCCCAGGCGGCGACGAGGCCGGGGACGAGCTTCGCGAAGGCGGGCTGGTAATTGTCATAGGCGGCGGCGCGCAGCGTCTCGAGGGTGAAGTCCCGGCGCCCGCCGAGCAGCTGGCGGGCGTGGATGCCGCGCGGGTTTTCGCCGAACGTCTCGACGTAACGCGGAAAATCGGACGGCCTGAGGCTGTTCGGGCCGGCCGCCCCCCAGGGCCAGTTGTTGGTATTGTGGACCCACCCGCTTGACGGATTGAGCAGGTGGGGGACACGGGCGAGCGGGAGGAGGCCGCGCCAATCGGTGCGCGGATCGCTTCCGTCGACCGCCTTCGTGTAGTCGAAGCGGTCGTCGCGGACGGGCACGAACTGCGGGTGGAGATAGGCGATCTCCCCCTTGTCGTCGGCGAACAGGGTGTTGTTGGACGAGTTCGCCTTGAGCTCCGCCACGTTGAGGAACGAGGCATAGTCGCGCGTCTTGGTGCGGAGATAGGATTGCTCCAGCGCCTCGACCGGCTTGTGCATCATTGCGAACGTGACCCACTTGCCGCCCTCCGCGCGGACGATCGGGCCGTGATGCGTGCGGTAGATCTCGAACCAGCGGCTCGCCATGGTGCCGTCGGCGGCGCGGTAGCCGATCGTGGCGGTCGACGTTCTCACTGGGCGGAGTTCGTGGCCGTAGCGGTAGAAAAGCCGCTCGTCCTTCTGCTCGATCGTCTCGACGAACTCGTCGACCGCGTCGACGCCGCTCGACGTGTGCATCCAGCCGGCGTGCCGGTTGAAGCCCTGATAGATGAAGAACTGACCCCAGGTCGCGGCGCCATAGGCATCGAGCCCCTCCCCGCTCGTCACCTGCAGCTCGGAGCGGAAGAAGAAGCTGGTATGCGGGTTGATGAGGAGGAGCGCGTGGCCGTCTGCGGTGTTCGACGGTGCGATGGCGATGCCGTTCGAGCCGCGCGGCTCCGGATCGGGCACGGGCCGGGCGGCGGCGAGCGCCTTGCCATCCTTCGAGTAGAAAGCTTCCAGGGCGGCGAGGTCGATCCGCTCGATGTCGCCGCCGATGCTGCCTTCGGTGAAGGAAAGCGCCATCCACGGCTCGAAACGGGAAATGGCGCGGGGATGCACGTCCGAATGGGTCGCTAGATAGTAATTGAGCCCGTCGGCCCAGGCATCCATCAGCCGCTTCAGCCAGGCGGGGCTGGCGGCGTAGCGCGCCCTCAGATCGTCCGGGTCCATGTAGAGCCTGGCGCGCAGGTCCGCCCAGATCGCCTTCTCGCCTTCGGCCTCGGCGGTGCGGCCGAGCGCGGTCATGTAGTTGGTCTCGACGCGGTTGAAGTCGTCCTCCGCCTGCGCATAGATCATGCCGAACACCGCGTCGGCGTCGGTCCTTCCCCGCACATGGGCGATGCCCCAATCGTCGCGGGTGATGGTGACCCGCGCCGCCTCCGCCTTCCAGCGGGCAAGCTCGGTGTTCGCGGCGGGGGCCGAGGTGGCGAGGGAGGCGAGGAGGAGGAGCGGGAGGAGGCGCATGCGCATTCCGCCGCGCTACCCCCGCCCCTCTCCGGCTTCAAGTGCTGGCGCAGCGCCTCCTGCTGCGGCTAAGCTCCCTCGGCACGAGGAGGGAGAGGCATGGGCGATACCGCGCGGACGGGCGAGTGGCAGCCGGGGCACCTCAGGCGAGTGGTGCTGGCGAGCCTGATCGGCACCACGGTCGAATGGTACGACTTCTTCCTCTACGGCTCGGCGGCGGCCTTGTTCTTCAACAAGCTGTTCTTCCCGCAATTCCTGCCCTGGATGGGCACCCTGCTCGCCTTCGGCACCTATGCGCTCGGCTTCTTCGCGCGGCCGGTGGGCGGCATCGTCTTCGGCCATTTCGGCGACCGGATCGGCCGCAAGCGCCTGCTCATGCTGAGCCTCATCCTGATGGGCGTTTCGACCACCCTGATCGGCGTGCTGCCCACCTACGGCCAGGCGGGCCTGCTCGCGCCGATTGCGCTCATCCTGCTGCGGCTGGTGCAGGGCTTCGCCGTCGGCGGGGAATGGGGCGGCGCCGTCCTCCTCGCCGCTGAGCATGGCGATGCGCGCCGCCGCGGCTTCTGGGCGAGCTGGCCCCAGGCCGGGGTGCCCGCCGGCAACCTCCTCGCCGCCGGAGTGCTCGCCATCCTCAGCGCGCGGCTGAGCGAGGCGGACTTCCTCGCCTGGGGATGGCGGATCCCCTTCCTGCTGTCGGCGGTCCTCGTCGCGATCGGCTGGTGGATCCGGACCTCGGTCGCGGAGAGCCGCACCTTCGAGCGGGAGCTGGCGAGCGAGGCGCCGCCCAAGGTGCCGGCGATGGAGGTGCTGAGGGAGCGGCCTAGGGGGCTGCTGACCGGGGCCGGGCTGCGGCTGGGCGAGAACATCTCTTATTACATCATCACCACCTTCTCGATCACCTACATGACCGAGGCCGCGCATCTCACCCGGGCGCAGGCGCTGGACGCCATCCTGATCGGCGCGGCGGTCCATTTCTTCGCGATTCCGGCGCTGGGCCGCCTCTCCGACCGCATAGGGCGGCGGCCGGTCTATGCCGTCGGCGGCTTCGGGCTCGCCTTGTTCAGCTTCTTCTTCTTCAGGATGCTCGGCAGCGGCGACATGGCCGAGGTCGTGGCGGCGATCGTCGTCGCCCTCCTCCTCCACGGCGCGATGTACGGCCCGCAAGCGGCCTTCATCGCCGAACTGTTCCCGACCCGCATCCGCTATTCCGGCGCGTCTATCGCCTACCAGCTGACCTCGATCGTCGCCGGCTCGCTGGCGCCGATCATCGCCGTGTGGCTCTACCATCAGGAGAAATCCGCGCTGCCGGTGTCGATCTATGTCGCCCTCGCCTGCCTGGTGAGCGGCGCCACCGCGCTGCTGGCGCGCGAGACGCGCGGCGTGGAGCTCAGCGCGATTCGCTGAGGCTGTAGCGCTCGACGATGGAATAGACCGCGCCGTCGGGCGTCAGCCGGCTCTCGAACAGGCAGAAGTCGGCGACCGTGAAGGGCGGGCTGGAGGCGCCGCCCGACGTCTCTAGCAAAGGCTGGATCGGCCCCGCCCCGCGCGGCAGACGGGCGAGCGTGACGTGGGGCAGATAGGCCCGCCGTTCCGGCTCCAGGCCCGCCCGCACCAGCGCCTGCTCGACCTTCTTGTGGAGCGCGCGGACCGGCTCCTGCGGCGTCACGCCCGCCCACAAAGCGGTGGGCTCCCCGCGCCGGTCGAAGGCGCCGATGCCGCTCAGCGCGATGTCGAAGGCGGCGTGGTGGACCCCGCTCAGCGCCGCATCGATATCCTGCGCGACGTGGCGGTCGACCTCGCCGATGAAGCGCAGGGTGAGGTGGAGCTGGTCCTCCCCCTGCCAGCGGGCGGCCGAGACTCCGCCCATCAGGGCAAGGAGCCGCTCGCGCGCCGGAGCGGGCGGACGGATGCCGACGAACAGGCGGTGCATGGCCCCGCCCCTAGCGGATTCGGAACAGGCGCGTGAACCGGTTTTCCTTGAATGTCCCCGCGATCCCCACGATATTGCGCGCTGACGGCGACTTACACGCCGCCAAAGGAGTGAAAAGCAAATGGCTAACGGATTTGACCCGCGCGGTTTCGCCACGCCGCAGCCGGCGACGACGCTCGGCGGCCGTGGCGTCGCGGTGGACGCGGGCCTGCGGTCCTACATGCTGTCGGTTTACAATTACATGGCCTCGGGCGTGCTGCTCACCGGCATCGCCGCGATGGCAATGGCGGAGACGGGAGCGGTCAACTCGCTCATCGCGGTGCGCGACAATGGCAGCATCGGCATGTCCGGCCTCGGCTGGGTCGTGACGCTGGCGCCGCTGGCGCTCGTCTTCTGGCTGAGCTTCGGCATCAACCGAATGGCCGCGAGCACCGCCAAGATGGTGTTCTGGGCCTATGCGGCGATCGTCGGCGCCTCGCTGTCGACGCTGCTCCTCGTCTATACCGGCACGTCGATCGCGCAGACCTTCTTCGCGACCGCGGCGGCGTTCGGCAGCCTCAGCCTCTGGGGCTATACGACGAAGAAGGACCTGTCGGGCTGGGGCAGCTTCCTGCTGATCGGCGTGGTCGGCCTGTTGGTGGCGATGTTGATCAACGCCTTCTGGCCGAGCGGCCCGATGGGGCTGGCGATCAGCGCGATCGGCGTGCTCATCTTCGCCGGCCTCACCGCCTACGACACGCAGAAGATCAAGAGCATGTATTTCGTGGTCGCCGGCAACGGCGAGGCGACCGCCAAGAGCGCGGTGATGGGCGCGCTCGCCCTCTACCTCGACTTCCTCAACATGTTCCTGTTCCTGCTGCGCTTCATGGGCGACCGGCGCTAAGCCGCCGCCTCTACGGCCAAGCGAAAAGAGGGCCCGGCGGAAACGCCGGGCCCTTCTTCTTTGGCCGCAAGACGCGGTGTGCTAGGACCACCTCGGGAGGTGAAGCCATGACCCTCGACCTCGTCTGGGCCGCGCTCGCCGGTGCGGTGCTCGGCTCGCTCGCCGACTGGCTGTTCGCGGGCGTCCTGTTCCACCACCGCTACCAGACCTATCCCGAAGTGTGGCGCAAGGGGAACGAGCGCGGCCGAATCGCCGCCGCTCAGGCGCTGGCCCTGGTGACGTCCGTGGCTTTCGTCCTGCTCGCCTGGAAGGTCCAGCAGACCGACCTGCGCGGGGCGCTGAAGCTGGCGGCGATGATCTGGCTGATCGGGCCCCTGCCGATGCTGCTCGCCAATGCGATGTTCATCAGGATCGACCATCTGGTGACGGCGAGCCATGCCGCCGGCTGGCTGGCCAAGCTGCTCCTGATCGGCGCCGTGACGGCCTGGTTCCTGCCGTAGGGCATGAACAGCTCAGGTTGATTGCGTTACCGTCATTGCGAGCGGAGCGAAGCAATCCAGCGGCTCAGGCCGCCGTAGCTGGATTGCTTCGTCGCTTCGCTCCTCGCAATGACGAGACAGCACCCCGGCAAAGACGTCAGGCGTTTGCCCCGCCCTGGGGGAGGGATGCTATCCCTCCTTAGCCTTCTGCTCGGCAATGATCGCGTCGTCGATCTCGCGCGCCCGCTTCGCGGCGGGGCGCTGGCTCAGGCGACCGAAATAATCCTCGAAGGCGGGGCGCTTGTCGATCGAGCCGAACATCATGCCCCAGCCGATCTGCGACCCGACATAGACGTCGGCGGCGGTGAACTGGTCGCCGCATATGTAGGGGCCGCCGGACACCGCCCGCTCCAGCGTGTCGACGGTCTCCTCGAAGCTGCCGTAGCCGGCCATCCTCTTCTTGTCGGCGGGGGCCAGGAGGCCGAGCGACTTGGCCGTCACCGCCGCCTCGACCGGACCGGCCGCGAAGAACAGCCAGCGGTAATAGGGGCCCCTTTTCTGGTTGCCGGACGGCGGCGCCAGGCCCGCGTCGGGAAAGGCATCGGCGAGGTACGCGCAGATCGCCGCGCCTTCGGTCACCACCGTCTCGCCGTGCCTGATGGCCGGGACCTTGCCCATCGGGTTGACCGCGAGATAGTCGGCGCCCTTCATCGTCGTGCCGTAATCGAGCAGCACCGTCTCATAGGGCCGGCCGACCTCCTCGAGCATCCAGCGGGCGATGCGGCCGCGCGACATCGGGTTGGTGTAGAAAGTCAGCGTCTCGGTCATGGCGTCATCCTTTGGCGGGCGTCCTTTGAGCATGATCGGCTTAGATGGACTTTCCCGTCATTGCGAGCGGAGGGAAGCAATCCAGTGTGGCGCCCGAGGCTGCGCTGGATTGCTTCGTCGCTACGCTCCTCGCAATGACGAGACGAGGGAACGATCGGCGCCCGGTCCGGAGCGGACGGCGAACGGGAGTCTCAGCCGCCGGGCAGCAGCAGGCTCGCGTCGCCGTAGCTGTAGAAGCGATAGCCGCCCTCGACCGCGTGGGCGTAGGCGGCCCGCATCCGCTCCAGGCCCATCATCGCCGAGACCAGCATGAACAGGGTGGATTTCGGCAAATGGAAGTTCGTCAGGAGGCCGTCGACCGCGCGGAAACGATAGCCCGGCGTGATGAAGATCGCGGTATCGCCTTCGAACGCGGCGACCCGCCCCGCCGCGTCGGCGGCGCTCTCCAGCAAACGCAGCGACGTGGTGCCGACGGCGAGGATGCGCCCGCCGGAGGCGCGGGCCTCGTTGAGGCGCGCCGCCGCCTCGGCGGTGATCCGGCCCCATTCGCTGTGCATGACATGGTCCGCAATATGTTCGGCCTTCACCGGCAGGAACGTCCCCGCGCCCACGTGCAGCGTCAGCGTCTCCATCCCGACCCCGGCCGCGGCGAGCGCCTCGACCAGAGCGGGGGTGAAATGGAGCGCCGCGGTGGGCGCCGCGACCGCCCCTTCCTCCCGCGCAAACATGGTCTGGTAGTCGTCCGAGTCGCGCGCGTCTGCCTCCCGCTTGCCGGCGATGTAGGGCGGGAGGGGCAGCCGGCCGACGCGGGCCAGCAGCAGCTCAACGGGCTCATCGCCCTCGAAATCGAGGAGGAGGCTGCCGTCCGCATGTTTACCGGCGGCCAAGGCGAAGACTCCGCTGCCGAAATCGATGCGGTCGCCGTTCCGTACCCGCCGCGCGTTGCGCACGAACGCGCGCCACGCCCGCGGCCCTTCGCGCTTGTGGAGCGTGGCCCCGACCCGCGCCTCCCCGCGCCGGCCTTCGAGCTGCGCCGGGATGACGCGCGTGTCGTTGAAGACGAGCACGTCGCCGGCCCGAAGCAGCCGGGGGAGCTCGGCCACGGTCCGGTCCTCAAGCCCGCCCGGCCGCACCACCAGCAGCCGCGCGGAGTCGCGCGGCGAAGCGGGTCTCAGCGCGATGCGGTCGGTCGGAAGCTCGAAATCGAAGGCGTCGACGCGCACGCGGCGTTCACGCGGCTTTATTGCGGCCGGGGCTTGTGCTTCGGCGCCGGCGGGTCTGGCGCGCGGCTCGACGGCGGCGGCGGCAACGCGGGGCCGGCGGCATGGGCGCCGGGCAGAACCGTCACGTCGGTGCGCGGGGCGGCCGCGGGCGGTGCGGCGCCGGCCGGCGGCGGCGGGCGGTTGTCGGCGGCCAGCGACGCCTGAAGGATGCGCGTCGGCTGCGCCGGCGGCTCGCCCCGCTCGATGGCGTCGACGAAGCTCATCCCGCCCACCACCCGGCCGAAGACGGTATATTGGCCGTCGAG
>DASWRU010000016.1:0-6211 GCA_036403015.1 Allosphingosinicella sp.
CACCGGGAGTGGAACCGGGACCATAGGCGCCGGCGCGGCGCGCGGCTGAGCGCCTCCGACCGACGGTATCGCGAGGAGAAGGAGCGCGCACAGCAAACGGGCCGGGGCGTGAAGCCCCGGCCCGCCGCGTCCCGTGAGGGCGGATCGCCTTACCAAGCGGCCTGGAAGCCGGCGCGGGCGCCGACCTCCCCGCTGTCGAAGCCGACGCCGACGCCCGCCGAGAAGGAGGCGTTGGTGCCGACCCTGGCGGACATTGAAGCGGTCCCGGCGATCCGGTTCTGGTAATAGCCGATGCCGCCGGCGACGCCGAAATTGGTGCCGGCCGGCAGATACGGCGTCTCCATGGACAGCGCCATCGCCACGCCCTCGTTCGCCTTGCGGATGTCGCGGCGATTGACGTTGGCGAGGTTGAACAGCGCCGTCGTCTGGCCCTGCAGGGTGGTGATCGCCGCCGTGTTGTTGGCGACGCCCGTCTGCAGCGTGGCGATGTTGGCGGTGTTCGTCGCCACGTTCGTCTGGAGGGTGGCGAAAGCGGGCAGCAGGGTCGTGTTGCGGCCGACCGTGCCGCTGGCATCGACCGTGGCGACCGAAATCGTCCCGGTCTGCGCTGCCGTGCTCGCCACGATGTCGCCGACCCGTACGCTGCTGCCGGTGGCGCCCAAGGTGACCTGGTTGGCCGCCGTCGTCGTGGCGCCGGCGCCGATCGCGGTCGAGCCGGCGAAGGCCGCCGTCGCGCCGTTGCCGAGCGCAGTGGCGTTGGCCGCCGAAGCGAGCGCGGCGTTGCCGAGCGCGGTCGCGCCGGCCGCCGTGGCGCGGGCATTGTCGCCGACCGCGGTCGTGTTCGCCGCCGTCGCCTGCGCGGCCCGGCCGGTGGCGACCGAGTTGTTGCCCGAAGCGGTCGCCGCCCAGCCGAAGGCCTGCGCGCCGAGGCCCGAGGCGACGGCAGTCGCCCCGACCGCCGAGCTGTGGAAGCCGCTGGCGACCGCGGTGCTGCCGAGCGCGACGGTGTCGGTGTTGCTGGCGACGGCGGCCGAGCCGCCCGCGAACGACGTTGCTCCTGTCGCCAACGCGGTGGAGCCGAGCGCGGTCGAATCCACTCCCGTGGCGGACGACCGGTCGCCGATCGAGGTGGAGCGCAGGCCGGAGGCGGTGGCGACGGTGCCGAAGGCGCTGCTGTTGATGCCGGTCGCCCGCGAATCGGCGCCGACCGAGGTCGCTTCGGCGGCCGTGGCCTGGGCGAGAGCGCCGAGCGCCGTCGAAGCGTTCGCCGTCGCGATCGAGTTCTGGCCGAAGGCAGCCGCGAACGTCGACGTCGCGGTCGACCCGTCACCGACGGCGGTGCTGCCGTTGGAGGCGCTGGCGCCGGTGCCGATGGCCACCGAGCCCGTGGCGGTCGCGCCGGTGCCGATGGCGATCGAGTTCACCCCGCTCGACACCGAGTTGAGGCCGATCGCGACGGCGCCGGCATTGCTGGCCTTGGCGCCCGTACCGAGGCCGATCGAGTTGGCGCCCGACGCGGTCGACTGGCCGCCCGCGAAGGAGCCCACGCCGCTCGCGATCGAGCTGGCACCGACGGCGGTCGCGTTGGCGGCAAGGGCCTGGGACAGCGCGCCGAGGGCGGAGCTGGAGGCGGCGGTGGCGCTCGAACGGTTGCCGAAGGCGCTGGAGAGCGCGCCGTCGGCGCTGGCCACGGTGCCGACGGCGGTCGACTGGGCACCGATCGCCTGCGAATCGCCGCCGATCGACACCGATTCGATGCCGGTCGCGTCCGCGAGGCTGCCGAGGGCGACGTTGAAGGCCTGATTCGCCCTCGAGCCGTCGCCGATCGCGACGGCCTCATTGGCGGCCCCGAGCGCCAGCGTACCTATCGCAATGGCATTCTGTCCGGTGGACGTGGCGGCGCTGCCGAGGGCGACGGCGTTGGCCGCTCCGACCGTAATGGTCGAGCCGTTGCCGATCGCGATGCCGCTCGCCGCGCGCACCGCATTGAACGCGCCGAGGGCAACGCCGAAGGACCCGGTCGCCGCTATCGTATTACCGTCGCCCACGGCGGTGCCGCCGGTGGCGCCGGCGGTGACCCGGCTGCCGGTGCCGAGCGCGGTGCTGAAGCCCGCAGCCGCGATGGTGGAGCGCGTCGGGCTGGTGGGGTCGTTGAGGCCCGAGCCGAGGGCGGTCGAAGCGATTCCCGAGGCCTCCGAGCCTTGGCCGACCGCGGTCGCGTTGATGTCGGTAGCGCTGGAACGGTCGCCAAGCGCGGTGGTGTCGGTGGCGACGGCGCTGGAGACGACGCCGACGGCGGTGCTGCGCAGGGCGGACGCAAGCGAATCGGTGCCGACCGCGGTCGACTCCACGCCGGTCGCGGTGGCGAGCTGGCCGACGGCGGTGCCGAAATTGCCGGTGGCGACGGAGTTGGTGCCGCATTCGGTGCTGAGAGTGCCGGGGCCGTTGTTGCAGTCCGGCGTGGCGTCGGCCGAGGCGGGAACCGCCCAGGCGAAGCCGCCCAGGGCGGTGGCGGCGAACAAGGCGGTACGAGAAATTCTGGTCATTTCATTCCTCCCGTTGTTGTCGAAGCTCGTTCGGGCGCGGCTTCTTTCGTGGCATACCCCCACGCCGCAAATCGATCTTCGGCCACCAGATTGCCCTGGCTGCGCGAATCCGTGGATTACGGGCTTGCCGGTAAGGCGCGCAAGCCCCAATCGCCTCATCCGAAATGAATGAGTGAAAGCGCGAATCATCGTCGCGCGCGATTTCGCGGCCCGGCCTTCCCCCTGCGGCTCCGATCCGGTAGCCGCTCTCCCGATGCCAAGCTCCGCCCCGACCTCCGCCACGAAAGCCGCAGCCGCCTACCGACTGTTCGGCCTCTCCGTCCGCTCCGAGCTGCCCCTCGCCTTGCCGGCCGCCGGCGGCCCGGCCGAGGCGGATGTCGAGATACGCTTCGGCGGCGTCGTCCGCCCGGCCGATACGGTGCACGGCTATTCGCTCGCCGAGGGAGGGACCTTGCTTGGCGTGCCGAAGGTCGGCTGGTTTCTGATCCGCGACGGGCGCGAGATCGTCATCGAGCCCGACAAGGGCGCGTCCGAGCGGAACCTGCGGCTCTTCCTCCTCGGCTCCGCGTTCGGCGCGCTGCTCCACCAGCGCGGATTGCTGCCGCTCCATGCCAATGCGATCGACGTGGGCGGCCGCGCGGTCGCCTTCTCGGGCCATTCGGGCGCGGGCAAGTCGACGATCGCCGCGTGGTTCCACGACCGCGGCCACGGCATCCTCGCCGACGACGTCTGCGTGATCGGCTTCGATCCGGCCGGGCGCGCGCTCGCCTTTCCGGGCGTCCCCAGGCTGCGGCTGTGGCGCGAAGCGCTCGAGGCGAGCGGCCGCACGACCGACGGCTACGATCGCTCGTTCGACGATACCGACAAATATGACGTCCCGACCGAAGGCCTGGAGAGCCCGGATCCGCTCCCGCTCGCGGCGGTCTATCTTCTCGGCCTGGCGGACGAGGATGTAGAGGGGCCCGCGATCGAACGGCTTACCGGGGTAAGCGCGGTGGAGACCCTGGTCTCCAACACCTATCGCGGGGCCTATCTGCGAACGATCGGCCGCGCCGGCGAGCATCTCGCCGCCTGCGTCCGAGTAGCCCGCGCGGTGCCGGTGTTCAGGGCCCGGCGGCTCTGGGGCTTCGACCGCTTCGAAGCGGAGGCCGAGCGGCTGCTCGCCCATGCGGAGGCGCAAATGCCGGCGGTTTAGTCTCCACCCCGAAAGATCCGGCCCCCCTTCATGACCAGCCTCACCGCCCGCACCGCGGCCACGTCGCGGGTCGGATCGCCGGCGACGGCGACGAGGTCGGCGAGAAGGCCTGGGCGGATCGATCCCAGCCGGTCGTCGAGGCCGAAGATCCGCGCATTGCCGGACGTGGCGGCGATCAGCACGTCGACGGGGCGCATGCCGTAGGCCACCATCAGCTCCATCTCGCGAGCATTGTCGCCATGGGCGAAGACGCCGACGTCGCCGCCCATGCACATCGTCACGCCGGCGGCGAGCGCGGCGCGGAAGCTCGCCCTTTTCTCGGTGATCCCCGCCGGCTCCGGCGCCTGCCCGTTCCAGCCGCGGTAGCGGGCGATGGCATCGCCGGCCGCGACCGTGGGGCAGAGGGCGACGCCCCGCGCCTTCATCAGCCGGAAGATCTCCGGCGTGCCGGCATCGCCATGCTCGATCGTGTCCACCCCGGCCAGGATGGCGCGGCGCATTCCTTCCTCGGTGCCGGCGTGAACGGCCACCTTGCGCCCCGCGCTGTGGGCAACGTCGACCGCGATCCGCATCTCCTCGGCGGTGAAGGTCGGGCGGCTCGGCTCGCCGGGACGCCAGCGATAGTCGCCGTACAGCTTCACCCAGTCGGCCCCGGCGCCGATCTGCCGGCGCACCGCGGTGACGAGCCCCGGCCCGTCCGCCTCCTCGGCCCCGCGCGCTTCGAAGCCGGGCTCCGCATTCTTGGGTCCGTAGGCGCCGGTGGCGACGATGGCGCGGGTGACGACGAGCATCCGGGGGCCGGGAACGATGCCCTGCTCGATCGCTTGCTTGAGCCCGACATCGGCATAGCCGGCACCTTCCGTGCCGAGGTCGCGGGTGGTGGTGAAGCCGGCCATCAAGGTGGCGTGGGCATGGTTCACGGCGCGGGCAGTGCGCAGCGCCAGCGGCTCCTTCAGCACCTGATCGTCCCAGCTCGTCTCGTTATAGGGGTGGAGGAAGAGGTGGGAATGACCTTCGATCATGCCGGGCATGAGAGTCGTGCCCGGCAGCTCGACCACCCGCGCGCCGGGCGGGGCCGCGACCGACGGGCCGGCCGCTTCGATCCGCTCGCCGCGGACCAGCACCGACCAGCCTTCGTGCGGCCGCGGATCGACGCCGTCGAACACCCGCGCCGGGTGGAGCAGGATCACCGGCTCCTGCGCGGCGGCGGGAAGGGCGGCGAGGAGCAGGGCGAGGGCGGCAAGGAAGCGCATGGATTATCCCCGGATGAGAGGCTAGGCGGTCGGCGCCGACACAATAAGGGGGCCGCGTCTTGGCGCAATATGAGCTGATCTCCGGCATCGAGGTGGATCCCGCGCTGCGCCGGTTCGTGGAGGAGGAAGCGCTTCCCGGCACCGGCCTCGACGCGGCGGCCTTCTGGTTCGGCTTCTCGGCCCTGCTGCGCGAGCTCACCCCCGAAAACCGGCGCCTGCTGAGGAAGCGCGAGGATCTGCAGGCCCGGATCGACGCGCACAACCTCGGGCTAGACGGCCGTGCCCCCGAGCCCGCCGAGGAGGAGGAGTTCCTCCGCGACATCGGCTATCTGGTCGATGCGCCGCCGCCGTTCGCGATCGGCACCGGCCAGGTCGACCCGGAGATCGCGACGATCGCCGGCCCCCAGCTCGTCGTCCCGGTGAGCAATGCCCGCTATGCGCTCAACGCCGCCAATGCGCGCTGGGGGAGCCTCTACGACGCCCTCTACGGCACCGACGCGCTGGGTGACCGGCCCCGGGCCGAAGGCTATGATCCGGAACGGGGGGCGCGCGTGGTCGCCTGGGGCCGCCGCTTCCTCGACGAGATCGCGCCGCTCACCGGCGGCAGCCATGCGGACGTGACCGCCTACCGGATCGAGGCGGACCGGCTCATCACCGATCGCGGCGGCCTCGCCGACCCGGCGCTGCTCGCCGGCTGGCGGGGCGGGTCAATCCTGCTCAGGCACCACAACCTCCATGTCGAGATCGTCGTCGACCGCGAACACCGCATCGGCCAGGAGGACCGAGCGGGAGTCGCCGACATCCTCCTCGAAAGCGCCGTCACCGCAATCATGGACTGCGAGGATTCGGTCGCCGCGGTCGACGCGGAGGAGAAGATCGCCGTCTACCGCAACTGGCTCGGGCTGATGAAGGGCGATCTCAGCGCTCGCTTTCCGAAGGGGGGAGGCGAGATCGAGCGGCGGCTCGAGCCCGACCGCGGCTACGCCGCGCCGGGCGGGGCGGACCTGACCCTCAAGGGACGCGCGCTGATGTTCGTCCGCAACGTCGGCCACCTGATGACCACCCCGATGATGCGGCTCGACGGGGGCGAGGTGCAGGAAGGGCTCGCCGACGCGGTGCTGACTTCGCTGATGGCGCTCCACGACGTGCGGGGCAACAGCGCCACGGGTGCGATCTATATCGTCAGGCCGAAGATGCACGGGCCCGAGGAAGCCGCC
>DASWRU010000017.1:0-12510 GCA_036403015.1 Allosphingosinicella sp.
TCACCGTCTCGCTGGCGCTGCAGGGCGGGACCCAGGACACCGAGCAGGGGATGATGTACCTCTCCGGCTTCGAGAACCTCTCGGGCTCCAAATATGACGACGCGCTGAGCGGCGACGGCGGCGCCAACGTGCTCGCCGGCGACCAGGGCAACGACATTCTGTCCGGCGGCGCGGGCAACGACGTCCTCTACGGCGACGGCCGGATCATCGTCGACGTCCACGGCGTCGGCACGTCCGGCCCGATCACCACTTATGCCGATGTCGCCACCGACATGCTGTCCGACCCGCCCCTGGTCGACGGCGATGACGTCCTCGAAGGCGGCCTCGGCGACGACATATTATGGGGCGGCGGCGGGACCGACACCGCCTCCTATGCGGGTGCCGGGGCGGAAGTCTTCGTCGACCTCGCCAGCGGCTCCGCGTCGGGCGGAGCCGGGAGCGACACGCTGCACAGCATCGAGAACGTCATCGGCTCGGCGTATGACGACCAGATCCTCGGCGATGCCGGCGCGAACGGCCTCTCCGGCGGCGACGGCCACGATTACCTCCGGGCCAGGGCCGGCAACGATATCCTGACCGGCGGCAGCGGCGACGATTATCTCGGCGGCGGCTTCGGCGACGATCTCGTCGACGGCGGCGGCGGGTGGGACCGAGCGGCCTTCTACAGCGACGCCACCGCCGGCGTGCATGTCGACCTCAACATCCAGGGGGTGGCCCAGAATACCGGGCAGGGCATGGACACCCTGGTCGGCATCGAGCACGCCTCCGGCACGACGTTCGACGACGTGCTGATCGGCAATGCCGGCGACAACTGGCTGTGGGGCGAGAACGGCAACGACAATTTGACCGGCGGCGCCGGCAACGACCTGCTCGAAGTCGGCCCCGGCAACAGCGTGGCGAACGGGGGCACGGGCACCGACACCTTCTCGCTGTGGGGGAACGGCGCCGCGCTGGCGGGGGTGAGCGTCTCGCTGCTGCTCCAGGGGGCGGCGCAGAGCACCGGCATCGGCAGCATGACCCTCAGCGGCTTCGAGAATTTGTCGGGCTCCAACGGCAACGACACGCTGACCGGGGACGGGGGCGACAACGTGCTCGCCGGCGACCAGGGCGACGACGCGCTCTCGGGCGGCAGCGGCGACGATCTGCTGCTGGGGGACGGGCGGATCATCGTGGATACGCACGGGGTCGGCACGTCAGGGCCCATCGTCACCTACAATGACGTCGCCGCGTCGCTTCCGGACAGCGTCGACGGCAACGACACGCTCAACGGCGGCAAGGGCAACGACACCCTGGTCGGCGGCGGCGGCGACGACGTGCTGACCGGCGGCCAGGGCATGGACGAGTTCGTCTTCGGGCCCGCCTCCGGCCACGACCGCATCACCGATTTCGCCAAGAAGGATGTGATCGCCATCCAGGGCGTCGCCGGCGTCGACGATTTCTCGGACCTGATTCTCACCGCGTCGGGCAAGGACACTTTGGTGAGCTGGGGCACCGGGGATAGCATCCTCATCGAAGGCATGAAGCCCAAGCAGCTCTCCGCCGCCGACTTCAGCTTCGGGCCGCCCGCGGCGGCGTCGGCCGCGTTCGCCGCCTTCGGGGATGCGCACGGCGCGGACGCCCACGCGGCGGCGGCCCATGCGGCGATGTGGATGCCGTGAACGGGTTCAGCGTCCCGACAGGATCGCCGGCGTAACGACCCCCCACGCGACTTGAGGGAGGTCTTATGCGCAAGTTCATCGCGGCCGCTGCGGCAGCGGCCCTGCTCGGCGCCATCGCGGCGGCTCCGGCCGACGCCCGCGGCCGCTGGCACCGCCATCACGACGATGTCGATGCGGGCGACGTGGTCGCCGGCGCGATCGTCGTCGGCGGCCTCGCCGCCATCGTCTCGGCGATCGGCCGCGGCAACCAGGAGAAGCAGGACGCGGCGGTGGACAGCTGCTCGCGCGAGGCGGAATCGCGCCTCGACGGACGAGTCTCCGACATTGCGGGCGTGACCAGGCGCAAGGGCTATTACACGGTCGAAGGGGCGGTCGAGGGCGGCCGCTCGTTCAGCTGCACGATCCGCAACGGCAGCATCTACAGCTTCCGGACGGCCGCCGACGCGGCGTGAGAATTCTCCCCTCCCTGCAAGGGAGGGGGCGGGGGTGGGTACGCCGAAGGCGGTCGAAACTCCGAGGCGGGGAGCTCGCTTCGCTCGCTACCCACCCCTAACCCCTCCCTTGCAGGGAGGGGGATTAGTCTCCCAGTGCCGCCGCCACTTCGCCGAGCTGGTCGGCGCAGGTGCCCCAGCCTTCGTGGAAGCCCATTTTCTCGTGCGTGTCGCGGTCCGCTTCGTTGGCGTGCATCGCGACGGCGCGGTAGAGCGTCCGGCCGTCGCCGGCATCCTCGAAGGTGACGATGGCGGTGAAGGGGAAGGCGCCGCAGCCGGAGGGGCCGAGATCGTTCGGGCGGTAGCCGCCGCCGAGCGCGCTGGTCCAGACGATCCTGCCGGCCTCGACCACCTCGAGAAAGCAGCCGGTGCCGCGGAAGTCGAACCCGTCCGGACCGGTCATGCGCGTGTAGAAGGCGCCGCCGGGCCTGAGGTCCATCTCGCACTCCGGCGTTTCATAGGGCCTGGGCGCCCACCATTTCCTGACATGCTCGGGCGACGTCCAGGCGCGCCAGACGAGCTCGCGCGGCGCGTCGAGAATGCGCTCGAGGACGAGATCCTTGCCTTCAGCCATGCTCATTCTCCCTTGGTCTTCATCTCTTCGACATAGGCTTCGAACCGGTCGAGCCGGCCTTCCCACAGCGCCCTTTGCTCGGCGATCCAGCCTTGCGCGGCGGCAAGGGCCTGCGGCTCGATCCGGCAGGTGCGCACGCGTCCCTTCTTCTCGGAGAGCACCAGCCCGCTCGCCTCGAGCAGCTTCAGATGCTGCATCACCGCCGGGAGCGATATGCTGAGCGGGCGCGCGAGCTCGGATACCGAGGCGGGCGCTCGGCTCAGCCGCGCCACCAGCCCGCGCCGGGTCGGATCGGCAAGCGCCTGGAAGGCGAGATCGAGGCGGCCCGATTCGTTAAGCACAAGCTTAACTATCCGTCTCCCGCGTCGCGGGCAAGGAAAACTTCACCCATCGCTTAACTATTGCCCAGCTTAACCATCGCGTCGCTTTACAGGCGCCGACCGGCTCGCTTATCGCCCCGCAATGATGATCCAGCCGCCCGACTCCATCCTCATCGTCGACTTCGGCAGCCAGGTGACCCAGCTCATCGCCCGGCGGGTGCGGGAGGCGGGGGTCTATTCGGAGATCGCGCCGTTCAACGCGGCGGCCGAAGCGTTCGAACGGCTTCGGCCGAGGGGAATCATCCTGTCCGGCGGACCCTCCTCGGTCACCTGGGAGGACAGCCCGCGAGCGCCGCAGCATTTGTTCGACGCCGGCGTGCCGGTGCTCGGCATCTGCTATGGCCAGCAGACGATGGCGCATCAGCTGGGCGGGGCCGTCGCGCCGTCCGAGAGCCGCGAATTCGGCCGCGCCTTCATCGAGATAATTGGCGAGACGCCGCTGTTCGACGGCCTGTGGGCGCCGGGCGAGCGGCACCAGGTCTGGATGAGCCACGGCGACCGGGTCGAGCGGCTGCCGGAGGGCTTCCGGGTCGTCGCCCAGTCCGAGGGGGCGCCGTTCGCCGTCGCCGTCGACGAGGGGCGCCGCTTCTACAGCCTGATGTTCCACCCGGAGGTGGTTCACACGCCCGACGGCGCCAAGCTGATCGGCAATTTCGTCCGCCACGTCTGCGGCCTCTCGGGCGACTGGACGATGGCCGAGTTCCGAGCCACCAAGGTCGCCGAGATACGCGAGCAGGTGGGCGCGGGGCGGGTGATCTGCGGACTTTCCGGCGGGGTGGACAGCGCCGTCGCCGCGGTCCTCATCCACGAGGCGATCGGCCACCAGCTCACCTGCGTGTTCGTCGATCACGGCCTGATGCGCCAAGGCGAGGCCGACCAGGTCGTCAGCCTGTTCCGCGGCCATTACAACATCCCGCTCGTCCACGTCGACGCGGAGGCTCTGTTCCTGTCGGGCCTCGCCGGCCTCACCGATCCGGAGGCCAAGAGGAAGTTCATCGGCAAGACCTTCATCGACATCTTCGAGGCCGAGGCGGCGAAGATCGGGGGGGCGGACTTCCTCGCCCAGGGGACGCTCTATCCGGACGTCATCGAGAGCGTCAGCTTCACCGGCGGGCCGTCGGTGACGATCAAGAGCCACCACAATGTCGGCGGCCTCCCCGAGCGCATGAACATGAAGCTGGTCGAGCCGCTGCGCGAATTGTTCAAGGACGAGGTGCGCGAGCTCGGGCGGGAGCTCGGCCTGCCCGAGGCGTTCGTCGGCCGCCACCCCTTCCCGGGCCCGGGCCTGGCCATCCGAATTCCCGGCGAGGTCACGAAGGAGCGCTGCGAGATCCTTCGCAAGGCGGACTCGGTCTACCTCGAGGAGATACGCAGCGCCGGCCTCTACGATGCGATCTGGCAGGCCTTCGCGGTGCTGCTGCCGGTCAAGACCGTCGGCGTGATGGGCGATGCCCGCACCTACGACCATGTCTGCGGGCTTCGCGCCGTCACCTCGACCGACGGCATGACCGCCGACGTCTATCCCTTCGACTCCGCCTTCCTCAGCCGGGTCGCGACTCGGATCATCAACGAGGTGAGGGGCATCAACCGGGTGGTCTACGACTATACGTCCAAGCCGCCCGGCACGATCGAGTGGGAATAGGATTGCCGTCGCGCCGGCGACGGATCCCCGGGGTTGGGGCGAGTTAAAAAAGAGGCGGGCGCCCGGGGGCGCCCGCCTCCTTTGGTCCGAAGACCTCAGCTCGGGTTGACCACCGGGCCGTTGAACACGCCGTCGGAGAGGTTGCCGTTCACCTCGTTCGTGATGTAGCTGCGCAAGAGGCCGCTATTCACCGCGGAGAGGCCGGTATTGTTGCCGGCGACGGTCGATCTTCCCATCCGGATGACGGCATCGGCCCCGTCCACGCTCACACCGGTGGTGTTGGTGGAGAAGGTCGAGCGGCTGACCATCACGTTGGTCCCGGTCGAGGTGACCGGCGCGATCACCTGCAGGCCGACGGCGTTGCCGGAGCTTTGGCTCTCGACGATCGTGACGAGAAGCCCGTTCAGGGACGTCGTCGCGCTGGCGTCGATCCTGATGCCCGCATTGGCATTGTCCTGGGTCCGCGCATGGTCGAGGGTCGCCCTGACGCTGCCCCCGGCCGTCGGAGCGATGACGATGCCGCCTCCGGTCGCGCCATTGCCGTTCTGGGTGATGGTGGTGTTGGTGATGTACAAGTTGCCGACGCCGCTCGGCGCGAACGAAACGCCCGCGCTGCTGGCGGCATTGAAGCGCCGGATCACGCAATCCTCGATGTGGAGCGAGCCGCTGGCGATGAAGCGGACGCCGTTCGACGGCGGGTTGACGCCGAAAATGTCGAGGCCGCGCAGGACGACGACGTCGGTCGCGGCCGGCAGGTTGACGACGACGCCGTTGCCGCCGGCGAGGTCGCCGCCCTCGGTATAATGGCAGTCGATGACGAGCGTCTTGTTGATCGTCACCGCGCCGAAGCCGCCCGGATCGAGGCAGTTGATCTCGCCGCCCGCGGCCGTCTTCGAAATGGCGCCGGCGAAGGTCTTGCAGGGCGCGGTGCGGCTGCACGGGTTGACGTCATCGCCGACGCCCGAAACCCAGGTGCGGGTCGCCTGAGCCGAAGCGGGCGAAGCAAAGCCGATCATCGCGAACGCGGCGGCCGTGCAAAGCGCAGTAATCTTGCGTGGAGTCATGATTCTTCCCCCATGTTTCTGGTGAACCGAACAGACATACGCGGTAGCGGCGCGAGGAGAAAGCGGAATCGCAAGTAACCGTTTCTGTAGAATCCGACGGAAGGACTTGCGCACGCTGCGGCTAAATCGCGGGGAATGCAGAACTTTTTCTAAGGCTTGAACTATTGCGCGTTGCCCGTCGCCGCGTTGCCCGCCGCCTCGCCGGGGTCCACCGCGTCCATCGGCCCGGTATCGCCGTTGCCGAGTCCCCCATTATCCTCCGGGACGAGGCTGTCGGGCGAAGTGTCCAGCATCTCCGCGGCGTTGTTCAGCTCGCTATTCTCCTCGGCGCTGAGGCCCCCCTGCCGGTCGGAGCCGCGACCGCAGGCGGCCAGCGCCGACGCCGAGAGCAACAATCCCACGATCAGCCGCTTCGTCATGCCGGCGCTCCCTCGTCGTCCAGGCGCCAGCTTGCCGCATGCGGGCGCAAATAAAAAGGGCCGCGCGCCCGGAGACGCGCGGCCCTTTCAAGGCAGCCTGTCGCCAGGCTTAGCGGGTCGCGTTCTGGACCGCGTCGCCGCCGGCGGCGGCGGCGTTGCCGGCATCGGTCGCGGCATTGCCGAGCGTGTTGCCGGCCGAATCGAGCGCGCTGTTGGTCGCGTCGACGGCGGTGGTGCTGTTGGCGTCGACGGCGGCGCCGTTGACGTCGACCGCGGCCGCATTCTCGGTGGCGTTGAGGTCGGCGCCGTTATTGGCGGCGTCGTCGGTCTTGGGCGTGCAGGCGGCGACGCCGAGGGCCGCAACCGCGGCCAGGGTCAGAGCAATCTTCTTCATGGCATTTCCCTCCAAAGGCTTGAAACAATTGTAGCATGGCTGGGCGAGGTGCCGGAGCAAGCTCCGGCGTCCAGCGGCCCAGGATGTAGAGGAGCCGGAGCAGTATGTCTACCGTTTCAGTAGGCAATGTGGAAGCGAAGGGCGTCCAGTGGGTTGACCGGCATATAAAGATATCTTTATATCCTTATCCATGCCCTCCGCGCCCGAAACCTTCCGTTCGCTTGCCGATCCGACGCGACTTCGGATCATGCGGCTGCTGCGGGCGATGGAGCTCTCGGTGGGCGAGCTGGCGCAAGTGCTCGGCCAGAGCCAGCCCCGCGTCTCGCGCCACGTCAAGATCCTGATCGACGCGGGCCTGGCCGAGCGCCGCAAGGAGGGGAGCTGGGTGTTCCTCAGCCTCGGGGAGGCGAAGCGGGTGGATCCGCTGTTCGCGGCCCTCGACCGCTGGAGCGCGCTCGACGGGGAAGACCCCTGGGCCGTCGCCGACGCCGCGCGTCTCGCCGCGGTGCGCGCCGACCGCGCCGCCGCCGCCGAGCGCTACTTCGCCGCCCGCGCCAAGGACTGGGACCAGATACGCTCGCTCCATATCGCCGAGAGCGAGGTCGAGGCCGCGATCGGCCGCGCGCTCGCGGATCGCCCGGTGGGCCGGCTCGTCGACATCGGCACCGGCACCGGCCGGATGATCGAGCTGTTCGGCGCGGAGGCGGACCATGCCCTCGGCGTCGACCGCTCGCCCGAGATGCTTCGGCTGGCGCGGGCGAAGCTGGCGCAGGCGGGGCTTCGCGCCGCCGAGCTTCGCCAGGGCGACATGTACGCGCTTCCGCTCGCGTCGGGATCGGCGGACACCGTGGTCATCCACCAGGTGCTCCATTACGCGCAGCAGCCGTCGGCCGCGGTGGCGGAGGCGGCGCGGCTGCTGGCGCCGGGCGGGCGGCTGCTGATCGCCGATTTCGCCCCGCACGAACGGGAGGAGCTTCGCGCCCGCGACGCCCATGTCCGCCTCGGCTTCGGCGACGAGGCGATGCTGAAATATCTGGAAGCCGCCGGGCTCGAGGGCCGGGTGGTCGAGCATCTCCAGGGCGGCGAGCTGACCGTCACCGTCTGGGCGGGCGAGCGGCCGGCGGCCAAGCTCAAGGTGGTCGCATGAGCGCGCTGATCGGCCATCGCCGCGAGCCGTTGTTCGCCGACGTGCAGGGCGACGTCGCCGTCTCGTTCGAATTCTTCCCGCCGAAGACCGAGAAGATGGAGCAGACGCTCTGGGGGTCGGTGAAGACGCTGGAGCCGCTTGGCCCCCGCTTCGTCTCGGTCACCTACGGCGCCGGCGGCTCGACCCGCGAGCGCACCCACAATACGGTGGTCAGGATCGCTCGGGAAACCTCGCTCACCCCCGCCGCCCACCTCACCTGCGTCGAAGCGAGCCGAGACGAGATAGACGAGGTCGCCCGGGCCTATTGGGAGGCGGGCATCCGCCACATCGTCGCGCTGCGCGGCGATCCGCCGGAGCCGGGCGCGGGTTTCGCCCCGCGCGCCGACGGCTATGCCAATGCGGCCGCTCTGGTCGCGGGCCTCAAGCGGGTGGCGCCGTTCGAAATCTCGGTCGCCGCCTATCCGGAAATCCATCCGGATTCGCCGACCAAGGCCGCCGACCTCGACAATCTGAAGCGCAAGATCGACGCCGGCGCCGACCGCGCGATCACCCAATTCTTCTTCTCGCCCGACTGCTTCTTCCGCTTTCGCGACGAAGCCGCGGCGGCGGGCATAACGGCCGAGCTGGTGCCGGGCATCCTGCCGGTCTCCAACGTCGCCCAGACCCGCAAGTTCGCGGCCTCGTGCGGGGCGACGATCCCCGCCTGGATGGACGCCTTGTTCGAAGGCCTCGACAACCTCCCGGCCGCCCGGCAGCTGGTCGCCGCGACGGTGGCGGCGGAGCTGTGCGGGCAGCTCTACGCCGGCGGAGTCCGCCAGTTCCACTTCTACACATTGAACCGCGCCGAGCTGGCTTACGCCATCTGCCACCTGCTCGGCCTCAGGCCCAGGGAAGAGCCGAATGAACGTCGCACAGCAGCTTAGGGCCGAGGCGGCCGGGCGCATCCTCGTCAAGGATGGGGCCTATGGGACCCAGATCCAGGCGCGGCGGCTGGAGGAGGCCGATTATCGCGGCGGCCTCGTCCTCGCTCGGGACCAGAAGGGCAATAACGACCTGCTCAATCTCACCCGGCCCGAGCTGGTGCGCGAGATCGCTTTGGCCTTCGCCGATGCGGGCGCGGACGTGCTCGCCACCAACAGCTTCAACGCCAACCGGATCAGCCAGGCCGATTACGGCGCCGAGCATCTCGTCCGGGAGATCAACGCGTCGGCGGCGCGGATCATCCGCGAGGTGGCGGAGCGCGAGGCGCAGAAGGACGGCCGCAAGCGCTTCGTCGCCGGCGCGCTCGGGCCGACCAACAAGACGCTCTCGCTCTCCCCCAGGGTCAACGATCCCGGCTATCGGGAGATCGACTTCGACACCCTGTCCGACGTCTATGTCGAGCAGATCGAGGGGCTGGTCGAGGGCGGCGCCGAGATCGTGCTGATCGAGACGGTGTTCGACACGCTCAACGCCAAGGCCGCGATCCACGCCGCCCACCGCGTCGATCCCGAACTGCCGATCATGCTGTCGATGACGATCACCGACCTCAGCGGCCGCAACCTTTCCGGTCATTCGATCGAAGCCTTCTGGGCCTCGGTGCGCCACGCCCGGCCGCTCTCGGTCGGCCTCAACTGCTCGTTCGGGGCGGCGCAGCTGCGCGCCCATGTCGCCGCTCTGTCGGCGGTCGCCGATACGCTGATCATGGCCTATCCGAATGCCGGCCTGCCCAACGAGCTCGGCGCCTATGACGAATGCCCGGAAACGACCTCCGCGCAGGTCCGCGAGTGGTGCGAGCAGGGCATCGTCAACATCGTCGGCGGCTGCTGCGGGACCACTCCGGAGCATATCGCCGCCATCGCTCGGACGGTCGCCGCCTATCCGCCGCGCGACATCGCGACGCCGGTCCGCCGCACTTTGCTGGCGGGTATCGAGCCGATGGTGCTGGCGGCTTAACCCCGACTCGTCACCCCGGACTTGATCCGGGGTCCACCTTCTCCCTTCGCGGCAGCAAGGGAAGGTGGATGCCGGATCAAGTCCGGCATGACGGAACCCTAACGAACCGAGAAATAATGGCCACTGCACCGATGTCCGAAACCACGACCGCCAGCGCCTCCTTCGTCAACATCGGCG
This sequence comes from Allosphingosinicella sp., assembly GCA_036403015.1. Lineage (GTDB taxonomy): Bacteria > Pseudomonadota > Alphaproteobacteria > Sphingomonadales > Sphingomonadaceae > Allosphingosinicella. The sequence goes on from DASWRU010000017.1 coordinate 9,882, forward strand.
AGCGGACCAACGTCACCGGTTCGGCCAGGTTCAAGACGCTGGTCATGGCCGGCGATTATGCCGCCGCGGTCGAAGTGGCGCGCCAGCAGGTCGAGAGCGGCGCCCAGATCATCGACGTGAACATGGACGAGGGCCTGCTCGACTCCGAGCTCGCCATGACCACCTTCCTGAAGCTGATCGCCGCCGAGCCCGACATCGCGCGCGTGCCGATCATGATCGACAGCTCGAAATGGACGGTGATCGAGGCCGGGCTGAAATGCGTGTCGGGCAAGCCGATCGTCAACTCGATCAGCATGAAGGAGGGGGAGGCGGAGTTCCTCGCCCACGCCCGCAAGGTCCGCGACTATGGCGCCGCGATGGTGGTCATGGCGTTCGACGAGGTCGGCCAGGCCGACACGAAGGCGCGCAAGGTCGAGATTTGCGGGCGGGCCTACGATCTGCTCGTCGCCGAGGGCTTCCCGCCCGAGGACATCATCTTCGATCCGAACATCTTCGCGATCGCCACCGGCATCGACGAGCATCGCCGCTACGCATTGGACTTCATCGAGGCGTGCCGCGAGATCAAGGCGCGCTGCCCGCACGTCCACATTTCGGGCGGCCTCTCCAATCTGAGCTTCTCGTTCCGCGGCAACGAGCCGGTCAGGCGGGCGATGCACTCGATCTTCCTCTACCACGCCATCCCCGCCGGGCTCGATATGGCGATCGTCAATGCCGGCCAGCTCGACGTCTACGACACGATCGATCCGGAGCTTCGCGAGGCGTGCGAGGACGTGATCCTGGATCGGCGGGAGGATTCCACCGAGCGGCTGGTCACCCTGGCCGAGAAGTATCTCGGCACCGATCCGGTCCGCGAGAAAGCCGAGGCGGAGTGGCGCGGCTGGGAGGTCGGCAAGAGGCTCGAACATGCCCTCGTCAAGGGCATCGACGCCTATGTGGTCGACGATACCGAGGAGGCGCGCCAGAGCGCCGAGCGGCCGATCCACGTCATCGAAGGGCCGCTGATGGACGGCATGAACGTGGTCGGCGACCTGTTCGGTTCGGGCAAGATGTTCCTCCCCCAGGTGGTGAAGTCCGCCCGGGTGATGAAGAAGGCGGTCGCCCACCTCATTCCCTTCATCGAGGCGGAGAAGGAGAAGAGCGGGGCGACTCAGGGCAAGGGCCGGATCGTCATGGCCACCGTCAAGGGCGACGTCCACGACATCGGCAAGAACATCGTCGGCGTGGTCCTCCAGTGCAACGGTTTCGAAGTGGTGGACCTGGGCGTGATGGTGCCGTGGCAGGCCATCCTCGAGGCGGCGAACGAGAACAAGGCGGACATGATCGGCCTCTCCGGCCTCATCACCCCGTCATTGGACGAGATGGTGACGGTGGCGGGCGAGATGCAGCGCTCCGCGATGACGCTGCCGCTGCTCATCGGCGGCGCCACGACCAGCAAGGTCCATACCGCAATCCGCATCGATCCGGCCTATGAAGGGCCGGTGATCCACGTCGTCGACGCGAGCCGGGCGGTGGGCGTCGCCTCCTCGCTGGTCTCCGACACGCAGCGCGAGCCGCTGATCGCGAAGACCGCGCAGGATTACGAGACCGTCCGCCAGACCCGCGCCGCCCGTGGACAGAATGAGCTGTCGACGCTCGAGGAAGCGCGCGCCAACGCCTTTCCCTTCGATCCCGAAGGCAAGGCGCCGGCACCGGCGCGGCCGGGGCTTGCGCAGTTCGGCGAGTGGCCGCTTCGCGACCTCCGGGCATCGATCGACTGGACGCCCTTCTTCCGCGCTTGGGAGCTGGCCGGCAATTACCCCGCCATCCTGGAGGACGAGGTGGTCGGCGAGAGCGCCCGTTCCCTCTTCGCCGACGCCAATGCGATGCTCGACCGAATCATCGCCGAGCATTGGGTGACCCCGCGCGGCACGGTCGGCCTGTGGCGCTGCCGGCGTGAAGGCGACGACGTCCTCGTCCTCGCCTCGAACGAGGAGACCCGAATCCCCTTCCTCCGCCAGCAAGTGAAGAAGAGGGAAGGCCGCGCGAACATGTGCCTGGCCGATTTCATCGATCCGGACGGCGAGGACTGGATCGGCGGCTTCGCCGTCGGCATCCACGGCCTCGAGCCGCACCTCGCCCGCTTCAAGGCGGAGAATGACGATTATTCGGACATTCTCTTGAAGGCCCTGGCCGATCGCCTGGCGGAGGCCTTCGCCGAGGTGCTCCACGCCCATGTCAGGAACAGCGTCTGGGGCTATGCCGAGGAGCATCTCACCAACCAGCAGCTGATACGCGAGACCTATGCGGGCATCCGCCCGGCGCCGGGCTATCCGGCGTGCCCCGACCACAGCCTGAAGCCGGCGCTGTTCGCCATGCTGGGCGGTGAGCCGGCGGGCGTCACGCTCACCGAGAGCATGGCGATGTGGCCGACCTCGGCCGTCTCCGGCTTTTATTTCGGCCACCGCGACAGCCAATATTTCGGAGTCGCCCGGATCGGCCGCGACCAGCTCGAGGATTATGCGGCGCGCCGGGGCGTGGCGCTGGAGGAAGCCGAGCGCTGGCTGCGGCCGAATCTGGATTGAGCGGCGTCAGGGGCTGAGACCTGCAGCGAGGCGAACCGTCACTGCGGCCCCTCATCGGCCGGGGTATG
>DASWRU010000018.1:0-6835 GCA_036403015.1 Allosphingosinicella sp.
CTGCCGGTCGCCGGCGTCGACGGCACCCTGGCGAAGCGCTTCCGCGGCACCGCGCTGGAAGGGCGGCTGTTCGCCAAGACCGGCTCGCTCAACGCCACTTCGGCGCTCGCCGGCTACATGATCGCGAAGAGCGGCCGAACGCTAACCTTCGCGCTCTACGCCAACGACGTTCCGGAAGGCGCGGGCGCAACCCCGGCGATGGACGCCGCGCTGCAGCTGATCGCGGCCGAGAACTGAAAAAAACTGCGGGCGCAGCAGATAGGCTCTGGCGTTCCGTGAGGTTTTTGTTGCTTATTGCGCTCCTCGCCGGGGCGGCGAACGAAAATTGGGGGGATGACGATGCGCAACACGACGACGCTGCGGCGGATTCTGGTTTCGGGCTCCGCGCTGACGGCGCTCGCCGGCCTGGCGGCCGCGCCGGCCCGGGCGCAGGAGACTCAGGACAGCACCCAGCCGGCGGCGACCCCGACCGGGGCGGAGACTCCGAAGACCGACGCCACCGTCACCGACGCGGCGACGAATAACGGCGAGATCCTCGTCACCGGCTCGCGCATCCGGCAGAACCCGAACAACAGCGCTCTGCCGCTCCAGATCATCACCAACGAGGAAGTCCAGCGCAACGGCATCAGCAGCCCCGAGCAGCTGCTCATGCACCTCACCACCAACGGCACCGGTCCCGACAATCTCGCGTCCAACGCCGACGTGGTGAGCGGCGCCCAGCGCGGCACCAACGGCCTGTCCTCGGCGAACCTGCGCGGCCAGGGCAGTGCCGCGACCCTCGTCCTCCTGAACGGCCGCCGAATCGCCGCCCACGGCCTCTCCGGCTCGGCGGTCGACGTCAACCAGATCCCCTTCTCGGTGATCGACCGAATCGAGGTGCTGAAGGACGGCGCCTCGGCGATCTACGGCACCGACGCGGTCGGCGGCGTGATCAACTTCATCACCCGCAAGGACTATCAGGGGGTCGGCCTGCAGGGCTTCACCGACACGACGGAGGCCGGCGGCGGCGAAATCTACCGCGTGTCGGCGACCGCCGGCTATGGCGACCTCAGGACCCAAGGCTTCAACCTCATGGGCGCGGTCTCCTACAGCTGGAACAAGATCCTGCGGGGCAGCCAGCGCCGCTTCGTGAACGGCAACCAGCCCAATCGCGGCCTCTCGATCGACACCCGCGGAACGCCGATCGCCACCGCGTTCAACATCGGCGCGAACGTGAACCAGACGCCGGCGGGAACCTTGCTCACCGGCCTTACGCTGACGCTTCCGAACGGCTCGAACGGCGCCGCCGGCGGCATCAACATCCTCGATCTTCCGGGCGGCGCCGGGTGCTCTTCGGTCGAGGGCGGCCTGCCTTACGACGAGGTGCTGTGGAACCTTCCCACCGCGCAATATGCCTGCTCGTGGGACACCGGCCGGGCGGCGGTGATCCAGCAGCCGATCCAGACGCTCACCTATTACGCCCGCGGCGTCGTCCGCTTTGCCGGCGATCACGAGGCGTCGCTCGAAGTCACCGGATCGGATGCGGATTCGTCCAAGAGCTTCTCGGCCAACCAGTATAGCGCCAGCGCCACGACCTTGCCCTGGGCCTATCCCCGCAACGCCTTGACCGCGGCCACCTACGATCAGGTGTTCAACGCCATCCGCTCGGCGTTCGACGTTCCGACCAACCCCAACCGCGCCGCGCAGGTTGCGGCGCTCAACGCGCGCTTCGGCCTGCCGATCGCCGGCCGCTGGCGCTGCATCGCGTGCGGGCCGCGCGAATATCGGACCAACACCAAGACCTTCCGCGCCGCCCTCGGCCTCGAAGGACCGCTCTGGGGCGGCTGGGACTATCGCGCGGGCGCGTCCTACGCGAGGAGCGAGTCCTCCTCGGTGCTCGGCACGGGCTATCATTATCGCGGCGTGCAGCTGACCAACAATCCGGCGACGGCGATCAACGACATCGGCGCCTACGACCCCCGAGCGCCCACCGCGCCGGGCGCCGCCGGCCCCGGCATCATCGGCCTGATCAACTCGGGCATCCTCAACCCCTTCTCGATCGGCCAGTCGGACGCGGCGCTGGCGGGGCTCGAGGCGGTTTCCGCCGAAGGCACCAAGCTCTACGGCGGCCGCTATGAGGTCAGGCAGTTCGACGCCTCGGTTTCGGGCCCGCTGTTCCCGATCTGGGGCCGCGACGTGCAGCTCGCCGCCGGCGTCGATTATCGCCGCGAAAGCTACTCGTTCAACGGCTCGGATGCCGCTGCCGCGAACATGCCCGACATCTTCAACGTTGCCTTCGACAACATCAACGCGCTGACGCCCAAGAAGCGCGACGTGAAGGCGGCCTATGCGGAGCTGCTGGTGCCGATTCTGCCCGAGCTCGACATCACGCTGGCGGGCCGCATCGACGATTATACCGGCTTCGGAACCACGAAGAACCCGAAGATTTCGGTGAAGTACCGGCCGATCGAGCAGCTGCTGTTCCGAGCCTCGTACAATACCAGCTTCCGGGTGCCGAGCTTCAACCAGATCTTCAACGGCGCGACCATCTCGCCGTCGGCGAGCGGCGCGAACATCGTCGATCCGTTCACCTGCCCAAGCCTGATCGTCAGCACGACCGTTCCGGCCTGCTTCAACATCACGCCCGACACGATCACCGGCGGCAACCCGTTGCTCGGGCCGGAGACGGCGAAGCAGTTCAACGTGGGCGTGGTCCTCCAGCCGATCCGCCGCTTCAGCGCGTCGGTCGACTGGTGGTCGATCGCGGTCGACAATACCATCACCGAGCTGACCACTTTGCAGCTTCTGCAGAACGCGGCTCTGTTCCCCGACCGCTTCGGGCGCGCCACGCCCGGCGGCCCGATCACGACGATCGACCGGCGCTGGATCAACGCCGGCGCGCGCCGCACCCAGGGCCTCGAAATCTCGCTGCGCGGCAGCGTCGACGGTCTGGGCGGCACGTTCAACGCGGGCCTCGACGGCACCTACCTGCTCAAGAAGAAGGAAAAGCTCACCCAGACCGCGCCGTTCACCGCCGACCAGGTCGGAATCTTCACCTACACGGGCGACCTCGGCCTCAAGTGGAAGCACAACGCCTTCGTCAATTACACCAACGCCGATTACAGCATCACGCTGACGCAGCTGTTCCGCGACGGCTATCAGAACCAGGCGCTGCCGAGCCTGTCGAACCCGATCAGCGCGACTCGGCCCGACTATAATCCTCGGGTCGCCAGGTATGTGCTCTACAATCTGTCGATCAGCTACCTGGGGCTCGGGCCGGCCTACAGGCTGACCCTGGGCGTCAAGAACCTGTTCGACAAGGACCCGCCCTTCGCGATCACCTATGAGAGCAATTCGGGGGCGGGCAGCTCGTGGGAGCCGCGCGTCGCGGATCCGCGCGGCCGCTCCTTCCAGGTCTCCGCCGAGGTGAAGTTCTAGGCGATAACCCCCGCGCGCCGCGCCGTTTCTGCCGTTGCGCGAACCCCGCGCGCGATGGCAGAGGCGTCGCTCCCGACAGGAGGCGGAGCGTGCGCATCACCAACCGGCGGTTCGAGGAACAGCGCGAGAAGATCGACGGCAACGATTATGTCGACTGCCATTTCGACAATACGTGGCTGGCCTATGCCGGCGGCGACCTGCCCAATTTCGAGCGCCGCGAATTCACCCGCATCCGAATCGTCTTCGAAGGCGCGGCCGAGCGCACCTTGATCCTGCTCCAGGAGATGGCCAAGCCGGAAAGCGGCTTCACGCCGGTCTTCGACCAGATGTTTCCGCGCCGCCCGCACGTTTAGTCCGAACTCCGTCTCCCTCTTCAGCCCCTCCCCTGAACGCGAGAGGCTGGGCTCCTTCTTCAGCCCCTCCCCTGAAGGGAGGCGTTGGGCTCCTTCTTCAGCCCCTCCCCTGAAGGGAGGCGTTGGGCTCCCTCTCTAGCCCCTCCCCTGAAGGGAGGCGTTGGGCTCCCTCTCTAGCCCCTCCCCTTCAGGGGAGGGGTTGGGGTGGGGCTTGTCGGTTCGAGCGTCGCGAGGAGGGTGGTGAGGTCACATTCCCCACCCCAACCCCTCCCCTGAAGGGGAGGGGCTAAGGATCGGCTCCAGATACCAGTCGTGAAAACCGTCCCAGGCGAAATGACGCTCAGCGTTCGCGCTCTCCGCCACGCCGCCGCGGGGATTGAGTTGGACCCCAATGAAAGGGCGCGGGAACCGGCACGCGGCAAAGGTCGTTTCGGGGCTGGCACGGCGATAATGGCCTGCCCTTCGAGGAGTGCATTTCCATGCTTGCGACCATTGCCGTCATCCTGCTCGTCCTGTGGCTGCTCGGCTTCTTCGCCTTCCATGTGACCAGCGCGCTGATCCACGTCCTGCTCGTCATCGCCGTCATCGTCTTCATCCTCCACTTCATCCGCGGCCGCGGCGCCGTCTAGACACCCTGCCCCGTTCGTCCTCCCTGCCGCCGGGGGCGGTGGGGAGGACCGAATCGGCTCAAGCCGCAACCATGCCCGGCGGTGCCGCGGGCACCCGCTTGATCGGACCGCGAAATCCTGTATAGGCGCGCCTTCGCCTGCGACGGGTCCGCCCGCCCAGGCTGCCGTCCGAGACAGTTGGCGGGGGCCCCGGCTCCCTTAATCTCCAGCCTAGACGGGGAAGAGTTTTTCCGGGGCGCCGCCCTTGCGGCACCGGGTCTGCCCGACGCGATCGGGCCGTCGACACCTCCCCTCGGACACTGCCCGCCGCAGCCATTGGCCGTGGCGGGATCACCTGCCCGGCGGGCGTTCCGCCGGGCCGTTTGGAGTGTAAGCATGGATCGAGCTCAAAAGTCCGAGCAGGTCGCCCAGCTGAAGCAGACGTTCAACGAGACGAGCGTGGTGGTCGTCACCCGCAATCTCGGGATGACGGTGGCCCAGTCCACCGCCCTCCGGATCCGGATGCGCGACGCCGGCGCCAGCTACAAGGTGACCAAGAACACGCTCACCCTGATTGCGCTCGAGGGCACCACCTACGCCCCGATCGGCGACCTGCTGACCGGGCCGACCGCTCTCGCCACCTCGGCCGATCCGGTCGCGGCGGCGAAGGTGGCCGTCGATTTCGCCAGGACGACCGACAAGTTCGAGATCGTCGGCGGCGCGATGGGCGATACCGTCCTCGACGTAAGCGGCGTGAAGGCGCTTGCCGAGCTTCCGTCTCTCGATGAGCTGCGCGCTCGCATCGTCGGCCTCATCCAGGCCCCGGCGTCGAAGATCGCGCGGACCATCAACGAGCCGGGCGCGATGCTGGCCCGAGTCATCGGCGCCTATGCGGCCAAAGAAGACGCGTAAGACTGAAACGAACCTCACCGTCACCCCAGCGAAAGCTGGGGTCCATACGGACTCAGCATGGATGCCAGCCTTCGCTGGCATGACGACAGCAACAACGGAGACTTAACATGGCAGACATCAATTCCCTCGTCGATCAGCTCAGCGAGCTGACCGTCCTCGAAGCCGCCGACCTCGCCAAGGCGCTCGAAGAGAAATGGGGCGTCTCGGCCGCCGCGGCGGTTGCGGCGGCTCCGGCCGGCGGCGGCGGCGCCGCGGCTCCGGTCGAGGAAGAGAAGACCGAGTTCGACGTCATCCTCGTCAACGACGGCGGCAAGAAGATCAACGTGATCAAGGAAGTGCGCGCGATCACCCAGCTCGGCCTCGGCGAGGCCAAGGCGCTGGTCGAGGGCGCTCCCAAGGCCGTCAAGGAAGGCATCTCCAAGGCCGAAGCGGAAGAGCTCCGCAAGCGCCTCGAGGAAGCCGGCGCGACCGTCGAGGTGAAGTAATATAGGGCCGTCCGGGACGGCTATGGTTACGAAGAGAAGGGGCGGCTTCCTCGCGGAAGCCGCCCCTTTTTCGTGGTCCGCCGCGGTCAGGCGCGTTCGGGCTCGCCCAGCGCATGGGCGACGACGCCTTCGTGCAGGCCCGAGGGATGCTCGGTGTCGAAGTGCATGAGCTCCTCGCCGTCCGGCACGCCGACCGCGTAGGAGATTCGGGTGTGGCGTTCGCCGCCGTCGGCCGAGCGCCAGGAAGCGTCGGCGACGACCACGGGCAGGACCGCATCGCCCTCGACCTCGGAGGTGGGCAGGGCGACGGCGGCTTCCATCGTGCGCGATTCGCCCGCGGCGATGGTGACGGCCGGCGTGTCGGCGGTTTCGGCGCGCGGCTCGATCAGCATGCGCTCCATGTCGGACGAGCCGGCGGCCAGCATCCAGGTCGAGACCCGAACGCCTTCGGCAGGCGCGGAGCCGCGATTGCCGACGGTGAGCCGGAACTCGACCCGGGCATCCTCGCCCGCCACGCCGGCGCGGACCGGCTCCATGCCGAGCTCGATCTCGGGCTCGCCGCGCTCGGCCACGACCGGCGCGGCGGCGACGGCGGCCGGTGCGGCCACCACCTCCGGCTCGCGCTCATAGACCTCGTCATAGACCGCGGTGCGGCGGCGGCGGCGGGCGAAGAGGATGGCGCCGGCGACCAGCAAAGCGCCGATCAGCAGCCACGGCCAGATCGTGGGGCCGCGGCGCGTTTCCTGAGTCACCGGGGTGTCGGTGGTGGTGGTGATCGCCTCGGGCGGCGGGGCGGGCTGGATCGGCGCCGCCGGGGCGAGCGAGGGCGTCGCGACGGTGGCCGCCGGGGCCGGAGCCGTGCCGGTCGCGGCCGGAGCGGGCGCGGGGGCCACCGCGACGGGCGCCGCGCGAACCGCGGCACGGACCGGCGTGCGGACGGCGGGGCGGGCCGGGGCGGCGCGGCGCGGGGCCGAGGCCGTGGCCGTCGAGGCCGGCGCGGTCTCGGCGCGCGAGGGCGCGGTGGTGACGGTCACCGGGGCGGCGACGGGCGCCGGAGCGG
>DASWRU010000019.1:0-37233 GCA_036403015.1 Allosphingosinicella sp.
GTTATAATATTCCTCGACGTCCTGTGCTTCGAGGTCGACCGTCGCCGAGGTCACGCCCTCGCAGCGCTGGAAATCGATCTTGCCGGTGAACGCCTCCGTGACGTTGCCGGACCAGCCGAACCACAGCCCGCGATATTCCCTGAGGGCGGCGGACAGCGCGACGGCGAGACCGCCCTGCGCTCCGCCCTCCCCTTCGGGCCTGGGCGCCGCGACGCGGTTGGAAATGACGATGAGCCGGCTCATCTGACGGCGCTCCACGGCCGCGACAGGAGCACGGCGCAGTTGATCAGGCCGACGAGCGAATAGGTTTGCGGGTAGTTCCCCCACAGCTCCCCGGTCGTGAAATCGGTATCCTCCGACAGGAGGCCGGCCGGCGTCAGCCGCTCCAGCATCTGCTCGTAGAGCGCGCGCGCCTCCTCCCGCCGCCCGACGAGGTGGAGCGCCTCGATGAGCCAGAAGGTGCAGAAGTTGAACGCGGTCTCCGGCAGGCCGAAATCGTCCTCGGCGGCATAACGCAGCATGTGCTCGCCGCGCCTCAGCCCCTTCTCCACCGCCTCGAACGTGGCGAGGAAGCGCGGATCGTCGGGCGCCAGGAAGCGCATGTCGACCAACTGGAGGAGGCTCGCGTCGAGCTCGCGGCCGCCGAACGTGGCGCCGAAGCGCTGCTCGGGCGCGAACCAGGCGGCTTCCTCGATGCGGCTGCGGATGCTCGCCGCACGGTCGCGCCAGAGCGCGAGCCGATCTTCGAGGCCGAGGACTTGCGCGGCGTGGGCGAGGCGATCGCAGGCCGCCCAGCTCATGACCGCGCTGTACGTGTGGACCGCGCTTCGGGTGCGATATTCCCACAGGCCCGAGTCCGGCTGGTCGTGCATCTCCCAGGCGCGCTCGCCGACCCGCTCAAGCGCGTGGAAATCCGCTTCGGTCGCCTTGCGGAACAGGCGCTCGTCGATGAAGGCCTGCACGTTGGAGAGGACGATCTGGCCGTAGGCGTCGTGCTGGACCTGGGCGAAGGCGGCATTGCCGACCCGCACCGGCCCCATGCCGCGATAGCCGGCGAGGCCGTCCGCCTGCCGCTCCTCGAGCCTCGGCTCGCCCGACACGGCGTAGAGCGGCTGGATATGGCCGCCCTCGGCCTCGTCGACGATGTTCCGCAGATAGCCGAGATAGTTTTCAAGGACGTCGAGCGCGCCGAGGCGGTTCAGGGCCTGGACCGTGTAATAAGCGTCGCGGATCCAGCAATAGCGATAGTCCCAGTTGCGGCCCGAATCGGCCGCCTCGGGGATCGAGGTGGTCAGCGCGGCGACGATCGCGCCCGTCTCCTCATGCTGGCACAGCTTGAGCGCGATCGCGGCCCGGATCACGAGGCGCTGCCATTCGAGCGGGATGGCGAGCCCCCTCACCCAGCCGCGCCACTCGTCGGCGGTCTGGTGCAGCCAGGCGGCGAGCGTGTGGCCGACATGGCCCACGAAGGGCTCGTCGGGGCCGAGGAAGAAATGATGCGGCCGTTCGAGCCGGAACGCCCGGCCATCGAGTATCTGTCCGACCGGCGCGTCGGTGGTGAGGCGGAGCGGCTGGGGCTCCAGCAAATAGCGTATGTGGTTGGTGCCGCTGGTCCGCTCGGCGTCCCTGGCGCCCCAGCCGGTCGCCGGATCGAGCGCGACGCGCAGGCGCGGGGCGCCGACGAGCGGCCGGGCGATGCGCACCCAGGCCACCGGCCGGTACATCCGGCCGCTCCGCTCGAAGCGGGGGCAGAAATCGAACAATTCGGCCACCGCGCCGTCGGCATCGGTGAGGCGGGTGTGGAGGATGGGCGTGTTCCTGAGATAGCTCTGCTCGACTCCGACCTGGTTCTCGACAGCGATGCGCCACTCGCCGCGCGGCCGCCCGCCCGCACCCTTCGGATCGAGCAGCGAGCAGAAGAGCGGGTCGCCGTCGACGCGCGGCGCGCAGCCCCAGACGAACCCCGCCTGGGCATCGACGAGGGCGCTCACCTGGCAATTGCCGATCGGCCAGAGCGACAGGTCGGCCATCGCTCAGGCCCCCGCGCCGGCGAGCCAGCTTGTCACCGCCGCCACGCCGTCCAGCCGCCAGCGCGCCGCCGTGGCGCGCGCCGGACCGGCCAGGATGCCGCCGCCGCCCAGCGCCGCCGCGGCCTCGAAGGCATGCTCGTCGGTCAGATCGTCGCCCACGAAGAGAGGACGCGCGCCGGCGAAGGGCGGTTCCCTCATGATCCGGCGCAGCGCCTCGCCCTTGTCCGCGCCGGCGGGCAGCAGCTCCGCGACCATCTTGCCATGCTGGAGGCGCAGCCCGGTTCGAACCGCAAGCCCATCCATGAACGCGCGCACCCGCTCCGCTTCGGCGGGGGACCGGCGATAATGGAGCGCGACACCCGCCGGCTTCTCCTCGACGAGCAGCCCCTGCGCCGTTCGCGCGAAGCGGGCGACCTGCGCCCGGGCGGCTGCCAGGCCGGCGGGCGGCGGCGGGGCCGAGACGGGGCGGCCGACGAGGCGCAGCTCGGCCCCGTGCGAGCCGGACAGCGCGACCGCAAGCGGCCCGGCATGGCGCTCGAGGTCCGCTATCGGCCTTCCGCTGACGATGGCGAGGCGTCCGCCGAGCCGCCGCGAAACGCGCTCCAGCAGCCCCTGAAGCCCCGGCGGGACCTGGATCGAAGCCGGGGTGTCGGCGAGCTCCACCAGCGTCCCGTCGAAGTCCAGGAACAGGGCCGCGTCGTCGGGAAGGGGCGGCGGCGGCGGCAGCGGTTCAAGCATCCGCCCGCCGTTGCCAATATGGTGTCCGAATCGCAAGTCACCTCGTCTTTTCCACTCAATATGGAGATAATATCGGCGCAATTCAGGGAAAAATAATTGTTACGCCTCGGATTGATACCGATCAGTTTTTCTGTATCCCTTGCGGCGGAGGGGGACCGCAATGTCTGAGCCTTTTATGAGCGAGATTCGTCTCGCGTCGTTCAATTTTGCGCCCAAGGGCTGGGCCCAGGCCAACGGCCAGTTCCTGCCCATCAACCAGAACCAGGCTTTGTTCGCGTTGCTCGGGACCACCTACGGAGGGAACGGGCAGACGACGTTCGCCCTTCCAGATATGCGCGGGCGCTGCGCGATCCACATGGGCGAGAGCCACACGCTCGGCGAGAAGGGCGGGGAGGAAGCGCATACGTTGAACATCCAGGAGATGCCGCAGCACCTCCACCAGATGAACGTGAGCCAGGTCGGTCCCACGACCGACGTGCCGGATTCCACCGTGCTCCTCTCCAATGCGTCGATCGAGCTCTACCGCACCCCGACGACCCTCGGCGCGATGGAGGCCGGGATCATCAGCACCGTCGGCGGCTCGCAGGCGCACCAGAACATGCAGCCTTACCTGGTGATAAATTACATCATCGCGTTGCAGGGCATCTTCCCGTCGCAGAATTGAGGGGCACAAGACATGCCATATGTCGGCGAAATCAGAATGTTCGCGGGGAACTTCCCGCCGGCCGGGTGGCTGATGTGCAACGGCGCCACATTGCCCATCTCCGAGAACGAGATTCTCTACCAGCTGATCGGCACCACCTATGGGGGCGACGGCCAGAGCACCTTCGCCATTCCGAACCTGTGCGGCCGCGCCCCGGTGCATATGGGCACGGGCCCGGGCCTGAGTCCCCGCACGATCGGCGAGCAGGCCGGGGTCGAGCAAGTCACCCTCACCGTCCAGCAAATCCCGCAGCACACGCACCCGATGCTGGGTTCGGCCGATCCGGCCGGGAACAAGGGCCCGGCAGGCGGCGTCCTCGGGCGCGCCCCGGCCGACGCCTATGCCTCCGAATTCGATCCGGGAACGCTCAACGCGCAGGCGGTCACGCCGCAGGGCGGCAGCCAGCCGCACGAGAACATGCAGCCGTACCTGGTAATCGGCTTCATCATTTCGCTCTTCGGCGTGTTCCCAAGCCCAACCTAGGAGATCGAGCAGTGGCCGATCCATTCGTCGCGGAAATCCGCATGTTTCCGTTCAACTTCGCTCCGAAGGGGTGGGCGTTTTGCGACGGCCAGATTCTGCCGATATCGCAGAACACCGCCCTCTTCTCGCTCCTCGGCACGATGTACGGGGGCAACGGCCAGTCGACCTTCGCGCTTCCCAACCTTCAGGGAGCGGTGCCGCTGAACTGGGGCCAGAGCAGCACCGGCAGGCAGTATTTCGAGGGCGAGATGTCGGGCACCGAAGCCGTGACCCTGCTCGTCTCGGAAATGCCGATCCACACCCACACCGCCAGCATGTCGACGCGGTCGGCGGACAACCTCAATCCCGCCGGCCTCGCGCTCGGCACCGGCAACAGCGCCTATGCGGCGCCGGCCAGCCTCGGGCAGATGGCGTTCCAGGCGATGCCCCCGGCCGGCGGCAGCCTGCCGCACAACAACATGATGCCGTATCTGACGCTGAATTTTTGCATCGCGCTGCAGGGCATCTTCCCGCCGCGTACCTGATTCCGGAGCAATGCCGCCTCCCCTGAACGCCGCCGCACGGCTCGGCGTGCGCTACCGCGAAGCGTCCGGCGACGATCTGCCCTTCCTGGCGGCGGTCTATGCCTCCACCCGGATGGAAGAGCTCGCCCCCACCGGCTGGCCCGAGGAGGGCAAGCAGCGCTTCCTCGCCCAGCAATTCGAAGCTCAGCACCGCCATTACCGGCAGCATTATCTCACCGCCGAATGGCTGGTGATCGAGCGCGGCGGGAAGCCGGTCGGGCGGCTGTACATCGACGAATGGCCGCAGGAGGTCCGGCTGATCGACATCGCGCTCCTGCCCGAAGCGCGGGGCGAGGGCGTCGGCGGGGCGGTCCTCGCGGACGCGATGGAGCAGGCGGCGGCGGCGGGAAAGCCGCTCACCATCCACGTCGAGCGCAACAATCCGGCGTTGCGGCTCTACCGACGCCTCGGCTTCGACGCGATCGGGGAGCACGGCATCTACCTGCTGATGGAATGGCGGCCGGAGACGGTATCGACAGCCTAGGTGAAGATCGCCTCGTAGAGAATGCCGGCCTCACTTTTGCCGACCGGGACGATGAACATCTCGAACGTCCTGTCGCCGCGGCGGAACGTGTATACGGACTGCTCGATCACGGGGCTTGCCGGCCCGCGCCATTCGAGGCGGAACGAGCCGGCGTCGCGGATCGAGCGCGGCAACTCCTGGGTCCGCTCGAGCACGAGCGACACCGCCTCGTCGCCAAGGAGGAGCTCGTAGCTTTCCCCCACCGCTTCGGCAAAGTCGTCCAGGCGCAGGTCCATCATGTCTCCCTCAATCCAGCGTCTCGCCCGGCTCGACGCCCCAGATATGGTCCTGGCGGATATAGCCCTGCCGCCCGGCGACGTCGAACAGGCACCAGCCCCCCGCGCATTTGGAGATGCGGCCGACCACCCCGGGTTCGGCCCGATATTTGACCCTGGAGCTTTCCCGAGGCGTTTCGTGCAGCGGGCGCGGCTCGGCCCCGGTGACGAGCGCCGTGCGGGTGTCGCTGAGCAGGCGCTGCAGCATCCAGCCCGTCGTCCCGTCCGGATCCCGCACCTTGCGCCAGTTGGGATAGGTTTCGACCACCTTGATCGGCAGATCGGTGCGCCGGTAGATCCACGTCATCGGATAGTTGCGCCCCGGGCCGGTGCGCATCGCCGCCCGGCTCGCCGAGATCGACGCCCAGTAAGGTGGCTTGCGCTCGGTCTGCGCCCGGCCCGCCGAGGCGGACAGGCTCAGCGCGAGGACGAGCGCGGCAGCGAGCGTCGGTCCCTTGCGCATCGGCTTGCCGTCTCCTTTCCTGCCGCCTCTTAGGCAGGAGCGCGGCCCGGCTTCAACCGGCAACTGCGCTTGACGCCCCGATTTGGGGCAGCGAGAGCGGCGGCCATGCGAACGAAAGTGATCGTCACGCGTCCCCTCCCCGCCCCTGTCGAGGCGCGGATGACGGCGCTGTTCGACGCGGAGCTCGCCGGTGAAGGGCGGACGTTCGACCGGGCGCGGCTGGCGGAAGCGATGGGGCGCTGCGACGTGCTTGCCTCCAATGTCGGCGACCGCATCGACGCGGCCCTGATCGAAGGGGCGGGCGAAAGGCTTCGGCTGATCGCCAATTTCGGGGTCGGCACGGACAATATCGATCTCGCCGCCGCCCGGGCGCGCGGCATCGCGGTCACCAACACGCCGGGCGTCCTCACCGAGGACACGGCGGATATCGTCATGGCGCTGATCCTCATGACGCTGCGGCGCCTCGGCGAAGGCGAGCGTATCCTGCGCGACGGCCGCTGGGGCGGGTGGAAGCCGACCGACTTCCTCGGCCGCGGCCTCGCCGGCAAGGTGCTCGCCATCGTCGGGATGGGGCGCATCGGGCGGGCGGCGGCGCGGCGGGCCGAGGCGTTCGGGATGGAGATCCATTACCACAACCGGCGCCGGGTACCGGGCGAGCGCGCCCGCTACTGGCCGGACCTGGACGCCATGCTGGCGGCGGCGGACGTGGTGTCCGTCAACACGCCCTATGGCCCTGAGACCCACCACCTGATCGACGCTCGGCGGCTCGCGCTGATGAAGCGCGACGCGGTGCTGATCAACGCCGCGAGAGGGCCGATCGTCGACCAGGACGCGCTGATCGCGGCGCTCGAGGACCGCACGATCGCCGGCGCCGGCCTCGACGTCTATTTGAACGAGCCGCGGGTCGATCCGCGCCTCATCGCCATGGAGCAGGTCGTGCTCCTGCCGCACATGGGCTCGGCAACCCTCGAGACCCGCACCGCGATGGGGATGAAGGTGGTGGAGAACATCCTCGCCTTCGCGGAGAGCCGCGCGCTGCCGGACCGGGTGGTGTGAGCGATTTTCAATCGCCGGTCAGGATTCGGTCGACGAGCTGCTTCACCGTCGGCACGAAGCCGTTCGAGTAGAAGGGGTCCTTCCGGAAGCGGAAGGCGGCGTGGCCGGCGAACATCAGATTATGCTCGACCGGGCCGCCATGGGCGATGTCCTGGAGCGTCTTCTGGATGCAGAAGCTCCGCGGATCGGCGAGGCGGCCGGTCGTGTTCTTCTCATTGTCCGCCCAGGACGAGAAGGCGCATTGCGAGAGGCACCCCATGCAGTCGGCCTGGTCGCGGCGGATCTGCGCCTTCTCCTCCGGAGTCACGAAGATCAACGTTTCGTCCGGAGTCTTCAGCGCCTCGGTGAAGCCCTGGGCGAACCATTCGCGGGCGTGGAGGAGATCGCCGCGAGTCACCCAGTAATTCCTCTTGCCGCCGACGCCGACGTCGAGCTGGAAGCAATGGTCGCCCAATTCCTCCTTGGTGAAGGCGATCTGGCGGTGCGAGCGCGCCTCCAGGTTGCGGAGGAACGGGTTGCGCACGGCCGAGCTGTAGAAGCCCGTCGGCGAGAAGCGGTGGAGGAGGATGTCGCCTTCGTCGAGCGTCATCAGCCGCGCCTTCCACGCCTCCGGGATCGGGCTTTCCTTGGTGAGGAGCGGCCGAGTGCCGAACTGGAAGACGATCTGGCCGAGCTCGGGATTGTCGATCCAGTCCTCCCATTCCCTGAGGTTCCAGACGCCGCCCGCCATGACGATGGGCACGGTATCGGGAATGCCGCCCTCGCGCATCACCTCGCGCAGCTCCTTGACGCGCGGATAGGGATCCTGCGGCTTCAGCGGGTCCTCGGCGTTGGAGAGGCCGTTATGGCCGCCGGCCAGCCAGGGGTCTTCGTAGACGACTGCGGCGAGCCATTCGGCGGCCTTGGAATAAGCGCGCTTCCACAGCGCGCGGAACGCCCGGCCGGAGCTGATGATCGGAAGATAGTTGACGCCGTAGGAAGCGGCGATCTCGGACAATTTGTAGGGCATGCCGGCGCCGCAGGTGACGCCGGCGACGAGGCCCTTGGTGCGCTCGAGGACGCCGTGCAGCACGCGTTGCGCCCCACCCATTTCCCACAGGACGTTGATGTTGATCGCGCCCTTGCCGCCGGCGATCTCATAGGCGCGCTGGACCTGCGCCACCGCGCCGTCGATCGCGTAGCGGATCAGCTCCTCATGCCGCTCGCGGCGGGTGAGGGCGTGATAGATTTGGGGGATGATCCGGCCTTCGGGATCGTAGCTGTCGGCATTGACCGCGGAGACGGTGCCGATGCCGCCCGCTGCCGCCCAGGCGCCGGAGCTGGCGTGATTGGTGGCCGAAACGCCCTTCCCGCCCTCCACGAGCGGCCATACTTCGCGGCCGCCATACAGGATCGGCTTCAAACCCTTGAACATCGTCCCTCCGAAAACCTTATGCCGGCCTATACGCCCGGACGGGCGGAAATGCGCCAAAAATCATGCCAGGCCCGCCCTGAACGCATCGGGCCTGCCGATGGCTTCACCGTATAGGCGGGCATAGCGCTCGATCATCCGGTCCTCGTCATAGTCCGCGGCGGCCCTCTCGCGATTGGCACGGCCGATGGCCTTTCGCAAATCGGGCCGCTCGGCAAGGCTTTCGAGGGCGGCGGCGAAGGCGGCCTCGTCCTCCCGCTCGACGATCAGCGGCGCGTTGTCGGGGGCCACCATGTGACCGATGTCCCCGACGGCCGTGGCGACCGCGGGAAGCCCCGCCGCCATCGCTTCGACCAGCGAGATCGGGAACTGCTCGCTGTCCGAGGACAGAGCGAAGATATCGAACAGGCCGATCCAGCGCTCCGGATCGGCGAGGAAGCCGGGCATCAGCACTCGGTCGGCGACGCCAAGGCGGCGCGCTTCCGCGGCGATGCGCTCGCTCTCGGGGCCGGTGCCGACGATGACGAGGCGGCTGCTTCGGACGTGCATCGCGGCGAAGGCGCGGACCAGGCGGGGAAGGTTCTTGACCGCGCGAAGCCCCGCGACCGTGCCGATGACGATCTCGCCCGGCATCCTGGCGAGGCCGGGGATCGCGTCCGGCGAGGGCGGCGCGGCGTAGCGGGAGACCGCAATGCCGTTGGGGATTCGAACGACGCGGGCGGGCGGCTGCGCCCAGGCCCTGCGGGCGACGGCTTCCAGCCGCTGTGACGGCACGACCAGCCGGAAGGCGGCGGAGAGGCCCAGGCGGCGGTAGAGGTTGCGGCGGGTCTTGAGCTCCCCCGCCTCGTCCTCGTTGAACCCGTCCTCGTGGTGGACGAGCGGCGGACCGCCGAAAAGATGCCGCGCCATCACTGCGTCGAACGCGCCCCAATTGTAGGTGAGGACCAGGTCGAAGCGGCGCATATAGCGGGACAGGCGATAGAGGCGGGCGAGGCCGGGCCGCCCGGCGAGCGGCGGGGCATCGGCCGGGAAGTCGACGCCGAGGCTCCGGTCCAGCGCATCGCGCGCGGAAAGCTCGCCCGCCATTGCGCTCAGCACGCTGTGCGACGCCGCGTCGCCGAACGCGTTCATCAGCCGCACCGCGCGCGCTTCCTTGCCGCCGAGCGCGAAGCTGGAATGGGCGTGGAGGATACGCACCGGCATCGCCATGACATGGCAGGCGCGAGGGGGTTTAGGAAAATGGTTTCTTCGCGGCCTCCGACGGGCCAAGGAGTGAGCCCATGACCGCCCGCTTCCTCCGCACCGCCGCCGCGACCGCCTTCGCGCTCGCGCTTCTCTCCCCCGCCCGCGCCGCCGATACGGTGATCCACGCGGGCCGGCTGATCGACGGCGTCTCCGCCGTGCCCAGGGAACGCGTGTCGATCGTCGTCCACGACGACCGCATCGCGGCGGTCGAGCCCGGCTTCGTCACACCCGCCGGCGCTGCCGTCGTCGACCTTTCCGACGAGACGGTGATGCCCGGCTTCATCGACGTGCATGTCCATATCGCCGCCAAGCTGCCCAGCCGCGTGAATGCGACCGAGGACTGGCTGACCCACTCGGAGCTCGACCGCGCCTTCGACGGGGCGCTGTTCGCCCGGCAGATGCTGCTCCAGGGCTTCACCAGCGCGCGTGACGTCGGCGGCGGCGCGGACACGGTGGCGGTGCGCGACGCGATCGCTGGAGGCAAGATCGCCGGGCCGCGCCTGTGGGTCTCGCTCGAGCCGTTGGGGCCGACGGCGGGGCACGGCGATCCGCGCAGCGGGCTCGACCCCGAGCTCGACCGCCCCGGTTGGGAGAACGGCATCGTCGACACGCCCGAGCAGGCGCGGATCCGGGTGCGCGAGCACCGCCGCCGCGGCGCCGACCTGATCAAGATCATGCCGTCGGGCGGCATCGCCTCATCCGGCGACGATCCGCGCGCCCAGCTGATGACCGAGGAGGAGATGCGGGTCGCCGTCGAGGCCGCGCACGCGCTGGGGATGAAGGTCGCCGCCCACGCCTACCCGGCCGGCGCGATCGAGGCGGCGGTGCGGGCTGGCGTCGACTCAATCGAGCACGGCTCCTTCGCCACCGCCCAGACCTTCGCCGCGATGAAGGCGCGCGGCACCTACCTCGTGCCGACGCTGACCGTCTACGAAATCTTCCTCAAGGTGGCGCGGGAGCATCCGGAGCTGCTGACGCCGGGCACGCCGGCCAAGGAGCTGGCCAACGATCCGCTGCCGAAGAAGAACCTGCCGCTGGCGCTTCGGTCCGGCGTGAAGATCGCCTACGGCACCGACATCGGCGAAGGCGATCACGGCATGGAGTTCGGCCTGCTCATCGCCAACGGCATGCGGCCGATCGACGCGATCTTCGCCGCCACCCGCAACGCCGCCGAGCTGATCGGGGCGGCCGACCGGATCGGCTCGGTCCAGCCCGGGCGCTATGCTGACATCGTAGCGGTGCGCGGCGACCCGCTCGCCGAGCCGGCGCGCCTTGGCCATGTCGATTTCGTCATGAAGGGCGGCATCGTCTACCGCCGCGGCGGCGAGACGACGGCGGCGGGCGCCGAGTAAGCTAGGAGACGCGGCCGAGGAGGCGGTCGATGCCGGCCGTCGCCTCCGGCTCCTCGAGCGTCGGGGCGTGGCCGACGCGCGGGACGGTGACCGCTTCCATGTCGGGATTCTCGCCGAGCATGCGTTCGATCGTCGTGTCGGCGATGAGGTCGGAGAGAGCGCCGTGGACGAGGAGGGACGGGATGCCGCGCAGCGCGAGGAAGGCCGGCCACAGGTCGACGGGTGGGGCTGGCGCCTTCAGCGGCTCGGCGATGCGCATGTCGTAATCGAGCGTAATGCGGCCCTGCCGAGTCAGACGGCAGACGCGCTTGGCGAAGACCAGCCAGCGCTCGATGTCCCAGTCCGGATAGCGGTCGCGCTGCGTCTCGCACAGGGCACGGGCGGCGTGGAGCCAGGTCGGCCAGCTCTGCGAGCGGCCGACATAGGTGCGGATATGGTCGAGCCCCTCCTCCTCCAGCACCGGCCCCACGTCGTTGAGGAGCGCGCCGGCCAGGCGCGGCTTGTCGACCATGGCGAGCAGCATGGTGACGAGCCCACCGAGCGACGTGCCGAACAGCACGACCCGCTCAACGCCAAGCTGGCGGAGCAGGGCCTGGACGTCCTGCAGGTAGACGAGCGGGTTGTAGCTGGCGGATTCCTTCGCCGGCTCACTCTCGCCGCGGCCGCGCAGGTCGACGCAGATGACCCGCCAATCCCCCGCCAGCCTTTCGGCAACCGCTTCGAAGTCGCGCGCGTTTCGCGTAAGCCCCGGTATGCACAGGATGGGCGGACGCGCCGGGTCGCCGGCATAGTCGCGATAGTGGAGCCGAAGCCCGTCCTCAGACTTCCACCAGCCATCGGACCAAGCCGCCATGCCTCTCCCCCCTCTGCCCGCGCCCCTTATTCTCTGATGGCCGTCCTTCCGCAAGCGGGGCATTACCGGCCCGAGACGGCGATCCTGGAGCTGGGCGAGGCCTTTTACGATCCGGTGGAAGCCGCCGCCTTCCCGCAGACGATCCTGCGCTTCCGAAACGCTCGCTGGGCCGAGGCCGTGGGGCTGGGCGGCCTGCCGGACGAAGCGTGGATACGCCATTTCGGCCGCTTCGAGCCGCTGCCGGACAACCTCCCCCAGCCGCTGGCGCTGCGCTATCACGGGCACCAGTTCCGCGTGTACAATCCCGATATCGGCGACGGGCGCGGCTTCCTCTTCGCGCAGCTTCGGGACGCGAGCGGGCGGCTGCTCGACCTCGGCACCAAGGGCTCCGGCCAGACGCCCTACAGCCGCTTCGGCGACGGACGGCTGACGCTGAAGGGCGGCGTGCGCGAAGTGCTCGCCACCGAGATGCTCGAGGCGCTGGGGGTCGAGACGTCGAAGAGCTTCTCGCTGATCGAGACCGGCGAGGCGCTGGAGCGCAACGACGAGCCCTCGCCGACCCGAGGCGCCGTACTGGTGCGGCTCCAGCACGCCCACATCCGCATCGGCACCTTCCAGCGGCTCGCTTATTTCGGCGAGGCCGAGAACCTCGCCCGGCTCACCGATTATTGCCTGCATCATTATTACAGCGAGGAAGGGGGCGCCGATGCACCCGGCCGGCTGCTGATGCAGGTGGGCCGCCGCGCGGCGATCCTGGCCGCGTCCTACATCGCCGCGGGCTTCGTGCATGGGGTGCTCAACAGCGACAATATCGCCATCACCGCGCAGAGCTTCGATTACGGGCCGTGGCGGTTCACGCCTTATTGGGACGGCTCGTTCACCGCCGCCTATTTCGACCATAACGGCCTCTATGCCTTCGCCCGGCAGCCGGAGGCGATCCACTGGGACCTGGTGCAGCTCGCCGCGTCGCTGCGGAGCATCGCCGAGGCCGAGGCGCTGACGCCGGCGCTGGAAGCGTTTCCCGCCGCGTTCCAGGAGGCGCTGACGGCGGCGATCCTCGGCCGGCTCGGCGTGCGGGCGACGGAGCCGGGGCGCGACCAGGCGCTGCTGGTGGCGCTGGAGGCCGCGCTCGCCGGCAAGCAGGTGACGATCGACCGCTTCTTCTTCGACTGGCGCGGCGGGCGGCGGCGCGGCCCCTCGCCGGCCGATGAGGCCTATCGGACCGAGGCGTTCACCGCGCTTGCGGAGGCGCTGGACGGCTATGAGCCTGTCCCCGGAGCGCTCGACCATCCCTATTGGTCCGACGAGGCGCCCTGTTCGATGCACATCGACGAAGTGGAGGCGATCTGGAGCCGGATCGACGCGGCGGACGACTGGGCGGCGTTCGAGGAAAAGGTGCGGCGGATCAGGCGCATGGGCGAGGCGATGAACCCACCCGCTTGACCCGGCGGGCGCGACATGGTGGGAACGCCTGAGATGGCGACACTGACTTCGTTCGAGCCGGCCACCGGCGCCGCTTTGTGGACCGGAGAAACCGGGGACGTGGACGCCGAGGTCGCCCGCGCCCGCGGCGCCTGGGCGTCCTGGGCGGCGCGGCCGCTCGCGGTCCGCATCGAGACGATGCGCCGCTTCGCCAACGTCGTGCGGGGCAAGAAGGAAGCCTTTGCCGACCTCATCGCGCGCGAGACCGGCAAGCCGCTCTGGGAGACAGCGACCGAGGTCGACGCCGTCGTCAACAAGGTCGACATCTCGGTGTCCGCTTATTCGGAGCGGACGTCGCAGCGGCGCCTCGAGGGAGCGCTCGGCGCGCGGGTCGCGGTCCGCCACAAGCCGCACGGCGTGCTGGCGGTGCTCGGCCCCTACAATTTTCCGGCCCACCTTCCGAACGGCCACATCGTCCCCGCCTTGCTCGCCGGCAATGCGGTGGTGTTCAAGCCGTCCGAGAAGACCCCCGCCGCGGGCGAGATGCTGGCGCAGCTCTATCATGAGGCGGGCGTGCCGGAGGACGTGGTACGCTGCATCCAGGGCGGCCCCGACATCGGCAAGGCGCTTGCCGGCAGCGCCGGGATCGACGGCCTGCTCTTCACCGGCTCGGCCCGCGCCGGCCTCGCCCTCCACCGCCAGTTCGCCGAGACCCCGCAGCGCATCCTGGCGCTGGAGATGGGCGGCAACAACCCGCTGGTCGTCTGGGACGCCAAGGACGTGCATAACGCGGCGGTGCTCGTCGTTCAGTCGGCCTTCCTTTCGGCCGGCCAGCGCTGCACGGCGGCGCGGCGGCTCATCGTGCGGGACGGGCAGCAGGAGGAGCTCCTCGGCGCGGTCGTGAAGCTCGCCGAGCGGATCATCGTCGATCATCCGCACGCCAACCCGCCCCCCTTCATGGGGCCGGTGATCGACAATCGTGCCGCCGACCAGCTGCAGGAGGGCTTCCTCGATCTCATCATCAAGGGCGGGCGGCCGATCAAGCATCTCGACCGCCCGTTCGAGGACAAGCCCTTCCTCACCCCGGCGATCATCGACGTGACGGAGGTGCGCGACCGCCCTGATGCGGAGCTGTTCGGCCCGGTGCTTCAGGTCGTGCGGGTCGCGGATTTCGACGCCGCTCTCGCCGAGGCGAATGCGACCCGCTACGGCCTCGCCGCCTCGCTCGTCGGCGGCAGCCCGGAGCTTTACGACCGCTTCTGGGCCAATATCCGCGCCGGCGTGATCAACTGGAACAAGCCGACCAACGGCGCCCCCTCCAACGCGCCGTTCGGCGGCATCGGCCTCTCGGGCAACCATCGGCCGAGCGCTTTTTACGCCGCGGATTATTGCGCCTATCCGGTGACCTCGTCGGAGACCGACCAGGCGCGCGCCTCGATCGGCCTCGGCCTGCGCGACCCCTACGCGGCGAACAACCTCGAAGGCTAGGCCGAGCGCGAGGCGAGGCGGCGGGGGAGGAAGACCGGGGCGGCGGCCGCGGCCGGAGGGGGCGCGGCAGGGCGGATCGGGGTGATGCCGGCCTGGGTCGCCAGCACGGCGGCCTCGGCGAGCGTCTTCACCCCGATCTTGGCCATGATGTGGGCCCGGTGCATCTCCACGGTGCGGACGCTGATCCCGAGCGAATGGGCGACGGCCTTGTTGGACTGGCCGGCGAAGAGCGCCAGCGCGATGTCGAGCTCGCGCATGGTGAGGCGGCCAAGCCGCTCCTGCGCGATCTGCCGCGCCTCGGAGAGTTCTAGCGACTTTTCGAGCTTGCCCCAGGCGGGAATGAGCGCCCCGGTCAGCGCGGCGGCGTCGACCGGCTTTTCGAGGAAGTCGAGCGCGCCGAGCTTCATCGCCTCGACCGCGACGGGCACTTCGGGCTTGGCGCTCATCGCCACGACCGGCCAGCCGGGCCGGCGGTGGCCGAGCTCCGCCAGCACCTCCAGCCCGGTGGGCGAGACCAGGTCCATGTCCAGGAGGACGCAGGCCGGCACGAGATGATCGAGAATGTCGAGGAACTCGCCGCCGCCGGCGAACGGCCACGCCTCGGCCCCGATCCGCGCCAGGACCGCCGTCAAAACTCTTCGAACGCCCAGGTCGCGGTCGACGACATAGACGGTGCGCTGGTGCGACATAAGCCCGCTCCCCTATCGGCCAAAAACACCTGGCCGCGCCAATCAACTGTCTGAGTCGACTTGCAAATTGGCAACCTAGGGAAATTACGGTGAACCGCTTGTGAAGCAGTCTGGCAGCTCCGGGCAAGGTCCGGGGAGCCGTCCCGCCGCGGGGCAGAGAGAAAACATAATCCAGGTTATGAGCAGCCGCACGTTCTACCACGCGGCCACCAAGTAATCGACGTATCCCGCCGCCGTACTCCTACGGATGTAGAAGTCCGATCATGCGACGCGCAGCCGTTAACCTTAAGTTGTGATTCGCCGGGCGGTGTCTGCTCCGGCCGAGTGGCGTAAGGGGGCATGGGTGTGGAGGTGGGGCCTCTCTTCGGCGGCAATGCGCTGACGGCGATAGACGCCGCGGGAAGGGTCCGCCTCCCGCCTTTCATCCTCGAAACCCTGATACGCCGCTCCGACGGCCGGCGGATCGTGATCGCCGCCCATGGCGGGGATCCCTGCCTCAGCGCCTACGATCCCGCCTATCGCGCCGCCTTGTTCGGGCAGGGCGACAGCCGGCGCCTGTTCGGCTTCGCGGAGGAGACGGAGTTCGATCCGCGCGGCCGCCTCACCCTACCGCCGATGATGCGCTGGAAGGGGCGGATCGGCACGCTCGCCTTGTTCGTCGGCACCGGCGGCGCCTTCGAGATGTGGAACCCCGAGCTCGCGCTGCAAGCGGGCGACAGGGCGCTTCGCGAGATGGCGGAATACCGCCTCGACCAGTTCAGCAGAGAGAGGGAGGACGCGCGATGAGCATCCTGTGCGCGCTCGGCGGCCACGAAGCCGGCGCCGGCGAAGTCTATAATTGCGGTTATTGGTTCAGCCGCTGCCGCCGCTGCGGTCGGGACATGATCCGCGCCGGGGGGACGTGGGAGATCGTGCCGCGCGGCCACCGCGTCGTCTGGCGCACGGGCCGCGGTCACCATTCGATCCCGACCGATTTCGCCCATGCGCTGCCGGTGCTGCACCCCGCCGCGAACCTGCCGATGGTCCGCCCGCGCTTCGCCTCGTGGAGCCGGCAGATGGTGGCATCGCGCCAGGCGGCGCCGGCGCCCGCCGGAGCGGCGGAGGCGGTGGAGGCGGCGGAGGCGGAGCCATATTACCCGCCGCTGCTCGTGCTGGCGGCGATCGTCGGGACGAGCCTCCAATGGCTGCTGGGCGGCGGCGGAAGGCGGCGCGGGCTCGCCTGAGCCCGGGGCGCATTCGGGCGCTTCTGGCTTTTGCCGCCGGGACGCTTACATGCGGGGCATGTCCCACCTCCTTCCCGAAGGCGCGGCGCGATGAAGGCCATGGGCGAGGAGCATCTGGCGATCTTCCGCCGCCACATGGTCGAGATCGTCGACCTCCACTTCGATCTCGCCGCCGACGAGATCGGCAAGCCGGCGCCGGACCCGGCGTTGCGCGAGGCCCTGCTCGCCGTGCCGCGGCACCTGTTCGTGCCGGGACAGCTCGCGCTCGCCGCCTACCAGGATACGCCGCTGCCGATCGGCTTCGACAAGACCGTATCGCAGCCGTTCATCGGCGCGCTGATGCTCGACCTGCTCGACCTCCAGCCCGGGGAGCGCGTGCTGGAAGTCGGCACCGGCCTCGGCTATCAGGCCGCAATCATGGCCTCGCTCGGCGCCGAGGTGTGGAGCGTCGAGATCGTCGAGGAGTTCGCCGCGGAGGCCGAGGCGCGGCTCAAGGCCTTCGGCTATGGCGAGGTCCGGGTCCGCACCGGCGACGGCACGCGCGGCTGGTCGGACCACGCGCCGTTCGACAAGATCCTGGTCACCGCCGCCGCCCCCGGGCCGCCGCCGACGCTGATCGAGCAGCTGCGCCCCGGCGGACGCATCGTGATGCCGCTCGGCGGCAAGGACGTGCAGCAGCTGAGCGTCGTCGACAAAAGACTCGACGGCAGCCTCGACACGCGGGAGGTGATGCCGGTGCGCTTCACCCAGCTGGAGACCGTGGTCTGATCGCCTCGAGCCCGGGGTTGAATTCAGGGAGTGGCGCGATCACGACATCGCGGAGGCGGCGATCGATTTCCCGCGCCCCTCGGCTCGCCTCGGCGATCCGCTCGACCAGGTCCGGCCCCACCGCCGCCGGGACGACGAAGGCCTCGGCGACGAATTCCCGGCCGACCTCGCGCACCCGCACGATCGCGTCCGACACCCAATCCTGCCCCCGCAGATAATCGCACAGCTTCTGGGGCAGCGGATCGGGCTCCTTGCCGGCAAGCTGCTGCGGCCGGCGATCCATGATGTCGCCGAGCGCCGAACGCAGCTCCGTGATGCCGTCGCGGATGATCTCGAAGGAAATGAACAAAGCGGCCGCCGCGTCCGCCCACCACAGGCCGAAGGCGATGCCGACGACCCCGAGCATCGCCGCGCCGGCGCTTTGCCAGTCCGCCTCGTTGACCTGCGCATCGGCGATGAGAGTCTTGTCGTGGAGCTTCTCGCCCAGCTTCTTCTCGGCCCGGCCGAGGAAGAAGGCGGGCACGGAGCTGTAGAGGAGGACGGCGAGGCCGAGCCAGCCGATCCAGACGACATGACCGAACAGCGGCAGCCCGCCGATGCTGGGATGCTCGGCTCGGACCAGCTTCATCGCCGAATCGAAGAAGAGGAACAGGCCGGTGAGGAGCAGCACGAGCGCGGCGCCGAGATAGCCCGCCGACACGGCCCGCTCATATCCGTAGGGGTGGCGCGAATCGGGGGCCCGGCCGCTGATGCGGTTGCCGACGAGGAACAGGAGCGGCGGGATGATGCTGAGCGCGTCGCCGACGAACTCCGTCTTCAGCGCCTGGCTGCCGGAGGTCACGATGAAGAGCAGGGTCACCGTCGAGCAGAGATAGACGATGCTGACGATGGCGAGCCGGCGCGCCTTGGCGATGTCGCGCGCCGTGTCGTCCGGCGGCGGCGGCTTGCGCCGCGTCATTTCCCGGTCTCTGCGGCCACGAGGGTTTCGATCACCGGCTTGTCGGCGGCCAAAAACCGGTCGAGCCGCAGGAGGATCTGGTTTTCGCCGGTCGCTGCGAACAGGACTCGCTTGCCGCCTTCGCCGTTCGCATAAGGCTGCGAGGTGGCGAGCTTCTTCGCCCACGGGGACCGGGCCGTCGCGCCGCTGACGAGGATATCGAGCTCCTGCTTCTCCAGCTTCTCCGCCAGCGGCGTCTCACCGTTCACCGTCCATTGGACCCGCGCGCCCAGCGACGCGGCGAAGGCGCGGACCATCGCCGGCTCGATCCCCTTCGGCTCCCCGCCTTCGATCCGTACCCAGGGCGGGTTCTCCGCCGCGCCCGCGCGCAGCACATGGGTGGTGAGGATGCGCTCGGTCGTCCCCGCCGGCTCCTTCGGCAAGGCGCTCAGATCACAGCCGCCGAGGGCGAGCACGAGCAGCGCAGGTAGGGGCCGGCCAGTCACGCACCGCAAACCCACGGCCCCGAAAGCCGTTCCGCCCTGTTCAAGACCGGCCGCAATCCCTATGTGGCGCGGGTCCGAAGCCGCGCGCCGGGCGCGGCCGGACCCCCCAGGCGGAGACGAACATGATCGAGACGGCGGCGCTGCGCCCCCAGTCGGCGCCCGACGGCGTTGCCGAGCGGCGGACCTTCGCGATCATCTCGCATCCCGACGCCGGCAAGACCACGCTGACCGAGAAATTGCTCTATGCGGCGGGAGCGATCCACGAGGCGGGCGAAGTGCGCGCGCGCGGCGACCGGCGGCGCGCGCGTTCCGACTGGATGGCGATCGAGCAGCAGCGCGGCATCTCGGTCACCTCCTCGGTGATGACGTTCGAGAAAGACGGCCTGCTGTTCAACCTGCTCGATACGCCGGGGCACCAGGATTTCTCCGAGGATACCTACCGGACGCTCACCGCCGTCGACAGCGCGATCATGGTGATCGACGCCGCCAAGGGGATCGAGACGCAGACGCGCAAGCTGTTCGAGGTGTGCCGCCTCAGGAACATCCCGATCGTCACCTTCATCAACAAGGTGGACCGGGAGGGCCTGTCGCCCTTCGCTTTGCTCGACGAGATCGCGGAGACGCTGCAGCTCGACGTCAGCCCCAGGAATTGGCCGGTCGGCATGGGCGGCCTGTTCCACGGCCTCTACGACCTGGCGGACCACCGGCTCCTCCTCGCCGACCGAAGCGAGGGCACCGTCCCCGGCCGGGTCGTGCCGACGGCGGGGCTGGACGACCCGGTGCTCGACCGCGAGCTGCCCGCGGACGCGGTCGAGCTGCTCCGCGAAGAAGCCGGCCTCGTCACCGGCGTCTACCCGGAGTTCGACGTCGCCGCCTTCCTCAACGGCGACCTCACCCCCGTCTTCTTCGGCAGCGCGCTGAAGACGTTCGGAGTCGAGGACCTGCTCGCCGGCCTCGGCGCCTTCGCGCCGCCACCGGGTCCGCAGCCGGCCCGCTCCGGGCCGGTCGCACCGTCGGATCCGCGCTGCTCCGGCTTCGTCTTCAAGGTCCAGGCGAACATGGACCCGAACCATCGCGACCGGGTCGCCTTCATGCGGATCTGCTCGGGGGCGCTGAAGCGGGGGATGAAGCTCACCAACAAGCGGCTCGGCAAGGCGGTGACCATCCAGAACCCGATCACCTTCTTCGCCCGCGACCGCGAGCTGGCCGAGCTGGCGCGGCCCGGCGACATCGTCGGCATTCCGAACCACGGGACGCTACGCGTCGGCGACACGCTGAGCGAGCGCGGCGATCTCGCCTTCACCGGCCTCCCCGATTTCGCGCCGGAGATATTGCGCCGCGTCCGGCTGGGCGATCCGATGCGATCGAAGCAGATGAGGAAGGGGCTGGAGGACCTCGCCGAGGAGGGCGTGATCCGCATCTTCAAACCGGCGATCGGCTCCAACTGGATCGTCGGAGTCGTCGGCGCGCTCCAGCTCGACGTGCTGGCGACGCGGATGGAGGCGGAATACGGCCTGAAGCTCGGCTTCGAGGCCTCTCCCTGGGAGATCGCCCGCTGGGTCTCGGCCGACGAGCCGGACGAATTGAAGCGCCTCCTCGCCGCACTCCGCCCCAGCGCCGCCGAAGACGCCGACGGCGCCCCCGTTCTCCTCATCCGCAACGATTGGGAGCTCGGCCGCTTCCAGCAGGACTGGCCGAAGGTTAAATTCGCGAGCGTGAGAGAGCGGAGCTGAACCGCCGCGAGGTCACAAGGGGTAGCCCCCACTCGACGGCCGCACTATGGAAAGTCGATGACTGGGATAGCCGACTCAGAGGCTGCTCTTGATGAAGGTCGACTGCTGTCTCAGCACCAGGCTGCCCTCGTGCTCCTTCAAAAGATGCTCGCTAATCCGAACATCGAGCGCCTTAGCTGGCTTGATCTGGCTTGCGGGCGAGGACAAATCTTAACTCAAATAGAAAAAAACCTCAACATCCGACAACGCGCCAAAATAGAATATTTCGGATATGATCTTGATGTGAATTACCAGCGGGAGACCAAAGCACGGGCTAATAAGCTGGGGTTTCTTTCCACTAGTTCCGAGGTGGGGCCTTTGGTCCGTTTCACACAAGTTACCGGGAGCAGCAAGTTTGATTTTATCACGCTGACGAATACCATTCATGAGCTAGATCCACGCCACCTAGCGCAAGGGCTTCTCGACGCCTTAGATTGTCTTTCAGAAGACGGATCTCTTTTCATCTACGACATGGAAACGCTGCCCCGTCCAGAGCTTGGGGCAGTTCCTTGGCGCGGCAAGGAGATGGAGGCAATAGTATCTACCCTACTTACGGAACTCGGAGCCACACGGTACGCCGAGTCGGTTGCAGTCGGAACGTGGAGCCACATCAAGTGCAACGGGTGGAATGTCCTGATCGACATGCAATACTTGGTACAAGAAGTACCGAAGTGGTATGCTACGCGGAACGCAGCGCAAACAGCTACTGCCGATTATATCAACTCAGTCTTACAGCGTCGCCTTGATATCTGTACAAATGCTTTGACCACGATGACGGAAACAGGACTTGAAACGGAAGGTGAAGAAAACGAGAAAATACAGTCTCTTTATGAATTTTGGGCGCTATCCCGAGCAATGAGGGGGTCAGCGAGTTGAGAGTTCTCATAGCACATTACGGGCTAGAACCGGAGGGCGTGCGCGCCTTGATCGAAATGTTAACCGCTGATGGCCACTCGGTTAGTATTTCCTCAGAAGGAGCATTTTCTGACCAAGTGGGGCCACTTGAGCAGCTCGCCGAAGCTGATGTGGTTGCCTTCTTGTTTACTGAAATGGACGCGAACATAGCCTTTTTAATTGGATTTGCGAGCGCTCTAAAGAAATTCCCCATTATTTTTTCGATAGAGGATATCGCCGACTATGGTCTCAATGAGAGCTTCGTGTGGTACCGCCTCTCCGACACTCGTCGAATTGACGCGAGACGGATAAGCGTCCTCATAAATAGGCACGCTGCTCTGCACCGAATGTCGCGACCAGTCGACCGCAGAGAGGGGCGATCGATTTCTGCACTAGCGTTTCAGCGGGAGAGTCTCTTTGAACACAAAGTTGAGAGTTGGTTTGTCGATCAGGGGGGAACGGTCAACAAGCCACCGATGTCTGGCGGGTTTGACTTTGCGGTGACGCTACGTGAGGGCGCGACCTATCTTGTAGAGGTGAAGGGTTCACGCCGGTCGCCGATTGGCCTTGATACGGCACGGCAGCTTCTAAGCGCCGTCTATGAACAGAACGCAACCGCCGGTATTTTGGTATCAAACTCGGAGTTCACATCTTCTACGAAGGTGTTTTGCGAACGATCAGTGCCACCAATTCGGCTTTGGAGGATGGAAGAAATGGAGAGGTGGGATCTAGAATCAATAACAGGATGAACGCGGATTTGGTCGAGCTGCCGGGGACGGAACCCCAGCAATTAGCTTGCCGAGCTACGCCACCTCCAGCACGATCTTCCCGACATGCTCGCCGCTCTCCATCCGGCGGTGCGCGTCGGCGGCGCGGGCGAGCGGGAAGGTCGAATCGATCACCGGCCGGATCGCGCCCGTCTCGAGATGCGGCCAGACCTCGCGCCGCAGTTCCTCCGCCAGCGCGGCCTTGAACGCGGCGGGGCGGGCGCGGAGGGTCGAGCCGGTGAGGGTGAGGCGCTTCGCCATCACCTGCCAAAGCGGCACTTCCGCTTTCGCGCCGCGCTGGACCGCGATGGAGACGTGGCGGCCTTCCTCGGCGAGGCAGTCGAGGTTGCGCGGCACATAGTCGCCGCCGACCATGTCGAGCACCACGGCGACGCCGGCGCCGGCCGTGAGGCGCTTCACTTCCTCGACGAAATCCTGCGCCTTGTAGTCGATGGCATGGGCGGCGCCGGCGTCGAGCGCGCGGGCGCATTTGTCGGGGGAGCCGGCGGTCACGATCACGGTCAGCCCGAACGCCTTGCCGAGCAGGATCGCGGTGGTGCCGATGCCGCTGGTGCCGCCATGGACCAGCACCGTATCGCCGGCCTTGGCGCCGCCGCGCTGGAAGAGGTTGGTCCAGACGGTGAAGAAGGTCTCCGGCAGGGCCGCCGCCTCGACCATCGAAAAGCCGTCGGGCACCGGCAGGCACTGCCCCTCTGGCGCGAGGCAATATTGGGCATAACCGCCGCCGGCGACGAGCGCGCAGACCCGCTCGCCGGCCCGCGGCCCCCGCGCGATCGTTCCCGCCACTTCGAGACCGGGGATGGAGGGCGCGCCGGGCGGCGGCGGGTAGAGGCCGAGGCGCTGCATGACGTCAGGGCGGTTCACGCCGGCCGCCTCGACCTCGATCAGCATTTCGCCCGGGCCGGGCTCCGGCACGGGCCTTTCGACCACTCGGAGGACCTCCGGTCCGCCCGCTTCGGACGGGTCGATGGCGATCATCGTCGGCATTCGGCCGACTTAGCTTGACAGGAGGGGGCGCAACAGGGGATTCTCCTCGTCATGGACCTCGACGAGCTGTTCCCGGGGAAACCCGCCGATCCGCTGACCCTGCTGACCAAGCAGGACCTCGATCCGCTGTCCGTCGCGGAGCTGGAGGAGCGGATCGCGACTCTCGAGGGCGAGATCGAACGGGTGCGCGCCAAGATGTCGGCCGCGGTCAGCCACCGCGCCAGCGCCGAGCAGTTTTTCAAAAAATGAGGGTGCGAGGAACTGCAAGGGACCTCCCGCGCGTTTTTCAAGACCTTGATGCGGGCGCCATCCACCCGACATTAACACCAAGTCCGTGACAATGCGCGGGCCGACAGGAGTGAGTTGAATTGCCGTCTTTTGCCCGCGAACTCGAACAGACCCTGCACACCGCGCTCGCCGAAGCGAGCGGGCGCCGCCACGAATATGCCACGCTTGAGCATCTGCTGCTCGCGCTCACCGAGGACACCCATGCGTCGAAGGTGATGATCGCGTGCGGCGTCGACCTCAAAGAGCTCAGCGACGCCGTCAAGGCCTATCTCGACAACGAGCTCGAGGCCCTGAAGGTTGAGGCCCATACCGACCCGTCGCCGACCAGCGGCTTCCAGCGCGTCGTCCAGCGCGCCATCCTCCACGTCCAGTCCTCGGGGCGGGACGAGGTGACCGGCGCCAACGTGCTGGTCGCGCTCTTCTCCGAGCGCGAGAGCTACGCCGTCTATTTCCTTCAGCAGCAGGACATGAGCCGCCTCGACGCCGTCAGCTATATCAGCCACGGCGTCGGCAAGGGCGAGAACCCGTCCGAGCCGCAGGAGGTGAAGGGCGCCGAGGAGGCCAAGCCCGAGGACGGCAAGAAGAAGAATGAGAGCGCCCTCAAGCAGTTCACCGTCAACCTCAATGAGAAGGCGAAGAACGGCCGCGTCGATCCTCTGATCGGCCGCGGGCCGGAGGTCGACCGTACCATCCAGATCCTCTGCCGCCGCTCGAAGAACAACCCGCTCTATGTGGGCGATCCCGGCGTCGGCAAGACCGCCATCGCCGAGGGCCTGGCGCGCAAGATCATCGAGGGCGACGTTCCCGACGTGCTCAAGGAAGCGGTGATCTACGCGCTCGACATGGGTGCGCTTCTCGCCGGCACCCGCTATCGCGGCGACTTCGAGGAGCGGCTGAAGGCGGTGGTGACGGAGCTTGAGAAGCTGCCCCACGCCGTCCTGTTCATCGACGAGATCCACACCGTGATCGGCGCCGGAGCGACCTCGGGCGGCGCCATGGACGCCTCGAACCTCCTGAAGCCCGCTCTGTCGGGTGGGACGATCCGCTGCATCGGCTCGACCACCTACAAGGAGTTCAGGAACCATTTCGAGAAGGACCGGGCGCTGCTCCGGCGCTTCCAGAAGATCGACGTCAACGAGCCGACGATCGAGGACACGGTGAAGATCCTCGCCGGCCTCCGGTCCGCCTTCGAGGAGCACCACCACGTCAAGTACACGCCCGACGCGATCAAGGCCGCGGTCGAGCTCTCGGCCCGCTACATCAACGACCGCAAGCTCCCCGACAAGGCGATCGACGTGATCGACGAGGTCGGAGCGATGCAGATGCTGGTGCCGCCCAACAAGCGCAAGAAGACGATCACCACCCGGGAGATCGAGAACGTCATCTCGACCATGGCGCGGATCCCGGCGAAGAGCGTGTCGTCCGACGACAAGAAGACGCTCGAACATCTCGACCGCGACCTGAAGCGGGTCGTATTCGGCCAGGATGCGGCGATCGGCGTCCTCTCCTCGGCGATCAAGCTGTCGCGGGCGGGGCTTCGCGATCCGGACAAGCCGATCGGCAACTACCTCTTCTCCGGTCCGACCGGCGTCGGCAAGACCGAGGTGGCGCGCCAGCTCGCCGCGATCATGGGCATCCCGCTGCAGCGCTTCGACATGTCCGAATATATGGAGCGCCACTCGGTCAGCCGGCTGATCGGCGCGCCTCCGGGCTATGTTGGCTACGATCAGGGCGGCCTGCTCACCGACGCGGTGGACCAGCACCCGCACTCGGTGCTGCTGCTCGACGAGATCGAGAAGGCCCATCCGGACCTGTTCAACATCCTCCTCCAGGTGATGGATAACGGCAAGCTCACCGACCACCACGGCAAGACGGTCGACTTCCGGAACGTCATCCTGATCATGACCACCAATGCCGGTGCGTCCGACATGGCGCGCGAAGGCGTCGGCTTCGGCGCCCAGACCCGCGAGGGCGAGGACGAAGAAGCGATCAAGCGGATGTTCACGCCGGAATTCCGCAACCGCCTCGATGCGATCGTGCCCTTCTCCTATCTGCCGACCGAGGTCGTCGCGCGGGTGGTCGACAAGTTCATCCTCCAGCTCGAGCTCCAGCTGGCCGACCGCAACGTCCACATCGACCTCGATGAGGAAGCGCGGCGCTGGCTGACCACGCGCGGCTACGACAAGCTCTACGGCGCGCGGCCGATGGGCCGGCTCGTCCAGGAGAAGATCAAGCAGCCGCTGGCCGAGGAATTGCTGTTCGGCAAGCTGATCCACGGCGGCGAGGTCAAGGTCACGATCAAGGACAATGCGCCTTCCTTCGAGATCGTCGCCGCCGCGCCCAAGGCAAGCAAGCGCAAGGGCAAGAAAGCGATCGAGCCCGAAGGCGAGAAGGGCGGCGCCGAGGAAGGCCAGCCCGAAGCGCAGGCCTGAGCACCCGTCATTGCGCGTAGCGAAGCAATCCAGTCAGGCGGCCGAAGGGTTGGCAGGGCGGATTGCTTCATCGCTGCGCTCCTCGCAATGACGGTTGGGTGCCCGCTCAGCAGTCGCCCTGCATCCAGCAGGGGTCCCAGCTCGGCTCGGGGCCGAAGCGGGCGGCGAGGAAGTCGACGAGGGCGCGCACGCGCGCTGTGGTGGCGCGGCTCGGCATGACCGCGTGGAGCGCACCCTCCTCCATGGGATAATCGCGCAGCAGCGGCTCCAGCTCGCCCGCCTCGAAGCCCGGCGCGGCGATGAAGCTGGGAAGGACGCAGATGCCGAGCCCGGCGACGGCCGCGGCGCGGAGCATCTCCCCATTGTCGGCCCTGAGGCGCGGCTGTCCCCGGACGTGCTCCCAGCCCTTGCCGACGCGGAAGCGCCAGGTCTCGTTGGAGTAGAGGAGGATGTCGTGCTTCGCGAGGTCGCGCGGATGGGTCGGGCGCCCGCGCCGCTCGAGATAGGCCGGGCTCGCCACCGCCACCTTGCGCACAGGCGCGATGCGGCGGGCGATCAGCGCGCTGTCCTTCAGCGATCCGATCCGCACCGCGAGGTCGTAGCCGCCGGCGATGAGGTCGACGGCGCGGTCGTCGAACGAAATGTCGAGCTCCACCTTCGGATGCTCCGCCGCGAAGTCGGCGAGCGCCGGCGCCAGATGCTGCACGCCGAAGGAAAGCGGCGCGGACAGCCGGATCGGGCCCGCTATCTGGGTCACCGCTTCCGCCACCACCTCTTCGGCAGCCTCGAGCTCGGCGAGGATGTTGGATGCCCGCTCGAAATAGGCCTGGCCGACATCGGTCGGGCTCGCCCCCTGAGCGCTGCGCGTCAGCAGGCGGGCACCGAGCTGCTCCTCGAGCCGCGCGACCCTTCGTGAAAGGATCGACTTCGCCATCCCCATCCGCTCCGCGGCTCGCGAGAAGGCGCCGGTTTCCACCACTCGAACGAACGCGAGCACATCGAGCAGATCGACCGAAGAGCGTTCCATAATCCGCAACTCCCTAAGCCCGCCTGATATGGGCCGGCAACGCATTCCGCAAAGCCCGCGGGAGGCGCAGTTTCGTGGCCAAGGAGAGGACGCTCCGGCCGCGACGAACATGTCACCACCTTCTAAGCCGGGCGCGTACCGCCGCGGCCAATCGAATAAGCGCAGCCGGCAATCAGGGGACGAGCACGAAGTCGGAGTCGGTCCGATATTTTTCGATGTCCTTGATGACCTGCTTGAACGGGCCAACATCGTCGAAACTGCCCTCGCCCAGAAATAAGGGGACGGCGGCTTCCATCTCCGACAGCGCCGCCTTGTAGGCATCGAATGCGATGGTTCGCCCGATGCTGCTGTCGAACGGCGGCTGCGGTGGATGATCGCTCTCGTACAGGCCGGCTTCCTCGGCCGCTTCCCCGAACCGCTGCCGATTCTTGATGGTGAGCATCTTCTCGCACAGCGCCGCGTATTCGGTGTCGGCGCGCATCTTTCGAACTTTGGCAAAATAGAGGGCGTAATTGTCGATCCACCCCTTCTTGCCGGTCGAGGAAGACGGTTGCACCAGCGAGTATTGGAACCGGCCGACGAGTTCGCTGAAAATCGCATTCTCATGGCAGGGGCAAAGGAAGCAGGCGCATTCGTCCGAGACCGCAGCGGCTTCTTCGATTACGATATGCTCCGCTTCGTGGATGCCGACGATGTTGACCATCTCGGCCGGACCCCACTGATACATGCGGTCGCCGGGCTTCTGATTGAAGCGGGAGATGGTGGTGGAGACGCCGCCTTTGGCGCCGATGGTCTGGCCATGGTCCCCGCTTGGCAGCGCATTATCGACGATCCTCACCGCATAGGTCGATTTATAGCCGGGCCTCTCGAACGCCTGCAGCCGCTTGAGGGTCAACAGCCCGCGGGTCGTCCGCTTGAGGGCGGCGACATATTCCTCGGGAAGAGGCTGTGTCGAGGCGGGAGGCCTGCCTGGAGATCGGAACCGGTCGTACATCGGCCGCGCCGCCTACGGCACACAGGGCGGCAGGGGATAA
The DNA here is from genome assembly GCA_036403015.1 of Allosphingosinicella sp. GTDB lineage: Bacteria > Pseudomonadota > Alphaproteobacteria > Sphingomonadales > Sphingomonadaceae > Allosphingosinicella. The sequence continues at coordinate 27,951 of DASWRU010000019.1, forward strand.
ATGGGCAGGCACTTGCCCTTGTCGCCCGCCCAGATCAGCTCGGTCGGCATGTCGAAGCTGAACGGCGGCGCCACCGCCTTGGCGCCCATGGCGTAGAGGCGGCCCGTACCGGTGGCGCCGTCATAGGCGCGGTCGAGGGTAAGGTCCCACCAGCCGGTGTCGGGCGTGAGGATGTTGTAGGGGGGCGAACCCGGACTGAGGGCGATGCCGGTAATCAGATAGACCTCGCCCTCGACGTAGATCTCGCGATCAATGTCGAGCGCGATCATCGCCGGGTCCGGCAGACCCGTCCCGGCCGGGTTGTAATAGCGGTCGCTGCCCTTGATCGTCACGACATTGCCGCCGTTGGTCACGTCGAGATGCCCCTCGCGCGCCGTCATCGCCGCTTCGTTGGCGTGCTTGAGCTCGAACACGACGTTGCGCCAGCGCGGGTCCTGGTCGCCGAAGGGCGGCCCCTGATGGTTCCATTTCTCGTGGGTGGCGAGATACCAGAGGAAATCCTTGTGCATCGCCGGGCTGACCGGAACCAACACCCGCGCATAACCGGCGCGGCGGAAGGCCTTGAACAGGGCGTCCGGCTCGTCCGGGTCGAAGCGCTGTGGCCAGTCGCACATCGGCGCCCAGAAATAGTCGAAGAAGGCATAGGCCATCCGGTTCCAGTCGATCAGCCGGTCCCAGAAATACCAGCCATAGCCTTTTTCCTCGACGGCGGCCCGGTCGATCTCCGGGAAGCCGCACGGCTCGGCCCGCCGGATCATCGCCCCGTTCACCGAGAAATCCTGGCACATCAGGTAGATGACCGCGCGCTTCAATTCGGCCTGCTCGATCTCCCGGTTGAAGAAGGGATGGCGGGACGAATCGCCTTCGATCAGCTCGCGGCGCAGCTTGTCGCGCTCCTGCTCATATTCCGCGATGGTCGCCTCGTACTTTGCAAGCGCCTCTTCGTAGGCCGTGACGGCAGCGGCGTGTTTCTGCTCGATCAGGTCGAATACGGATTGCTGCCACTCGACCAGCACGCTGGGCAACAGCTCGAGCTGAATCGTGACCGTGGCGCTGAACGAGTCGGTGTACCAGGCGTCGACGGCGATGCTTTGGCTTCCGGTTAGGTTCCCCAGGCTCGTGCTCAGCTTGTGGGAGGATTCCTCCTTGGACCAGAACATCGTGTCGCCGGCGCAATTGAACTCCACCTTGTGCGGATCCTGTTTCGGCCGCCGCCACTCCGGCTCAGAGCCCGACAGCGTCATCGCCACCGCCCGATAGCCCTCAGGTACCTGAAATTGCATGTCTCCGGCATGCTCGCCATCGCCCCTATTGTCGCCGTCCGCGAGGCCGACGGCAATCTGGCCGCTTGCCGCGGGCGGGGACGGGGGGTTCGCCACTCCCCATTGTTCGCACCGGCCGATATAGTTTTCGGAACTCATCGAGGCCGAGTCGAAGCCCAGCGCCTCCGGCTTCTCCGGCTTTACGGCGGTCGGCTTCCTGATCGCTGCGTCAATCTGCGCCTCCCGCCGCACGAGGATCAGATGCTCGTAAAGCCGAGCCGGCTCGGGAACGATGAACTCGGCGATCATCTGCCTGCCGTAGCTGTAGAGCTGGGCCCGGCATTCCTTGGTCACCCAGAAATATTTGGTGACCAGCGCCTCGTCGGTTTCGTTCTTGAAGGCGTGGAGGTTCTTCTCGGTCTCCTCGGTGGTGATCTTCTCCGAGCGCTTAGTCTGGGTTTCCTTCTCGATCTCCGACACGGCCTTGTTCACGGTCTCGATCGAATGCTCCTGAGCTTCCCGGATTGCGTCCTTCGACGAGCGGGCGAACTTGGCGGTGGCCGAGATGGAGGCGTTGTACATCTCCGTCTTGTAGCCCGCGGTGGCGCTCGCCTCGGCGTTGAAGCTCTGCTCCTTCTGCCGGTCGATCTCGCGCTTGAGCGAGGATCGGCTGGTGACCTGCAGGTCGCGGGTCTCGGACCGCCGGTCGGTGGTTTCCATCTCCGAGAAGAGCTCGCGGGTGCGCTTCATCTCATGGTCGCGCGAGCGGGTCTCGCCGGCGGCGACATTCTCGATATAGGCGAGGTCGCCGGCCTTGTAGCGATGGGTCCAGTCGCGAAGCTCGAGCAGGTCCGCGACGTAGTAATTGACCTTGGCGCAGCACGGATCGGTCGGCCGGCAAGGCCCCGGGTCCGGAGTGCAGACGCAGTCGGAATCGGGCCTCGTACCTGCGTCGCGCCGCTCGATCCCGGCCAGCTTTCGCTCCAGCGGGCTCTCCTCCGGCCAGCCCTCGTCGCAGCAGCGGCACGGGTCGATCTCGAAGGTCCAGCTCGGAAGCACCACGTCCATGTCGACGATCCGGTCGATAAGCCCAGGGGCGATCCCAAGCTCCTCGGCGCCGAGGTCCCACAGCCGCGCGCAGACGGTGACCGCCTCGATCGCGCGGAGCGCCCCGATGTAGTCGAAGCGCGCCTGGCCGAGCATTCCCAGGCAGTGGAGCGCGAGCGCATCGTCGGCGAGCCGCCGCCGCTCCGGCTCGGCCTGCTGGGCGGCATAGGCGCGAAGCACGCCGTCGCCGAAGCCGGCGATGAAGCGCTCGGCGTCGCCGGCTTGGTAGCCCGGCGTGCGCGGCCGGAAGAATTCGATCGCGGCCGCCGTGACCGGATGCAGCTCCGGCTTCGGACTGCGGTCGTGAAGATGGCCGCGGGCGATGGCGGCCAGGCCCTTCCAGTCGCATTCGGTCCAGACCGCATGCAGCCGGTCGTGGAGCGAGGGATGCGCAGCCGGGCCCAGCGCCGCGGCCGCGGGCGAGCCCGAAGCGCCGGCCGCCGAATCCGGCTCGCGATACTCGTCCGGGCTCACGTCGGTTCGACTGGCCGGGTCGGCGAGCGCGCGATGGAGGGCGGAGACGGGCGCCGGCCGCGCGGCGCTTCCCGCCGGATGGGTATGGATAGCGGGCGCCTCCGCCAGGCCCGCGGGCGCCGACATGGGGTCCCGCCCCACCGCCACGGTCATCAGTCCCGCCATCGCCACCCCTCCCCCAAGTCGGCTGCGTTAACCGATGCAGCCTAGGCCGATTTGGGGCTCCGCGCAGAATGGTCTGCTCCGATTCGGTGCAAAGGAGGGGCCGCCGCCGATGAGGCGCACGTGTTCTATATTATGCAACAGTGCAATGCCGATATCGCGACTACCCGCAACACCCAGCCGGACCTATCTCCCTTCCACAAGCTCAGTGGAGGAAGACATGACCAACGTCCTCATCATCGACAGCGCGGCGACCGGCGAAGCGTCGGTTTCCCGCAAGCTCACCCGCGAAGCGGCCGAGCGGCTGCAGCGCCGCAACCCGACGGCGCGGATCGTCCGCCGCGACATCGGCTCCGCGCCGATCCCGCACCTCACCGAGAAGACCGTCCCCGGCATCCGCGCGGGCATTGTCGACAACGAGGAAGCGGGGGCGGCGCTCGCGCTTTCGGACGAGCTCATCGCCGAGCTCCAGGACGCCGATCTCATCGTCATCGGGGCGCCGATGTACAATTTCGGCATCCCCTCGACGCTCAAGGCGTGGTTCGACCACGTGCTCCGCGCCGGCATCACCTTCCGCTATTCCGAAGCCGGTCCCGAGGGCCTGGTGAAGGGCAAGAAGGCGATCGTCGTCGAGACCCGCGCCGGCCTCTACAGCGAGGGCCCGGCCGCGGCGATGGACAGCCAGGAGCCGCACCTTCGTACCCTGCTCGGCTTCATGGGCATCACCGACGTAACCTTCGTCCGCGTCGAGAAGCTCGCCTTCGGCCCGGACGCCGCAGCACAGGCCTTGGCCGACGCCGCGGCCGAGCTCGCCGGCCTCGCCGAAACCGAATTGCCGCTGGCGGCCTGAAGCCGCCGCGCATCCCCGTCCGCCCTGCGAACGCCCCCTCCAAGCGGGGCGGACGGGTCACCTCACCCGCATAGATGACCGCGGTTCCGCCAATGCCGGAACGGCGGTAGAGGAGCATGACATGATCGACATCCGCCCCTTCGCTTCGCTCGGCCACGCCGACCATGGCTGGCTGAACGCCCGCCACCATTTTTCCTTCGCCGATTATCACGAGCCCGCCCGCATGGGCTGGGGCGCGATCCGCGTTTGGAACGACGACGAGATCGCCGCCCGCTCCGGCTTCCCGCCTCACCCCCATGCCGACATGGAGATCGTCACCTACGTCCGCCAGGGCGCGATCACCCACCAGGATTCGATGGGCAATCAGGGCCGCACCGGCGCCGGCGACGTCCAGGTGATGAGCGCGGGCACCGGCGTGCGCCACGCCGAATATAATCTGGAGGACGAAGCGACGACCCTGTTCCAGATCTGGGTGCAGACCGACCGGCGCGGCGCCAAGCCGAGCTGGGGCGCCAAGCAATTCCCGAAGCACGACCGCGAGGGCGGCTTCGTCACGCTGGCGAGCGGCTTCGAGGACTATACGGATGCGCTGAAGATCAACGCCGCGGCGCGCGTCCTCGGCGCCACCCTCAAGGCCGGCGAGAGCGCCGAGCTCACGCTCGACCCGAGCCGCCACGCCTATCTGGTGGCGGTCGGCGGCGCGATCGAGGTCAACGGCCGCCGCGCCGAGCCGCGCGACGGCGTCGCGATCACCGGCGAAGCGAAGGTCGCGATCCGCGCCCTCGAAGATGCCGAGATCGTCCTCGTCGACGCTCGCTGATCGGCGGCCGCGCCGAAGCCGGAACGTGCGCGTGGGCGGATATTCGCCCTTTACGCCGCCATAACCCTCTTTGTCGGGCACAAGGCGCGCGGCGCGACGTTCAGGCACAGATGCCGCGTTACTATTTTCACGTGCGGGGGCCGGGAGAGCGCCTCACCGACGATAGCGGCGTGGTGCTGCCGGACAGCGAAGCGGCTTGGTACCAGGCGGTGCGCAGCGCGCGCGAGATCATCCGCGCCAACGTGCATCTCGGCTGCCCGTTCGATGACCACATGATCGAGATCGTCGACGATCGCGGCGCACCGGTCGAGCATATTCCGCTCGCCGACGTCGCCCGCTACGCCCTGTAGGCGGGTCGGCTCAGGCCCGGCGAAAGACGCCCTTGGGGATGCGCCGCGGCTTGGGCGCGGTCATCAGCTCGAGATCGCGCGGGTGGAGCGGGGTCTCGAACTCGCAGCCGGCTTCCTGGCCCTTGCTCCAGACGATGCGGCTGCGCTTGGCTTCGAAGCCCGGCAGCTTCAGCCACACTTCGCTGCCCTCGTCGAACGGCTCGGGAGTCTCCGCCCGGAAGCCGGCGACCGAGATGTCGAGCACGACGACGGCGGCGTTCTTCGCGCCATCCTCGCGCAGCGCGGCGGCGAGGTTGACGATCCGGCGCTCCACCTTGCGCCCGTCCGTAACCGGGAGCTGCGACAGTTCGGCGTTGATGAACAAGGATATTCCTCCAGGCGCTCGGTCGACCGGTTCTCCCTAGCGGCGGATGCCTAAATAATGGTTAGGAGGGTCGGGGCCGGCGCCTCCCTGCGGAGTGCCGGCCCCCCCTCGATACGCGACTCGAGGGGTCGCGCGAGCGCGAAGCAATCCGCGCCGGCGACCCGGCCGCTCTGCGCCCAAGCGGTTGAGAAAAGGCTGAACGGGACGGTTAGCGGGGGTTAAGCCAAGCCGCCCGCGCGGAAGCGGAAAGAAGGCGGGAACCGCCCCAGCGGCCCCCGCCCCCCTCGGTCGCGTACCGGTGACCGCCATAGCGCCTCGCCGTTACGAAATGCTTAGCCTCGGGGCGAAGCCGCCGGTCAGATCGCCGCCTGTCCCGCCCGGCGATGATGCCAGGCGAAGACGGCCAGAGCGCCGCGATGGGGGCGCCACGCCTCCGACAGCTCGCGTATGAGCTTTTCCGAAGGCCGTCCTTCCAGGCCGAGGATGCGGCCGGTTTCGATCTGCACGGCGAGGTCCCCCGCCGGCCAGATGTCGGGGCGTCCCTCGGCGAAGAGGAGGTAGATTTCCGCCGTCCAGCGGCCGATCCCCTTCACCTGGACCAGGTGGGCGATGGCTTCCTCGTCGTCGCGCGGCAGCCGGTCGAAATCGAGACGGCCGGACAGCACCTCTTCCGCCAGGCTTCGTGCATAAGCCGCCTTCTGGCGCGACAGCCCGGCGCTGCGCAGCGCCGCGTCGTCCGCCGCAAGCAGCCGCTCCGGGTTGGGCGGGTCGCCGACGAGAGCGGTGAGCTTCGCCCACATCGAGGCGGCGGCCTTGATGCTGACCTGCTGGCCGACGATCGCCCGGAGCAGGGTCTCGTAGCCGCGCTCGCTGATCCGCGGCTCCGGATAGCCGGCCCGGGCCAGCGCCGCGGCGATCGCCGGCTCGCGCGCCCCCAGTGCATCGAGCGATGCGCGCAGATCCTCAGCCCCGATTCCCATTCCCGCTCCCGCTTGCAATCGAGCGAACCGCCTAGCATAGGACCGGCCCCGGAAACCTCCCGAAATGCACGGCATCCAAGCAATATGGCGCAGCTCACCATCGTCGGCCGCGACGGTAACGAAAAATCGATCGAGGGGCGAGCCGGCTGGAGCGTGATGGAGAATATCCGCGGCGCCGGCTTCGACGAGCTGCTCGCCTTGTGCGGCGGCTGCTGCAGCTGCGCCACCTGCCACGTGCATGTCGACGAGGCGTGGCTCGGCGCCCTTCCGGCGATGGGCGGCGACGAAGACGACCTGCTCGACAGCTCCAGCCACCGCCGGGCGAACAGCCGCCTCTCCTGCCAGATCGAGTTCGCCGAGGCGCTCGACGGCCTCAGGGTGCAGATCGCCCCGGAGGATTGATCTAGAAGCGGATCACCGCCGTCGGCACCGCCTTGCTCGACGGGGTGACCCGCCACACCACCTTCGTGCCCGGACCCGCCGCCAGCCCCTCTTCATTGTTCTGCATGACCAAGGTCGCGTCCGTGGTGAGGGTGAGGGTTCCTTCCCGCCCTTCGGCCGGCTCGCCGGGGACGCCGCTCCCCATCATCTCGCTCGCATCCCCGAAGGCGGGCGCCTTCATCCGCACCGTTCCGTCCTTGCGCAGCTCGACCGCGATCCAGGGGATGAAGGCCGTGGCATCGAGGTTGATCGGATAGACGAAGCTTCGGTCGAGGCGGCCGGAGATCGAATAATCCACCCGAAACTTGTCGCCGCCGAGATATTGGACCGAGCGGTAGCCGGCTTCCTTAGCGAGCGCGTCGGCGATCGCGCGGCGCCGGGCGACGGTTTCGGCGGACGGTGGCCCCGGTTTGGCCGGGGTCGCGGCGGGCTCGCCGTTCTTGTCGGTCATCTTCGGATCGTTGACGATCACCTCGCCGACATAGGTGAAGGTGAAGCTGCGGTCCTTCCCGATGTCCAGCGTGGAGGCGAACTTGCCCGGGCTCAACAGGCAGGAGACGAGCAGGAAGGGCGCGGCGAGCGCCAGCGCAAAGCGTCCGATCCTCATGATGTCTTACCCCCCGTTGACCGCCGCATATAGCGCGATCGCCGCCGCGTTGGAAACGTTGAGGCTCTCGACACGCCCACCGATCGGCAGCCGCGCCAAGGCGTCGCAATGCAAAGCGGTGTTGGGGCGCATCCCCTCCCCTTCGGCGCCGAGGACCAGGGCGATGCGGGCGGGGCCGAGCGCCTGCGCCAGCGTCTGCTCCGCCTCACCCGCCAGGCCGATCCGCCAGAAGCCGGCCTCCGCCATGTCGTCGAGCGCGCGCGAGAGGTTGACGACGCGCACCCACGGCACCGTCTCGAGCGCGCCGCTGGCGGCCTTGGCGAGGGCCCCGGATTCGGGCGGCGCGTGCCGGTCCTGAGTGACGAGGGCGAGCGCGTCGAAGGCCGCCGCCGAGCGCAGGATGGCGCCGACATTGTGGGGATCGGTGACCTGGTCCAGCACCAGGATCGGCCGCCGCTCGGGCGCGCGGTCCAGCACGTCGGCAAGCAGGATGTCGTCGAGCCGGCCGACCTCGGCGACGATCCCCTGGTGCGGCGCTTCGCGCGGCACGAGCCGGCCGAGATCGGCGGCGTCGGCGAACGTGACCGGCACGTCCGCAGGGAGGTCGAAATCGGGCGCGGCTTCCCGAGTCACCCACAACCGCACGATGTCGCGCTCCGGATTGGCAAGGGCGGCGGCAACGGCATGGCGGCCCCAGAAGCGGGGCCGGTTTTCGGGCTTGGAAGCCTGCCGGGCTTTGCGGCGCATGCCGCCCCATGACCGCGCGGGGAGCCGCTGGCAAGCCGTGGCGCGGAGGCTGGAGCGGGTAGCGGGAATCGAACCCGCGTCACAAGCTTGGAAGGCTAGTGCTCTACCATTGAGCTATACCCGCCTGCGCTCGCTTCGCCTCTAGGCGAACCGAGCTTCGGCGGGCAAGCCCGCCTGTCGGCCTCTCCCCCAGCCTGGCTTGCCAGCCATAGCTCCGCAAAGCGGAGCGGCGGCTGGTGGACAGGGCTGGATTCGAACCAGCGTACGGGAATCCCGGGCAGATTTACAGTCTGCTGCCTTTAACCACTCGGCCACCTGTCCAGCCGCGCCCCGACGGGAGGGCGACGCAATGGCGAATGGGCGCCCGGCTGTCAACGTGGCGTCAGGCGGCGGTATCAGGCCGAAGCCAGGCCATCAGCTCGTGGAAGGGGATGAGCTGGTTGAACGCGATGCCGGCGAGGCCGCCGTCGCACCAGCGCACGGCGCCGTGCAGCGGCCGGAACTTGTCGAGGGCCAGAACGACGGCGGCGCCCAGTTCGAGCGCCTGATCGGTTTCGATCTTGACGCCGCCCTGGCTGATGTCGCGGGTGTTGACGCCGTAGAAGCGGGCGCCGCAGCGCAGGGTGGCGAGGCGGTCCACCTCGACCCGGGGCAGGCGCGGGCGCCAGCCATTCTCCAGCACCGCCTGGCTCGACAGCATCTCGGCGACGTCGACCGGCGCTTCGAACTCGATGCCGACGTTCGAATCGCTGATCCAGACGACCTCGCCGGCGATGCGCTCGTTGCTCTTCAGTTCGATCGCCACCCGTTCGCCCCGCTCGCGGTGCGAATAGACGTGCGCCATGATGCCGCCGGCGGAGATGTTGCGGATGAGGCAGAGCTCGCGCCCGCGCTCCGAGATCAGCGCGCCGACGCGGAGGATGGTGAGGTGCCGTGGGTCGCGCCGCCTCTCCTCGGGAGGCGGCGGCGCCTTGTCCGAAAAAGAGAAGACGGTCTCCTGATGGCCCTCGCTCGCAAGCATCGTCCCTGCCCATCCCGTTCTGCCACGCCCGCGAAGCCCCACTTCCGCGCGTCCGACGACCCTTAAGCCATTGGAGGTTTAAGAACCTCTTACGGCGG
>DASWRU010000020.1:0-8355 GCA_036403015.1 Allosphingosinicella sp.
CGAAGGCCGCAGGAGTCGGTCCGCTTCTTCTTCAAGGATAAGCTGGCCGACCTTTTGTTGATCCTGCTGTTCTTCTTCCTCTTCGCGCTCGCACCGCCGCCGCGGATCCAGGCCGAGTTCGCATTCGCCATGCGGGAGCGGAAGGTCTAATTGCGCTTCAGCGCGGCGAGCCGCCGCCGCACTTCCTCGATTGGATGGGCGGCGGCCTCGGCGCGGCTGGCCTTCAGGCGGGGATAGCCGGCCTCGGCATCGGCGATCAGCTCCCTGGCGAAGCTCCCCGAGCGCACCTCGCGCAGGATGCGGCGCATCTCGGTGCGGGTGTCGGCCGTGACGATGCGGGTGCCGCCCTTCAGCGCGCCGAACTCTGCGGTGTTCGAAATCGCCTCGCGCATCCCGGCTATGCCGCGCTCGTAGATGAGATCGGCTATGAGCTTTACCTCTGTAAGGCATTCAAAATAAGCGATTTCTGGTGAGAAGCCGGCATCGACCAGCGTCTCGAAGCCGGCGTGGATCAGCTCGGGGATCGCGCCCCACAGCACCGCCTGCTCGTTGAACAGGTCCGCCTCGCATTCTTCCGCGAAGGTGGTGCGCAGGATGCCGGCGCGGCCGCTGCCGATCGCCGCGGCGTAGGAGAGGGCGAGCGCCTCCGCGTTGCCGGTGGCGTCCCGCTCGACGGCGAACAGGCCGATGAGCCCGCCGCCGCCTTCATATTCGCTGCGCAGCGCGGTGCCCGGGCCCTTGGGCGCGACCAGGACGACGTCGAGGTCGGGACGCGGGACGATCAGGCGGAAGCGGATGTTGAGCCCGTGGGCGAAGACGAGGGCGGCGTCCTGCCGGAGGTGCGGCGCGATCTCCTCGGCGTAGATCCGCCCCTGGTCCTCATCGGCGGCGAGCATGACGACCACATCGGCGCGCGCCGAGGCTTCAGCCGCCGTCATGACGTCAAAGCCGTCCGCCGAGGCACGGGCGCGGCTGGCCGAGCTCTCGGGCAGCGCGACGGTGACGCAGACGCCGCTGTCGCGCAGGTTCAGCGCCTGGGCGCGGCCCTGGTTGCCGTAGCCGATCACGGCGACGGCGCGGCCGCGGACCAGGGCGAGATCGGCATCCTCGTCGCGATAGACGTGCATCACAGCGGGCTAGGCCATTGCCGGCGGAGCGGCAATGCGGCTCGCCTCATCATCGAGGGGAAGGGCAAAGGCGCGCCAGAGCGCGTTGGAACGCGTCCCCCACCGGCGGCTCGGTGAAGCGCGGCCATTCCACCGGCGGCTGGCGGGAGAACCAGGTATATTGGCGCTTGGCATATTGGCGGGTGGCGGTCCGGCCCGACTCGAGCGCCTGTGCGCGACTGAGGTCTCCGGCGAGGTAGGCGGCGATCTCGCGGACGCCTATCGCCCGCATGACCGGGAGCGCGTGAGAGAGATTTCGCGCCAGGAGTGAGCTAATCTCCGCAATGCCTTTTTCGGAAAACATTTTTTCGAACCGCTCGTCGCATCGGGCGTAGAGCCATTCGCGCGGCGGCAGGAGGATGAGCGGATGGAGCTCCACCTCGCCGGCCAGGCCGCCGCTGCGCTGCCGCTGCCAGTGGGCGAGCGGCCGGCCGGTCGATCGGACCACCTCCAGCGCCCGCGCCAGGCGGGTGGTGTCGGTGGGGCGCAGCCTTGCCGCGGCTTCGGGATCCTCCCGTTCGAGCGCGGCATGAACAGGCATGGCGGGCAAGGCGCGAACCCCGGCGCGGACGGCCGGATCGATGGCCGGCACCGGGGCGATTCCGTCCAGCAGGGTGCGGATGTAGAGGCCCGTGCCGCCGGCGAGGATCGGCAGGCGCCCTGCTTTCCGCGCCTCTGCGACGGCCCGTCTGGCGTCCTCGGCCCAGTCCGCCGCCGAGCAGGGCAGGGCGCCGTCGCGATAGCCGTAGAGGCGGTGGGGGATGCTCGCCTCCTGCTCGCCTGTGGGGCGTGCCGAGATCATGCATAAATCCGCATAAACCTGCGCGCTGTCGGCGTTGATCACAATGCCGCCTTCCCGCTCCGCCAGCGCGGAGGCGAGGGCCGACTTGCCGCTCGCGGTAGGCCCGGCGATAAGCGCCAGCCTCGGTCTCGAAGGGACGTTCATGTTCATCGCCACCCTGATAGCAAAGGAGCGGCTGTCGAGCGGCGATATTTCGGCGGCCGAGGATGCGCTCCGCCAGGCCGGCCTCCACGCCTTCGGCCGCAGCTGGATCGAGGAGGAGCGGGCCTGCGACCTCCTCTTCTCGCAGAGGCCGGCGCGGGCGCGGGCGGCGCTCGAGGGCCTGCTCGCCGGGACCGACGTCATCGTCCAGGGCGAGGCATCGCGCCGCCGCAAGCTCCTGGTGGCCGACATGGACTCGACGATGATCACGGTCGAGTGCATCGACGAGCTCGCCGATTATGCCGGGATCAGGGAGGCGGTGGCGGCCATCACGGAGCGGGCGATGCGGGGCGAGATCGCCTTCGAGCAGGCGCTCGCCGCGCGCGTCGCCTTGCTCAAGGGGATGGACGAAACCGTGATCGATCGCTGCCGGGAGGAACGGGTGCGGCTCACCCCGGGAGCGCGCGCGCTGGTCAGGACGATGAGGCGGGAGGGAGCCTTCACCCTGCTCGTCTCCGGCGGCTTCACCGGCTTCGCCGAGCCGATCGGGGCCGAGATCGGCTTCGACCGGGTGGTGGCGAACCGGCTGGAGGGCGAGGGGCGGCTCAGCGGCACCGTCGCCGCGCCCGTCGTCGGGCCGGCCGCCAAGCGCCAGGCGCTGCTCGACGCGGCCGCGGAGCGGGGGCTGGAGGCGGCGGCCGCGCTGGCCATCGGCGACGGCGCCAACGACATTCCGATGGTCGAGGCGGCGGGGCTCGGGGTTTCCTACCACGGCAAGCCGGCGCTGGCCGCGGCCGCGGGCGCGCTGATCGAGCATAACGACTTGACGGCCTTGCTCTACGCCCAGGGCTATGCCCGCGGCGAATGGGAGAGCGACTAGAGCCTTGATCGTCTGAGGTCGAAGCGCTTCGCGCTTCGGCCGATGGCGTGAATGAGGCTCTCGATGATAACGAAACCAAGATCGTTTCAGGCTGATTCAGCCTGAAACGATCTTGGTCAGGCGGCCGGGCGGCTCATGTCGGCGGCGATCGCGGCGAGGGCGAAGGCGACGCTTTGCTCCGAGCAGGAGAAAGCGAGCTCGACGCCGTCGGCGGCGAGCGCTCGGACGGTGCCCGCGATGGTGCCGGCGTCCGGGTGATGGAGCTCGACCCGCGCGCCGATGGCGGGGCGGGCGTTGGTCTCGAGAAAGGCGCCGGTGGCGGAGACGTGGCGCAAGGCGGCGGGAGCGGGGTCGCCGGCGAGGAGCACGCACATCCGCCGGCGGCGCCAACGCGACGCCATGGCGGCCTTGGCTCCGATCTTTCCGACTGCCGCCATCTCTTCCCCCGCAAGCTGTGCGAGCGGCGAGCCTAGGCGCGTCCCACCCAAGAAAGGGTTAAGGCGCGACCGGGAAGCAGGCCGAGCCGGCGGCTTTGGCGGCGGCGCAGACCCGGTCGGCGGCGGCGCGGCCCGGCAGCGGGCCCGCCTGGAGGCGGGTGACCGCACCGGCCGGGACCAGGATCGGCTGGAGGCCGGCGAAGGCGGCGCCGCGGCCGCGGAGGCCCGCCCAGGCGCTGCGGGCATTGGCCGCGTTGCTGAAGGCGCCGAGCTGGACCCGCCAGGCACCGCCGGCCGCCGCCGCCACGGGCGTCCGTGCGGGCGCGGGAGCCGGAGGGCGGATCTGCGCCACGACGCGGGGCGGCGCCGGCGCGGGAAGGGTGGACTGAACGGCCGAATTGGGCCGCGGCGGCGTCGGCCGGGCCGAGGCGATGCGTGTCGGGGCCGCCGAGGCCTCCATCTGTCTCGCGAGCGCAAGGCCCTGCTGGCGCTGCGCGAGCGGCACATATTGATCCAGCGCCTGGAGGCTGGTCGCCGCCGGCGGCAGGCCCTGCGCCGCGGCGCGAGTCATCAGCGCATAGGCGCGCACCCAATCCTTGGCGACGAGATCGCCGTTGAACAGCGCGGTGCCGAGGACATATTGGGCGCGCGGGTCCCCCGCCTCGGCGCCTCTCTTGATCCACGGCATGGCGCGGGCGCGCTCGCCGCTCTGGAAGAGGATGAGGCCGAGCATCGTCTGGGCCTGCAAATGACCCTGCTGCGCGGCTTTCTCGAACCAGCTCTGGGCGATCTTCAGGTCCTGCGGCACGCCTCGCCCGAGCTTGTAGGCCTGGCCGAGATCGAACTGCGCATCGGCATCGCCCTTGTCGGCGAGCGGCCGCCATTCGGCGATCGCGGCGGCGTAATTGCCGGCCATCCAGGCGTCGTAGCCGGACTTGGTGTCGGCCAAAGCGGGGCTCGCCGCGAGCATGATGGCCGCGGCTGCGGCGCCCGCGATCATCTGCCGACCCGAAATACGCATGGGATAACTCCTCGAAGGGGGCGTGAAACGGCCCGATGCCTAGCCGATAATCCTTAATGCGCGCTTAGCATAAGGCGCGGCGGGGCGGGCCGCAAAGCGCTCCGAAAAGCGGTTCCGGGGCCGCGGCGTTAACCGAAATTTAGCCACCACCGGCGCAAGAACCCTGCAAAGGACCGGCGACCCGAGGGGATCAGATGCGCGTATTGGCATTGTCATCGCAGAAGGGCGGATCGGGCAAGACGACCCTGTCCGGCCATCTTGCCGTGCAGGCGGAGCTTAGCGGCGCCGGCCCCGTCTGCCTGATCGACATCGACCCGCAGGGTTCACTTGCCGATTGGTGGAACGAGCGCGAGGCGGAAATGCCCGCCTTCGCGCAGACCACGGTCGCCCGGCTCGCCGCGGACCTCGAGATCCTCCGCCAGCAGGGCTTCAAGCTCGCCGTCATCGATACGCCGCCGGCCATCACCATGGCGATCCAGAGCGTCATCCAGGTCGCCGAGCTGGTCGTCATCCCGACCCGCCCGAGCCCGCACGACCTGCGCGCCGTCGGCGCCACGGTCGATCTGTGTGAGCGCGCCGGCAAGCCGCTCATCTTTGTCGTCAACGCGGCGACGCCCAAGGCCAAGATCACCTACGAGGCCGCGGTCGCGCTGTCGCAGCACGGCACGGTCGCCCCGGTCACGCTCCACCACCGCACCGATTATGCCGCCTCGATGATCGACGGCCGCACGGTGATGGAGGTGGACCCGAACGGCCGCTCCGCGAAGGAGGTGGTCGAGCTCTGGGACTATATCTCGGACCGGCTCGAAAAGAATTTCCGCCGCACGATCTTCTCCGCCCCGGGCACCGGCTACGGCCAGCACGCCTCCGCCGCCCGACCCGCTTCCGGCTTCGGCCGCCGCGTCGTCGGCCAGTAAGGGGAGGGGACAGATGGCCGAGACCAAACCTTTCGCTTCCCTCTCCTCCGGCCTCCTCGCCCGCAAGGGCGGCGCGAAGCCGGCGATGCGCCCGCAGGGCTTCGGCTCGTTCGGCGGCAGCCTGGAGGATCTGGGCTGGAACGACATGGGCAGCCACGAATATCACGAGCATGTGCCGACGCCGATCGACGCGCTGACGCCGTCGCCCAAGGCCGCGGCGCCGGCCGCGCCCGCCGAGCCGCCGCCGGTGGTCGAGCAGCAGCGCGCGCTTCGCGACAGCTTCGTGCCCGAATTTGTGCCGGAGAGTGTGCCCGAAGACGTGCCCCAAGACGTGGAGGAGCCCGTTGCCGAGACGGCCGAAGTGGTGCCGCTGCCGCAGCGGCCCGCGCTCGCCGCCAGGGCCAAGGCGGCCTTCACGCTTCGCCTCGATCCCGACCGCCACCTGAAGCTGCGGCTCGCCTGCGCGCTCTCGCGCCGTTCGGCCCAGCAGCTGGTGACGGGGGCGCTCGACGATTTTCTCGCGACTTTGCCCGAAGTGGAGGCGCTCGCCGACCGCGCGGGCGCAGAATCTTCGCGCCGCAGCCGCTCCAGCCGATGACAGCCAAGGGGTCCAGTATGAAGACCGGTACCGCCATCAAGTTCGCCGTGTCCGCGCTGGCGCTGGGCACCACCATGGTCGCCTGCAAGCCGGCGGCCCAAGCCTTCCGGCCGGTCTCCGCCTCGGCGGCCACACCCAAGGCGGAGAAAGAAGCGGCGGCCTCTTTCACCCGCGCCGAAGCGGCGGCGCAGAAGGGCGATTTCGCCGCGGCGCTGGCGCCGGCCGAAAGAGCGGTCGAGCTGTCGCCCCGCGATGCGGGCTACCGGATGCTGCTCGCCGACCTCTATCTGAAGAACGGCCGCTTCCAGTCGGCCGCGACCACCTTCGGCGACGTGCTCTCGCTCGACCCGGGCAATCCGCGTGCATCGATCTCGATCGCGCTCGCCGACATCGCCACCGGCCGCAACGACGCGGCGGTCGACCGGCTCGAGAAAGCCGCCGACACCGCGCCGCCCTCCGACGTGGGCCTCGCCTTCGCGCTGGCCGGGCATGCGCAGCGCGCGATCGAGATCCTGGAGCCGGCCGTACGCGAAGCCGGCGCGAACGCCCGCCTGCGCCAGAATCTCGCTTTCGCTTATGCGCTGGCCGGCGACTGGCCGAAGGCGCGCAGCCTCGCCGCGCAGGACGTTTCCCCGGCCGATCTCGGCCGCCGCCTCGAGCAATGGGCGGCGCTCGCCAAGCCCTCTGCCCCCGGCGACCGGGTCGCGGCCCTGCTCGGCGTCCGTCCCGGCGCGGACGACGGCCAGCCGGTCCGCCTCGCGCTCGCCCAGCCGGCGGCCACCGCCTTCGCTGCCGCCGAGCCCGCGCCCGAGCCGGCGCCCCAAGTCGCGGCCGCGCTCGCTCCGGTCGAAGCTTCGGCTCCCTCCCCGGCACCGGCGGCCGACGCCCCGGTGCAGAGCGCCTCCAGTGATGTCCCGGCCTGGATCGCCGCGGCCCAGGCGGCCGAGCCGCAGCCGCGCGAAGAGACGAAGCCGGTCTATGCCGACGCCGTGCAGTCGCTGGTCGCTACGCCGCCGGCGGCGGCGCCCAGGCTCGCGCCGGTGCGCCACTTCGAACGTCCGGCCGGTCCGGTCCTCGCCTCGGCGATCATGCCCGACGGCCATGCCGGCCCCGGCCGCTTCGCGGTCCAGCTCGGCGCCTTCGCCAGCCCCGCGGGCGTCGAACGCGGCTGGGCGCAGGCTTACCGGCGCTACGGCTTTGAAAACCACACGCCGCTCTCGACGACTTTCGCGGTTCGGGGCCGCGGCACGTTCCACCGGCTGTCGGTGGCCGGCTTCGCCAGCCGCGAGGATGCCGGCCGCGTCTGCCGGACGGTCCGTGCCAAGGGCGGCGCCTGCTTCGTCCGCGCCGTCGCCGGCGACGCGCCGGTCCGCTGGGCCAGCCGCTATCCAGGCACGGACAAGGGGTAAGATCCTCCCTCCCTTTGGGAGGAGAGGGAATTAGCGCTCTCGCGTCAGCACATCGAGCACGGCAATCCTCACGGCCACCCCCATCTCCACCTGCTCGCGGATCGCGGAGCGGGTGGGATGGTCGGCAACCTCGCCGTCTATCTCCACGCCACGGTTCATCGGCCCGGGGTGCATGACTAGGGCGTCGGGCGCGTGGCGGTCGAGCCGCGCCATGGTGAGCCCGTAGCGGGCGTGGAAATCCTCCAGCGAGCCCGAGACGCTCGCCTCCATCCGCTCGCGCTGGATGCGCAGCATCATCACCACGTCGGCGCCTTTTATGCCCTCGTCAAAGTCGGCGAAGGCGTCGATCCCCGGCCTGTCCGGCGGCAGCAGGGCAGGGGGGCCCACCACCCGCACCTCCGCCCCCAGCCGGGGCAGCAGCCGCAGGTTCGAGCCCGCGACCCGGCTGTGGCGGATGTCGCCGCAGATCGCGATCTTGAGGCCCTCGATCCGGCCCTTGCGGCGGCGGATGGTCAGCGCGTCGAGCAGCGCCTGGGTGGGATGCTCGCCGGTGCCGTCGCCGGCATTGATCACCGGGCACCCCACCACCTCCGCCACCTGGTGCGGCGCGCCTGTCTCGGAATGTCGGACCACCATGACGTTGGGCCGCATGGAGTCGAGGGTGTGAGCGGTGTCGATCAGCGTCTCGCCCTTGTGGACGCTGGAGCCGGCGGTGTGGAAGTTCGCCACCTCCGCGCCGAGCCTTTTGCCCGCCACCTCGAACGAGAAGAGGGTGCGCGTCGAATTCTCGAAGAAGACGTTGAACTGGGTCAGCCCGCGCAGCCGCTCGTCCTGCTTGCGGCGCCGCCGGTTGAACTCGACCCACGGCTCCGCCTCGTCGAGCAGGAAGAGGATGTCCTCCGCCGACAACTGGTCGATGCCGAGCAGGTGGCGGTGGGGGAAGACATAGGCCATCGGCGCCTCGTCTACCGGCCCCGCGCCGCC